>NZ_KQ970760.1:186383-188559 GCF_001579175.1 Streptococcus oralis
GCAGTTTAGAGAGTACTTGCAAGATGGGGGCCGTATCGAGGTCAATCCTATCTTTGCTTTTCGCTTCCAAAAAGAGGCCTACCAAGATATGGGAGATTTGATTGCGGAGTTTTTTGAGAAGAAAATAGCTCAACTCCCTGAGGGAGGAGCGACCTATTTTCTGCCTGCTTGTGATCAGCACAATGACTTCCTTTTAGAACGATTGCCTCACCAAACCACTAAGGTTCTCAGTCTTTTTATCGGACGAAATCCTCAAGAGCAATTACCTCAGTTGGCGGATTTGTTGCCTAAGGTGGACCTTGTTCTAGTCGACAGAGAGGACACCTTGCGCTTGGCTCAGTCTGCCTTTTCAGAACAAGCAACGAAGTTTCGTCATTTATCGCCTTTCGATACCCGCTTGGAGCTAGGAAAGAGTCAGACTCGGAAGGAGTCGCTCCTCTACTATCAACTTGACTTTGAGCAGGGGATAGAGGACCAAGCTCTCTATCAGGTCTTGCATTTCCTTTCTGAAAACAAGGATACAGAGCTGGTCTTTGGAGCCTTTGCTGCTAGTCAAGAAGAAATGAAGCAGCTGGAAACACGAGTTGCAGAGATGATTACAGACCAGTTTCAAGACCAGGAACTGGAGAAGGAAGTTGATTACCAAGGAGCTGAAAATCCACTTGAGGACAATCGCCATCAGAGCAAGCGCTATTCGTTTGTCAATATGCAGGATGAATCAGAGTTAATCAAGCAGCTGGAATTTGTTCGTTTGATTGTCGATCTGAACAGCCAGCCTCTTCTTTATACCCAGATAGCGGGGATTAGTGCTGGTATCCCTCAAATCAATAGGGTCAAAACAGAGTATGTCAGCCATCAGAAGAATGGCTATCTGTTGGAAAACACTGCTGATTTTGCTCAAGCGGCCCATTACTATCTCGATAGCCTACAGGTGTGGAATGATGCTTTGATCCATTCCATTGAAAAGATAAAGGAACACACTGGCGAGCAATTTCTGATTAAACTAGAGAAGTGGTTGGAGGAGGTGACTCATGGAAAAGAAGTATAAGATCTTGCAAATCGGTCCAGAGGATTGGCAAGATACTCTTGCCCTACCAGCCCAACTAGACTGGTATCATGTTCCTCCCAACACACCGTCTGCTATCCAGAAAATCATGGATGAGAATGACCTAGATTACTTTCATGCTGTCATTCTCACGGATGGGGCTTATCTAGTAGATTTGTTGCCTTTTGCATCTAGCTTGGAACCCTATACGGTTTTCTATCCAGAACAGTTTGCAAGTCAGGATCAAGGTCTTCATAATCTCATCAAACAGCACTGTATGCAAGCGATGGATCTGTCAGACCGACAGGGCTTTGTTCGAGACCTTTCCACCTCCCTCTTTGAAGGTGGTTATGGGGACAAGATGAGTCCAGCTACGATACGGATTCACCCGAGTTTCCAAGGCTCTGTCTCCTATCAAGGATTTGAGAATCTGAAATTAGAAGGAAACTTTGGCAATACCTATACCCAGCTAGCCTCTTGGGCCTATAATCAGACCGTCCAAGCCCATTCGCCAATCGAACTCTGGCTCGAATATGAAAAAACTGGACCAGTGGACTTGCGCTTGCGTTTGCGAAAAATCCCAGCAGGATCCGTTTCAGAGATTAGACAGGACATTCTCCTTGAGGAAGCAGACTTTGCCTCAGCAATCATAGTTGAGCAAGACTATGACGCTTATCTGAGCATTTCTCTTGAAGCGCGTGGTCAGGGAAAGGTCAACATCGGCAATCTCCACCAACGCTGGAGCCGGAAACAGTTTGGAAAGTTTGTTCTCGGAGGCAATATCCTGCATGACAAAAAACGTGAGGAAATCAACTATTTCTTTCACCCAGGAGATTTCAAGCCACCTCTAGCAGTCTATTTCTCAGGTTACCGTCCGGCGGAAGGCTTTGAGGGTTACTGGATGATGAAGAATCTCCAATGCCCCTTTCTCCTCTTTTCGGACCCTCGATTAGAAGGAGGAGCCTTTTACCTAGGAACTGAGGAGTTGGAAGACAGCATACAAGCAACGATCCAACACTATCTAGACTACCTAGGCTTGGATAGAAGTGACTTGATCCTATCTGGGCTGTCAATGGGAACCTTCCCAGCCCTCTATTATGGCTCTCGCTTTGAGCCCAAGGGAATCGTAGT
>NZ_KQ970760.1:188579-192164 GCF_001579175.1 Streptococcus oralis
GGAACCATCGCACAGCGGGGTCGACTAGAGGCACCAGGAGTCTTTCCAACTAGTTTTGATGTCTTGCACCTTCAGACAGGAGGAGTGAGCCAGAAAGACATGAAGGACTTGGACCAACGATTTTGGAGCCGATTTAAACAAGCTGATTTTTCCCAGACGACCTTTGGTCTTTCTTACATGAAGGACGAGGATATGGATAGTGGTGCCTATGACCAGCTAGTGGAGACTCTTTGCCAGACAGGAGCCAAGATCTTGTCGAAAGGAACCGCAGGTCGACACAATGATGACACAGGTACAAACGTTGCCTGGTTTATTCATTTTTATAAGATGATACTAGAAGAATACGGAAGAGGTGAGACATGATTATCATCAAGAGAGAGGATATTAGGTGGGGTGAGATGGGAGCCACTTATCTTTACGGGAGCCAGATCACCTATCATGCAGACGGTCATGTTACCCTGAAAAATCCTTTGCTGGCTTCAGGTGAAACCCTTAAAACCTGGTTTTCTAGTGTCAACTATCAGGCTACTAGAAGCCAGCCCAGCCTCCCTCTTCTTAAGAAAAATCACACCTACCGTCTCTCTATGAAGATGCAGGTTCAACCAGCCAATGGTCTCTATCTCAAACTGACTTTTTTAAACCGTTATGAGGAAATCATCGAGGAGAAGATTGAAAGACAATTTTCCTTTAGCTTCACCTATCCTGAAGCGGCCTACACCTACCGCCTTTCCTTGATTAGTGCAGGTTTTGAGGCTCTTGACTTTGTTTCGTTTTCTATTGAGGAGGATGCTGGTGTTTAATCGTTTGTATCAGGAAAGACAACTGAGAAAGGTCAAGAAGCTTCTAAGCCAAATCAACGCCCTTAAAGAAGAGATGGCAGCTCTCAGTGATGGGGAAATGGCTGCAAAGACAGAGGAGTTTCGCCAGCGCCTTGCCCAGGGAGAAACCTTAGATGAGCTATTGGTAGAAGCCTATGCCCTTGTCCGTGAGGCCGATAAACGTGTCTTGGGCCTCTTCCCCTATGATGTGCAAGTCATGGGAGCCATTGTGATCCACCAAGGAAATGTGGCTGAGATGAATACGGGTGAAGGCAAGACCTTGACTGCCACCATGCCCCTCTACCTCAATTCCCTAACGGGAAAAGGCAGTATGCTGGTCACAACCAATGACTATCTGGCTAGACGGGATGCGAGTGAAATGGGCCCAGTCTACCAATTTTTAGGCCTAACTGTCGGTCTGCCTTTTTCAGAGGATTCAAAAGAGGACTTGACTGCGGAAGAGAAGAGAAAAATCTACACCTCAGACATTGTCTACACGACCAATAGTGTCCTGGGCTTTGACTATCTCAATGACAATCTTGCCTCAACTAGTGAGGGGAAATTCCTGCCTCCCTTTAACTATGTCATCATTGATGAGATCGATGATATTCTACTCGATAGTGCTCAAACTCCCTTGATTATCGCAGGTTCTCCCCGCGTCCAGTCTAACTATTATGGGATGATTGATACCCTAGTGACGACCTTGGTCAAGGGAGAAGACTACATCTACAAGGAAGAAAAAGACCAGGTTTGGTTGACCCGAAAGGGAGCCCATACGGTTGAAGGATTCCTAGGAATCGACCATCTTTATAAGGAAGAGTACGCCAGTTATGTTCGGCATCTGGTCTATGCTCTTAGAGCTCATACGCTCTTTACCAAGGACAAGGACTATCTGGTTCGAGGTCAAGAGATGGTTTTGCTGGATAAGAGCACAGGTCGCCTGATGGAAATGACCAAACTTCAAGGAGGCCTCCATCAAGCCATCGAAGCCAAGGAACATGTGAAACTTTCTCCTGAAACCAGAGCCATGGCTTCAATCACCTACCAGAGTCTCTTTAAGATGTTTCGTAAAATCTCAGGTATGACAGGAACGGGAAAGGTGGCAGAGAAAGAATTTTTCGAAACCTACAATATGGCCGTCATTCGCATCCCAACCAATCGCCCACTTAGGCGAATTGACCATCCAGACAATCTCTATGTTACCCTCCCTGAGAAGGTGTATGCCTCTCTGGAAGCTATCAAGACCTATCACGCCAAAGGCAACCCACTCCTGATTTTTGTCGGATCTGTTGAAATGTCCAAGCTATACTCATCTTTGCTCTTGCGAGAGGGGATTTCCCACAATGTCCTGAATGCCAATCATGCGGCGCGTGAAGCCCAGATCATCGCAGAGTCTGGACAGATGGGAGCCGTGACCGTTGCGACTTCTATGGCAGGTCGCGGGACAGATATCAAGCTCGGTCCAGGGGTAGCAGAATTGGGTGGTTTGATTGTGATTGGTACCGAGCGAATGGAGAGCCGACGGATTGACCTGCAAATCAGAGGTCGTTCTGGTCGACAGGGGGATCCAGGTATGTCTCAATTTTTCGTATCGCTTGAAGATGATGTGATCAAAAAGTTCGGACCGTCTTGGGTTCACGACCTGTATCAAGACTACCAAGTGGAAGATATTAGCAAGCCTATCCTACTCAAGGCTCGCAAGTACCGCAATCTCGTCAGAAAAGCCCAAGAGGCTAGTGATAGTGCCAGTCGCTCAGCACGCAGACAAACCTTAGAGTATGCGGAAAGCGTTAATATTCAGCGTCAGATGGTCTACAAAGAAAGAGATCGCTTGCTAGATGGGAGCCGTGATTTAGGGCATATCCTTGAAGATATACTGGCAGACTATACCAAACAAATCTCAGAAAAAGCCTATAGCAGCCCCCAAGAACTCTTTCACTTCATCGTGACCAATATTAGCTTTGGGATGAGAGAATTACCAGCCGATTTGAATTTAGCTGATGCAGATCAGATTCGGGAGTTACTAGAGGAAATAATAGCCAAGGAAATAGCAACTAAAAAGGAAGTCCTCCAACCTCACCAGCTTTATGATTCATTTCTGAGAATATCCATGCTCAAGGCGATTGATGACAATTGGGTTGAGCAAGTCGACTATCTCCAACAGCTCAGTCTAGCAATCGGGAGCCAGTCTGCTTCTCAAAAGAACCCTATCGTGGAGTACTATCAGGAGGCCTATGCAGGCTTTGAAACCATGAAGCAACAAATCCGTACAGATATGGTACGCAATCTTCTCATGGGGATTGTGGAAGTAACGCCCAAAGGTGAGATTCTCACCCATTTTCCATAAAAAGAGGATCATATGACAATTTACAACATAAATCTAGGAATCGGTTGGGCGAGTAGTGGTGTTGAATATGCTCAGGCCTACCGAGCAGGGATTTTTAGAAGCTTAGACCTAGCATCTAAGTTTATCTTTACAGACTTGATTTTAGCTGACAATATCCAGCATTTAACGGCCAATATCGGCTTTGCGGATGATCAGGTAATCTGGCTTTACAATCATTTTACAGATATCAAGCTAGCACCGACCAGTGTTACAGTTGACGAGGTTTTGGCCTCTTTTGGTGGCCTTGAGAGTCATAGGGAGCAGGATGGCAAGGTCTTGCGTGTCTACTTTTCAGACGAGGACAAGTTTGTGACCTGCTACTTGGTAGACTCGGCTAAGAATCTAGTGCAGCATGCAGAGTATGTGTTTGGGGGGAACTTG
>NZ_KQ970760.1:192184-211232 GCF_001579175.1 Streptococcus oralis
TGATTCGCAAGGATTATTTTTCCTACACGCGTTACTGTACAGAATATTTCGCGCCCAAAGACCAAGTGGCTAGGCTTTATCAACGAAGCTTTTTCAATGAAGATGGCAGCACTGCTTACGATATCTCGTTGACTGAGGGACAGGAAGAGGTCTATCGATTTAAGGACCGAATTCTGTACGGAAAGCCAGCCCTTATGCGCTATTTTATGCAAAGTTTGAGTTTAAGCAAGTCTGATTTGGTCATCTTGGACAGGGAAACTGGGATTGGTCAGGCTGTTTTTGAAGAAGCACAAAAGGCCCATCTAGCAGTTGTCGTTCACGCAGAGCACTATAGTGAAAATGCTAGTAACGCAGACTATCTCCTCTGGAACAACTACTATGAGTATCAGTTTACAAATGCGGACAAGGTCGATTGCTTTATCGTATCCACGGATCGGCAGAAGGAAGTTCTCGAAGGTCAATTTGCCCAGTACAGTCAGCATCGTCCACGAATCGTCACGATTCCAGTTGGGAGCATTGATCAGCTGACGGAGCCTGCTAGCGAACGCAAACCCTTTTCTCTCATTACCGCTTCGCGTCTGGCCAAGGAAAAACACATCGACTGGCTCGTCAAGGCAGTTATCCAGGCGCATCAAGTCCTTCCAGAGCTTACCTTTGATATTTATGGCAGTGGGGGTGAGGAATCCCTTTTAAGGGAAATCAT
This sequence comes from Streptococcus oralis, assembly GCF_001579175.1. GTDB lineage: Bacteria > Bacillota > Bacilli > Lactobacillales > Streptococcaceae > Streptococcus > Streptococcus oralis_O. The sequence goes on from NZ_KQ970760.1 coordinate 192,888, forward strand.
CACGGATCACCAAGCGGAGAACTATATCCAGCTCAAGGGACATGCAGACCTATCTCAGATTTATCCCCAATATGAAGTCTATTTGACGGCTTCAACCAGCGAAGGGTTTGGTCTGACCTTGATGGAGGCAGTTGGTTCAGGCTTGCCCCTGATTGGTTTTGATGTGCCTTATGGCAACCAAACCTTTATCCAGGACGGTCAAAATGGCTACTTGATTCCAAGTTCAGACGACCATGTTGAAATGGCGATCAAAAGGGCCTTTGCAGAAAAGATCTGCCAGCTTTATCAAGAAAATCATTTGCCAAATATGAGAAAAGCATCTTATGACCTAGCTAGAGGATTTTTAACAGACAAAGTAAGGGACAAGTGGAAGAAGACGATAGAGGAGGTCCTGCATGATTCAACTATTTGATCGATATGGCCAGGAAAGCCGCGATTTGCACGAAAGTTTAGAAGCTGCTGGTCTGTCCCACACCACTGTTGTGATCGAGCCAGATGGCTTTCTCCCAGATGGGATTCTCTCTCCCTTTACCTACTATCTAGGTTACGAGTCGGGAAAGGCTCTTTATTTCAACCAAGTAGCCGTACCTGAATTTTGGGAGATTGCGGGAAATAATCAGTCGGCGCATATCTTAGAGGATTCTCGGGAGAGGGGTGTGATTCACTATGTGGATGCTCCTCAGTCCCGTTTGGTCAAGCAAGTCAACTGGAAGGACCTATCCGGTAGCATCTACCAAGCAGACCACTATAACCGATACGGAGCCTGCTTTGCCAAGACCACCTATAGTGTAGATGGACAGGCTATCCTGACCAAGTACCAGGATGCAAAGGGACAGGAAATGGTCCTAGAAAACCATGTGACAGGCGATATCCTCCTAACCTTGCCCGGACAAGCCCTGCGCCATTTTAAAAATCGAGTAGAGTTTACGATCTTCTTTTTGCAAGACTTGGGAATCGACACTCGCCACCTTCTCTTTAACACTCTAGCCAACTCTTTCTTGGTCTCTTACCATTATCCAGACAAGAGTGGACAGGACATCTTGGTTTGGCAAGAACCGTTAGGTGATGGTCTTCCTGGTAATATGCAGTTACTACTGGAGCAAGAGGACTTGAGAGCCAAGCAGATCCTCATACCAAACAAGACTACCTATGGAAAGGCCTTGGCCTTGACCAATCCAGCCTATCATGACAAGTTTATCCATCTAGGTTATCATTATCAGTTCAAAAGAGAAAACTTCGTCCGAGCAGATGCCTTGATTGTTACCAACTCAGATCAGATCCAGCATATCGAAACCTTGGTTGAGTCCTTGCCAATGGTGACCTTCCGAATCGCGGCGGTGACTGAAATGTCGTCCAAGTTGCTGACCTTACTTTCCTATCCCAATGTCGTTCTCTACCAAAACGCCAGTCCGCAAAAGATTCGAGAACTATACCAGCTGTCTGACCTCTATCTAGATATCAATTACGGAAACGAGTTGTTGGAAGCTGTCCGTCAGGCCTTCGAGCACAATATGCTCATCCTAGCCTTTGACCAGACAGCTCATAACAGATCTTACACAGCTCCAGAACACCTCTTTAATGTGCAGACTGTTGGAGACATGATTGCGAAGATTCAAGAAGCTCTCAGCAGTCTTGACAAGATGGGCCAAGCCCTTGGGCATCAAGGCCGCCATGCAAACTATGTGGACTTGGGCAGTTACAAAGAAAGGATGGAAAGGATAATAGGGGAAGGACATGACTAAAAACGATTTATTTTACAAGGATGTCGAAGGACGAATGGAAGCGTTAAAGCAAGGAGCGCTTAAGAAAGAAAAGCCCACCCGAGGAGAAAAGATCAGTAAAATCTTCTCCATTTTACTCGGCTTGCTCATCCTTATTAGCCTGATCTTTACATTATTAGGAATCTTGAGGTGAAATTGATGGAAGTTTTGATGATTATAGGAATAATCCTAGCCGTCGCCTTAATTGTCCTGGTTCTCATCCAACCTCGCCAAAGCCAACTCTTTTCCATGGATGCGACTAGCAATATCGGAAAACCAGGCTACTGGCAGAACAACCGCTTGGTGAAAATTGTAACCCTCTTGATTAGCCTAGCCTTGTTTGTCTTGCTCCTCGTTTTTATGATGGTGACCTATCAGTAAGAACGCGGTACCATTCACAGATAAAGGATACTAGAGACGGGGAAAATACATCTAAACCGGAGGAAAATATGGAACAACAGATTAATGAAAAAATTAACGAAATCGTGCATCAAGCCAACGATATGATTCCAGTTGAGTGGGATGATTTGTATGCTTTATACCAAGCAGGCTACATTCCTTGCGGATATGCGGGTGGACAATATAAAGTCTTCTAGCTTGGATTGTTATGAAAGTAAATCAGACTGCTGAAAGAGTCTGTGAAATTTTAAATATGGCTAGTCGTGATAGGGATTCAGGTTCTACAGAAAATATCCCTGTCTTGATGATTCTAAGGGGAATGGTCAACCAAGTTTCCTTTCTAAATGCAAAACACAAGAACCTCAGAGGAAGTCCTCTGAGGTTCTTTGCGTTCTAGTTTCCATATTTCTGATAAAAATCGACCTTAACCTGGATAAAGGTTTCGGCTTCGCGTAGTAGCTGCAGGAGGGTGGCACGGGTTTCAAACTCCTCACGTGTTTTCGGGAGACTCCGATTGCGGAAGACTTGCAGATAGCGTTCGATGTCATCAAGTAGGTCATGAGCAGGATTGGTCTGGCTTAGCTGGGCAGCGATCTTAGAAAAGAGCTGGGCCAAAATCAAACTCTCACTTGCAGCCAGATGACAGGTATTGATCTGCTGGGCCATATTTCGCAGGATGCGACTTTGTCGCTGTCTCATCTCAAAGTAGTGGATGTGGTAGTCCGTCTGGTGAAAGAGGTGGTCCGAGTGGTCCAAATAGACAAGCTTGAGGGCTTCCTCAAGAAGGCTATCTAACTCGTCAACGAGTTGAGCTTGATTGCGCCCGTCTCCTCTTGACAGATAGTATTTAAAGCGAAGCAGGATGTCTTTTAACTTTTCTTCGACCTGAAGGTGATAGCTGTGAATGGCCTTTTCCCGAGAGGGCATGTAAAGGTTGACCAACAGAGCAAAGCTTGTCCCGATGAGAAAGAGGAGCACTTCATTGAGCAAGAGAGCTGGAGAAGTAGACTCCTGTACCAAGAGATGACCGACCAAGACACTGCTAGGTGTGATGCCGATTTCCCAGCCCATTTTGTAAGCAAGAGGCACGTAGAGAGCTAGATAGAGGCCTAGACTCCAGATGTGAAAGCCGGCCAGCTGAAAGGCTAGAACGCCGATAGCGAGCGCTAGGAGCATGGAAAAGAGGCGGTTACGGGCCAATTTTAGCGTACTTCTGCGCGTGTCAGAAAGGCTTAAGAGGGCGATAATGCCAGCTGAAACCGCTGATGATAAATCTAAAAAATAAGCGAGAAAACAAGCAAGGCAGGTCGCCAAGATCAGTTTTGTCGTACGTTGGGTGATAGACATGAGAATTTCCTAAAAAGTTGATAATAGAGAGCGGAAAGGAGCAAATCCCACGCTTTTGTTGATTATAGTATAAATATGCCATAAAATCAAGATTTGACTAAATAATCAAATGAAATTTGAATATTTATAGGGAATAGTCTTCAGATAAGTTATGGTATAATAGGAAAAAGGAGTTTTGTATGCAAGAATTTTTTCAACGTTATTTTGATAAACTTGATTTAACAACCATATTAGAGAATCTCTTGACCAAGGTGATTTCTCTTTTGATTTTGTTTTTGCTATTTTATATAGCTAAAAAGATGCTTCACGCCACTGTACGAAAGATTGTCAAGCCCTCACTTAAATTTTCCAATCGAGATGCTGGCAGACAAAAGACCATTTCTCGTTTGCTGGAGAATGTCTTTAACTACATTCTTTATTTCTTCTTGCTCTATTGCATCCTGTCTATTTTAGGTTTGCCAGTTTCTAGCCTCCTTGCCGGTGCGGGGATTGCTGGGGTGGCCATTGGTATGGGGGCGCAAGGCTTTCTATCCGATGTCATTAATGGCTTCTTCATCCTCTTTGAACGCCAGCTTGATGTGGGTGATGAAGTAGTTCTCACCAATGGACCGATTACCGTTTCTGGAAAGGTCGTTAGCGTAGGAATCCGTACGACCCAACTTCGAAGTGAGGATCAAGCCCTTCACTTTGTTCCAAACCGAAATATCACTGTTGTCAGCAACTTTTCCCGCACAGAGTAGGTCTGCTATTTTGGTAGATTTGTGGTACAATAGAAAGAGTTTGGTAAAGGAGAAAATATGTTTGTAGAAAAGCAGTTGGGCAATGGATGCACTTGGATTAACCTAGATTTGGAAAAATTGAAAAAACTAGAAGATCTCTCTGAAATCTATGGATTGGACAAGGAAACCATCGAGTATGCTCTGGATAGAAATGAGCGTGCCCACATGGACTACCACCGCGAAAGTGGAACCGTCACCTTTATCTACAATGTATTGGATTTGAAAAAGGACAAGGAATACTATGAAGCCTTTCCCATGACCTTTATCGTAGAACATCAGCGCTTGATTACGATTAGCAATAAGAAAAATGCCTATGTGATTGAACAGATGACACGTTATTTAGAGAGTCATGATATGCTTTCTATTTACAAATTTCTCTTTGCTAGTCTGGAAATCATCAGCAATGCCTACTATCCTGTCATCGAGCAGATGGATAAAAGTAAGGATGAGGTCAATGGCCTCTTGCGTCAGCGAACGACCAAGAAAAACCTCTTTGCCCTTTCCGACTTGGAAACTGGTATGGTCTATCTGACAGCGGCTGCCAAGCAGAATCGCATGTTGCTAGAACATATCCAAGGACATGCCCTTTATCGCAGATTTAACGAAGTTGAGAGAGAACAGTTTGATGATGCCATGATTGAGGCTCATCAGTTGGTTTCGATGACCGATTTGATTTCTCAAGTTCTGCAACAACTATCAGCCTCTTACAACAATATCCTGAATAATAACCTGAATGATAACTTGACAACCTTGACCATTATTTCAGTTTTACTAGCAGTCTTGGCAGTAGTGACGGGCTTTTTCGGGATGAATGTTCCCCTACCTTTAACAGATGAGCCCTATGCTTGGGTCTACATCAGCTTGGCGAGCGCGGTCTTATGGCTGGTCTTGTCATTGATTTTGAGAAAAATTGCGAAAAAAAGTTAAGAAAAGGAGCCAGAATGGCGATTGAAAACTATATGCCAGATTTTGCTGTGGAAGCAGTCTATGATCTGACAGTCCCAAGCCTGCAAGCGCAGGGGATCAAGGCTGTTTTGGTTGATTTGGACAATACCCTCATTGCTTGGAACAACCCTGATGGGACGCCAGAGATGAAACAGTGGCTACATGATCTCCGTGACGCGGGTATTCGCATCATCGTGGTATCAAATAATACCAAAAAAAGGGTTCAACGCGCAGTTGAGCAATTTGGAATTGATTACGTTTATTGGGCTCTTAAACCCTTCACATTTGGGATTGACCGTGCCATGAAGGAATTCCACTATGAGAAAAATGAAGTGGTCATGGTCGGCGACCAACTTATGACGGATATACGAGCAGCTCACCGTGCAGGTATTCGCTCGATCTTAGTCAAACCCTTGGTCCAACACGACTCCATCAAAACGCAGATTAACCGAGCTCGCGAGCGCCGTGTTATGCGAAAAATCACTGAAAAGTACGGACCGATTACATATAAAAAAGGAATTTAACTATGGAAGAAATTCTCTGTATTGGTTGTGGAGCAACCATTCAGACGACAGACAAGGCTGGTCTAGGATTTACTCCCCAATCAGCACTCGAAAAAGGGTTGGAGACTGGAGAAGTTTATTGTCAACGCTGTTTCCGTCTCCGCCACTACAATGAAATCACAGATGTCCAGTTGACGGACGATGATTTCCTCAAACTCTTGCACGAAGTGGGAGATAGTGATGCCTTGGTAGTCAATGTCATTGATATCTTTGACTTTAATGGCTCTGTCATCCCAGGCTTGCCACGCTTTGTATCGGGCAATGATGTCCTCTTGGTTGGAAATAAAAAAGATATCCTGCCCAAGTCTGTTAAACCGGGCAAGATTAGCCAATGGCTCATGGAACGTGCCCACGAGGAAGGTCTTCGTCCTGTTGATGTCGTCTTAACTTCAGCCCAAAACAAGCATGCCATTAAGGAAGTCATTGACAAAATCGAGCACTACCGAAAGGGCCGTGATGTCTATGTAGTCGGTGTGACCAACGTAGGAAAATCAACCCTTATCAATGCCATTATCCAAGAAATCACGGGTGACCAGAATGTCATTACGACTTCGCGCTTCCCAGGGACAACCTTGGACAAGATTGAGATCCCGCTTGACGACGGATCTTATATCTACGACACACCGGGGATTATCCACCGTCACCAGATGGCCCACTACTTGACGGCTAAAAACCTCAAGTATGTCAGTCCTAAAAAGGAAATCAAGCCCAAAACCTATCAGCTCAATCCTGAACAAACCCTGTTTCTAGGTGGTCTCGGACGCTTTGACTTCATTGCAGGAGAAAAGCAAGGTTTTACAGCCTTCTTTGACAATGAACTCAAACTCCACCGTACCAAACTTGAAGGTGCTAGTGCTTTCTACGACAAGCACCTAGGAACCCTTCTGACACCACCAAATAGCAAGGAAAAAGAAGACTTTCCAAAACTAGTCCAGCATGTATTTACTATCAAGGACAAAACAGACCTAGTCATCTCAGGACTCGGCTGGATCCGTGTAACAGGCAGCGCCAAAGTCGCTGTCTGGACACCAGAAGGCGTCGCCGTCGTCACACGAAAAGCAATTATTTAAAATAAAATCACTGAGCGAACAAAGTGAGCTCATAAAAAGATAGTTATTGCCGTGGTGTGATTGCCAATCGTTAGATTGGCAAGGGGCACACTTGAGACCTAGGCTCAAGTGTGAGGTTAGGAAATCCATTTTTCAAAGATGAGATCTTTGAAAAATTAGTTCCGACCGTCCCTCACCACCTAAAATAACTATCAAAAAAGGAAGAAAGATTATGTCATTAACATCGAAACAACGTGCCTTCCTCAACAGTCAGGCACACACCCTCAAACCCATCATCCAAATTGGAAAAAATGGTCTCAACGACCAAATCAAAACCAGCGTCCGTCAGGCTCTTGACGCACGTGAATTGATTAAAGTCACTCTCTTGCAAAACACAGATGAAAACATCCACGAAGTAGCTGAAATCTTGGAAGAAGAAATCGGTGTGGATACGGTCCAAAAAATCGGACGCATCTTGATCTTGTTTAAACAATCCAGCAAGAAAGAAAATCGCAAGATTTCTAAAAAAGTCAAAGAAATCTAAACATCTACTCCAAACAACTGTTTTTACAGAGAATTAAAGGAAGACGAGCCTATGGCAATCGAATTATTGACTCCCTTTACCAAGGTAGAGTTGGAGCCAGAAATCAAGGAGAAAAAACGCAAACAAGTCGGGATTTTAGGGGGGAATTTTAACCCTGTTCACAATGCACATCTTGTTGTGGCGGACCAAGTACGACAACAGTTGGGACTGGACCAGGTCCTGCTTATGCCCGAATACCAACCACCTCATGTAGACAAAAAAGAAACCATCCCTGAACACCACCGTCTCAAGATGCTTGAATTGGCGATTGAGGGGATCCAAGGTCTAGCTATTGAAACAATCGAGTTAGAGCGAAAGGGCATTTCCTACACCTACGACACCATGAAGATTTTGACCGAGCAACATCCAGATACGGACTATTACTTCATTATCGGAGCTGATATGGTGGATTATCTGCCTAAGTGGTACCGAATTGATGAGCTAGTCGACATGGTTCAGTTTGTGGGAGTCCAGCGCCCACGCTACAAGGCAGGAACTTCTTATCCAGTCATCTGGGTGGATGTGCCTCTCATGGACATCTCGTCTAGCATGGTACGTGACTTCCTTGCCCAAGGTCGGAAACCTAACTTTCTCCTACCTCAGCCAGTGCTAGACTACATCGAGAAGGAGGGGCTTTACTGATGGCCTATCAAGACTATATCAACTGCTCCCGTGAGGCTTTGTTGGAAAAAATGGCAGAGCTTCTGCCTGAAAAACGTTTGACCCATTGTCTGGGTGTAGAGCGTGCAGCCATAGAACTAGCTGAGAGATTTGGAGTCGATGCCGAGAAAGCAGGACTAGCAGGTCTTCTCCATGACTATGCTAAAAAGTTGTCAGATCAGGAATTTCTTGACTTGATTGACCGTTATCAGCTAGACCCTGACCTCAAAAACTGGGGCAATAATGTTTGGCATGGCATGGTCGGAATTTATAAAATCAAAGAAGATTTGAATTTACAAGATTCTGAAATCCTGCGAGCTATTGAAATCCATACAGTCGGTGCTGGTCAGATGACAGACCTAGATAAGGTTATCTATGTAGCCGACTATATCGAGCACAATCGTGCCTTCCCTGGAGTGGTCCAGGCGCGTGAGATTGCAAGTTCATCGCTCAATAAGGCAGTGGCCTATGAAACAGCGCGAACTGTGGAGCATTTGGCTCATGAGGGATTGCCTATCTATCCCCAAACCCTTGAAACCTATAACGCCTATGTGCACTATTTGAAAGAGGATTAAATGAACGAAAAAGAATTACTAGAACTAGTCGTGAAAGCGGCTGATGAGAAACGTGCGGAGGATATCCTCGCACTTGATGTACAAGATTTGACTAGCGTGACGGACTACTTTGTCATCACTAGCTCAATGAATAGCCGTCAGTTGGATGCAATCGCTGATAACATTCGTGAAAAAGTAGCAGAAGCTGGTGTTAAAGGCAGCCATGTCGAAGGCGATGCAGCGGGAGGTTGGGTTCTACTAGACCTCGGTGGTGTCGTCGTGCATATCTTCTCAGAAGAAATGCGTGCCCACTATAACCTTGAAAAACTATGGCATGAGGCGAGCTCAGTAGATTTATCTGAAACTCTGGCGTAGAAGATGACTGGAACTTCGGATGGGAATTGCTTTGAAATTCGACAATGTATAGAGATTATTCTTGTTTTCTGAGTTAGAAGTGAGAAATTACCGAGACTTTCCGTTGTGATAAAGCTTCTTGAAACGATAATGTTTCAAGAAGTTGGGAGTTTTGAGACCTTAGGCTCAAAACTAAGTCTTGGAACTTCGAAGAAGGTCGCAGACGTCCGAAATCACCTAAGGAAAGTCTTAAAAAGACTTTGTCTTCAATCGAACTCAGTTGCAGTCAACTGGGTTTATTTGCTTATTTTAAAAGAAATTGATGGAAAGGTGAGGGCGACGTGTTTGGTTGATCTTGAAATTGAACACGAGCTAAAAGCTGTGAGAAAAAGAGGAACTTCCTTTGTATCTGACGCTACGTCGGTAAGATGCCTATTTTCTCTTAGCTTTTAACGCTCTTTGTATCTTAATTATGGCAACTTATGAAACCTTTGCGGCTGTTTACGATGCTGTGATGGATGATAGTTTATACGACAAATGGACGGATTTTTCTCTGCGTCATTTGCCTAAGACTAAAGAGAGAAAGAAACTCTTGGAATTGGCTTGTGGGACAGGCATCCAGTCTGTTCGCTTTTCTCAGGCTGGTTTTGATGTGACTGGACTGGACTTGAGCGCAGATATGCTGAAGATTGCGGAGAAGAGAGCTGCTTCAGCCAAGCAAAAGATTGATTTTATTGAAGGCAATATGCTAGATTTGTCCAAGGCAGGTAAGTACGACTTTGTTACGTGTTACTCGGACTCTATCTGCTATATGCAGGATGAGGTGGAAGTAGGGGACGTCTTTAAGGAAGTCTATAATGCCCTCAACGAAGATGGAGTTTTCATCTTTGACGTGCATTCGACCTACCAGGCGGATGAGGTTTTTCCAGGCTATTCTTACCATGAAAATGCAGAAGATTTTGCCATGCTTTGGGACACCTATGAGGACGAAGCTCCTCACTCCATCGTGCATGAGTTGACTTTCTTTATCAAGGAGGCTGACGGTTCCTTTAGTCGTCACGATGAAGTGCATGAGGAGCGGACCTATGAGGTCTTGACCTATGATATTTTGCTGGAACAAGCTGGTTTCAAGTTCTTCAAACTATATGCGGACTTTGAGGATAAGGAACCAACAGAAACCAGTAGACGTTGGTTTTTTGTGGCGCAGAAGTAGGAGATGGATACAAGGAGTGGAAATCTAAATGAATAATCTATTGCTAGTGTTTGGTCTAGGACTTGCGGGTATTGATCCCGTTGGGATGATGTTTTTGGTAGCAGGGATAGCAGCAGGAGCTACCAAAAAGCAGATTTATACCTACGCATTTCTCGTTTTAGCTGGCACAACTATCTTGGGTTTAACCTTATCCACTATTTTAGGTGCTGGATTTTCACAATTAGGGACCTATGTAGAAGGGGCTATCAACAACTTTTCCAATACAGTATGGGTATGGATTAACCTCTTGCTTATTTTTACCTTACTTTTTTTCGCCTTAAAACGTTTATATATAAAGGAAGAGAAAGAGAAAGACTTGCTGGGAGGGAAGGGCTTACTGGCCGCGAGTGGTTTTATGATTTTTACTGCAATTACGGACCCGACCTTTATTGCGGTATTAGGACTTTCTGGTCAGATAAATATTTTTTTATTGTCTATTGTTTACAGTTTACTCTGGACCTTGATTAGTCAGGCTCCGCTATTTCTTCTTGTTGGAGCAGTATATCTAGGGAAACACCAGCTCTTTATTGATAAATTTAATCAAATCTATCTTCGATATAAAAATCAAATTGCTTGCATGATCACAGGTTTGCTATTTCTTTTAGCTTTTGTTTTTACCGTGGATTTGATTTGTTTCTGGATGACAGAAGTTTGGTTAATTGGTTAGTTAGGAGAGCATCATGACCATCACAGGTATTATCGCGGAATTCAATCCTTTTCATAATGGGCATAAATACCTGCTTGAGCAGGCGGAGGGGCTGAAAATTGTTGCCATGTCTGGAAATTTCATGCAGAGAGGCGAGCCTGCTATCGTGGACAAGTGGACTCGGGCCCAGATGGCACTGGAAAATGGCGCAGACTTGGTAGTGGAATTGCCCTTTTTAGTCAGTGTTCAGGCAGCGGATTTCTTTGGACAAGGAGCAGTAGATATCTTGGATCGGTTGGGCATTGATACCCTGGCTTTTGGGACAGAAGAAGTTCTGGATTATCAAAAAATCGCCGACTTATATGCAGAACGTGGTCAAGAGATGGCGGATTTTCTAGCAAACTTACCTGACACCCTCTCTTATCCACAGAAAACCCAAGCCATGTGGAAGGAATTTGCAGGTCTTGATTTTTCAGGAAACACGCCCAATCATGTCCTTGCTCTGGCCTATGCCAAGGCGGTAGCAGGGCGAAACATCAGCCTTCATCCAATTCAACGTCAGGGAGCGGGTTATCATTCTGTGGACAAGGAGGTGGACTTTGCCTCGGCGACAGCCCTCCGCCAGCATCAATCAGACCAAGATTTCTTAGAACGCTTTATGCCCTCTGTCACCCTCTTTGAGCAGGCCTGTAAGGTGAGCTGGGATGACCATTTTCCCTTGCTTCGCTATCAAATCTTGTCAAATCCAGACCTAACCACCATTTATCAGGTCAATCAAGAAATGGCTGTGCGCATCAAGGATGCCATCAAGACAGCTCAGACTGTTGACGAATTGGTCGAGGCGGTTGCGACCAAGCGTTATACCAAGGCGCGTGTCAGACGCCTCTTGACCTATATCTTGGTGCAGGCCAGAGAAAGCGACTTGCCAGAAGCCATTCATGTTCTTGGCTTTACCGAAAAAGGCAGACAACACCTCAAGTCTCTGAAAGGGCAGGTCCATCTAGTCAGTCGAATTGGCAAAGAACCTTGGGATGCTATGACTCAAAAGGCAGACCAGATTTACCAACTAGGATACCCAAGTATTGCAGAGCAGAATTTCGGTCGAGTGCCGATTAGAATAGAATCAAACTAAGTCTACTGAAAGGTAGGCTTTTTTAGAAGATTTTCGAATAAATAGATAGAAAAGAAAAATCTTGTACAAGTTCCTGACAATTTCTTTCTTTTTGTGTATAATAGTGGAAAAGAGGTAAAACGAGGTATGGTTATGGAAGCAGTTCTATACTCAACATTCCGAAATCATTTAAAAGACTACATGAAGAAGGTAAACGATGAATTTGAGCCTTTAACGGTGGTCAATAAAAATCCAGATGAGGATATTGTAGTCCTTTCAAAGAGTGAATGGGACAGTATTCAGGAAACCCTAAGAATCGCTCAAAATAAGGAACTTTCTGATAAGGTCTTGCGAGGAATGGCTCAAGTCCGTGCAGGACGCACTCAGGTGCGTGTGATTGAGGAGTGAGAAATGCTGCTCAAGTTTACAGAAGATGCCTGGGCAGATTATTGCTATTGGCAAAACCAAGATAAGAAGACGTTAAAAAGAATCAACATGCTAATCAAGGATATTCAACGCGATCCTTTTTCAGGAATTGGTAAACCAGAACCACTCAAGTATGACTACCAAGGAGCTTGGTCACGGCGCATTGATGCAGAAAATCGCTTGATTTATATGATGGATGGAGATGGCGTCGCTTTCTTGTCCTTCAAAGATCATTACTAAGTCTACTGAAAGGTAGGCTTTTTTTTATTGTATGTTTTAATAAAAATGTCATTTTTAAGTGTTAGAAAGTTTGTTTGGCGATTTCAGAACTTTCTCCTAAAATTCACACAAAACTCTTCAATTTGGGTTTGTGAAAATCGATTTTTTATGATAGAATATTAAGGAATGTATGTCATTCGATAAACAAATTTAATGAGGTAAAAACATGGAAATCATGACACTTGCGATTGCTGTTTTTGCCGTCATCATTGGTTTAGTCATTGGATATGTCAGCATCTCAGCTAAGATGAAATCATCTCAAGAGGCTGCAGAGTTGATGCTTCTAAATGCTGAACAAGAAGCAACTAATTTACGAGGACAAGCTGAGCGCGAAGCGGATTTATTGCTAAATGAAGCCAGGAGCGAAAGCAAGTCTCTTAAAAAAGAAGCACTATTGGAGGCCAAAGAGGAAGCCAGAAAATACCGTGAAGAAGTGGACGCTGAATTTAAGTCAGAACGTCAGGAGCTCAAGCAAATTGAAAGTCGTTTGACGGAGAGAGCTACGAGCCTTGACCGTAAGGACGACAATTTGACGAACAAAGAAAAAACACTTGAACAAAAAGAACAAAGTATTTCTGATAGAGCAAAAAACCTTGATGCACGTGAAGAGCAATTAGAGGAAGTCGAAAGACAAAAAGAAGCTGAACTTGAACGTATCGGTTCCCTTTCCCAAACTGAGGCTCGAGATATTATCTTGGCTCAAACAGAGGAAAACTTGACCAAGGAAATTGCTAGCCGCATTCGTGAGGCTGAGCAAGAAGTCAAGGAACGTTCAGACAAGATTGCGAAAGATATCTTGGTTCAGGCTATGCAACGTATCGCTGGTGAGTATGTAGCAGAGTCAACAAACTCTACAGTTCACCTACCAGACGATACCATGAAGGGACGCATTATCGGTCGTGAAGGACGCAATATTCGTACCTTTGAAAGTTTGACAGGGGTAGATGTCATCATCGACGATACGCCAGAAGTGGTAACCTTGTCAGGATTTGATCCGATTCGTCGTGAAATTGCACGTATGACCATGGAAATGTTGCTCAAGGATGGCCGTATCCACCCAGCTCGTATCGAGGAATTGGTGGAGAAAAACCGTCAGGAGATTGACAATAAAATCCGTGAATACGGTGAGGCTGCTGCCTATGAGATTGGTGCGCCAAACCTCCATCCAGACTTGATGAAAATCATGGGACGCTTGCAGTTCCGTACTTCTTATGGACAAAATGTCTTGCGTCATTCGATTGAGGTTGCTAAGTTATCTGGTATCATCGCCAGTGAACTTGGTGAAAATGCAGCTCTTGCCCGTCGTGCTGGATTCCTTCACGACATCGGGAAAGCTATTGACCGCGAGGTTGAAGGTAGCCACGTTGAGATTGGTACGGAATTGGCTCGTAAGTACAAGGAACACCCAGTTGTGGTGAATACGATTGCTAGCCACCACGGTGATGTGGAAGCCGAAAGTGTCATTGCAGTGATTGTTGCTGCAGCAGATGCCTTGAGTGCAGCGCGTCCAGGTGCTCGGAGTGAATCTCTTGAAAGCTACATCAAGCGTCTCCATGATTTGGAAGAAATCGCCAATGGCTTTGAAGGAGTGCAAAATAGCTTTGCTCTTCAAGCAGGACGTGAAATCCGTATCATGGTTAATCCAGGACAAATCAAGGACGACAAAGTCACAATCTTGGCTCACAAAGTTCGTGAGAAAATTGAAAACAATCTCGATTACCCAGGAAATATCAAGGTAACCGTAATCCGCGAACTTCGTGCAGTAGATTATGCTAAATAAATAAGAAAGAGCAGTTGAAATATTACTGCTTTTTTGTTACACTAGATAGAAAGACTGTAGAAGGATAACTGACGCAATCATCAGTATCCGAGAGAAATTTTACTTTATTTCACAGACTAACTAAAGGAGACATAATGGCAGACCGAGGCTTGCTAATCGTTTTTTCTGGTCCTTCAGGAGTTGGGAAAGGAACGGTTAGAAGAGAGATTTTTGAGAGTTCTGAGAACCAATTTCAATACTCTGTATCGATGACGACGCGTGCGCAACGTCCTGGTGAAGTGGACGGGGTGGACTATTTCTTCCGTACTCGTGAAGAGTTTGAAGAACTGATCCGTCAAGGTCAGATGTTGGAATATGCAGAATATGTCGGTAACTACTATGGAACTCCTCTAACCTATGTCAATGAAACTTTGGACAAGGGAATCGATGTCTTTCTTGAGATTGAAGTCCAAGGAGCCCTTCAGGTTAAGAAAAAGGTTCCAGACGCTGTCTTTATCTTTCTAACGCCACCAGATTTGGATGAATTGCAAGATCGTTTGGTAGGTCGTGGAACAGATAGTGCAGAAGTGATTGCCCAACGAATCGAAAAAGCCAAGGAAGAAATTGCCCTCATGCGTGAGTATGATTATGCCATTGTCAACGATCAGGTGCCCCTCGCTGCTGAACGTGTCAAGCGTGTGATCGAAGCAGAACACTTCCGTGTGGACCGTGTTATTGGTCACTATCAGGAAATGTTGCCAAAATCTCCAACTACTCGATAAAATTTAGAAAACAGGTACAAACAAATGATGCTTAAACCCTCTATCGATACCTTGCTAGACAAGGTACCATCAAAATATTCACTCGTAATCTTGGAAGCAAAGCGTGCCCACGAACTAGAAGCAGGCGCGCCAGCAACTCAAGAGTTTAAGTCTGAAAAATCAACTCTTCGTGCTTTAGAAGAAATCGAGTCTGGAAATGTTACGATTCACCCAGATCCAGAAGGAAAACGTGAAGCGGTTCGTCTCCGTATCGAAGAAGAAAAACGCCGCAAAGAAGAAGAAGAAAAGAAAATCAAAGAGCAAATCGCTAAAGAAAAAGAAGATGGTGAAAAAATTTAAGGTTGGGGGGACTCAATCTTATTTTTTCTATTGCAAGAATGTAGTGACAAGGAGGAGGTGAGAAGATGGCTATCGCAAAGATTATCGTGGATGTTCCCCTGATGCAAACGGACCAGCCCTATAGTTATAAGGTTCCAGAGGAATTTGTAGAGATGCTGGAAGTCGGTATGCGGGTCCATGTCCCCTTCGGCAAAGGCAATCGTTTGATCCAAGGGATTGTGCTAGGCTTGGAGTCCCAGTTGGATGAAGAAGTGGCAGATCAGGACTTGAAAGAGATTGCAGAAGTGTTGGACTTTTCTCCCGTCTTGACTCGGGAGCAACTCTGGCTGGCTGAGGAGCTACGTAAGTCTGTCTTTTCTTACAAAATCTCCATTCTAAAAGCCATGCTTCCAGGATTTTTAAACTCCAGCTATGATAAGATTATCTATCCTTTAGAAGGCCTAAGTCAGGCAGACAAAGAGCGTTTGTTTGGTTCAGAAGATTCACTAGCCTTTTCATCTCTAGATTTGGCCAAGCAGGCAGAAATGATGCGTTTGACGAGAAAAGGGCTACTCCGCTTAGAATACCAGGCAGTCGATCAAAAGAAGGTCAAGACCCAGTCTTGGTATGAGGTCCATGTCGAGCAGTTAGAACGTATCGAGATCTCTGCGCGTGCCAAGAAAAAGGCAGAGCTGAGAGACTATTTGCTGTCTCATCTTGAGAGTGCTCCTCTGGCTAGCTTGTTAGAATCCTACTCACGCGAGCAAGTCAACTTCTTTGTGGAACAAGGAGCTCTAACCCTAGTCCAAAAGGAAGTGCAACGTTCAGCTGCTTATTTCGAAGGCATTGAAGCAAGTAGACCTTTGGAGCTGAACCCAGAGCAAAGACAAGCTCGCGATGCGGTTGTCAGTGCTATTGGCAGTCAGCAACCTCCTTTCCTTCTTCAAGGGATTACAGGAAGTGGGAAAACAGAGGTTTATTTGCAGATTATCCAAGGAGCCTTGGATAAGGGTAAGACGGCTATTTTGCTGGTGCCTGAGATTTCTCTGACGCCACAAATGACGGAGCGTTTTATTGCTCGATTTGGTGAGAAAGTAGCCATTCTACACTCAGGCCTATCCAATGGTGAGAAGTACGACGAATGGCGCAAGGTTGAGCGTGGCGACGCCCAAGTTGTTGTTGGTGCTCGATCAGCTATCTTTGCTCCTTTGAAAAATCTAGGTGTCATCATTATCGATGAAGAACATGAAGCTAGCTACAAGCAAGACAGCAATCCCCGTTATCATGCGAGAGAGGTCGCTATCTTACGGGCCCAGTACAATCAAGCAGCCCTGGTCCTTGGTTCGGCGACACCGAGCTTAGAGAGCCGTGCGCGTGCTGGAAAAGGTGTCTATCAACACTTGCGACTAACCCAACGGGCCAATCCTTTAGCCACCATTCCTGAGGTTCAAGTGATTGACTTTCGTGACTATATCGGGCAGAATGAGACATCAAACTTTACGCCCCCTTTGCTAGAGGCCATTCAAGATCGCCTGGATAAAAAAGAGCAGGTAGTCCTCATGCTCAATCGTCGGGGTTATTCTAGCTTTGTTATGTGTCGGGAGTGTGGGACGGTGGATACTTGTCCCAACTGTGACATTTCTCTAACCTTGCACATGGATACCAAGACCATGAACTGCCATTACTGTGGCTTTTCTAAGGGAATTCCTCATGTCTGTCCCAACTGTCAGAGCCGCA
The DNA here is from genome assembly GCF_001579175.1 of Streptococcus oralis. Classification (GTDB taxonomy): domain Bacteria; phylum Bacillota; class Bacilli; order Lactobacillales; family Streptococcaceae; genus Streptococcus; species Streptococcus oralis_O. The sequence goes on from NZ_KQ970760.1 coordinate 210,191, forward strand.
GTATTCGATACTATGGGACGGGGACTCAGAAAGCCTATGATGAACTGGCAGAGCTTTTTCCTCAGGCACGTATTCTGCGAATGGATGTGGATACAACCCGTAGGAAAGGCAGTCACCAAGCTCTTCTTGACCAGTTTAGTCAAGGCGAAGCGGATATCTTGCTGGGAACTCAGATGATTGCCAAGGGCTTGGATTTTCCAAATGTGACCCTAGTCGGAGTGCTCAATGCGGATACGGCCTTGAATCTACCTGATTTTCGTTCTTCCGAGAGAACCTTCCAACTCTTAACTCAGGTGGCAGGCCGTGCAGGACGTGCGGAAAAAGCTGGGCAGGTCTTGATTCAGTCATACAATCCGGAGCACTATGCCATTCGTTTTGCAAAAGATCAGGATTATGAAGGTTTTTATGCCTATGAAATGAGTATCAGGCGCCAACTCGGCTATCCGCCTTATTATTTCACTATTGGGATTACCCTCTCTCACAAGAAAGAAGAAGAGGTTGTCAAACGTGCCTATGAGGTCATGGGAATTTTGCGATCAGGTTTATCGGAAACTAGTAAAATCCTTGGACCAACGCCAAAACCCATTGCCCGTACCCACAACCTTTATCATTACCAGATTTTGATTAAATACCGTTTAGAAGATGAGCTGGGTCCAACCCTCAATCAGGTCTTGGCCTTGACTCAAGAACGTGAAAATAGCGAGCTTCGTCTCAGCATTGACCACGAACCGCAGCAATTTTTATAAGAAGGAGAAGAAATGACAAAACTAATCTTTATGGGGACACCCGACTTTTCAGCGACAGTTTTGAAGGGTTTGTTATCGGACGACCGTTATGAGATTCTAGCTGTTGTGACCCAGCCAGACCGCGCTGTCGGCCGTAAAAAAGTGATCCAAGAAACCCCAGTCAAGCAGGCTGCCAAAGAAGCAGGTCTTCCCATCTACCAGCCAGAAAAATTATCTGGAAGTCCTGAGATGGAAGCTATTATGAATATAGGAGCGGATGGGATTGTGACCGCTGCTTTTGGGCAGTTTCTCCCAAG
>NZ_KQ970760.1:211408-219957 GCF_001579175.1 Streptococcus oralis
TGTGACCGCTGCTTTTGGGCAGTTTCTCCCAAGCAAACTTCTTGATAGCATGGACTTTGCGGTCAATGTTCACGCTTCCCTTCTTCCCAAACACCGTGGTGGCGCTCCCATTCATTATGCCCTGATTCAAGGAGATGAGGAGGCTGGTGTGACTATCATGGAAATGGTTAAGGAAATGGATGCAGGGGATATGATTTCCCGTCGCAGTATTCCCATCACAGATGAGGACAATGTCGGCACCTTGTTTGAAAAATTGGCAATCGTTGGCCGTGATTTACTCTTGGATACACTACCTGGCTACCTAGCAGGAGAAATCCAACCTGAACCACAAGATCCTAGTCAAGTCACTTTCTCGCCAAATATCAAACCAGAGGAAGAAAAGTTGGACTGGAATAAGACTAACCGTCAACTCTTTAACCAAATCAGAGGGATGAATCCATGGCCTGTTGCCCACACTTTTCTCAAGGAAGACCGCTTTAAGATTTATGAAGCCCTACCAGTAGAAGGTCAGGGAGCTCCAGGTGAGATCCTCTCTATTGGCAAGAAGGAATTGATCGTTGCAACGGCCGAAGGAGCTCTATCTCTCAAACAAGTGCAGCCAGCAGGTAAGCCTAAGATGGACATTACTTCCTTCCTCAACGGAGTTGGACGGACATTGACTGTAGGAGAACGATTTGGTGACTAAAGTAGAAACGGCTAGAAATCTAGCTCTAGCAGTGTTAGAGGATGTTTTTATCCATCAAGCATACTCCAATATCGCTTTAAATAAACACCTCAAGGGCAGTCAACTTTCAGCAGCAGACAAGGGTTTGGTGACAGAGATTGTCTACGGAACGGTAGCCCGCAAACTCACCTTGGAATGGTACCTGTCCCACTTTATCCAAGATCGAGACAAGCTAGATAACTGGCTCTATGTCCTTCTTCTCATGAGCGCCTACCAACTTCGGTATCTGGATAAGATTCCTAATCACGCTGTAGTCAATGAAGCGGTAGAGATAGCCAAAGCGCGTAAAAAAGGCAGTGAAAAATTAGTCAACGCAGTCCTTCGTCGTACCTTGCGAGAAGGCTGGCCAGATATTGCAACTATCAAACGCAAAAACAAGCGTGATTCCATTGCCTATTCTCTCCCAGTTTGGCTAGTGTCTAAGCTCAAGGAAGAATACGGCGAAGAGCGAGCCCAAGCCATCTTTGAAAGCCTCTTGGTGCGCAACAAAGCCAGCATCCGAGTGACCGACTTGAGTCGAAAGGAGGAAATCAAAGCCGTGTTAGAGGCGAGTGATTCACCTTTGGCTGTTTCTGGTTTGGTCAAGGAGCAGGGACACTTTGCAGGACATGATTTGTTTTCGGAGGGTGCTATTACCATCCAAGATGAGTCCAGTCAACTGGTTGCTCCGACTCTTGATATACAGGGTGATGAACAGGTCCTGGATGCCTGTGCGGCTCCGGGTGGGAAAACAGTCCATATGGCCTCTTACCTCACATCTGGTAAGGTGACAGCTTTGGACTTGTATGACCATAAGTTGGACTTAATCCAAGAAAACGCCCAACGTCTGGGTGTGGCAGATCGAGTGCAAACGCAAAAATTGGACGCCAGAAAAGTGCATGAGTTTTTTGAAAAAGACTCTTTTGATAAGATTTTAGTAGATGCTCCCTGTTCTGGTATTGGGCTCTTACGTCGCAAACCAGATATCAAATACAATAAAGAAACGGCAGATTTCACGTCCTTGCAGGAAATTCAGCTGGAAATATTAGGTAGTGTTTGTCAAACACTACGAAAAGGTGGTATAATAACGTATAGTACCTGTACTATTGTCTCTGAGGAGAACTTTCAAGTCGTTGAGGCGTTTTTAGAAAGTCATCCCGAGTTCGAGCAGGTTAAACTAGAACACGAATGTAAAGATATCCTGAAAGATGGCTGTATCCTGATTACTCCAGAATTGTATGGAAGTGATGGATTCTTCATTAGCCAATTTCGTAAGATATCAGATTAGGAAGGAACTGACACAATGGAAATAGCATTATTAACAGATGTTGGTCAGAAACGAACAAATAACCAAGACTATGTCAATCACTTTGTCAACCGAGCAGGACGCACTATGATCCTCTTGGCTGACGGGATGGGAGGGCACCGTGCAGGAAATATCGCTAGTGAAATGGCGGTAACAGACCTAGGCGTGGCTTGGGTGGATACCCAAATCGACTCAGTCAATGAAGTTCGTGAGTGGTTTGCCCACTACCTAGAGATTGAAAATCAAAAAATTCATCAACTAGGTCAGGACGAAGACTACAAAGGTATGGGAACTACGCTAGAAGCTATGGCTATTATTGACAACCAAGCTATCTATGCTCATATTGGAGATTCTCGTATCGGTTTGATTCGTGGAGAAGAGTACCACCAGTTGACCAGTGACCATTCCTTGGTCAATGAATTGCTCAAGGCTGGCCAGTTGACTCCAGAAGAAGCTGAAGCGCATCCCCAAAAAAATATCATCACTCAGTCCATCGGACAAAAAGATGAGATTCAACCAGATTTTGGAATGATTACACTGGAGTCAGGAGATTATCTCTTGCTCAATAGTGATGGTTTGACCAATATGATTTCGGCCAGCGAGATTTATGATATCGTAACCAGCGATATTTCCTTAGCAGACAAGGCGGCAACCCTCATTCGTTTCGCTAACAATGCAGGAGGTTTAGACAACATTACGGTTGCCCTTGTTTACATGAACGAGGAGGAAGCAGAATGATCCAAATCGGCAAGATTTTTGCCGGGCGGTATCGGATTATCAAACAGATTGGTCGAGGGGGCATGGCAGATGTTTACCTGGCCAAGGATTTGATCCTAGACGGGGAAGAAGTGGCGGTCAAGGTCCTGAGGACCAACTACCAGACAGACCCGATTGCTGTAGCACGTTTCCAGCGTGAAGCGAGGGCTATGGCAGATCTGGACCATCCTCATATCGTTCGGATAACAGATATTGGTGAGGAAGAAGGTCAACAGTACCTAGCTATGGAGTACGTAGCAGGGCTTGACCTCAAGCGTTATATTAAAGAACACCATCCTCTTTCAAATGAAGAAGCGGTTCGAATCATGGGACAAATCCTCTTGGCCATGCGCTTAGCCCATACTAGAGGCATTGTTCACCGCGATTTGAAACCTCAAAATATCCTACTGACCCCTGATGGCACAGCCAAGGTCACTGACTTTGGGATTGCAGTAGCCTTTGCGGAGACCAGTCTGACCCAGACCAACTCAATGTTAGGCTCCGTTCATTATTTGTCACCTGAGCAAGCGCGTGGTTCTAAAGCGACTTTCCAGAGCGATATCTATGCGATGGGGATCATCTTCTATGAGATGCTGACGGGACATATCCCTTATGATGGGGATAGTGCAGTTACGATTGCTCTCCAGCATTTCCAGAAGCCACTTCCGTCTGTCATTGCTGAAAATCCATCTGTCCCTCAGGCTCTTGAGAATGTTGTTATAAAGGCAACTGCCAAAAAGTTGACGGATCGCTATCAGTCTGTTTCGGAAATGTATGTAGATTTATCGAGTAGTTTGTCCTACAATCGCCGAAATGAACCAAAATTGGTCTTTGATGATGCCAGCAAGGCAGATACCAAGACCTTGCCTAAAGTTCCACAAAGTACACTGACGTCTATTCCTAAAGCGCCTGCGCAGGAAGAGCGTCCTCAGCCAAAGAAAGCAACTCAACCAGTCGCTGAGCCAGCACCTGCACCAAAGCCAGCCAAGAAACGGAAGTTTAAGGCTCGCTATATGATTCTTTTGGCCAGTCTTCTATTGGTTGCAGCCTCTTTGGTCTGGATTTTGTCAAGGACACCAGCAACGATTGCTATTCCTAACGTAGCTGGACAAACCGTTGCAGAGGCTAAGGAAACTCTTAAAAAATCCAAGTTTGAAGCTGGTGAAGAAAAGTCAGAGGCCAGCGATACAGTAGCAGAAGGACGTGTTATTCGAACGGATCCAGAAGCTGGTAGTGGCCGAAAAGAAGGGACCAAGGTCAATTTGGTTGTTTCTTCTGGCAAGCAATCCTTCCAATTGAGCAATTACGTCGGACGCAAGTATACAGAAGTTGTAGCTGAACTCAAGGAGAAGAAGGTTCCTGAAAATCTAATCAAGATGGAAGAGGAAGAATCCAGCGAAAGCGAACCAGGAACTATCCTCAGACAAACCCCTGCTTCGGGTTCGACTTATGACCTTTCAAAAGCCACCACGATTACCTTAACAGTGGCCAAGAAGGTGACCAGTGTCAGCATGCCTAGCTACATCGGTTCAAGTCTCGAATTTACTAAGAATAATCTGACTCAGATTGTCGGAGTAAAAGAGGCTAATATCGAGGTTATTGAAGTATCGACTGCTCCTGAAGGAACAGCAGAGGGTACAGTTGTAGATCAAACACCAAAAGCTGGTGAAAAGGTTGACCTTGCTAGCACGCGTATCAAGATTTCGATTTACAAACCGAAAACACCACCGTCAACTTCATCCTCTAACTCTGCTCAACGAGGGAACCAGGGTTCTACAACAACACCAAATCAAGGGAACCAGCAAGGAAATCAACAAGGAAATAATCCTCCAACGAATCAACCAAATAATGAAGGAAACCGCGAAAGTTCTCGAGATTAAACGAATCTTTGTCATGAAATCATGACAAAGATTTTTTTTAACAAGATTTTGTGATAAAATATAGGGAGTAGAAAAAAGGAGGAGAAAATGGACGAATCAAGAGAGTTGAATGCCGTCATTGATGTCATTATGTTAGCTGGAACCATTCTCTTGAAAAGTGGTTCGGAGATTCATCGGGTAGAGGATACCATGATTCGTATTGCCCATTCACAAGGGATTATGGATTGCAATGTACTTGCCATGCCCGCAGCTATTTTCTTTTCTATTGAAAATACTAATATTTCTCGAATGAAGCGAGTGACATCATCCTCCTATAACATCGAAAAAGTTTGTGATGTCAACCAAGTATCTCGAGAACTTGTGGGCGGCCAGATTGATCTCTCGACAGCCTTTAAAAAGCTCAAAGAAATCGGCAATCAAGCCCTTCCTTATAGTAAGTTCCAAGTGACTGTAGCAGCGACCCTCAGTGCCCCTTTCTTCTCGATTATGTTTGGGGGCAATGTTTATGACGCTTTTGGTGCGGCTATTGCGACTTTATTTGGATTTGCCTTCTCTCTCTACGTCGAGAAGTTTATCCGAATTCCTTTTGTAACAGCCTTTGCGGGTGCCTTTGTTTTTGGCTTGATTGCCCAGTTCTGGGCCCGCTACACTGGATTTCCTTCGACAGCAGACCTGATTATAGCAGGAGCGGTCATGCCCTTTGTTCCAGGGATTGCTCTGACAAATGCGGTACGGGATATCATGACCAATCATATCAACTCTGGTATGAGCAAGATGTTTGAATCTCTGCTCATTACCCTCGCTTTAGGGGCCGGCACTTCGGTCGCCCTGGTTTTGATGACATAAGATGACTCTAACAAGTATTTTACTCCAAGCGGTGGCGAGTTTACTCGCCATTATCACCTTTTTAATCGTACTGAATGTCCAACGCTCCATGCTCCTACCTGGTGGTATTTTGGGAATGGGCGTTTGGCTCCTCTATCTTGTTCTAAAAGAACCGACCAATGTCATCGTTGCGACCTTTATCGCGGCGGTGGTTGGATCTTGTATCAGTCAGATTTTAAGTATTGTCTATAAGACACCAGCGGTGGTATTTGTCTTGGCCATTCTTGCCCCCTTGGTGCCAGGTTATTTATCCTATCGGACGACAGCTTTCTTTGTGACAGGCGATTACAGTCATGCCCTTGCCAGCGCGACTTTGGTGGTTATGTTGGCTCTGGTCATCTCTATCGGGATGGCAAGTGGAACGGTAATTCTAAAGCTTTATTACTACATCCGAAAACAACGAGGAATCTCTTCCTAATGCAGTAAAAGCAAAGACTTGATTTGTTGAATCAAGTCTTTTTTCTCTCTTTTGTCCCTATTTGTGATAAAATAGAATGAAACGATTTTTTACAATGAATGAAAAAACAGAGGTAAATATGACAATCGGTATTGATAAGATTGGTTTTGCGACCAGTCAATATGTCTTGAAATTACAAGACTTAGCAGAAGCGAGGGGAGTTGACCCCGAAAAATTTAGCAAGGGACTCTTGTTAAATGAAATTAGTATTGCGCCACTGACTGAGGACATTGTTACCTTGGCAGCTAGTGCAAGCAACTCTATTTTAACAGACAAAGAAAAAGAAGAAATCGATATGGTCATCGTGGCGACCGAGTCAGGGATTGACCAAAGTAAGGCAGCGGCAGTCTTTGTTCATGGCTTGTTAGGCATTCAGCCTTTCGCCCGTAGCTTTGAAATCAAAGAAGCCTGCTATGGAGCGACAGCTGCCCTTCATTATGCTAAATTGCATGTGGAAAATTCTCCAGAGTCTAAGGTTTTGGTCATTGCCAGTGATATTGCCAAGTATGGTGTGGGAACTCCTGGTGAGCCAACTCAGGGTGCTGGAAGTGTGGCGATGTTGATTACCCAAAATCCGCGCATCATGGCCTTTAACAATGATAACGTTGCTCAAACGCGTGACATCATGGATTTCTGGCGTCCGAACTATTCGAGCACTCCTTATGTAAACGGCATGTACTCGACCCAACAGTATCTTGATTGCCTGACAACGACTTGGGATGAATACAAGAAGCGCTACGATTGGACGATGGATGACTTTGCGGCTATCTGCTTCCACTTGCCTTATCCTAAGTTGGCCCTAAAAGGCTTGCGCAAGATGATGGACAAAACTTTGTCTAAAGAAAAACAGGATAGTTTGCAAGAAAACTTTGACAAGTCCATTCTCTACAGTCAGATGATTGGGAATATCTATACAGGTTCCCTCTTTCTCGGTCTTCTCTCCCTTTTGGAAAATGCAGAGACTTTGAAGGCTGGAGATAAAATTGCCCTCTACAGTTACGGAAGTGGAGCGGTTTCAGAATTCTTTAGTGGTGAATTGGTCGAAGGCTATGAGGCTTACCTTGATAAGGATCGCTTGAGCAAACTCAAGAAACGTACAGCATTGTCTGTTGCAGACTATGAAAAAGTCTTCTTCGAAGATTTGCAGTTGGATGAGTCTGGCTCAGCTCAATTTGCAGGATATGAACATCAAGACTACGCCTTGGTTGAAATTGTCGACCACCAACGCCGTTATAGCAAGGTTGAAAAATAATGAAGATAAGTTGGAATGGATTTTCTAAAAAATCATACCATGAGCGCCTTGAGTTGTTACAAGCTCAGGCGCTCCTTAGTCCTGAAAAGCAAACGAGTCTCGAGCAGGATGAACAAGTCAGCTTGGCAGTTGCAGACCAGCTGAGTGAGAATGTGGTAGGAACTTTTTCTCTGCCTTATTCCATCATTCCAGAGCTTGTGGTGAATGGTCAGGACTACACAGTACCCTATGTGACAGAAGAACCCTCAGTGGTTGCTGCGGCTAGCTATGCCAGCAAAATCATCAAGCGAGCAGGCGGTTTTACTGCTCAGGTTCATCAGCGCCAGATGATTGGTCAGGTAGCCCTTTATCAAGTTGCTGAACCTGAACAAGCGCAAGAGAAGATTGCCAGCAAGAAGGCGGAGCTCTTGGAACTTGCCAATCAAGCCTATCCTTCTATCGTCAAACGTGGTGGTGGGGCGCGTGATTTGCATGTAGAGCAGATCAAAGGTGAAACAGACTTTCTCGTTGCTTATCTTCATGTCGATACTCAGGAAGCCATGGGAGCCAATATGCTCAACACCATGCTGGAAGCCTTGAAGCCAGTCTTAGAAGAACTCAGTCAAGGACAGAGTCTCATGGGGATCTTGTCCAACTACGCGACCGATTCTCTGGTGACTGCAAGCTGTCGTATTGCCTTTCGCTACTTGAGCCGACAAAAGGATGAAGCCAGAGAAATAGCAGAGAAAATAGCTTTGGCTAGCCAGTTTGCGCAGGCAGATCCTTACCGAGCAGCTACTCATAATAAAGGGATTTTTAATGGTATCGATGCCATTTTAATCGCCACGGGTAATGACTGGCGTGCTATCGAAGCTGGGGCTCATGTCTTTGCCAGTCGAGATGGACGCTATCAAGGTCTCAGTCAATGGAAGCTGGACATGGAAAGAGAAGAATTGGTCGGTGAGATGACCCTACCCATGCCTGTAGCGACCAAGGGTGGATCTATCGGTCTCAACCCACGTGTAGCTCTTAGTCATGAACTACTGGGAAATCCTTCTGCCAAAGAATTAGCTCAAATTATCGTTTCTATCGGACTGGCACAAAACTTTGCGGCTCTCAAAGCCTTGGTCAGTACGGGCATCCAGCAAGGTCACATGAAGTTGCAGGCCAAATCCCTAGCTCTCCTAGCTGGTGCTAGTGAGACAGAGGTTGCTCCCCTGGTTGAGCGTCTCATCGCAGAGAAAACCTTTAACTTAGAGACAGCTCAGCGCTATCTGGAAAATTTACGATCATAAAAAAACTCAGACGCATTCGTCTGAGTTTTTTATACT
>NZ_KQ970760.1:219977-225318 GCF_001579175.1 Streptococcus oralis
AAATACTTTTTCCTGGTAATAAGGTGACTGGTAAGAAGTAACCAGTTGTCGCGACCTCCTTGCCTTCGATCTTCTGCAAGAGGAGATCGACAGTGAGGTGGGCAATCTCTTTCATAGGTTGCTTAATCGTTGTCAGGTGAGGATAGTAGTTCTCAATAAAGTAAGTCCCGTCATAGCCGATGACTTTGAGCTCTTCAGGAACAGAGATTCCCAGTTCTTGAGCAATTTTGATAACCAAAATGGCTGTCAAATCATCTGAAGCAAAGATAGCATCTGGTTTCTGATGAGTCAAGATATTCTTGATTTCCATTTCTTTTCTGACGGGAGAAAAGTCACTCGAAACATTGATAATAGGAGCTTTTGGGAGAACAGAAGCAAAGCCAGCATGACGCAGTCCAGTAGGCGAGTTGGAATTGTCATTTCCTGTAATCATGATGATAGACTGGGCACCTGTCTTGACCAAGGTTTGGGCAGCGAGAACCCCGCCACCGTAGTTGTCAGAGGAGACAACAGGAATGTCTGGAGACAAGTTTCGGTCAAAGGAAATGATTGGGGCAGTCACACGATTGTAGTCTTCGATTCCCAAGTTGTGACTTCCAGAAATGATACCGTCGACCTGATTGGCCTCCAGCATTTCAATGTACTCCCGTTCTTTTTCAGAGTCATGTTCGCTGTTACAGATGATGGTCTTGTATCCATTCTTAAAGAGTTGGTGTTCCAACTTACCAATCAATTCTGCGTAGAAAATGTTGGAAATGTTAGGAAAAATCAAGCCGATTAACTTAGCTGATTTTCCTTGGAGGCTACGAGCTAAATTGTTGGGCTTATAGCCCAATTCTCTCATGGCTTCATTGACCTTGAGAATGGTTTTTTCAGACAGATAGCCTTTTTTATTGATAACCCGTGAGACGGTAGTGGGGCTGACGCCTGCAAGTTTGGCGACATCAGTTAGTTTTGCGACCATAATCTAATTCATAATAAGTTCCGGTTGGCTTTCCAGACTTAATCAGGATACCGTTTTGATCGGCATGCGGAAAGACGCGACCAGAAAATACTTTTTCTCCTTTATTGATAAAAATTTCAAAGACAGAATTGTCGATGAAGATGTTAGCAGTAGTAGTTTGATTGTCGATTGGGCAAGAACGAGTGGTTCCAAATTCTTGGGCATACTGTTCTCCAGCCTGGCTACGGTCTACTGTAACTTGACCATTTACAAGGTCAAAGTTGATTGAAAGTCCCTTGCCTTCTTTGTCAGCAAGGAAGACAATCTCGCTCTGGCTATTGGCTTCCAAGTTGAGCTCCAGTTCATAGGTGTTATTAGTTTGAGCACGATTTGAAAAGGGTTCCTCAGAGGCACGAAGTTCTTTGATAGCTGCGACAGGGTATTGATAGAGTTTGCCATCTTTAATAGTGAGTTCCTTGACCAATGAAAAGGTTCCTTGGTGGTCAAAACGATCAGATGGGTAGGCTATATCTGGTAGCCCAAGCCAGCTGACAGACAATGCACGTCCGTCTGGAGCGTTAAAGGCTTGAGTCGCATAGGCTTCGAAACCATAGTCTAGGTTGTGAAGGGGTGACACATCTACCATTTTGGCATTTTCAGGATCAAAGGAAACCCCGATTTTGTACATATTTGGAAAGATATTATCGTAGTCTAGAACTTTTTTATCCAATCCTTGTGGGCAGTAGAGAAGGACAGGTTGCTCCCCTACAAAGACCAGATTTGGGCATTCCATCATGTAGGCAGTGCGATCGTTAGCAAAGTCAAGGTTACCAACTGCTTGCCAGTTTGTGTAATCATTGTCTACAGCCTTGTAGAGACGGACGAAGCCTTTTTTCTCCAAGTCCTGTCCACCAACGATAGCATAGTCTTGACCTTTGAAGTTAAAAATTTGCGGGTCGCGGAAGTGGTCAGTAGAGTCTGCTGGTTGGTCAATCAAGACCTTGTCAATCTTCGAAATATTGCCACCTTTGTCCAAAAGAGCGCCAATCTGGTAGGGGTGACGGATCCAGTTTTCATCACGGACATTCCCAGTATAGAATAGGAACAAGTTATCGCCAAACTGCATGGCAGAGCCAGAGTAGGCACCGTGACTATCGAGTTTTGTATCAGGCAAGACTTTGACATTAGTTTCTGAAAAGTGCACCAAATCATCACTTTCAAGCTGCACCCAAGACTTCAAGCCATGAGCTGCTCCAAAAGGAAAGTTCTGGTAAAAGAGAATCCATTTGCCATCAAAATAAGAAAAGCCATTTGGATCATTGAGAAGTCCTGTTTTTGGCTCAACATGGTAATGAGTGTGCCAAGGAGATTGTGCCATCTTTTCCTTGATTTCCTTGACTTCATCATCTGTCCAATCCTCGTAGCGTCTGTAGCGACGCTCTGTTGTCCATTCCATTATATCATTCCTCCGAAAGTTCTACTATCTTAATAGTAAACGTTTTCGACCAAAAAAGCAAGTCTTTAATGTTAAAAAATAGCAAAAAATGTCAAACGATTATCACAAAAGAAAAGGAGGATACTCGATTATTTTTCACCTAAAAAATGAAATACAAAAGCTTTGAACCCTCTAATAACAAGACATTTTTATGAGTAAATAGAAGAAATCAGTCAAAAACTATCAGAAATGGATATAAATAACAGAAGGAAAATAAAAATTTCTGCAAAACGCTTGACATATTTTGGAAACATGATAAAATAATAGTCGTAGGGCGAATAAAATCGCTTTCAAACAAGAACAAAATTTTATAAGGAGATTATTGCTATGGATTATAATAAAGTAGCTTCCGAGGTTATTGAGGCTGTTGGAAAAGATAATCTAGTAGCTGCAGCGCATTGTGCCACTCGTCTTCGTCTTGTATTAAAAGACGAATCAAAAGTGAATCAAGCAGCTTTAGATAATAATGCTGATGTGAAAGGTACATTTAGCACAAACGGACAATATCAAATTATTATTGGTCCCGGAGACGTTAACTTTGTCTACGCAGAAATCATCAAGAAAACTGGTTTGAAGGAAGCTTCAACAGATGATTTGAAAGAAATTGCTAATAAAGATAAAAAGTTCAATCCTTTGATGGATTTGATTAAGCTCTTGTCAGATATCTTTGTTCCAATCATTCCTGCCCTGGTTGCAGGTGGTCTTTTGATGGCATTGCGTAACTTCTTGACATCGCCAGATTTGTTTGGACCTCAATCAATTGAAGATATGTACCCTGCTATCAAAGGCTTCTCAGCTATGGTTCAATTGATGTCTGCAGCTCCATTTATGTTCTTGCCTGTTTTGGTAGGTATTTCAGCAGCTAAACGTTTTGGAGCAAACCAATTCCTTGGTGCGGCTATCGGTATGATTATGACCACACCAGATTTGGGTGGTAAAGAAGCTTTTTGGGATATTTTAGGTTTTCATGTTACACAAACAAACTATGCTTATCAAGTAATCCCAGTCCTTGTAGCTGTCTGGTTGTTGGCAACTTTAGAAAAATTCTTCCACAAGAAATTGCCTTCTGCGGTTGACTTCACCTTTACTCCGCTTTTATCAGTTATGATTACAGGATTCCTAACTTTTACAGTTATTGGTCCTGTGATGTTAGTGGTTTCTGATGCGATTACTAATGCTATTGTATGGCTATACAATACTACAGGTGCATTTGGTATGGGACTCTTTGGTGGCACTTACTCATTGATTGTTATGACTGGTCTTCACCAATCATTCCCTGCTATTGAAACTCAGTTATTATCGGCATACAATAATAACGGTACTGGATTTGGTGACTACATCTTTGTTGTTGCTTCAATGGCAAACGTTGCGCAAGGTGCAGCCACTCTTGCTATTTACTTCTTGACTAAAAATGCTAAGACTAAAGGTTTGTCAAGTTCAGCAGCTGTTTCAGCCTTCCTTGGTATCACTGAGCCTGCTCTCTTTGGGGTAAACTTGAAATACAAATTCCCATTCTTCTGTGCTCTTGCTGGTTCAGCAGTTGGTGCCTTTGTGGCAGGATTAACTCATGTCATTGCAGTTTCTTTGGGAGCAGCTGGCTTTATCGGATTCCTTTCTATTAAAGCAGGATCAATTCCAATGTATGTGATTGCAGAACTTATTTCCTTTGCTGCAGCCTTTACCTTGACTTATTTCTATGGTAAAACAAAAGCAGCAGGTGTCTTTGCTGATGAAGCTGCAGCAGTAGCAACTACAGAAGTCACTGAAGTTAAAGTTGAAGAGGCAAATGCCGAAGAAACTGTAACTAGCAAAAACGAAACAATCCAAACTCCAATCGTTGGGGACGTAGTTGCTCTTGAGAATGTTAACGACCCAGTCTTTTCAAGTGGTGCAATGGGACAAGGAATCGCTGTAAAACCAAGCCAAGGCGTGGTATACGCACCAGCTGATGCAGAAGTATCGATCGCCTTTGCTACAGGACATGCCTACGGTTTGAAGACAGCTAATGGAGCTGAAATCTTGATCCACGTTGGGATCGATACGGTGACTATGAACGGTGAAGGCTTTGAACAAAAGGTTGCTCAAGGCGATAAGGTCAAAGCTGGTGATGTTCTTGGAACCTTTGACTCAAACAAAATCGCTGCTGCAGGTCTTGACGACACAACAATGGTTATCGTAACCAACACTGCAGATTATGCTTCTGTGACACCAGTCGCAAGTGGTTCAGTTGTCAAGGGTGACGCGATCATCGAAGTGAAAGCCTAATCCTCTTCAAGAATCCAATCTAAAAACAAAACGAACAAATGACATGTTTGTTCGTTTTTGTTAGATGTTAAGATTTACAGAGGAAAATCTAAAATATAGAGAAATGTAGCTCTTCAAAATGTGCTATAATAAAGAAAATAAAAACAAGAGGTTTATCATGACAAAATTATACGGAAGCTTAGAAGCGGGCGGTACAAAGTTTGTCTGTGCTGTCGGTGATGAAAACTTTAATGTTGTGGAAAAAACACAATTTCCAACAACAACTCCTATCGAGACAATCGATAAAACCATCGAGTTCTTTTTAAAATTCGATAATCTTGCAGGTCTTGCTGTCGGTTCCTTTGGTCCCATCGATATCGACAAAAACTCAAAAACCTATGGCTTTATCACAACGACTCCAAAACCAAACTGGGCAAATGTAGACTTGCTTGGTGCTCTTCGCCGCGCCCTTACTGTACCCATGTATTTCACCACAGACGTAAACAGCTCTGCTTATGGTGAAGTGGTTGCCCGTAACAATGCTGGGGGTCGTATCGAGAACTTGGTTTACTACACGATTGGTACAGGGATCGGTGCAGGTGTCATCCAACGTGGCGAGTTTATCGGTGGTGCAGGTCACCCTGAGATGGGGCACTACT
>NZ_KQ970760.1:225338-239841 GCF_001579175.1 Streptococcus oralis
TGGGGCACTACTATGTAGCCAAACACCCAATGGATGTGGAGAAAGAATTCAACGGTGTTTGTCCTTTCCACAAGGGCTGTTTGGAAGGCTTTGCGGCTGGACCAAGTTTGGAAGCTCGCACAGGTATTCGTGGTGAAAACATCGAACTTAATAGCTCTGTTTGGGATGTTCAAGCCTACTATATCGCTCAAGCCGCGGTCAATGCTACTGTGACTTTCCGTCCCGACGTGATTGTCTTTGGTGGTGGGGTTATGGCCCAACAACACATGCTGGACCGTGTGCGTGAGAAATTCACTGCTCTTCTCAACGGCTATTTACCAGTACCAGACGTACGTGACTATATTGTGACGCCAGCAGTTGCTGGAAATGGTTCTGCCACACTTGGGAACTTTGTCCTTGCTAAGAGTGTCGCAAAATAAAACAAACAGAAAATCCGCTTGGGCAACCAAACGGATGTTTTCTTTGAAGGCAATTTTTTTGAGCCTTTCCTTAAGTGATGACGGACGGTAGCGACCTTTTTTCGAAATTCCATATCGAAACTTTGAGCCTAATGTCTCAAAGTTTCCGAACACCTGAAACCATTAGATTTCAGGTGTTTTTATCACGGCGGAAAGGCTAGGTAAGTCCTCGCTTCACTATCGAAAAATAGGCATGATTTCCATACCAAAGTATATTTAGTATCAGGCTATAGTCTATCCATGCTCTAAAAATCCGCTTGGGAAACCAAACGGATTTTTCTATTCTCAAAACATCTGCCAGAAGAAATCAATGATATAAGTCAAACCATAAGTATAAACCACTAGGGTAAAGGGCTTGGTCAAAATGATAATGATCATATAGCGCTTGAAGGTCATCTTGGTCAGGGCTGCCAGCATGCAGAGAAAATCAGCTGGACTGACAGGCCAAATCATCATAAAGATAAAGAAACGCTCGAAACGATTGCCCTTATCTAGCCAACCGATATACTTGTCATAGGTGCGCTTGCTGACGACCGACTGGACAAAGGCAGCTCCATAGAGGCGCACGAGGTAAAAGATAATGGCACAGCCAATCACGATGCCAATATAGTTATAGATGGTTCCGATGATGTGGCCGTAAATAAAGACCCCAGCCACTGAGGTCAAAGCTCCCGGAATGATCGGAACAACGGTTTGTAGGATCTGTAAAAAGATAAAGAGTGGTGGCCCCCAAACCCCAGCTTGCTGGATAAAGGCTGATAGGGTTTCCTTGGACTGTAAAATACCCGCCTGATAGGCCCAAATACAGAAAATCAAGGTGCCGACTCCCCCGACGATAGATGAGATATTGATGACTTGCTGCAGAAGGGGAGAAACAGCTTTCATTTGCTTATCCTGTGACATGTAAACTCCTCATAGATAGTATAATACTACTATATCATATTTTGGGAAGAAAAACTATCTGGATTATCGGACTGGTGAAATAAGTGTGGTAAAATGAGAATAAGAAAAAAACGGTATAGAATGAGGGGGTATCATGTTAGGTTTAAACTTTAAAGGAAACTGGCGCCAATACCAAAAACAAGTCTTGGATCGTTTTCAGGACTATCAAGCAGACGGCCATGTTCATCTAGTGGCCGCTCCAGGGTCTGGGAAGACAACCATTGGTATCGAGCTAATCGCTCGTTTTGGCAATCCAGCCCTCATCTTGGTTCCGACTGTCACCATTCGCGAACAATGGGTAGATAGGATCCAAACTGCTTTTCTAGAGGATGGTCAGAGGCTTTCAGACCTCGTTTCCCAAAACTTAAAGGAGATGAGGACCCTAACGATTGTGACCTATCAGGCCTTTCATAGTGCCATGAACCAACTGCAATCACAAGAAGATGGTGAAGCAGAGGATTTTGTGGGGTTTGATTTGCTTGCAAGCCTAAGAGCTCAGAAAGTTGCGACTCTTTGCTTGGATGAATGCCACCACCTGAGAAATGAATGGTGGAAAAGTCTGGAATCCTTTCGCAAGCAGTATGAACAGCTGCAAGTCATCTCCCTGACAGCCACACCACCATATGACAGCGAGCCAGAACTCTGGGAACGCTATATCCGTATGTGCGGGGAGATCGATCAAGAAATCACGGTACCTGAACTAGTCAAGGAAGACACTCTTTGCCCTCATCAGGATTTTGTCTATATGTGTTCACCAACAGCTGAAGAGGCGGAACGTCTCAAACGGTTTGAGGAGACTAAGTGGGACTATATTCACCACCTTATAGTTGATCCTGATTTTCAAACATTTGTAGCAGATTCAAAGGTCCTCAAAGGGGATATTTCATCTGATTTGCTCTTAGAAGATCCCAAGTACTTGTCTGCTATGTTGATTTATATGCATTCTCAGGGGTTAACGATTCCTCCCTCTTTACAAAATTTACTGGGAACCCAGAAGCTTCCAGCATTGACCTCTTACTGGCTGGAGACGCTGTTGCAGAGCATACTCTATCAGACACCAGATTGGTATGAGGATCCAGATGGATATAGGAAAAAGTTAGAGGCTGACTTGAAGGCGCGTGGGTTGGTGGAAAAACGTCAGGTTTATCTGGTTAAGTCTAAGGCTTCTGACCAGCTTTTAACCCAATCTCTGGGGAAGTTGTCTGCCATTGTCGATATCTTTTTGACGGAGTATGAGAGTCTAGGTCAGGAACTGAGACAGTTAGTACTAGCTGACTATATTCGCAAGGATTTTGCTACCTATCTGGGAGATAATCAGGCAACCATTTCTCAGTTGGGGGTTCTCCCTTATTTTGAAAGCATTCGTCGAAAAGCTCAGGAGCAAGAGATACCTGTGTCTTTGGCTGTCTTGTCAGGTAGTATCGTTATTTTGCCTACCGATGTGGCAGCAGAGTTGAAGGAACTCTTGCCTCAGGTTCCTCTTAGTTTCTCATCTATTGGTCACTTAGATCAAAAAGATTATGTGCAGGTTGGTTTTCCAAGCTCAGCTAAGGGAATCGTAGCGACAGTGACGGAGCTTTTTCAACGAGGGCGGATTCAAGTCCTAGTCGGAACCAAATCTCTCCTCGGAGAGGGTTGGGATGCTCCTTGTGTTAATTCCCTAATCCTCGGAAGCTTTGTGGGGAGCTTTATGCTGAGTAACCAGATGCGCGGGCGTGCCATTCGTATCTGGCCGGGGCATCCAGAAAAGACCAGCAACATCTGGCATCTGGTAGCCGTTCAAGCGCAAGCACTTATCACTCTTCCTGGTGAGGAGCCTAGACCAGAGAGCAATCAGGATCTGCAGACCTTGTCGCGACGGATGGAGCATTTTCTTGGATTGGCTTATAATCAGGAGAGTATTGAGACCGGTTTGGATCGTTTGGATTTTCCAAAGCCCCCTTTTAAGAAAAAGCAAATCAGTGAGTACAATGAGCGAGTTAAGAGTCTCTCCAAGGATCGAGCAGGCTTGAGAAAAAAATGGCAAGATGCTCTTGTCGTAGCGGATCAGCTCGAGATAGTTACAGAAGTCGCGACTCAAAAACAGAAGGTCCCAGTCATGCTCTTGCTTGATGCATTAAAATGGGTTCGCATGTCATTGCTCTTGTTGGCAGTAGATTTGTTGGTCTTGCTATTTAGACTGAGACTGATTGGTGTTTGGTGGCTTACAGCAGCCTGTCTCCTCTTTTTGGTCTTTGCATCTTGGCGCTACCTCCGTTATAAAAGTCCCTATAAACGTTTGCAATCTCTGGGTGAGCAGATTCGAAAGGCTCTGCTAGATTCGGGGCATCTAACGGACGATCAATCCCGTGTTCATGTAGAGGAGGACAAGGAAAATTATATGGTTTTCGCCTATCTCAAGGGAGGAAGCATGAGGGACAAGGAGCTGTTTTCGCAGACTGTGGGAGAGTTCTTTGCTCCAGTGGATAACCAGCGCTATCTCTTGAAGGCAGAGAAAGTCCGACAAGGTCAGTCACCTTACTATGTCGTGCCAAGTCTTTTTGACAAGCGCAAGGAAGAAGCACAGAAATTCCTCGACTTTCTGAGGCCAACTATCGGACGTTATCACCTCGTCTATACACGAACAGAGGCCGGGCGGAAAATCCTTCTCGAAGCTCGTATCAAAGCTCTCTCCAATAAAAATGACCGTACCTTGACTAAGAAGAAGGTTAAAAGCCGATTGGAGTAGGGTAGGTAGCTATTCGAAGTTTCGAAGACATAGACTTCCTAAAGTTTAGATGTATTCTAAGCTGAGAATAATAAGAAATACATAAATTTATGAGTATTCTAAGCTTCGAATAGTCTATCTGAGAAAGTTTTGGGGTCTTCGAGCTTTCGAACAGTCATCTTTCCTAAAGTTTAGATGTATTCTAAGGCTAGAAAAGTTAAAATCTGAAAATAGTAAGAGTCTCTATCTGACAGACGGATATGTTTCCAGTCAGATAGGGATTTTTAATACTCTTCGAAAATCCAATTCAAACCACGTCAGCGTCGCCTTGCTGTACTCAAGTACAACCTGCGGCTAGCTTCCTAGTTTGCTCTTTGATTTTCATTGAGTATTATTTTGAAATGAACAATTTATTTTGTAAAAGTAAGAAATAGACTGAAAAAGTGCTGTTGAGATGATAAAGTAGACAGTTGAGCGGATGAGTGTCCTAAGTTCTTTGCTATTTGTTAGAATTGTCTTATCAACTTAAAGGAGAAATCTGATGAAGAAAGATAAAGAAAATGATGAGGGTATCCTATCGGACCTTCCTCTATGGGGCCTCCTATTTTTGGTCTGTGTATTGCTTCAAGTCTATGTAAGAAAGGATAGGCCTTTGATTCAACCTCCTAGACAAGGAAGCATTGTAAAAACAGTTCAAAAACAGGTCTATCTTCCAGAACTAATCCAGTCTTTATTTGATAAAGAAAAAACTAAATGATTCGTTAAATAGAAAGGTTATCATCATGACTAAAACATTCACTATCCGTCCGCTAAGCTACACCAACTTTACCAACCGCGAGTTTGAAAGTCTCATGGTAGATACGGGTCAGCTACTAGAAGTTTTTGCCAAGGCACATAAGGACGAGCCTATGTATGGCAAGCATCTCGATTCCTTCAAGAGCAAGCTAGCAGACTTCCAAGCCCAACTCGCTATCGTAGAAAAGAAAGAAGCGACGAACCTGACCGAAGTCGACCGCAATCGTGACAGTGCCCTAGTCGGTCTCTTTACCCTTCATAGGGGCTTTGCTAAGATTAAGGAGACCAAACTCAAAGAAGCCCATGAGACTTTGAAACCAGTCTTTGCCAAGTACAAGGATATCACCAAGCACAGCAATGATGTGGAAACGGCAGAAATCAAGAGTCTGCTCAAAACGCTGAGCGAAGAACCCTACCAGACAGCAGTTACTAGCCTAGGACTAACCCCTATGCTACAGGCGGTGATCAGTGCGCAGGAAGACTATGATAAGGTGGAAAGTCAGGCGCGTGCGCATAAGTCTTCCAAGGAAGTTGGCAAGACCAGACAAGTTTGTACCGAACTAACCAGCATCTACGACCTCTTTATGCGCTATACTGCAGCCAGCGCAGAAGCTTATCCTGAAAAGGAACACCTAACCAAACTCCTTAAAGACTTGAACACAATCCGAGACAGTAAACGACGATTGACTGGTTCCAATAAGAAGGATAAGAAAGTGAAAACAGAAGAAACTACACAAGTAGCTGGATAAAAACAAACGTCTTTAGATATATTATTATCTAAAGGCGTTTTTTTGCTGTTTTATGATATAATCTAAGTGTAAAAATAATGTTAGTCTACATTTTGTGTTGAAAATAGATAGTTGTATTTCTTGCGTTGGTTAATAAAAGGAAGTATTATGGAAAATATAATTTTTAATGTGGAACAATTCAAAAAGAATATACTTACTAAGAAACTGAATATTTTAATTGGCTCGGGTGTATCTTATCCAGCAATACCTTTAATGAGTCACTTTGCTAAGGATAAAAATGGCATAAGTATCTCTAAAGATATAGCGAATAAAAATTTAGAAAAACATATATTGGAAGTTAGTTCTTTTTTACCTTTTAATCATAATGATAGAATCAAGTACTTTGTTGGAAACATGGATAAACAGACTTTGTATTCTGCGCAATATTTTACTAAACTAAAGAATTTTGCTGCTTTAGAGATTGGTATTGAATTTGTATTAGAACGATATGTAAGGTTCTTAGAAAAAGTAATTACATTGCTTTACATTTCAAATTCTAGAACGGTTTCAAAGAGTGTTAATATTTTTACCACAAATTATGATTTATTTATTGAGAGATCCTTGGATTTATTAATGAAAAACAATAACTTCATATTCAATGATGGGTCTAATGGTTATTTCTATAAAGTGTTAGATAGTTCTAATTATAACAAAAGTGTAGCATATAGAGGGTTAAATGAAAATTATTTAAATGAACTTCCTTCAATTTCTTTAATTAAACCTCATGGGTCTATGAATTGGGAAAAAGGTGAAAATAATCAGATTTTAATAAGACCGTGTACGGTCAATTACCCAGTTGTTGTTAGACCCACTGGACTTGAAGGACAGGAAACATATCTTAACAATCATTTTCATGATATGTTGAGAGTATTCCAACTAGAGCTAGATAAACCTCAATCGGTATTAATTGTTATAGGATTCTCGTTTCAAGATGATCATATTGCGAAGATGATAAGGAGAGCCTTAAAGAATCCAGAATTAATGATTTATATTTTTTGTTATGCTGATAGCGATTTTGATGTTATTAAAAAAAACTTATCTCTTGATAATATTCCTAGGAATCTTCAGATAGTGATACCATCTGATTTGGAAGTCGAAAATCAGAACACCTTGAGTCCAAGTGGGAATTTTGATATAAGTAGTTTAACAAAGTTATTTATCGTTGAGGATTAAGAAGTATAATGAATCGAGTTGTGAAAAAATTAGGTGTAATAGTCGGTGTGGATGGCGATATTTCTCAAGTTGGAATGTATCATTTATCTAATGATGCAGAGTATCTATGGCATGGTGATGTGTTACAAGGAGCAAAAATCGGAGCATATCTGACAATTTTACAGAATAATGTAAAAATTATTGCTTCTGTTGTTACTGAAAAAGTTGCTGATCAACAAAATACAATTAGAAGTACAGAATTTGATAATCGCTTTTCAAAAAATTCTATAAATCGAATCGTTCATTTAAAAACTAAAGGTGTTATTGAAAATGGTAAATTCCAAGTAACAAGTCAATATGTACCTATGATTGGAAATGAAGTATGTATTACTTCAAAAAAAGACTTAGAATTAATATATGGGATTGATAAAGCTGAGCCAACTATATCTATTGGAAAATCAATCTTAGAAGGTCAAGTTGTTCCTTTATCGATTAATAAAATTTTTGCTTCTCATATAGGTGTTTTTGGGAATACTGGTAGTGGTAAATCTAATACTTTGCATAAGTTATTCCTAGAACTTTTTCGGTCAGAGTATCTAGAAAAAATTTTAGAACATTCAAAATTCTATGTTATTGATTTTAATGGTGAATATACAAAAGATGACAGTTTTGGTTTAACCGAACAAAAAAAGGTATTTGAACTTAATACTAGAAGTGAAACGGCAATAAAACTTCCTATAACTTCAGATTATTTATTCGATCCAGATATTTTGTCAATCTTATTTGGAGCGACATCGGCTACCCAAGTTCCTTTTTTAAGAAAATCTCTAAAAATTTGGAAAGAGAAACAGTTTGATGGAGCTAGTATTAGCCGTTTTGTTATTGGAACCTTGAAAAGGATTTTAACTACTGGAAATTCTGCAAGTTTAGATTCTAAAGATAATTGGATATCTGTTGCAGAGAAATACATTGATGGTACGTTATTGTCGGTCTTAAATACTAATTTATATTACAATTATAATAGAGAATCTTATTATACGGTAGTTAACGGAAGTAATAAGTATATAATTAATCCGAATACACCTATTGCTGACTCTAAAATAAAATATCTTAAAATTGATGAAATCGAAAATGCATTAAAAGTTGAATTTGATTTGTTATCAGAATTTGATAAATTGAAATTTCACCTTGATTTTCAAAAAGTTCACCAATCAGCATGGAAATCGACTAATATTGAGCATATTAATCCTTTATTTCATAGGATTGAAACAGCTCTGAATAGCTTGAAAAAGGTTGTTGAAGTTAAGAAAAATATAACTACTGATTTTTCTAGTCTAAATATTATTAACCTCGTACATGCTAATCAGGAAATCACTAGATTAATTCCTATGCTTATCTCTAAGATGATATATGATCAACAAAAAACGAAAATAGCAGGAAAAGTTGTTACATGTACTAGTCATTTGATTATTGATGAAGCACATAATATTTTAAATGCTCAGAATCATTCAGTAGGAGATACTTGGCAGGACTACAGATTGAATATTTTTGAGGAAATTATTAAGGAAGGACGGAAATTTGGTTTCTACTTAACTTTATCTAGTCAACGACCAGCAGATATTTCACCGACTATTCTTTCACAAGTTCATAATTATTTCATTCATAGATTGGTTAATGATAATGATTTACGAATGTTGGTTAATACTATGCCTACGCTGGATAAAACTTCTTTTAATAAAATTCCTAGTTTAGGTAAAGGAGAGGTTATAATCACTGGTAATGCTATTCAAGTTCCAGTATTTGTAAAGGTTGAGAAAGAAAAAATAATTAGACCGAATAGTGATGATGTTATTTTGACAAAATTGTGGAGTAGAAATGATGGTAAAAATTAAAGGAAAATCTGTAGAAGGGTGTAGAGAATGTAACAATGATAATGGTTTTACGTTACCTGATGATGTCATTCAGGCAGCAATTAAGGGAGATTTAGTATTATTCTGTGGTGCAGGTATAAGTACGGAGTCAAAAAAAGTTATGCCTACTTCATTTTATACGGATATAAAAGATGAGTTGGAATATAAAAATCATATTGAAGTAGATGATAATCTATCCTTTTCTAAGTTGATGAGTTTGTTTTGTGAAAATGTCGTAAATGGTAGAAAAGAACTATTTAAAAGGATAAATAGAAGATTTCAAATGATCGATAATTTTCCGGAACTATATGGTATTGCTTCAGAATTTCACAAAGAAGTTGCTAAAATTCCACAGATTGGAACTGTAATAACAACTAATTGGGATACTTTGTTTGAGGACAATTGTGATATGTTTCCAATTATTTATAATGAAGATGTTGCTTTGTGGGATGCATTTGATAAAAGGGTTTTTAAAATTCATGGTTCTATAAAAAATATAGGTTCAATTATTGCAACTGAGGAGGACTATGAAAATTGCTATAAAAAATTGTCAACAAAACCTATTGGGGATAGGTTAAAAACTATCTTATCAACAAAAACAGTAGTATTTGTAGGTTTCTCTTTCGGTGACGAAGATTTGAATAAAATTATTGAAATTCTCTCCGATGATTTGGGACAGTTTGCAAATCAATTTTATTTAGTGACAATTGATGAAAAGTGGTTGGAGAAGCACCCTAAAAATATAATCCCGATTATTACTGATGGAACGTTTTTTGTTGAGTCTTTGAAAAATGAACTTATTCATCAAGGAACTCTGATTGACAGTATGGTATATCGTTTTGCAGAAGAAGCAAATGAAATTTTAATAAATGCACACTTAAGTTGGATGGATGATGCAAAGTTTCATGAAATTTTGCAAGAGTATCCCGAACTATTATTGACAGTTGCATACCAAGATGGTATGATACATGCTTTTCAAAGATGTATAGCTGATGAAAAATCAGGAAGAGTATTAATGCCAAATTATACGCATGACGTTGTTCATAGTTATTTATATTTATATAACAAAAGAATGAGTGAAAATGAGTATTTACGAGCTTACTATGATCTGGGGTATTCTGATGGCTTTTCGGCATTGGAATTGTTCACACGTAATGAAAACGAAGATGCTTTATTACTACCTATGTTTTATTTTAATGGTGAAATTTTTGATGATTTAGAAACATTATTATCCTACTTAAATGAAAATAGAATCCCAGAATTTTACCATTATTGTAAAGAGAAAGTTACTCCCTATAAGAATGGGGGAATCCCTCATTGTATGCCATGGTATTGTTAATTTTATAATTCAAGAAATAGTTGGCGCATGCTCATTTTTTTTAAAAAATTAAATTAATTTTTGTTTCCATATTTCCTGGAAACTGATAGAAAGTAAGGAGAAAGATGGAACAAACTAACCAAAAATCCCAGTGCCAACAACTCTGGGCTAGAAACAAATACCTCGTTTTGAGCCATTCCAGCAATATTTATAATGAGATTCGCCAATATTTGAAGAATAAAGAGGTGGAGGTGAGACATGTTCAAGAACTGATTGACCGTGCCTGTCAAATCCCAGAACATAGGGGTCAAGTTTGCAATGCCTTTCAGCATATTTGGGGCTATTTCAAAAAGAAAGCGACAGATGCCGAGCGTAAGGACTATATGCTCTTGCTGGATCGCTACCGCTTTGGTCAAGCTTCTAAGCAAGACTTGATCGCCAAGACTCGAGACTTGCTGGATCGCTATCCCAATACCTACTTGCAACATTCGACTTTACTGAAAGGAGACTCCCATGAGACTTTGGCATGAGACTTTGATTTCAAAACTTCCCCGTCCTCAACTCTTGGGGCAACATCGAGAGTGCTGCGCCCTTCGTGGTAATGGTTGGGGCAGAAATCATGCGACGGTGAACTATGTCTTTACCCACTCGCCCTATCGTCTCTATGCCTATCATCGCTTGATCATGGAGGAGATGGCTGGCCGTGGCTACAATGTCAGTCCAGAGTGGCTGGACAAGAACTACCGTGGGAAAATTTGCCCTGCTTATGAAGACTTATCAGAAGAGAAGCTAGGCAAGCCCATCTATAGTGAACATGATGCAGAATACTATGAGGAGTGTCTGGCTAATCTTCGAGAGAAGGGGATTGAGCTGGAGTAAGAGTCAGAATTAGCTCCACATTATAACTCTTCTCGTAATTTTTTCGAATAATAAAGATGAGACTTTTAGAATGATTCTGAAGGTCTTCTTTTTATGAGTGTTAAGATTTACTTTTAATAACTTTTGAGTTATAATTGAATTAGAAAGAGGCTACTTGGTGCATACGATTTACTTCTATAAGGACAAAAATGGAAACGAGCCAGTCTTAGATTATATGAGAGAATTGGCTAGAAAGAAGAGTAAGGATAGTCGCATCAAACTCAATAAACTAAACGACTATATCGAGTTGCTTAGTCAGCATGGGACTAGAGCTGGTGAACCCTATATCAAACATTTGGAAGAAGAGATTTGGGAACTAAGACCTCTGAGGGATAGGATATTATTTGTGGCTTGGCTTGATGGGAGTTTTGTTCTCTTACATCATTTTGTCAAAAAGACTCAGAAAACTCCTAGGAGAGAAATTGAAAAAGCCAAGCGTGAACTGAAGGACATAAAAGAAAGAGGGTTAAGTGATGAAGAATAGGGCCATTGGAAGTAATTGGAAGGATGTCCGAACAGAACTCTTTACCAAGGAAGAAATTCTTGAAAGTGATATGCGAGTGGCTATTATGAGTGAGTTGATTGAGGCTAGACATGAGCAAGGTATCAGTCAGAAAAAGCTAGAGGAACTCAGTGGAGTAAGCCAGCCTGTCATAGCTAGGATGGAAACAGGAAAGACTAGTCCTCAGTTGGATACGGTCTTGAAAGTCTTAGCCAGTTTAGGAAAGACACTAGCAGTCGTCCCACTTGAACAGGAAAAAAGTTGATAGAGATGAGATTACTTGGTTGGCTAAAATCATCCACTGGATAATTTTACCTCCCGTCCGCACTTTTTCAGGGAAATATCAGAATTAGAAAAGAAAACCAACTTATAGTCTTTTCTAATAGTCTTTTCTAATAACAAGCCATAGTCACTTATAAGAATTACTAATAACACGTTTGAGCTTTCCAACTAAAATACAGCCACAAAACAAGCAATACAAAGGATTTGAGACACTGGTCTCAAGTCTTTTTCTTTTGTCCAAAAGAGTGATATAGTTTCAAACTATATCAAAGCCTAATTATTTACAATTATACAGACAGTTTCTTTTCTGTTAAGATAGTTTCAACAACAAATTTTGGAGGACACATCATGTCAACTACGATTATCGGTTTCCCTCGTTTGGGCGAATTCCGCGAATTAAAATTTACAACTGAAAAATACTTTAGAAAAGAAATCTCAGAAGAAGAACTCTTAGCTGCAGCAAAAGAATTGCGTGCGAAACACTGGAACATTGTCAAAGAAAAAGGCATCACTGAAATCCCATCAAATGACTTTTCTCACTATGACAACTTCCTAGATGCAGCATTCCTTTTCAACGTGGTACCTGCTTCAGTTCAAAACTTGGACTTGTCTGATCTTGAGCGTTACTTTGCTTTGGGACGTGGTTACCAAGGAGAAAAAGGGGACGTTCGTGCCCTTCCGATGAAGAAATGGTTCAACACCAACTACCACTACATCGTGCCTAAATTTGAAAAAGATACTCAAGTAAAATTGGCTGGTCACAAGATTTTTGATGAGTTCCAAGAAGCCAAAGAACTTGGCCTTAACACTCGTCCTGTCCTTGTAGGTCCATTCACTTTCCTTCAATTGTCAGACTTTGAAGACGGCGTGAAAGCAGAAGACTTCGTAGACAGTTTAGTGGCTGCATACCAAGAAGTTTTTGCGAAATTGGCTGAACTTGGTGCGACTCGTATCCAACTGGACGAAGCGGCTCTTGTCAAAGACTTGACAGCTGAAGAAAAAGCTCTCTTCTTGAACCTCTACAACAAGCTTTTGGCTGATAAAAAAGGTCTTGAAGTCTTGCTTCAAACTTACTTCGGTGATGTTCGTGATGTCTACACTGATCTTGTAAACTTGCCAGTAGATGCGATCGGTTTGGACTTCGTTGAAGGTAAGAAAACTCTTGAACTCGTTAAAGGTGGCTTCCCAGCTGACAAGACTCTCTATGCAGGTATTGTCAATGGTAAAAACATCTGGCGCAACAACTACGAAAAGAGCTTGGCTGTTCTTGAGCAAATTCCAGCTGAAAACATTGTCTTGACAAGCTCATGCTCACTTCTTCATGTGCCATTTACAACTGCTAATGAAGAATTTGAACCAGCTATCTTGAACCACTTTGCCTTTGCAGTTGAAAAATTGGATGAGATCCGTGACTTGGATGCTATCCGTAATGGTCAAGGTGAACAAGCTCTTGCAGCAAACAAAGAACTCTTTGCGACTGAACGTGTGGGTGAAAATGCAGAACTTCGTGCGCGTATCGCTGGCTTGACTGACGCAGACTACACTCGTTTGCCAGCCTTTGCAGAACGTGAAGCTATCCAAGAAGAAGCCTTTAAACTTCCAGCTCTTCCAACAACAACCATCGGTTCATTCCCTCAAACTAAGGAGGTTCGTGCTAAACGTTTGGCCTTCCGTAAGGGAGAGTTGTCAGCAGAAGACTATGACAAGTTCTTGGCAGAGCAAATCGACGAATGGATCAAATGGCAAGAAGAAGTTGGATTTGACGTGCTTGTACACGGTGAGTTCGAGCGTAACGACATGGTTGAGTACTTCGGACAAAACTTGTCAGGATATCTCTTCTCTAAGAATGGTTGGGTACAATCATACGGTATGCGTGGGGTGAAACCACCAATCATCTGGGGTGATGTCACTCGTCTCAACCCAATCACTGTGAAATGGTCTAGCTACGCACAAAGCCGTACTGACAAACCTGTTAAAGGTATGTTGACTGGGCCAGTTACCATCCTTAATTGGTCATTCCCACGTGAAGACATCTCTATCAAGGATTCAACCCTTCAAATCGCTCTTGCTATTAAGGATGAAGTTCTTGACCTTGAAGCTGCAGGCGTGAAAATCATCCAAATCGACGAGGCTGCTCTTCGTGAGAAATTGCCACTCCGTCGTAGCGACTGGTACGAAGACTACCTTGACTGGGCTATTCCTGCCTTCCGCTTGGTACACTCTACAGTAGCTCCAGACACACAAATTCACACTCACATGTGTTACTCAGAATTTACAGATATCATCCCAGCTATTGACAACATGGATGCGGACGTTATTTCCTTTGAAGCAAGCCGTTCAAACCTTGAAATCTTGGACGAACTCAAAGCGAAAAACTTCCAAACAGAAGTGGGCCCTGGGGTTTACGATATCCACTCTCCTCGTGTGCCAAATGAAGGCGAAATCGACCACACAATTGATGCCATCCTTGCCAAAGTACCAAGCAAGAAAGTTTGGATCAACCCTGACTGTGGTTTGAAAACACGTGGTATTCCAGAAACAAAAGAAAGCTTGATCCGCCTGGTCGAAGCAGCTAAAGCTGCACGTGAGAAATTGTAAGATTCGATTTCTCTCTTGACACTGTTTGATCAAGGAACTGCTTAGCCCTATCTAGCTAAGCACTATCGAAATCAAAGAAAAGGACAAAAACTATGTCACGCCAAACACCGTCACTCTCATTTGAAGTGTTCCC
>NZ_KQ970760.1:239861-267432 GCF_001579175.1 Streptococcus oralis
AATGATAAGATTATTTCTGCTCTTCAAGATATGCAGGAGCTAGCACCTCACTTTATCAGTGTGACTGCCAGCAATAATAAATTTAATATCAAGGAAACGACGGTTCGTTTGGCTGACTTTATCCAGAATGATTTGGCGATTCCAACTATTGCCCACTTGCCAGCTATCTATCTGACCAAGGACAAAGTTGCTGAAACCATTGCAGACTTGGATAAGGTTGGGGTACAGAAAATCTTGGCCCTGCGTGGGGATATTATCCCTGATGTGGAGCCTCAAAAGGATTTCCGCTACGCAACGGACTTGATCGAGTTCATCAAGGAACAAGCCCCTCACTTTGAGATTGTCGGAGCTTGTTACCCAGAGGGACACCCAGACTCGCCAAACCAGATCTCGGATATTCAAAATCTCAAGAAGAAAGTGGATGCAGGCTGTTCAAGTCTCGTAACGCAACTTTTCTTTGACAATGAGCGTTTCTATGATTTCCAAGACAAGTGTACCTTGGCAGGGATTGATGTTCCTATTCATGCGGGTATCATGCCCATTCTGAACCGTAACCAAGCCCTTCGTCTCTTGAAGACTTGTGAGAATATCCACCTTCCACGTAAATTTAAGGCCATCTTAGACAAGTATGAGCATGACCCTGAGTCGCTCAGAGCAGCAGGACTTGCCTACGCAGTGGATCAAATCGTGGACTTGGTAACCCAGGATGTCGCAGGTGTGCATCTCTACACCATGAACAATGCTGAAACAGCTAAATACATCCACCAAGCAACCCATGCCTTGTTTAATCATCAGTCTTTAGGGTAATAAAAAGCAAACCATTCTTCTCAGTTGAGGGGAATGGTTCCTTTTTAATAGAAAAGCCCGCACTTTTTAAGAAAAATATGATAAAATAGACTCTGTACGTACTTGATACAAAGATGAGGGTATTTAGGGTACTAAGGATTTTTTAATAGTTGATTAATTTTTAATCAAAATCTGATAATTGGTTCTACAATAAATACGAACGAAGTGAGTGTTAAAAGATATTTCACGCTATAGTGGTATCCTAGAGAATAACTCTGTTATTTTCTAGGACGGAATTTTTGAGAGTAAAATAGTTCGGGGAACTATTTTAGCCTGAGCATAGAAATAAAAAGGCGAAGTGTTCAAAAATTAGGAATGAAATTCCCTGGATTTCTAAAATCATCCACTGGATATTTTTACCTCCCGTCCGCACTATTCCAGTGAAATATCAAAAAAACTACTTAATTGAATTTTGTCTCATTTCTTAGGAAAAAAGATAAGCTTCCTAGCATTCATCGAGTGCGGCGTCACCTTCCTATTTTTCTACAGAAATGTTCGGCAAGCCGAACCGTCCAAAATATCTTGATCTTTGTAGGCAAGGCGTATAATATCATCAATCCAAAGGGGATTAACATGACAAAACAAGTGTTTCAAACGACTTTTGCGGGTCGTGAGTTGGTTGTAGAGACTGGTCAGGTTGCTAAGCAAGCAAATGGCTCTGTTGTCGTACGTTACGGTGAGTCAACTGTCTTGACTGCGGCCGTTATGTCTAAGAAGATGGCAACTGGGGATTTCTTCCCTCTCCAAGTCAACTACGAAGAAAAAATGTATGCGGCTGGGAAGTTTCCTGGTGGCTTTATGAAGCGTGAAGGACGTCCTTCAACTGATGCGACTTTGACAGCGCGTTTGATTGACCGTCCAATCCGCCCGATGTTTGCGGAAGGTTTCCGTAACGAAGTGCAAGTGATTAATACGGTTCTTTCTTACGATGAAAATGCATCTGCACCTATGGCGGCTATGTTTGGTTCATCCTTGGCACTTTCTATTTCGGATATTCCATTTGACGGACCAATCGCTGGGGTACAAGTAGGTTATGTAGATGGCCAAATCATCATCAACCCAAGTCAAGAACAGGCAGAGCAATCGCTTCTTGAATTGACAGTAGCTGGGACCAAACACGCTATCAACATGGTTGAGTCTGGTGCCAAAGAATTATCAGAAGAAATCATGTTGGAAGCCCTTCTCAAAGGACACGAAGCTGTCAAAGAATTGATTGCCTTCCAAGAAGAAATCGTAGCGGCAGTTGGTAAAGAAAAAGCAGAAGTAGAATTGCTTCATGTAGATGCTGACTTGCAAGCTGAAATCATCGCAGCCTACAACAGCGACCTTCAAAAAGCGGTCCAAGTAGAAGAAAAATTGGCTCGTGAAGCTGCAACTCAAGCAGTCAAAGACCAAGTCACAGCAGTTTACGAAGAAAAATATGCAGACCACGAAGAATTTGACCGTATCATGCGTGATGTGGCTGAAATCTTGGAACAAATGGAACACGCAGAAGTGCGCCGTTTGATCACAGAAGACAAGGTTCGTCCGGACGGTCGTAAGGTCGATGAAATCCGTCCTTTGGATGCGGTTGTTGACTTCCTTCCTCGTGTGCACGGTTCCGGTCTCTTCACTCGTGGGCAAACTCAAGCCCTTTCAGTCTTGACCTTAGCCCCAATGGGAGAAACTCAAATCATCGATGGTTTGGATCCAGAGTACAAGAAACGCTTTATGCACCACTACAACTTCCCTCAATACTCTGTAGGGGAAACAGGTCGTTACGGTGCGCCAGGTCGTCGTGAAATCGGTCACGGTGCTCTCGGTGAGCGTGCTCTTGCGCAAGTCTTGCCAAGCTTGGAAGAATTCCCATACGCTATCCGTCTGGTAGCAGAAGTCTTGGAATCAAATGGTTCTTCTTCTCAAGCCTCTATCTGTGCGGGAACTCTTGCCCTTATGGCTGGTGGTGTGCCAATCAAGGCGCCAGTAGCAGGGATTGCCATGGGTCTCATCTCCGACGGCAACAACTACACAGTATTGACAGATATCCAAGGATTGGAAGACCACTTTGGAGACATGGACTTCAAGGTTGCTGGTACTCGTGACGGGATTACAGCCCTTCAAATGGATATCAAAATCCAAGGGATTACTGCAGAAATCTTGACTGAGGCTCTTGCTCAAGCCAAAAAAGCGCGTTTTGAAATCCTTGATGTGATTGAAGCAATCATTCCAGAAGTTCGTCCAGAATTGGCGCCAACTGCTCCAAAAATTGATACCATCAAGATTGATGTGGATAAGATTAAGATTGTCATCGGTAAAGGTGGAGAAACCATTGACAAGATTATCGCTGAAACAGGCGTTAAGATTGATATCGACGAAGAAGGAAATGTTTCTATCTACTCGAGCGATCAAGATGCTATTAACCGTGCCAAAGAAATCATTGCTGGCTTGGTTCGTGAAGCCAAAGTGGATGAAGTTTACCATGCCAAGGTTGTTCGTATCGAGAAATTCGGTGCCTTTGTTAACCTCTTTGACAAGACAGACGCCCTCGTTCACATTTCGGAAATGGCTTGGACGCGTACCAATAATGTCGAAGACTTGGTGGCTATTGGAGACGAAGTCGATGTCAAAGTTATCAAGATTGATGAAAAAGGACGTGTTGATGCTTCTATGAAGGCTCTTCTTCCACGTCCACCAAAACCTGAGCGTGATGAAAAAGGTGAAAAGTCTGAACGTCCTCACCGTCCACGTCATCACAAGGACCACAAACCGAAGAAAGAATTTACACACAAACCAAAAGATTCAGAATAAGAAAGGAGAAATGTATGGGATGGTGGCGCGAAACCATTGATATCGTAAAAGAAAATGATCCAGCGGCGCGCACTACTTTGGAGGTTCTACTGACCTACCCAGGTGTCAAGGCCTTGGCTGCCCACCGTCTCTCGCATTTTCTCTGGAAGCATGGCTTTAAACTCTTGGCTCGTATGCACAGTCAGTTTTGGCGCTTCTGGACTCAGATTGAGATTCATCCAGGTGCTCAGATAGAATCAGGTGTCTTTATCGACCATGGTTCTGGCTTGGTGATTGGGGAGACAGCGATTGTTGAGA
Source organism: Streptococcus oralis (assembly GCF_001579175.1). GTDB lineage: Bacteria > Bacillota > Bacilli > Lactobacillales > Streptococcaceae > Streptococcus > Streptococcus oralis_O. The sequence continues at coordinate 243,792 of NZ_KQ970760.1, forward strand.
AGGGAGTTCTCCTCTATCATGGGGTGACTCTTGGGGGAACTGGAAAAGACTGTGGGAAACGCCATCCGACCGTTCGCAAAGGAGCGCTTATATCTGCTCATGCCCAAGTCATTGGACCCGTTGAAATCGGTGAAAATGCCAAAGTCGGTGCAGCAGCAGTTGTTGTGGCAGATGTTCCTAGTGATGTGACGGTTGTCGGTATTCCTGCTAAGATTGTGCGTGTTCATGGTGAGAAAGACGAGCCAACCATTCACGAGGTAGAGGAGAAACGGAAATACTATCTAGACAAGCTAGAGCATGCCCGTGAAGCCAGCCACCATTCGTCAAGTCTTTAGAAAAGGTTGGCAAAGTTATCTAAGTAAAATATGACAGGAGGAACCGACATGTCAGATTTATCAGATGCTATTTTGAACCAGGTAATCCTTGAACTGAAAGAAGGTTTGGACGGTCCCGCCAAGGAGCGCTTTACAAAACTGCCGCCTAGCCACCAGCGCGAATGGGCTCGCTATATCAGTGAAGCAAAAAAAGATGAGACCAAGCTGCGCCGCATAGAAAAGATGAAGCTGGATTTGCAGAAGCTTTAAAGAAAGAGAACTTATGCTATTAGAGGAATTTGAAGATGAAGCTGGGGTTATTGAGCCAACAGATAGGCAGATTATGGACAAGGGTGAGGTTTGTGAAACCATCATCCTGTCCTTTAACGGAGAAATTCTGCAACGTTTGATTGAGTCAGAAAAAGTCTATCAAGGAGGCTATTTAAAAAATCTTAACGGTCAATTCCCTTGGTATGTATATAATTATGATGGAAATCAAGTTGCGGTCATGACAGCGCTTATTGGAGCTCCATCAGTGATTGGCCAACTGGAGGAATTGGTAGCTAGAGGCTTTAAAAATTTTATCATTTTAGGTTCCTGTGGCGTTTTGGACCGCTCAATTGAGGCAGATAAGATCATCTTGCCTGCGGCCGCATTGCGAGATGAAGGGACTAGCTATCACTATGCCCCACCGGGTGATGAAGTCGCCTATAACGAATCACTGTTGATTAAGTTGGAAGCCATCTTTGATAAGCACAATATCGAGCATATCCGCACCAAGTCTTGGACGACTGATGCCTTTTATCGAGAAACGCCTGATAAGGTCAAGCGTCGCTTGGCTGCCGGAGCTCAAGTGGTGGACATGGAAGCTTCAGCTATCATGGCTTGGAGTCAATTCCGCAAGAGTAAAGTCTATCAGTTCTTCTACACAGCTGACTATGTGGATCATCATAACCGAGCCTGGGATGCCCGCCATGAAGAGCGGACAGCTGATGCCATGACTTTTTTCACTATCGCTTTGACAATAGCAAAGGAACTAGAAAGGTAACTACAAGAATGGCAGTATATTTTTACGGCTGTATCACCATGGATGGCTACTTGGCAGACAGCCAGCACAGGATAGACTGGCTGCATCAGCTTGGTTCTGTAGAGAATACAGGTTATGATGACTTTTACAGGCAAATGGATATCACCATCATGGGCAAGCGGACCTTTGAGGAAATCCAAGATTTGCAAGATGTAGAAAGTTTTTATCAAGCTACGGAAAATTATGTCTTTACGCATGATAGGCACCTGCCTGTCAGCAATTACCAGCCAGTAGCTGGGGATGTGGTGGACTTTGTTCAACAGATTGACAAAGGCAAAAATGTCTTTGTGATTGGTGGTAATTCCTTGGTAGGACCGCTCTTGGATGCGGATCTTTTCGACCACCTCATTATTCAGATAGCGCCCCTTATCCTAGGAAAGGGGGTTCCCCTCTTTACCCAAGAGGAAGGGCAACGCTTTTACCAACTGGATAGCCTCAGACAATTTGGCCCTTTTGCAGAGCTGGTTTTCAGTCGAAAAAGTCAGAAATAGAGAAGGGAGTGGACCGCATGATTAAAATTTACGACACCATGTCTCGTGATTTGCGAGAATTTGTCCCAATCGAGAACGGTAAGGTTAAGATGTATGTCTGTGGGCCTACGGTCTACAACTATATCCACGTCGGCAATGCCCGCTCAACAGTAGCTTTTGACACTGTTCGCCGCTATTTTGAGTATCGGGGATTTGAGGTCAATTATATTTCCAATTTTACAGATGTAGATGATAAGATTATCAATCGCGCCAAGGAAGAAGGCATCACACCTCAGGAGGTTGCGGACAAGTACATCGCGGCCTTTCGTGAGGATGTGACGGCCTTGGGTGTCAAGCCTGCGACTCGCCATCCACGTGTAGTAGAGTTTATGGAGGACATCATTCGTTTTGTCGCTGACTTGATTGAAAAAGGCTTTGCCTACGAGAGTCAAGGGGATGTTTACTTCCGTGTGGAAAAATCTCATAACTATGCCAAGTTAGCCAATAAAACCTTGGAAGATTTGGAGTTGGGTGCTTCAGGTCGAACAGATGAAGAAACGGCACGTAAGGAAAATCCTGTGGACTTTGCTCTCTGGAAAGCTGCCAAGCCAGGCGAGATTTCTTGGGATAGTCCTTGGGAACCTGGTCGTCCGGGCTGGCATATCGAGTGTTCGGTTATGTCGACAGAGATTTTGGGAGATACCATTGATATTCACGGTGGTGGAGCCGATCTGGAGTTTCCGCATCATACCAATGAAATTGCCCAGTCAGAAGCTAAAACAGGCAAGACTTTTGCTAACTACTGGATGCACAATGGCTTTGTTAATATCGACAATGTCAAGATGTCCAAGTCCTTGGGCAACTTTATAACTGTACATGATGCCCTCAAAACCATCGATGGCCAAGTCCTTCGTTTCTTCTTTGCCACTCAGCATTACCGCAAGCCAATCAACTTTACAGAAAAGGCAGTGCGTGATGCCGAGACCAATCTTAAGTATCTAAAGAACACTTACGAGCAACCATTTTCTGGGACTGTAGATATTCAAGACTTACAAGCCTTTAAAGATAAGTTTGTTGCAGCTATGGATGAGGATTTCAACGCTGCCAATGGTATCACAGTTGTCTTTGAAATGGCCAAATGGATCAATTCAGGCAACTATGATGCAAGTGTCAAGGAAGCTCTTGCGGCTATGTTAGAAGTCTTCGGAATTGTCTTTGTTGAGGAAGTTTTGGATGCAGAGATCGAAACCTTGATCCAAAAACGCCAAGAAGCGCGTGCTAATCGTGATTTTGCGACAGCAGACCAAATCCGTGACCAACTGGCTGCTCAAGGGATTAAGCTCCTTGACACCAAGGATGGAGTGAGGTGGACACGTGATTGATGTCAATCTCATTAACGGAATTGCTCTTGCTTTTGAAGGGGATGCGGTTTATTCTATGTATATTCGCCGTCACCTCATCCTCAAAGGCTTGACCAAACCCAATAAACTCCACCAAGAGGCGACCAAGTATGTCTCAGCCAAGGCTCAGGCTCACCTGATTGCCCTCATGTTGGAGCAGCAAGTCCTTACGGAAAAAGAAGAAGAAATCTACAAACGTGGTCGCAATACCAATAGTCATACAAAGGCTAAAAATGCGGATGTGGTGACTTACCGCATGTCTACTGGTTTTGAAGCGGTCATGGGCTATCTTCATTTGACAGAAAATATGGGGCGTCTAGAGACCTTGATTTCGTGGTGTATCCAAAAAGTGGAGGAGTAGAAATGCTTGCAAAAGAATTACAAGACTGGTTTCCTGAAGCTCAGATTTCAGATCAGCCGATTGAGAAACCAGGCTATCTCACTCTCCCTTTAGCTTCTCAGCAGTGGATTTTACTGGAGGAAGCTGGTCTCAGCGAGCGTGAAAAGCAGTTAATTACCCTTTTAACCCAGCAGGAGCAGGCTCGTTCGCTCAATCCTTGGTATTCCTATCTGATCGAGGGAAAGGGGCAGGCGCCTCAAACTTTTAAAAAGATACAACTGGTTTATTGCCATCTATCCTATTACCAACAGGAAAATCTAGCCTCTTGGCTGGATATGATGCAGACCCTCTTTCCTAACTGCCAGACAGTGTTACAGGTCGGAGTTCAGGACTATGTTTTTATTCTCCAGCAAGATAAATACAGCTCTGTTCGCTCAATCTTATCCGATACGATTGAGGCAGTAGAGTATGATTTTGGTCTTCGTCTGTCTATCATGTTAGGGCAGGTCTGGTCACAGACTGGGTATCAGGCTCTGTCAGATTTAATCCAAGCAGAGCGGGACTTGTTTAAGACTTGGTGGCGTCAGGGTCACCAAGGTGTACACACCTTTTCACAGCTCTATCTTTGGAGTCTTGGGGAAGGGCTGGTTGACCATAGAATTATCAAAGACTACCTTCGTCAGTTGATTCTGGACCAAGATCAGATTCAGGAGATCATTCTTTCTCTCTGGGAAAACAGTGCTGTCTTAACTAAAACTGCCCAGCAACTCTATCTGCACCGAAATTCTCTCCAATACAAGATTGACAAATGGGAAGAATTGACAGGACTTCAGTTGAAGGAGTTGACGGATCTCACCCTTTGTTATCAGTTGATTTTACCGGATATTCTTTAAAGTTTTGTGCAAGTTGCACAGAACTTTTTTATTTTTTTGGTCACCTTGCCATAGAAAAGTAAAGCGTTTTCATTTATAATATAACTATCAAAAAATAAAAGGAGTTCACCTTCCATGGTAGAATTAAATCTTAAAAACATTTACAAAAAATATCCAAACAGCGAACACTACTCAGTTGAAGACTTCAACTTGGACATCAAAGACAAGGAATTTATCGTTTTCGTAGGTCCTTCAGGATGTGGTAAATCAACAACTCTTCGTATGATCGCTGGTCTTGAAGACATTACAGAAGGTACTGCATCTATCGATGGCGTGGTTGTCAACGACGTAGCTCCAAAAGACCGTGACATCGCCATGGTATTCCAAAACTACGCTCTTTACCCACACATGACTGTTTATGACAACATGGCTTTCGGTTTGAAATTGCGTAAATACAGCAAGGAAGATATCGACAAACGTGTGCAAGAAGCTGCAGCAATCCTTGGCTTGAAAGAGTTCTTGGATCGTAAACCTGCTGACCTTTCTGGTGGTCAACGTCAACGTGTTGCCATGGGGCGTGCGATCGTCCGTGATGCAAAAGTGTTCTTGATGGACGAGCCTTTGTCAAACTTGGATGCCAAACTTCGTGTATCTATGCGTGCTGAAATTGCGAAGATCCACCGTCGTATCGGTGCTACAACCATCTACGTAACGCACGACCAAACAGAAGCGATGACATTGGCAGACCGTATCGTTATCATGTCAGCTACTAAGAACCCTGCTGGTACAGGTACTATCGGACGTGTAGAACAAATCGGTACTCCTCAAGAAGTTTACAAAAACCCAGTTAACAAATTCGTTGCAGGATTTATCGGAAGCCCAGCTATGAACTTCATCAACGTGAAATTGGTTGGTAGCGAAATTGTTTCTGACGGTTTCCGCTTGAAAGTTCCAGAAGGAGCATTGAAAGTTCTTCGTGATAAAGGCTACGAAGGTAAAGAATTGATCTTCGGTATCCGTCCAGAAGATGTGAATGCAGAACCTGCTTTCCTTGAAACATTCCCAGAATCAGTGGTTAAAGCAACTATCTCTGTATCAGAATTGCTTGGTTCAGAATCTCACCTTTACTGCCAAGTTGGTAAAGATGAATTTGTTGCAAAAGTGGATGCTCGTGACTACTTGCAAACAGGTGCAACAGTTGAACTTGGATTTGACTTGAACAAAGCGCACTTCTTCGACGTAGAAACTGAGAAAACAATCTACTAAGATGAATAAATAGAATAGCAAAGCACTGCAGAGTTTCTCTTGCAGTGCTTTTTCTTTTAAATGCATAGGCTAGGCATGAAAACAGGCTTTTCTAGTTTTAATATTCTTAAAAAAGTGATAAAATGGTAGGAAGAATTGGAGAGAATAGATGCCGAAAGAAGTGAATTTGACGGGCGATGAGGTTGTCGCTTTAACGCAAAAATATTTATCAAAAGAAGATGTTGCTTTTGTACATAAAGCCTTGGTTTACGCCGTTGAATGCCATAGTGGTCAATACCGTAAATCTGGCGAGCCCTATATTATTCATCCCATTCAGGTGGCAGGGATTTTAGCTAAACTCAAGCTAGATGCCGTGACGGTTGCCTGTGGATTTTTGCATGACGTAGTTGAGGATACGGATGCGACATTGGATGATTTAGAGAAAGAGTTTGGTCATGATGTTCGCATTATTGTTGATGGAGTGACCAAGCTTGGTAAGGTGGAGTACAAATCGATCGAGGAGCAATTAGCGGAAAATCACCGCAAGATGCTCATGGCCATGTCTGAGGATATCCGCGTTATCTTGGTTAAACTATCTGACCGCTTGCATAACATGAGAACGCTTAACCATCTACGAAAAGACAAGCAGGAACGTATTTCTAGAGAGACCATGGAAATCTATGCACCACTTGCTCATCGTCTAGGGATTTCCAGTGTCAAGTGGGAGTTGGAAGATCTATCTTTCCGTTACCTCAATCCAACTGAGTTTTACAAGATTACCCACATGATGAAGGAGAAACGCAGAGAACGTGAGGCTTTGGTTGACGAAGTCGTAACCAAGTTGGAGGACTATGCTACCGAACGCAATCTCAAAGGGAAAATCTATGGTCGTCCTAAGCATATCTATTCGATTTATCGCAAGATGCAGGATAAGAAGAAACGTTTTGAGGAAATTTATGACCTGATTGCCATTCGCTGTATCTTAGATACCCAGAGTGATGTTTACGCCATGCTGGGTTATGTGCATGAACTTTGGAAACCTATGCCGGGCCGCTTCAAAGACTATATCGCTAATCGTAAGGCCAACGGTTACCAGTCTATCCATACGACTGTTTATGGGCCAAAAGGGCCGATTGAATTCCAGATTCGGACCAAGGAAATGCACGAAGTGGCTGAGTACGGGGTAGCAGCTCACTGGGCTTATAAGAAAGGCATTAAAGGGCAGGTCAATAGCAAGGAATCTGCTATTGGGATGAACTGGATTAAGGAGATGATGGAGCTCCAAGACCAAGCTGATGATGCCAAGGAATTTGTGGACTCTGTTAAAGAAAACTATCTGGCGGAGGAGATTTACGTCTTTACTCCAGATGGTGCGGTTCGCTCCCTGCCGAAAGATTCAGGACCGATTGACTTTGCCTATGAAATTCATACCAAAGTCGGTGAAAAAGCAACTGGTGCCAAGGTCAATGGTCGTATGGTTCCTCTGACAACCAAGCTCAAAACTGGGGATCAGGTCGAAATCGTCACCAACCCCAACTCCTTTGGCCCGAGTCGTGACTGGCTCAACATGGTCAAGACCAGCAAGGCACGCAACAAGATTCGTCAGTTCTTTAAAAACCAAGATAAGGAATTGTCCGTTAACAAGGGCCGTGAAATGCTCATAGCTCAGTTCCAAGAAAACGGCTATGTAGCCAATAAATTTATGGACAAGCGTCACATGGACCAAGTCCTTCAAAAAACTAGCTACAAGACAGAAGAATCTCTCTTTGCGGCCATTGGTTTTGGAGAAATCGGTGCTATTACGGTCTTTAATCGTCTGACTGAAAAGGAACGCCGTGAGGAAGAGCGTGCCAAGGCCAAGGCGGAAGCAGAAGAGCTTGTCAAAGGTGGCGAGGTAAAGGTTGAAAATAAAGAAACCCTCAAGGTCAAGCATGAGGGTGGTGTGGTCATTGAAGGTGCCTCAGGACTCCTCGTTCGGATTGCCAAGTGTTGCAATCCCGTTCCGGGTGACGATATTGTCGGCTACATCACCAAGGGCCGTGGTGTGGCCATTCACCGTGTGGACTGTATGAACCTTCGCGCCCAAGAAAACTACGAACAACGTCTCCTTGATGTGGAATGGGAAGACCAGTACTCAAGTAAGGAATATATCGCTCACATCGATATCTACGGCCTCAACCGTACAGGTCTCTTAAATGATGTTCTGCAAGTTCTTTCCAACACAACTAAGAATATCTCAACCGTTAACGCCCAACCAACAAAGGATATGAAATTTGCCAATATCCATGTCTCCTTTGGTATTTCCAACCTCTCTACACTAACCACAGTCGTGGACAAGATTAAGAGTGTGCCAGAGGTCTACTCTGTCAAACGTACCAACGGATAATTGAATAGAAAGGCGCTTATGAAAATCATTATCCAACGGGTTAAAAAAGCCCAAGTCAGTATCGAAGGTCAGGTTCAGGGTAAAATCAACCAGGGGCTCTTATTACTGGTCGGTGTTGGCCCAGAGGACCAAGAGGAAGATTTGGACTATGCTGTGAGAAAGCTCATTAACATGCGGATTTTTTCAGATGTGGAAGGCAAGATGAACCTGTCTGTCAAGGATATTGAGGGGGAAATCCTTTCTATTTCCCAGTTTACTCTCTTTGCGGATACCAAGAAGGGCAATCGTCCAGCTTTTACAGGAGCAGCCAAGCCGGATAGGGCATCTGCCTTCTATGAGGCTCTCAACCAAAAGCTAGCTCAGGAAGTGCCCGTTCAGACAGGCATCTTTGGAGCGGATATGCAGGTGGAGCTGGTAAATGATGGACCAGTTACCATCATTCTTGATACTAAAAATAGATAAGAAAACCAAGCTAGCTGGCTTGGTTTTTGTTTATAGACACTCCCATAAAGAGGTATGTTTGTTGTAAAAGTCTGGATAGTTTTCTCTTAGGTGGCTAGCCGTTATATAATATAAAGTAGAATGACAACCAGTGACGATTGGCATAAGAGAGGAAAGTCGCTGAGAACTAGCGAAGGCTAAGAGGACAAATAATAGAAAATCGCTGATGGCTACTCCTAAATAGTAGAAGCGAAACTTTTTATTGATTTGAGGATAAATCTCAACGAAATGATGTTTGAGTCGGTTGACCAAGCGAAATAGCAGTAGTCCCTGAGCAAGGATGAAAATAAAACCAGAGAGCAGGAGCCAGTCTACAGAGAGATCGGTTTTGGAGATAAAAATTGCTAATAGTAGCAAATCGCTGACTGCAATGGCTGCGAAATGGATTCTAAAGAGCTTTTTCATAGGAAGACCTCCCTCTTTTATCTATCTTCATTCTACACCAAACAAATGGGAGTTGCAACTAACATAATAAAAAATCCCTGAAAGGAATTTCTTTCAGGAATAAGGGGTTAGTTGATTTTTTCGACATAGAGTTGTTTGGCGATATCCATACTAACTTGGAGGTCTTCGTTTTTGTTGACCAGAGTAAAGCTATTGGAAAAGCCATCAAACTGCTTGACTTGAAGTTGGTCACCGATATGAATTGCGTGCTTTTCTAGATATTTGAGTAGTTCAAAGCTATCATGAACGCGAGTCAGGAGATAGGTTCCAGCTTCCTGGACGGCCGCTAGTGGCAGGTTATTAATTTCAACCAAAAGTTCTCCCTCGGCAGGTATGGTTCCACCGTGGGGGCAGGTTTGAGGGAAACCGAGCAGTTTATCCAGTCTCTTTACAAATAGGTCAGAGACAGTGTGCTCTAGGACCTCAGCTTCTTCGTGGATTTGATCGCTAGTATAGTCTAGATGGTGAACTAGAAAGACTTCAATCAAACGGTGTTTACGATAGAGCTCAGAGACCAGTTTGAGGCCAATATCTGTCAATAGATAGCCGTTCTCCTTATCCTTGAGGATGAGATTTTCACTTTTCATGCGTTTGATCATCTCTGTTACAGCAGGTGGAGAGACCTGCATACGGGCAGCAATTTCTTTGTTGGTGATTTTTTGCATGTCCGTACCGATTTCATAAATACATTTTAAATAATCTTCTTTATTTGGAGTCATTCGTTTCCTCTTGTATATTCTCCATCTAGTATACCAAAAAAAGCTAGATTTCTCTAGCTTTCTGTCATAATGCTTGTGATTTTAGTCTAGTTCTTTAACTGCAGCAATAGCAGCTTCAAAGTTTGGCTCCGTGTTGATATTGTCAACGTATTCTACATAACGGATGACATTGTCAGTATCGAGAACAAAGACGGCACGTGCAAGGAGATGCCATTCGTTGATCAAGAGGGCATAATCGCGCCCGAAAGAATGGTCAAAGTAGTCTGAAAGCATGATGGCATTGTCAAGGCCTTCAGCCCCGCACCAGCGTCCTTGGGCAAATGGTAGGTCCATAGAAACGGTAAGAACGACGGTGTTGTCAAGGTTGGCAAGTTCCTGGTTGAATCGACGTGTTTGCGTTGAACAGATACCAGTATCGATAGAAGGGACAACACTCAAGACTTTTTTCTTTCCATCAAAGTCAGCTAGCGTTTTTTTAGAGAGATCGGTTGTAGTGAGAGAAAAGTCAAGTGCCTTGTCTCCGACTTGCAGTTGTTTACCTGTAAAAGTTACAGGGTTTCCGAGAAAAGTGGTCATGAAACTACTCCATTCTTTTTTCTTTTATTTTACCGAGAATTGTCAGATTTTTCCAATGATTTGACCGGAAATTGAAAAAACGCCAATTCGGTGAGAACGACGTTTTTTAATGGATTATTTTGACAAACCTTCAGCAATCTTGTCAAGGTTGTATTTCATCATGCTGTAGTAGCTGTCACCTTCTTTACCTTCTTCAGCGATTGAGTCAGTAAAGATTTGTGCGTAAATTGGAATATTTGTGTCTTGTGAAACAGTCTTCATTGGACGGTCATCGACACTTGATTCAACGAAGAGTGATGGAACTTTTGTTTGGCGAAGCTTTTCAACCAATGTCTTGATTTGTTCAGGTGTTCCTTCTTCTTCTGTGTTGATTTCCCAGATGTAGGCACTTGGAACTCCGTAAGCTTTAGAGAAGTATTTGAAGCATCCTTCGCTGGTTACGATGAGTTTCTTTTCAGCAGGGATATTGTTAAATTTCTCTTTGGCTTCCTTGTCCAGTTTGTCTAGCTTTTCAGTATAGTCTTTGAGATTTTTTTCGTAGAATTCCTTGTTGCTAGGATCTTTTGCAATCAACTGTTTTGCGATGTTTTTCGCATAAATCATCCCATTTTCAAGATTGAGCCAAGCGTGTGGGTCTTCTTTTCCTTTTTCGCTTTCACCTTCAAGGTAGATAATTTCAACACCATCACTGACTGCAAAGTAGTCCTTGTTCTCAGTTTTCTTGGCATTTTCAACCAATTTAGTAAACCAAGCATTGCCACCAGTTTCAAGATTGATTCCGTTATAGAAAATCAAGTCAGCTTGAGAAGTTTTCTTAACGTCTTCAGGAAGTGGTTCGTACTCGTGTGGATCTTGACCAACAGGAACGATACTGTGAAGATCAATCTTGTCACCAGCGATATTTTTGGTAATATCAGCGATGATTGAGTTAGTCGCTACAACCTTTAGTTTTTGGTTTGTAGATGCTGTATCTTTTTTCCCGCTAGCACAGGCAGCTAATCCAATGATAGAAAGAAAAAGAATAAGCAAAGTACCTAATTTTTTCATTAGATTCCTCCAGAAGGGTTTCCCCGTTATTTAATGATTTTTTTGTTTTTCAGTTTCAAGTATCGTTGCTTTGGAGAGATAAAGAAACTGATTAGAAAGAAGCTGGCGGATGTGAGCACGATGCTGGATCCCGCTGCGAGATTGAAACTATAGCCGATAAAGAGTCCCAAGACAGAAGCGGTTGCCCCTAGGGTTGATGAAAGAAAAATCATGCTCTTTAGGCTATTAGCATAAAGGTAAGCCGTCGCAGCTGGGGTAATCAACATGGCCACGATAAGAATAGTCCCAACACTTTGCATGGCGGTGACGGACACAAGGGTCAAGAGCACCATGAGCAGATAGTGGTAGAAATTAACGGGCATTCCCATGGCTTTAGCTAGGAGTTCGTCAAAGGATGTAATCAATAGTTGTTTAAAGAAAATCCCGATAATCAAGAGAATCAATGCACCCACACCAATGGTGATCCACATATCCGTATCTTGGACAGCGAGGATATTCCCAAAAAGGATATGGAAGAGGTCTGTCGAACTCTTGGCAACACTAATCAAGATGACACCTAAGGCTAAGAAAGATGAAAAGGTAATACCAATGGCAGTGTCACTCTTGATGATAGAGTTTCCCTTGATGTAGGTAATGATGATGGAAGCCATCAAGCCAAAGATAATCGCTCCAATAAAGAAATCAATTCCCAAGATAAAGGAAAGGGCTACGCCGGGTAAAACTGCATGAGAGATGGCATCCCCCATGAGAGACATTCCACGTAAGATGATAAAACATCCTACAGCTCCAGCAACCACCCCGATGACTATAGCTGTTATCAAGGCATTTTGTAGGAAATGGAAATGTTGCAATCCATCGATAAATTCTGCTATCATAGGTCACCTCCATTAAAGAAGAGCTTACTACCATAAGCTTTTTTGAGATTGGCTTCGGTAAAGGTTTCTTCAGTTGGACCAAGGTCTATTAATTCTCGATTGAGAAGCATAACTTGGTCGAAATAATGGGGGACTTTGCTGAGGTCATGATGGACGATGAGAACTGTTTTACCAGCTTTTTTAAGGTCTCTCAGCGTATTCATGATAATCTCTTCACTGATCGAGTCAATTCCAGCGAAAGGCTCATCTAAAAAGATGTAGTCAGCTTCCTGCACTAAGCAGCGGGCAATCAAAACACGTTGGAATTGTCCTCCAGAGAGCTGACTGATTTGGCGATCAGCATAGTCTGAGAGTCCAACGATTTCAAGTGCATCCGCCACTTTTTTCCAGTGGCTGGCCTTTAAAGTGTGGAAGAGCGGGATGGATGGATAGAGTCCCAGTGAGACACATTCCTTGACCTTGATAGGGAAATTGTAGTCGATATGGATTTTTTGCTCGACATAGGCAACTCGATGTAAAGATTTCTTGACTTCTTTGTCATCGAGATAGGCCTGACCTTCGTGTGGGATAATTCCCAACATACCTTTTAATAAAGTTGATTTTCCAGCACCATTTGGACCAATAATTCCGGTAATAGTTGGTCCGTGGAGCACTAGTGAGATATCCTTTAGTGCCAGCGTTTCTTTGTAGGAGACGCTGAGGTTTTCGATACGTATCATACAGTTGTTTTCCTCCCGTATTTAATATACATTAAAAAAAAATTAAGTCAAGTTAATTTTTGAAAAATTTAATAAAATGACAATAAAATGAAAGATATAAGAAATTTATTTTTGATTGCATTCCCTAGATTTTTTTGCTAAGCTAGGAATAAGTGAAAATATGAAAGCGAGAACAAGATGACACGTTATCAAGATGATTTTTATGACGCTATTAATGGCGAATGGGAAAAAACAGCTGTGATTCCAGCTGATAAATCTCGAACAGGTGGTTTTATTGACCTTGATGAGGAAATTGAAGAGTTGATGCTGGCGACTACGGACAAGTGGTTGGCAGGTGAAGAGGTTCCAGAGGATGCTATTCTCGCAAACTTTGTTAAGTACCATCGTATGGTACGTGATTTTGATAAGAGAGAAGCAGATGGGATCAAGCCTGTTTTGCCAATGCTCAAGGAATACCAAGATTTGGAGAGCTTTGCAGATTTTACCAGCAAACTGGCAGAGTTTGAACTAGCTGGTAAACCAAACTTCCTTCCTTTTGGTGTTTCACCAGACTTTATGGATGCCAGAACCAATGTTCTCTGGGCAAGTGCACCAGGAACAATCTTGCCAGATACGACTTACTATGCGGAAGACCATCCTCAACGTGAGGAGTTGCTAGGTTTGTGGAAGGAAAGTACCACAAATCTTCTCAAAGCCTATGATTTTTCAGATGAGGAAATCGCAGACTTATTAGAGAAACGATTGGAATTGGACCGTCGTATCGCGGCTGTGGTGCTTTCTAACGAAGAAAGTTCAGAATATGCCAAACTCTACCATCCATACGCTTATGAAGATTTCAAGAAATTCGCCCCTGCCCTACCTCTAGATGACTTCTTCCAAGCAGTTCTTGGACAAACTCCAGATAAGGTTATCGTAGACGAGGAGCGTTTCTGGCAAGCAGCAGACCAATTCTATAGTGAAGAAGCGTGGCCTCTACTTAAAGCAACCTTGATTTTGGGCGTTGTCAATCTCTCAACAAGCTATCTCACAGACGAGATTCGTATCTTGTCAGGTGCTTATGGTCGTGCTCTTTCAGGTGTTCCAGAAGCTCAGGACAAGGTCAAGGCAGCTTATCACTTGGCTCAAGGTCCTTTCAAGCAAGCCCTTGGTCTCTGGTACGCGCATGAAAAATTCTCCCCAGAAGCTAAGGCAGATGTAGAGAAAAAAGTGGCGACTATGATCGATGTTTATAAGGAACGCTTGGCTAAAAATGACTGGCTGACTCCTGAAACTCGTGACAAGGCCATCGTTAAACTCAATGTTATCAAGCCTTATATCGGTTACCCAGAAGAATTGCCAGAACGCTACAAGGACAAGGTAGTGGATGAGACTGCTAGTCTTTTTGACAATGCTCTAGCCTTTGCGCGTGTGGAAATCAAACACAGTTGGAGCAAGTGGAATCAGCCTGTAGACTACAAGGAATGGGGCATGCCTGCTCATATGGTCAATGCCTATTACAATCCACAGAAGAACCTGATCGTCTTCCCAGCGGCTATTTTACAGGCTCCTTTCTATGACTTGCATCAGTCATCTTCTGCTAACTACGGTGGTATTGGGGCGGTTATTGCCCATGAAATTTCCCACGCCTTTGATACCAACGGAGCGTCCTTTGATGAAAATGGTAGTCTCAAAGATTGGTGGACAGAGAGCGACTATGCTGCCTTCAAGGAGAAAACACAAAAAGTTATTGACCAATTTGATGGACAAGATTCTTATGGAGCAACCATTAACGGTAAATTGACTGTGTCAGAAAACGTGGCTGACTTAGGAGGAATCGCTGCAGCGCTTGAAGCAGCTAAGAGAGAACCAGACTTCTCAGCAGAAGAATTCTTCTACAACTTCGGTCGTATCTGGCGCATGAAAGGTCGTCCAGAATTTATGAAACTTTTGGCCAGCGTTGATGTACACGCACCAGCCAAACTCCGTGTCAATGTGCAAGTACCAAACTTCGATGATTTCTTTACAACCTATGATGTCAAAGAAGGAGATGGTATGTGGCGTTCACCAGAAGACCGCGTCATTATTTGGTAATGAATCGAATCTAATACTAAAATCCGTAAATCTATATAGGATGGGTTAAAGAGGTTAATATGAAGAAATTTTTAATGATATTTTCAGCTGTTCTTACTGTTTTTGTTTTAGCATCTTGTGGTGCAAACAAAAAAGATGAACAAATAGAACCTTCGGCAAGACAATCATCTTCTACCAAAGAGGAACAGAAGGAAACCTCTACGAAGTCAGAGAGCCAAACTAGTACAAGTTCTTCAATGTCAACTCCGTCAACAACAGTGGAAAAGAAAAGTAAAACAGGAAAAGATTTGTACGAGGAAGTAATAGATCGCTACAATCACTATCAGGCTCTTTTAAGTAGTGGTGACCGAGAATCCTTGTATGAAAAGTTGAAACAGAATAAGATTTTTTCTGAAGAGTATGGCTATATCTTTACACTAAGCACCTACGATAAACCAGCTAGTCTTCATTATGTGTTTACTGATTTAAATAATGATGGTCAAGATGAAATGATTATTGGAGATAAAAAATATATAGGGGCCATTTACTATTTAGAGAATAAGCAACCAAAGTTGCTTCATACAGCTTATGTAGCTTCTGCGGGAGGCTTTCGTTCTAGTCTAGTCATTTATGAAAATGGCCAAGTCAGATATGCAGACTGGCAGTCAACACGACCAGAAATGAACTTAAGTCTATATGCTTTTGATAAAGACGGAGTACAGAAGATTAAAGAAGGAATCTTTCAAATTGGTAGTGATCAAAAGCCAGAGCAAATCTTAGAGATTTCTTCTAATGAACTTGATTTAGCTAAATTTGATTGGAAAGAATTTGAGCCAGTCAACTAGTATTTGATGAAATTCAATACTAGACTAGATTCTAAAATCAAAGAATGGAGAATTGAATAGCAGTACACAAAAACCAAGGAGAAAAAATTCCTTGGTTTTTTGCTTGCTAGAAAAAAGGATTAAAGGTCTTTTCGTGAGCAATAGTAGTAGCTGGCCCATGTCCTGGATAAACATCGTAGTTTGGTAGGGTGAAGAGTTGGGTCTGGATACTATGGAGTAGCTGCTCTGTACTACCAGTTGGAAGATCAGTTCTTCCGATTGTTTCACGGAATAGGGCATCTCCTGTCAAGACTAGGTGAGCATCAGGAAAGACTAGGGAAACACCGCCGATAGAGTGCCCTGGTGTTGGCAAGACAGTGAAACGAAATTCCTCCAATTGATATTCCTCATGAAAGACAAAGGTGTGTTCAGCTGGTTTTGCGACCACATCTGCCATATCATCGTGGCGAGGTAGCCCAGAGAGATTATCGACGGGAGTATAGATCCAGCTGGCTTCACTCTCTGCGATATAGACAGGAGGATTGCCAAAAGTCTCACGAACTAGGTCCAGACTCATGATATGGTCATAATGAGCATGGGTCAAGAGAATAGCACAGATAGGTTTGTTGAAGTTCTCTATTGTCTGACGAATGGCTTCCCAATGGCTGCCAGGATCGACGACGATGAGGTGTTTTTCACCTTCTAGGTAATAGGTGTTTTCATAGGCAACAGGATTCACAGTTTTATGGATTTTCATACTAGCTCCAATCTCAAAGAATGTACTAATACTCTTCGAAAATCAAATTCAAACCGCGTCAACGTCGCCTTGCCGTACTCAAGTACAGCCTGCGGCTAGTTTCCTAGTTTGCTCTTTGATTTTCATTGAGTATAAATTAAGTATAGCACAGTTAGGGAGAATGAAGTGGATAGAAAGTCCCTCTCTTTTAAGGAATGTTACTTGCTATCTATTTTATTCTGTCCAAAATAGAGATAGTTATTTTTAGAGTTATGAACTAGCTAGAGCTTTTAATTGACTGGGATTTAAAATAAAGCTAATGAGCTGGAGAGTGACTTAATGAAGCAAGTAAATTGTATTCTGTATTAGAAGGAAGTTTGTAATAAAAGAAAATAAAATATACATGCAAAGTTAGTTTGAATTAATATACCAATCGAACAAGAAATATAGTGTGTGACCTATGATAGCTTGATACATCTTATTTTACAAGTCAAAGAGTCTGAAAATTGTTGTATTTTTGGAAAATATTTATTTTAAATTTAGAATAAAAAATAAGTCATTTTATTTGCCATAGACTAGGAAATATGATATCATCAAGTTGTATATTGTAGACAATTTTATGATATTGAAAATGACTTCTGACATCTTTTGTTTCATCTGAGGTTAGCTGTGAGTTTGCGATATCAATAACTTGTAAATCGATATCAAAATAAAAAAGGAGGTTGTGGGTCTAAATGAAAGGCAAGCAACAACAAGATTTTAGAGTAGAAAAGTATATCCGTTACGGTATCCGGAAATATAGCTTTGGAGCAGCATCAGTAGCAATTGCAGCTGGTTTGATGTTCCTTGGAAGTGGCGCGGTATCAGCAACGGAAGTTCAAGGTGCTGAAGCATCAGTAGCATCGACGACATCAAAAGCACAAGATGGTGTTCCGTCATCTGACAAAGGAAAATCTGAGTCAGAGACTGCATCTGCCAATGCAACAGTAGAAAGCAAATCAGAAGCTATTAAGGTTGCAGATAAAGTAGCTTTGACAAATAAAGTAGCGGCTTTGGAAGCGAAATTGTCTACTGCTAAGAAAGCGGATGTGGCAGCTCAAACAGCTGCTAAAGAAGCATTGGTTTCAGCTAAAGCAATTCTAGCGAAGGCAGATGCTAGTCAAGCAGATGTTGATGCAGAAGCAGCTAAAATTGCTGATTTGACTGCTGTTTTGACAGAGTCAGATGCAACTGCTCAAAAAGCTGAAACAGCAAAAACAGCTACCCCTATCACTGAGGCTAAAAAAGTTTTGGACCAAGTGACGTCAGAAGCGGAAGTAACTAATGTCCTTGCAGAAGAAGCTGTTCGTAAGAATCATGTTGAGGGTGAAAATAAAGAAGCAATCGAAGCAGCGGTTGCAAAAAACAAAGAGGTTATTGCAGAAGCTAAAAAGACCTTGGATGTAAAAGACTTGACTATCAAAGAAATTGATGCTCAACTCTCACGCTTGAATGAGTCTATCCTTGCGGTATACAATGACCTTAAAAAAGCAGGAATCGGTCGTGATGGGAAGCTTGCTGTAGCCTTAGCAGCACAAGATTTTTATGCTGAAGAATCTACAAGTACTACTCATGCTTCAGAAATAAATGCAACAGTCCATACAGGAACAGATACATATACAATTCCACACCAAGAAATTAAACTAATCACCGGGACTGATGCTTCAGGATTAGAAGTAGTTGTGTATTCTAACCAACGTGATGGTGCTGATACAAATGCTGGAAATGGACAGACTACTGCACAAGGTGGTGCAACTGGTCATAACAATAAAGGTCGTGTTGATTATCCTTTAACACCAGAGGCTTCTAAAAAGTTAGTGGAAGAGGCTCCGCTATGGAGAAATAAACTTCGTGCAGATGGCTCAACGATTTCAAATGCAGCAACTGCGATTTATTCAGCTAACGGTGGGTATGAATACCTAGCTACAGAAATTTATGGTTATGCATATGAGCAAGGGGTTGATCGTGTATATATCAAAGGTTTGAAAGACCGTATTGCTGTTACAGAGGCTGCTAAGCAAGCTGGATGGAGTCTTACTTCTATACAACCAACCAATTTTGTTCCTGGTTTAGCATATGATGAGGCAACAGATACTATTCAAGGGGTGGTCTCTGCCAATATTGAAAACGGGGTATATGATTTACGTTTTAATATAACTGCAACTAACACTGACGGCCGTTCAGTAACTTTCCAACTTCAGAATTTACGTATGGGTTGGGTAGGATGGCAAGACACCACGCCTCCTAAAATAGAATCTGATTCTGCTCGTTATGAACGTACTGTAGGTGATGATGCGAATATCAATGTCCGAATTTATGATAATGCTGGATCAGGTGTGATTCCTAAGGGTACTTCTGGAAACTATAGTTATACAACAGCTGAAGGTAAGGTAATTACAGTTCGTAAACAGAATTCACCAGCTGTAACTGGTGTGTCAGGCTATAATACTGTAGGAGCGACTTTAGATGATTCTAAAGTGTTGATTCCAGGTACCAACTATAGTCTTTCCAATAGTTCAGGAACTGAACAAGCTAATGATAGAACCAATAATGGTCAAGCTATTATTGGAGGTAAGGTTACGGAGGCAGGTATCTATACTGTCTCAGTATATGCTAAAGACTATGATAAGTTATCTAGCAGTACAACTTGGAACCAATCAGGTCAAGAGGCACATGCTTCTCTCACAGTTGTGGTGAAACCAAAAGTTGAGGTTCAAAACGTTGAAACTTACTCAACTTCAGTACCAGTTAAAATATCTAAAGGAGCTACAAGCGCTAAGGTTACAATGCCAGATGGAACTGTAACAAACTTGAAAGCCGTTAATGGTAAATGGCTTGTAGATAGTGGTTCAACCAATACAGCGGTTACTGAAAATCAAGAACTAGGTGCTGTAGATTCAAATACCGTCTTTAATATTCCAGTCACGTCAGAAGCAACTGCAAAAGTTGGTGTTGATAATATCAAAGTAGAAGCATCAGCTGAAAATGTTAAGGGAACTTTCCTACGTGAACAAGTTGAATTAACTGGAACTGACGGTCAAAAGCACATCGCAAAATTAAATAGTACGTCTGGTCATTGGGAACTTCCAGCTGACTATGCCGAAGTGAAAACAGCAAATGGAGATGGGACTACAACTTGGACGAAACGCCAAGTATACACTGAAACGAAACTAGATGGCGGTATGAAATTCTTCATTTACGAATATACTCGTCAACTTGATAAAGATGGAAATGTAACAAGTGTAACTACTCCTGATCGTCCAATGACGGAATATGTTTCTCAAAATACTAACCAAGCTGGCGATGGTATGTCAGTAACTATTACTTTTGACAAACATTCAAACACATGGACATCATCAGATGGAACAGAAGTTACTGCTAAAAAGTTGGGTGATGATTCATGGGAAGTTCATACTAAATCAGGATTTGGTGGAATCATTAGAGGAACAATCGCAACTAACTCAGATGTTGCGACTGTTGTCAATACGAAACCAACTGCAAGCTCACAAGATTATACTTCTACTAAAGGAACTGCGGTAGATCTCCGTAATGAAGCAAAAGCTGCAGTGACAATCTCTGATGCAGAAGATACTAAGTACGGAAAAACAACTTACATTACTCGTATTACAGTAACATCTCCTTCAGGAGTTCAGAAGGTTTATGACACTAAACAAGATGCAAACAACTATAATCTTGCTAGTGGTTATACACTGAGTGAAGTGGGAGTCTATACAGTAACAGTTGACGTTATTGATAGTAATGGCAATTACACAACAGATGCTACAATAGGTGGAACTGAATCTGGTGTGGATCATGGGGCTGGCTCATCAACAGCTACAACAACTTACCACATCACAGTAACAGACTCGATTGAAGGTCATAATGTAACATCCACAGATGTTCAAGGAGCGACTCAAACAGGTACTCCAACCTTTACATCTGTTGGTGATGGCTCACCTGTGGTACCAAGTGCTACTTCACCTGCTAAGTTGGTAGATCCTACCACTGGTAAGTTAGTTGACCAAGTAACAATTGATGGTCAAGGAACATACACAATTAATAATGAAACTGGTGTTGTGACATTTGTTCCGTTGAAAACATTCACAGGTACAGCAACCCCAGTGACTGTATCATTAACAGCAACTCTTGGTCAAGATAAAGATGGACAACCTATTACCGCTACAGCGACAGCAACTTATACTCCAACTGTTACACCAGTTACTCCAACAGCAACTCCTGCAGAATCAACTGGAATCCAAGGCGCTACTCAAACAGGAACGGTAGCATTCAAAGAAGGACACTCTGTTGCTCCAATCAAGCCGAACTCAGCTGTTCTTCTTGATAAGAATGGTACTCCGGTAGCACCTGGAGCTTCAGTAGATGCTTTGGATGAGAGTGGTAACAAAGTGGGGGAATATACAATTGACCCAACTTCAAATACTGTAACATTCACTCCAACCGATAAGACTTACAAAGGTAAAGTCCAACCTGCAACAGTTCAGGCTGAAGATGAGAATGGTACAAAAGTTAAGACAACTTATACTCCACATATTGTAGGTGTTACTCCAACAGCAGAACCTGCTAAGTCAGTTGATGTCCAAGGAGCAACTCAAGAAAGTACAGTAACATTCAATGGTGGCACGACTACACTGGATGGTAAACAGGTGACTGTAGATATTGACCCAGCTACTTTCACTCTTTTAGATGAAACCGGAACTCCAGCAACATCTGTTCCAGCTAAAGACCCTAGTGGAAATGTTATTGGTACATATACTCTGAAAACAGTTGGTGAACAAGCCGTTGCAGTCTTTACCCCAACTGATAAGACTTATAGTGGTGAAGTTCAACCTGTGCGTGTACAGGCTAAAGATAAAAATGGTATTTCGGTTGAAACAACTTACACACCATTGATTACGCCAGTTACACCAACAGCAACTCCAGCAACTTCTGAAAATATTCAAGGAGCAACACAAACAGGCACCCCTACATTTGTTCAAGGTGATGCAATTGCACCAATTAAACAAGGTTCAGTAAAACTTCTTGATAAAGAAGGAAATGAAGTTCCTGCAGGTCAGACAACTCCAGCTTATGCTGAAGATGGGACTACTGAAATTGGTACATTCTCTATTGATCCAACAACTGGTAAGGTAACCTTTAGTCCAACGGATAAATTGTATTCTGGTAAGGTTACTCCAGCAACTGTGCAAGCAGAAGATGAAAACGGAACTAAAGTAACGACAACTTACACGCCACAAATTATCCCAGTAAATCCTATTGGAGTTCCTGCGACTTCTGAAGATGTTCAAGGTGCAACTCAAACTGGAAAACCAGAATTCCAAGGTGGAACTGCAGTTGTCAATGGAAAAGAAGTTACTGTTGAGATGAATGACACTGTTCCAGCTAAATTGATTGATGCTAAAACTGGAAATGTTGTGGATTCTATCACTATTCCGGGTGAAGGTACTTATACTGTAGCACCGGACGGAACAGTAACCTTTGTTCCTGAAAAAACCTTTACAGGTCAAGCATCAGGCGTTGAAGTTTTACGTGAAGACAAGAATGGAACCCCCGTTACAGCAAGCTACACTCCAGTTGTTAAGGCAGCAATTCCAACAGCTACTGATGCTGTTACAGAAGACATTCAAGGTGCAACTCAAAAAGGAGTACCTACATTCCTAGGTGGTAGGGTTACTGTTAATGGAGTGGAAAAAATTGTTCCTATTGATGAAACCAAAGGTCTTGAACTTATTGATCCAAAAACAGGAAAACCAACAGATCAACCAATTGTCATTCCAGGCGAAGGAACTTATACTGTAAATAATGGTATGGTAGAATTTAAGCCAGAACCACAATTTACTGGAAAAGGAACAGGCGTAGAAGTTCAACGTGTAGATGAGAATGGAACTCCTGTAAAAGCTAAATACACTCCAGTTGTTAAACCAGCAACTCCAACAAGTTCGGATGTTATTACAACAGATGTTCAGGGTGCAACTCAATCAGGAACACCAACATTTGAAGGTGGAAAAGTCAAAGTTAATGGTATTGAGAAAACTGTTGAAATTGATGAAACAGTCAAACCAACGTTTGATGATGGTACAACAGAGAAGACAATTCCAGGTGAAGGTACATATACTATTGATGAAACTGGAAAAGTAACCTTTACTCCCGAGAAGACATTTACAGGTCAAGCAACAGGTGTGACTGTTAAGCGTGTTGATAAGAATGGAACCCCAATTACAGCTAAGTATACCCCAGTTGTTATCCCGGTTACACCTACTTCAAAAGATTCTGAATCAGAAGGTCCGAAAGGACAACCTCAATCAGGAACACCAACATTTGAAGGCGGAAAAGTAACAATCAATGGTAAAGAAATTCCGGTAGAAATTGATGAAACAGTTAAGCCGACCTTTGACGATGGTACAACAGAGAAGACAATTCCAGGTGAGGGTACATATACTATTGATGAAGCTGGAAAAGTTACTTTCACACCAGAGCCAGAATTTGTAGGTCGAGCAACTGGAGTAACAGTTAAACGTGTTGATAAGAATGGAACCCCGATTACAGCTAAATACATCCCTACTGTACGTCCGAATACTTCATTTGTTGATACTAAAGGAAATATCCTAGCACCAAGTGAAGATGGTTCGCAACCTAAGAAAGATATTCCAGGATATAAAATTGTTGAAACTAAGGTTGATGAAAAAGGCAATGTGGTCCACGTTTATGAGAAGGTTAAGACTAGTCACAAGGATAAGGAAGGCAATGAAATTCCAGGTTATCCAAGCGAAGATGGTGAACAACCTAAGAAAGATATCCCAGGCTACCGCTTCGTAGAGACTAAGAAACTTCCAAACGGCGACACAGAACACGTTTATGAGAAGGTTAAGACTAGTCATAAGGATAAGGAAGGGAATGAAATTCCAGGTTATCCAACCGAAGACGGCGAGCAACCTAAGAAAGATATTCCAGGCTACCGCTTCGTAGAGACTAAGAAACTT
>NZ_KQ970760.1:267924-268442 GCF_001579175.1 Streptococcus oralis
AGATATTCCAGGCTACCGCTTCGTAGAGACTAAGAAACTTCCAAACGGCGACACAGAGCACATTTATGAGAAGGTTAAGACTAGTCATAAGGATAAGGAAGGGAATGAAATTCCAGGTTATCCAAGCGAAGATGGCGAACAACCTAAGAAGGATATTCCAGGTTACCGCTTCGTAGAGACTAAGAAACTTCCAAACGGCGACACAGAACACGTTTATGAGAAGGTTAAGACAAGTCATAAGGATAAGGAAGGCAATGAAATTCCAGGTTATCCAAGCGAAGATGGTGAACAACCTAAGAAAGATATCCCAGGCTACCGCTTCGTAGAGACTAAGAAACTTCCAAACGGTGACACAGAACACGTTTATGAGAAGGTTAAGACAAGTCATAAGGATAAGGAAGGGAATGAAATTCCAGGTTATCCAAGCGAAGATGGTGAACAACCTAAGAAAGATATCCCAGGTTACCGCTTCGTAGAGACTAAGAAACTTCCAAACGGTGACACAGAACACGTTTATG
>NZ_KQ970760.1:268883-273645 GCF_001579175.1 Streptococcus oralis
ATCCCAGGTTACCGCTTCGTAGAGACTAAGAAACTTCCAAACGGTGACACAGAACACGTTTATGAGAAGGTTGTTACTGCCCCTCAACAAAAACCGACTGAGCAATCTCCAACGACTAAAGCAACCAAAGAATTACCTAATACTGGTACGGAAGATCATGTAGCTTTGGCAGCTCTAGGAGTACTTGGTTTGATGAGCGGATTTGGACTTGTGTCTCGTAAGAAAAAAGAAGACTAATTCTATACTCGAGATTCTAAGTAGTATCCATTAGTTTCTTAAACAAAAACCAACTAATCATTAGATTAGTTGGTTTTTGTCTATTCTCGATTTTTCCAAGCTTGGTAGCGGGTGTCGATCAAGAGTTGGGTTAGTCGTCCCATGGTTTCTCTTTCTTCGGGAGTGAGGGATTGAGCTTGGACAAAGAGATGGTGAATGTGTTCAATGACCTTGAAGGAAGAAAGGTCGTTGATAGAAGAGATGCCTGCATCGAGAATGATTCCAAAAAAGAGGTCAAAGTAGAGCTGCAGTTCCGTATCAGGGACGGTTTCAACCCATTCCTTGAAGGTTGTATCGACTTGCTGGCTGTCACTATTGGTCTCGTCCAGTTGGACAAAGTGCTTGTCTTCAACCTGCCAACTAAAGGTGTCGTGCTGAGCAAGGCCACCTAAGGCGGTGCTTCGAACGACGATTTTTTTATCCGGAATTTCCAGCATCATCCCAATGATAGACCCTTGTGGGATAAATACTTTCGTTCTTTCCATCATGTTTTGATAGCCAGGTGTTTCGGTTAGTTCCTTGTGAAGTCCAGGTGCATCAAAAGTATAGACAGCGACAATGTTTTTCTGCAAGTTTGGATCAAGTTGACTAGCAGCATAGACAGCTAGATTGCCCCCTTTTGAGTGCCCTGCTAGGATAACCTTTTGCTTAGGATGTTGGGCAAAAAAGTTCTCTAAATACTGGAGGGCATGTTTTTGAGCTGGAATTTCCTTCATATAGGTCATATGGAAATCTTCTTTCCAACCGATGATACTGTCATCCGTCCCGCGAAAAACAAGCAAATAAGTATCGAGACTGATACGATAAGTCATAGCCGCAAACTGTTTTTGCAATTCAGGATCGATATCGTTGATAAAGTCTGAGAGCTTGCAATTTTTAAAGCGTTTGTGTTGAGCGAGCTGATCCAACAACTGGAGACGGTTTTTATTAGTCAACATCGTCATGTCTCTAGGGATTTGAGGTGCAAGATCTATAAGGCGCTTTGGTTCTTGGGTGACTACATCATCAAAAGCAAGGTAGGTTAATTCAGTCAAGGCAAGAACATCTAACTCATTTACGGGGAGGTCATAAAAGGAATCGTATGCTACATCATTTAAGTAGTCAAAAATATTGGCCATAAAAGCTCCGTTCTCTATGTTTATCCTACCACATTTACATAGAATTAGCTAGTAGGCTTGTTTGAATAACCTAGTAGGATTTGATTGAAATACATAGAAGATAGATTGCTCCTATTTCAAACCTCTAAACGAACTTGCTTGAATGTTTTTATTATCAATCCCATTTTCCTTTAAAAAATTCTTCATCTCATTTACATCATCAGGCTGACCTGTGATGAGATAGCTGGCTTGATTGCCGTATTCATCAATAGCACATTTTAAAAATTCTTGACTTTGAGAAAGTTCATCGCTAGTTTTATAAGTAAAATTCGGTGTTTTTTGAGCCAGTTCTTTCATCTCATTATCGAAAATAGTAACTCCTTTGTCAAAATGGTTGAGAATAATTGGAGCTTTACCAGACCATTCTTTGATAAGGGGGCGTAGAGCAGAAATACCAACATCAGATGCAAAGCAAACTAGTGGCTGATTCGTATCTTTAACAGTCAAAGAGGAATCCAGCCAACTCATCTCAATCTCACTGCCAGATGGTAAATGTGTCAAGGTGTTCTTAAAGTTGCTACCACTATTATGAGTCAAAATGAGAATTTCATCTTCATCAGGTGTGGAGGCAATGGTTAACCATCGACTGGTTTGCTCTCCTTTAGCTTCATATTTACTAGCAGTAGACGAGGTATCAGGGAGTGTAAACTTAGCATAAGCCCCCGCTTTCCAGGTTTGATGACTCGGCTTTGTGATATGAATTAAATATAGATCTCCGCTGGGGTTTTCGATGGATTTTATCGATAATGTCTGGCTTCGTCCAAGATAAGCGATGGCACCCCAAGTTATAATACATAGCGCTCCAAGTGTTGATAGAATGATAATAAGCATTTTTTTACCTCTTTTCATTTTTTATGACTCCTGTTCTTAATTTTATGAATGAACTGTAAAATAATTCATTCATATCTTTTCAAAAAATAAAGAAATCCATTCTTTATTTTAGAACTCCTTTTATGAAGTTGGTTGCAAGTATTTCAACGGTCTTGCCAATATCTGGAAAATCTTTTTCCGTGATATGCATATCCATATAGTAAAACAGATTATAAACCTGTAAAATATCTTGAATCTTTTCTGGCGAGTACCCTTCAGCCTGCATTCGATTTGTAAAAGTTTTAACTAGAAACTGATGAAAAGGATTTGCGACTTTGCCTTCTTCCGAGGAATAGTAGCTGTGCAACTCATCTGCGATGGCAGGATTGTACCATTCTGCAAGGATTTTATTGGAAGAAACGAGAGTTCTGGACTGAGCAAATAGTTGACCAATGAGGTCAATCATGTCAATTTCCCAATCCAGTTCTTCGATCATAGCTTGGCGAACACGGTTGTTTTCATCTATATAGATGTCTAGAAAAATGGCTTCTTTACTCTCGTAATAGTTATAAAAAGAACCAACTGCAACACCAGCTTGCCTAGCAATTTCTGAAATTCCCGTTGCCTTGTAACCCTTTTTCGAAAAAACGTCATAAGCCGCTGTTTTTAGAGCTTGTTTTTTGTCCAATATGATTTAACCTCCTTTGCTTCATGAATGAATAAACCTATTCGTTCATTCATATTCTAACAAATCATGGCTAGCTTGTCAATAAGAAGGCTAGATCTATTAAATAAGTTAAAGAAACGCTAACTAAATTAGCACAAAAAGGAAAATATAGGATAAGGCTGGAACTATAGTTAAAAATAAGGTATGATATCAATGGGATGATTCTCTATTTAGCTTTCGTTTCCGAATCTGGATTTGAAAGATAAATAACCAAATAGTTGAGTTACTAATTCATAGATTTTTTATTAAGGTTTTTGATATTTTGAACAAGAGTAAAGGAGGAGCGCATGCACAAGATTTTACTAGTAGAAGATGACCAAGTTATTCGACAACAAGTGGGAAAACTGCTCTCTGAGTGGGGATTTGAGGTCGTTTTGGTAGAAGACTTTATGGAAGTATTGAGTTTATTTGTCCAGTCGGAACCTCATCTGGTCCTCATGGATATTGGCCTGCCACTCTTTAATGGTTACCACTGGTGCCAGGAAATTCGCAAGATTTCCAAGGTACCCATCATGTTTCTGTCTTCGAGAGATCAGGCTATGGATATCGTCATGGCGATCAATATGGGGGCAGATGACTTTGTGACCAAGCCTTTTGACCAACAGGTGCTCCTTGCCAAGGTTCAGGGCTTGTTGCGCCGTTCCTATGAGTTTGGGCGGGATGAAAGTTTGCTAGAGTATGCAGGTGTGATTCTCAATACCAAGTCTATGGACCTGCACTATCAGGGGGAAGTATTGAGTTTGACCAAGAATGAATTTCAAATTTTGCGGGTTTTATTTGAACACGCAGGGAATATCGTAGCCCGTGATGACCTGATGCGGGAACTCTGGAACAGCGACTTTTTCATTGATGACAATACCTTGTCTGTTAATGTTGCTCGTTTGCGCAAAAAGCTTGAGGAACAAGGCTTGGCAGGCTTTATCGAAACCAAGAAAGGGATAGGATACGGACTGAAACATGCTTGATTGGAAATCATTTTTTCTAGCCTATCTGCGCTCTCGCAGTCGCGTTTTTACCTATATTTTTTCATTAGGCTTTCTCGTCCTTCTCTTTCAGTTTTTATTTGCTAGTCTAGGAACTTATTTTCTTTATTTCTTTCTGCTCAGTAGTTTTTTGACCTTCTTATTTTTGGGTTGGGATATATTTGCAGAAGCTCAGGTTTACCGACTGGAAGTTCTCTATGCTGAGAGAGATCCCAAGTCTCCTCTGGAATGTGCCCTAGCAGAAAAACTCGAAGAGCTTGAGTCCGAATTGTACCAAAAAAAGTCTGAAGCGCAGAGCAAGCTGACGGATTTGCTTGATTACTACACCTTGTGGGTTCACCAGATCAAGACGCCCATTGCGGCTAGTCGCCTTTTAGTAGCAGAAGTCTCTGATCGGGAGGTCAAGCAGCAACTGGAACAGGAAATTTTCAAGATTGACTCCTATACCAATCTGGTTTTGCAGTACTTACGTTTAGAGAGTTTTCACGATGATTTGGTCTTTGAACAGGTTCAAGTGGAGGACTTGGTCAAGGATATGGTTCGTAAGTACGCACTTTTCTTTATCCAAAAGGGACTGACGGTCAATCTCCATGACCTCGACAAAACTATCGTGACCGATAAGAAGTGGTTGTTGGTCGTCATTGAACAAATCCTTTCAAACAGCCTCAAGTACACCAAGGAAGGTGGGCTAGAGATTTATATGGAAGGCCAGGAGCTCTGTATCAAGGATACGGGGATTGGGATTAAAAACAGTGATGTCCTCCGAGTCTTTGAACGTGGTTTTTCAGGCTACAATGGCCGTTTGACCC
>NZ_KQ970760.1:273892-285397 GCF_001579175.1 Streptococcus oralis
CAATCATCTGGACTGGGGCTCTATCTATCCAAGAAAATTTCTGAGGAACTGGGCCACCAGATTCGTATCGAGTCTGAGGTTGGGATAGGAACAACCGTACGCATCAAGTTTTCCAATAGGAATCTGATGATTGAGTAAGCATAGTTGATGACAACCTTATCTATCTGTGGAATTTTTGTTCTAGTCTATATCTCTATTTTCATGATAACGTCTAGAAGTTACCGTAAGATTGTCCAGATGTAAAAAATGTTACACTAGGAAACGACTAGAATATAGTCAAAAAATAAAAGAGGCAAAAATGAAAGAAAGTTATTTTGACGGAGGTATCCTAGATTATAGTGGATACTCTATCTTAGTAGCCATAATTTTCGGGCTTACCTTGGGGATCGCAACACCTTGGGCGATTTGCATGATGCAAAATTGAAAACCAAACACACAGTAGTGGATGGGCAACGTCTATACTTTGACGGGACTGGAACACAACTGTTCGGTAACTGGATCAAGGGGTTTCTTCTAACCATCATCACGTTTGGGATCTATGGCTTCTGATTGAAAATAAAAATGAAGCAATGGATTGTCGAACAAACCAATCATGTTTAATCATTAAACGGCATCTTCTTTCAGAGGAGATACCGTTTTTTTCTTTTTCGTATAAGAAAACAAAAATTTCTTCCTTCTCTATCTGTTCAATTGATAGATTTCTTCAGAGAAAGACTGTAAAATTTTTGATATAATATCAAGGATGGACTGATGGATGCTTAAAGGATAATTTTCAAAAACATAACAGCTGAGAAGAAAAATATGTAAGATTGAACAGAAGTCTCTCTACCATCATCCAAGCAGAAACAAGATTATATGAAATAAAAGGAGTAACCAATGACCAGAAATTATTCAACACGTGAATACCGTGAGAAATTATATGATGATCTTCATGTTCGATTAAGAGATATAGTGATTTTGATGTGTGCGATTTTTATTGCCTCTATAGGTCTAAATATGAATTCAACAGCTGTCATTATTGGAGCCATGCTGATTTCCCCTCTTATGACACCGATTGTTGGACTGGGATTTGGTTTAGCTATTTTTGATACGCGTTTAATCAAGCAATCTCTAGAGGTTTTATTTACTCAAGTATTGGTCAGCTTGCTTGTCTCGACTCTGTATTTCTGGATTTCTCCCTTATCTTATGCAAGTAGCGAACTGATTGCACGAACCTCTCCAACCATTTGGGATGTTCTCATTGCTATTGCTGGTGGGATAGCAGGTGTAATTGGGTCAAGGAAAAAAGAAGCAAACAATATCGTGCCAGGAGTAGCCATTGCAACAGCTCTGATGCCGCCTATCTGTACTGCAGGCTATGGTTTAGCTAGTGGAAATGTACGATTTGTATTTGGGGCTCTCTATCTTTTCTTGATCAACTGTGTCTTTATCATGCTAACCAACATTGTTGGAACAAGAATTTTGATGAGAAAATCTCCTTTAAGTTCATTTAAAGAGCTAAACATTAAAATGAAAATTGGCTTGACATCATTGATTGTATTATTGATTCTTCCAGCCAGCTACTCAGCAGTGACTCTGACGATGGATCAAGCGCGAAAAGAAGGAATCAAACAGTTTGTAGAAAAAGAGTTCGCCAATCATACAGTCATTAATCAAGTCTACAAGTCAAGGAACAATGAATTGGTCTTGACAGTTGTTGGAGATCCGATTTCAGATGAAGAATTAGAAACGCTCCACCAAAAACAAGCCTCTTACGGTATTCAATCTGTTGAATTGAAAGTCAATCAAGTCCATAATTCGACAAAATTAGACAGTGATACGACCAAGGAATTTTATGAAACCATTAACAAGTATATCGATCAAAAACTCTCTGAAAAGGATTCACAAAAAGATCTCGTAAAAGAAAATGAAGCAGACAAGGATTGAGGATATTGACCTTATCTAACTCATGAAAGCAAATCTTGGAAGGATATCCTATATCCAGCAGTTAGTGGATAGAAAGGATTGTTTCTGAGGATACCATTTGTGGTGGTTTAACCAATCACTACTAGCTCAGGTTAAATAAAATATAAAAAAGCAACAACTATTTCGGTTGTTGCTTTTTCTTACTGAAAAATGTTTCTCAGACAGTGATCGTTTTATTTCTCAACACGAGATTTGTTGGCGATATCAGCAAGGATTGCTACTACAAACTCATCTACTGGGACAGTTTGTGTTTCTTTTTGGCCATAGCGACGAACGTTAACTGTTCCGTCTTCCATTTCCTTGTCCCCAACGATTAATTGGTAAGGAATCTTGCTAGTTTGTGAAGCACGAATCTTGAATTGCATTTTCTCATTACGTTCATCCACATCAGCACGGACACCACGATCACGAAGTTTCTTAGCTACTTCCCAAGCGTAGTCAACGTGTTTCTCGTTAGATACTGGGATGAGGGTTACTTGATGTGGTGCAAGCCATGTTGGAAAGGCACCCTTGTAGTTCTCAATCAAGATAGCTGTGAAGCGTTCCATAGTTGAGATAACACCACGGTGAATCATAACTGGACGGTGTTCTTCACCATCAGCCCCAATGTATTTGAGGTCGAAGCGTTCTGGAAGCAAGAAGTCAAGCTGGATAGTCGAAAGGGTTTCTTCTTTTCCAAGGGCTGTCTTAACCTGAATATCCAATTTTGGTCCGTAGAAGGCTGCTTCGCCTTCGGCTTCAAAGTAGTCAACACCCATTTCATCAAGGGCTGCACGAAGCATGGTTTGGGCATTTTCCCACATCTCATCGTTATCAAAGTACTTGTGAGTATCTTGAGGGTCACGAAGAGAGAGGCGGAAGCGGTATTCAGTCAAGTTGAAGTCTTCATAAACATCGATAATCAACTGAAGGGCACGTTGGAATTCTTCTTGGATTTGTTCTGGAGTAACGAATAGGTGACCGTCGTTGAGAGACATTTCACGCACACGTTGAAGACCAGTGAGGGCACCAGATTTTTCGTAACGGTGCATCATCCCGATTTCAGCGATACGGATTGGCAACTCACGGTAGGAGTGAACATGGTGTTTGAAAACTTGGATGTGGTGTGGGCAGTTCATTGGACGAAGGACAAACTCTTCACCGTCCCCCATGTCCATAGTTGGGAACATGTCCTCTTGGTAGTGATCCCAGTGACCAGAAGTTTTGTAGAGTTCAACAGAAGCAAGTGGTGGAGTGTAGACGTGTTGGTAGCCAGAAGCTAACTCCTTGTCGACAATGTAGCGTTCCAATTCACGACGGATAGTCGCACCATTTGGCAACCAGAATGGAAGTCCTTGTCCGACTTCTTGAGAAATCATGAAGAGGTCAAGCTCTTTACCAAGTTTACGGTGATCGCGTTCTTTAGCTTCTTCACGCATTTGAAGGTAGTTCTTCAAGTCTTTCTTGTCGAACCAGGCTGTACCATAGATCCGTTGCATCATAGCATTGTCGCTATTTCCACGCCAGTAAGCTCCAGCTACATGGAGAAGGTGGAAGATTTGGATGCGGCCTGTTGAAGGGACGTGCGGGCCACGGCAGAGGTCCACGTATTCACCCTGACGGTAGATAGTCAAACCGCCCTCGTCTTCAGAGTGTTCTTCAATCAATTCCAACTTGTAAGGGTCGTTTTTGAAGATTTCACGCGCTTCATCTTTCGATACTTCTTCACGAATAGAAGGGAAGTTTTCTTTAACGATTTTTTGCATTTCTTCTTCGATACGTGGTAGGTCTTCGTTAGAGATTTGACCAGCAGTATTGTCGGTATCGTAGTAGAAACCATCTTCGATAGCTGGACCAACACCCAAGTGAATGTCTGGGAAAAGGCGACGAGCTGCTTGGGCAAACAAGTGGGCAGCTGAGTGGCGCAAGATTGGAAGGGCATCTTCGTGATCTGGTGTCACAATTTCGATGCTTCCGTCCTCAGTGATAGCACGAGTCGTATCGATGAGTTTGCCGTTGAATTTACCAGCCAAGGCTTTTTTAGCTAGGGAATTGCTGATAGATTGGGCAATTTCAAAAGTTGTAACGCCAGATTCGAATTCACGAACAGCGCCATCTGGGAAAGTAATCTTAATCATAGTTTTCTCCTTAAATATTTATTCTATTTTTGTTGGACAATTTTAAGAGCCGAGCAACTTCTTCCACAGTCTGATTCTCTGATTGACTGCCATCTGTTACGAGACTAGGATAGCCTAATTTCATCGCTTCCTTACGAACCATTTGGGCAAAAAGAATGTCTCGTTGCATCCAGTTTTCAAAAGCTTGCTCAGGGTTGGTTGTACCCTCTAAGACATAAGGAACCCATTCTCTCTGTATATAATGCTTTTTTTGAAAATCAGCTGTCGGAGTCAAGCATAGATAGGAAGACGCTGGGCATTCAAGCTCCTTTACCAAGTGAGGCAAAAGTCCTGCTCCCTCAACCAAGAGAGGTCTATCTTGATTTTTTATCAAGTAAGATTTTACATAAGGAAAAATCTCTTCATAAAAGCGCCATTCTTCATCTGCCATCTCTTCTGGATTTCTCATCCAGATTTGTTCTGGACTTCTGTCCTGTCTCAGAAGGCAAATTGGCTGTGAGTCTGCACTTGCTTGACTCATCATCTCGTCTACCAAATCATCCAATTTGATATGAAGTAGTTGATACTGTCTAGCAAGAAGTGAAGCAATTGTTGATTTTCCACTACAAGGCGATCCGCCAATCATATAAAGCATCATTCTTCCTCCTTCTGACAAAATAAAAACGACATCCTCGAAAGGACGTCGCAACGTGGTTCCACCTTCATTTATGTTCCTCAAAAAAGAGGAACACCTCTGATTGGCTTTAACGTAGCCACCGTTTTATGTTTGCATAAAAGTCAGTAGAGTAGTATCAGTTTAGGCTTTCTATGCGTTTCCAGCAACCACGCACTCTCTAGTAGAAAGGGACTAAGTGACTTGTCTCTATGCATTATTATAGCATGATTGCGAGAATTTTCAAGGTTTTTGCATAATTTTTTTATTTTTCTCTCGCTGGAAGACATGCTTGATCCCCACACCAGAAGCCATACCAAGTAGGGTAAAGATTTCGTAAGCTAGGAAATAAAGCAGGATGAACTCACCAAAGGTGATGATGGTAAAGCAATAGAGCAGACCAATACCGAGTAGCCACCAAAGTGAGAAATGAAATCGATAGCTATAAAGTAGTGATACGATAAAGGTTGCCAGAGGTGAAAAGAGGATGATGTTGTAAATGTACAGTCCCTTCAGTGTATATGGGTCAGAGATGAGTAGAGAGAGGAGTTCATAGAGTGGCCAGTAAAAAAAGAAAATGACAAGGTAGTATGGGATATACTTAAGATAATTCCGCATGGCAATAATCCTCCAATCTGCAAAAATTGAGAGATATTTGAGAGATATTGTAGACCACATAATCCTAAATGAAGGGGAAATCTCTACTTATATTATAGCACGATTTAGAAGCTCTTACAAGTTGATCAGGTAAGCAGTGATAGTGATTTTTTGGTAGTGTTTTCTGCTATAATACTAACAGAAGAAGTAAGAGGAAATGAGGGGAAAGAATGACGAAAATAGCAGTTCTTTCAGATATACATGGAAATACGACAGCTCTGGAAGCTGTACTGGCTGATGCAAGAGCTGCAAGGGTAGATGAGTACTGGCTTTTGGGAGATATTCTCATGCCTGGAACAGGACGTAGAAGGATATTGGACCTCTTAGCTAGCTTGCCTATTACAGTAAGAGTTCTTGGTAATTGGGAAAATAGTCTCTGGCGAGGCCTGCATCGCAAGTTAGATCCTACAAAAGCGAGCCATCGTTATCTCCTGCGCCAAAGTCAGTACATTTTAGAGGAGGTCAGCCCTGAAGAAATCGAAGACCTCAATAATCAACCCATGCAAGTTCATCGTCAGTTTGGTGATTTGATGGTGGGAATCACTCACCATCTCCCTGATAAAAACTGGGGTAGAGAGTTGATTCATACGGGAAAACAAGAAGATTTTGATAGATTGGTGACGGAGCCACATGCTTCTATCGCAGTGTATGGCCATATCCACCAACAGTTTCTTCGTTACGGAAGTGACGGACAGTTGATTCTTAATCCGGGTTCGATTGGGCAACCCTTCTTTTTAGATGCGAAGTTGCGTAAGGACCTGCGTGCCCAGTATATGATCTTAGAGTTTGATGAATCTGGTTTGTCTGATGTTGATTTTCGTCGAGTGGATTATGATGTAGAAGCCGAATTGCAGCTGGCTAAGGATTTAAAGCTTCCTTATTTTCAGGTTTACTATGAAAGCTTGGTAAATGGAATTCACCACACTCATAATCAGGAGCTTTTGTATGAAATTGCTCAAGAACAAGGGCATGATATTGAGTTGGATGCATGGCTAGATAGTAGTAATGATTGACATGACATCAAAAAGGGGTATAATGAGTATGAGAAGAGAGATGATGAGAATCTCAGGTGAAAGGGGAACAAAATGCAAATTTCAAGTCGATTTACCATTGCGACTCATATGCTAATTATCATTGCTATCAAGGGCCAGGAAAGCAAGGTGACCAGTGATTTTCTCGCTGCCAGCGTTGGGGTCAATCCAGTCATTATCAGAAAAACCTTGTCCCAACTTAAAAAAGCTGAGTTGATATCAGTTGCGCGTGGGACGGGCGGTACTGAGATTATCAAAGACCTCCAAGATATCAGCCTTTTTGATATTTATCAGGCTGTTGAATGTTTAGGAAAATCTGGTAAACTCTTTAGTTTCCATGACAATCCCAACCCTAAGTGTCCAGTAGGAGCAAATATTCATGAAGTCTTGGATCAAAAATTGCTGGATATCCAACTAGCGATGGAAAACCAACTTCGTCAGACGAGTCTGGCTCAGGTTGTAGCTGAAACTCAGGATAAAATGATCAAGTAAGAGGGCTAGAGTCCTCTTTTTCTATTGCCATAATTATGGTACAATGTAGTCATCAAAGGAGAAGACTATGTACTTTATTACAGGATTTTTTGTCCTACTTTTTCTGATTTCATTTTTTAGGGACAATCGCAGTCTCTGGAATCCTGCTCTTTTGCTTTTGTCTCTGCTCTTTTCTTACCTGTCTATTGCCAATTTTTTTTACGAGGCTGGGCAAGAAGAATTGCACATGATTTTCTTTGCAGTGATTTTTCTCTTGCTTCCATTTTTAGTTTTTCTAAGTGGCTTTTTCCTTATTTATAACGGATTTGTGTTATTGAAAAAAGAAGGAAGATCCAAGGCAAATTATTTGTCTCTGGGACTAGGGTGCGTGATTCTATTCTTTTTTGTGATCATGGCGATTCGAGTGAGCGATACTAAGGGCTTGTTCTACACCAATCATCTAGTGAATATTATCTTTTTCTTTTTGATTTATTCGTATTTGATTTTTGGTTTTGCCTTTGCAGGATTTCTGCTTTATTCTATCCTATACCTGTTTATTCCTAAAAAGAAAAGCTATGACTTTATCATCATTCACGGGGCTGGTTTGTTGGATGGAGAAAGGGTGAGTCCTTTGCTCAAGCGTAGGATTGACAAGGCGGTCGAGGCTTACTACAAGTCGAAAAATCCAGATGTCAAATTGATTGCTAGTGGGGGTCAAGGAGGAGATGAGAAGATTTCTGAAGCACAGGCAATTTGTAATTATTTGCTGGAAGAGACGGATGTTCCGAGAGAAGTGATTCTCCTAGAGGAAGACTCAACGACGACTTATGAGAATCTTCTCTTCTCAAAAGAAATGGGAGAGAAACTGGTGGCAAGTCCACGTTTTCTCTTTGTGACTAATGACTACCATGTTTTTCGAACCAGTACCTATGCTAGACAACTCCGTATGAAAGGAGATGGCTTGGGCTGTCGAACAGCGGCCTACTATATTCCATCGGCCTTTATCAGAGAGTATATTGCTCTATGTGTGAAGATGAAATGGCTTTTTATCGCCTTCTATGTTTTATTGATTTTAGCTTTGATTTTCTCTTATAAGGGTATTTTATGGTAATATGTGAACTCATCGGTGGGTGATTTTTGCAAAATTCATAATGTAATAATTGTCAGATTCTCTAAAAAAATACAGTATCTTAAAGAAAAAATGAAAGTTCCATTAGTAGCAACAATGGTAGAGTGGGTCAGGAGATTGTAGGTGAGGCTTTGGAATAGCTTGATGGTTACTCGTCAATCAATTGGACAATTTCTAACCTAGTTACGGATTTTCAGAGAGGGTCAAAAATAAGCAACTGCATATGAGTAGACTAGATTTTTACAGTCAACGACAAAAAAATGTGAGCCAGCAACAGAGGTTCACATTTTCTTTTGGGTTTATGGCAAAATGGCTTTTAGTTGTTTCAGGATTGTTTTCAAGGCTAGAACCGCTTGCTTTCCTTGCTGCGGTTGGTAGAGTAGTAGGAAATAGTCGCGAATAGTTCCTTCAAATTGCTTAGGTAGGAGAGCGCAATTGGTCTTAGCATAGTCAAGCATTCGTTTTTCACCAGGATGGGTTTGCTCATTGAGTGCAAACAACAAGTCAAAGTAGGAAGCAAAAAATTCACTTGAGCGATGATTCATACTGAGAAGATCTTGGCGTTTGATAGCTTTTTCTATTTGGTGAGAGAAGGCAGGCATGGATTGTTCTAATAAAAGGAGTTGCCTTTCAATGATATGCTTTTTGAGTTCCTGTGGGTAAGGAATCTGGTAGGCTTTTTGGAGAGAAGTATAGCGCCCATTCGGATCGTATAGGATTTTACTGTGGAGTAGATTGTGCCACATACAGGTTGTATAAGAGTTTTGGGCCTGATGCTGAAAAACAGTTGAGTTTAGTTCTTGTTCAAACGACTCCAGCGAACGATAAATCAACTCGATTTGGATACCGTTGTTTAGTATACAGTCATCCTCTAATTCCCAAAACTGGTTTCCAATCTCCATATAAGAGCAGTACTTAGTCAAAATTTTTAGGCGAGTCGCCTCATCAATAGGTGAGTTGAGATAGATATAGACATCATAATCAGAATTTTGATCATAGTCTTGTCCTGCACGTGAACCACCTAGAGCGATGGCTTCTACTTGTTTCAATTGAGAAAATTCTTTGTAAAGTTCTTGGATCATTGTTTTTCTCCTTTTTTATTTTACGATTTTAAATGTGTTGTTAATTCCAGTAAATTACCTTCGGGATCAGAT
Organism: Streptococcus oralis; assembly: GCF_001579175.1. Lineage (GTDB taxonomy): Bacteria > Bacillota > Bacilli > Lactobacillales > Streptococcaceae > Streptococcus > Streptococcus oralis_O. The sequence goes on from NZ_KQ970760.1 coordinate 283,069, forward strand.
ACAATTGCTTCATAGTAACCATCACCAGTTGTTCTCGGACCGGATTGAATGGGAAAACCGTCTTCTTCAAAGCGTTTTGCAAATGCATCAACATCCGCTTTGTCTCCTACAGCAATAGCTAAATGGTAAAATCCAAAACTATTTTTATTCTTTTCTACAATATCTGGGCGATGACAAAGTTCTAGACGTGCACCATTTTTAAAATTCAAAAAGTAAGATGAGAATTCTGTTTTAGGATTATAATATTTTTTCGTTGCAACGGCATTAAAGTATTTCTCATAAAAAGATTTCATTTTTTCTAAATCATTTACCCAAACACCTACGTGTTCAATAGAGATTGTCATTGTGTTATCCTTTCTTGTTAAATTATAGTTATCTTTGATAAAATATCAAACGATAAGATAAAATGGAATAAAGAGTGAGATCAATACAACAGAATATAAAACTATAGATGCATTAAGAATTGAATATAGTCAGAAGCACTTTTTTCAATTTCCTCCTCTTTAGAAAAATATGCCTCACCGGGTATCTTCTCTGAACCATAAAAAGTAAAAAAATCACGATAATTTCCACGACAATAAAATTTAAATAAAATCTTAAAAGGAACTAATACTTGTTCAAGAGTATAGTGATATTTTCCATCAAGTTGATAATCTTTCTCCTGAATCCCAGCGGATACCGCTAATGCTATTTTTCTACCTTGTAATTTATCTCCTCCATTTTTACCATAGGACCAACCATAGATTAACACATCATCTATCCACTTTTTTAGTAATGATGGACTAGAGAAATTAAATATAGGAAATTGAAAAACTAAGTTTTGATGAGACTCGACTAATTTTTGCTCTCTTTTTACATTGATATTGCTGTCAGGATATTCTTTATATAATTCATGAATGGTGTATTCTTCTGGGTATTTTCGCAATTCCTCAATCCAACGTTTATTAATAATTGAATGTTCTATATCTGGGTGTGTTACTATGACTAATGTTTTCATCTATTTTTCCTCCTCTGGATGATTCTACTCCTAGTATATAGGGAGATAGTGTGGTTATTTCTTTGCTTATTTTATCCCATTCAGAATAGGGATTAAAGTTTTCTGTGTCTTGTTAAGGCAACTCCTACTTTCGGTGGAATATATGGGAACTCTGTTCGTGATATAATTCCGTCATTAATTTATTATTTCAATCTAATACTTCTTAGAATATCAAATGAAATTGCTCCAATTAATCAGTGTGGTTCCATTGTAATAAATGACTGTTTGTTTGCTAAAATATGCAACATCATCACTTTGTATTCTTCACTAATTATCGACGTGTTATAATCAAAATCACTTTCTCTAAGCGGAATGCTATTTGAGCATAAATATTTTAGATTTTTCTTCCCTTTTTAATAAGTAATTTATGTTTCAAATTAGTTGTAGAAACATTTTTAATTTGGAACATGATCCAATCGACTATTAAAAAACTCTCATCTATACACTGTTTCTTCAGTGCTAGTTATTTTATTGTTTTCAGCCCACTCATGCATGATAAACATCAGGAATAGAAAGAACAAAAGATAGAACGGATAAATTGAAATATTGGTTACATCACTTAGGATTCCAAAAAGCTTTGGCATAAAGGCGGAACCGATATAGGCTGAAGCCATCTGAATGCCGATTAAACTCTGACTATTTTTCCTTCCAAAACGTTCAGGAGTAGAATGGATAATACTTGGATAAATAGGAGCACAACCAAGGCCGATAGTAGCAAGCCCTATTAAGGCAATTGTATAATGAAAACTGAAGGTAAGGAGAATCAGACCTATGAAAATTACAATGAACCCTAAGCGAATCATATTTTTATCTTCAAGTCTTTCTGCAATAAAACCAGAAATTGCTCTGCCACCAGTGATTCCTATGTAAAATATTGAAGCGAAGGATGTTGCTGTTTCTGCTGGAATATCTTTGACTACATTTAACCAACTAGCTGCCCAAAGTCCGGTCGTCTGTTCAAGAGCGCAGTATCCAAAAAAACAAAGCAAAATTTGAGGGGCACCTTGAAGTTTTAATGCTTGGGAGATTGAAAGAATATCACTATTATATTCTAACTTCATTCCTTGATCTTTTGCAGTCCATAAAGGTAAAGAAATAAATATAATAGTTGTTAATATAACCTGTATGATTCCAATGATTCTGTAACCGACAGGCCAGTCATAACCACTTGACAAAATCATTCCCATGATATAAGGACCGATAGAAGCCCCTACCCCCCACATACAATGTAGCCAAGATAGATGCTTAGAAGAAAAATGTAATGCTACATAGTTATTTAGTGCACTATCAACT
>NZ_KQ970760.1:285495-287300 GCF_001579175.1 Streptococcus oralis
AATCTTTCAAGGATTGGGTGGAATTCTTTAGGAAGATTGGTGTCAGAAATTTCTATATTTTCTTGTAAAGATGGACAATAATATGCAATAGCATCCGGAGCAATGACTGATGTTAGTGCTGTTATCTGATTTAACAAAAGAAATGTGAAGTCATTTGAACGTGATTGGCGATTTGCAGGTTTATATCCATTCATGAGATAGCCGACTTCCCCTGCAAAACCATTTCTTCCACGATGCAATCTTTTATTGATGATAATACCAGAACCGGCAAAATCTGTATCTGGCTGATAGAGAAGGGCCAGTGTTCTAAATTCTGGGTGAATACTACAATAACCAAGGGAAGCAACATTAACATCATTCTCTAAAACAATGGGGATCGTTGTAAGAGATGAAAGTGACGTTAGAAGATTTTTTTGATTGATCTGTTCAAAATCAGAATAGATAATTTCTCCTTGTTCTCCAATAATACCAGGAAAACTAAGTACTAACACCTGAATCAGTGGATCACTAGTAATTAGTTTTTTTACTACATTGTAAATTTCATCTAATGTCCCTGTGGAACTTACTAAAATTTGTTCATAAACTGAATGTCCTCCCAGATTAAATGAGTTTGCACGTATTTTGTACTGAGAAAAGATGTGACTAAGAATAATAGTTCCAATATGGATATAATCTTCTCTCAATTGATATAATTTAGACTTTCTGCCACCAGTTGACCTGGCATTTCCTACAAATTCAATCTCTTCACTATTCTCTAATATTTGCAAGATATTGGTAGTTCCTGCCAGAGAAATCCCTGTTTGACTGGATAACTGATTCTTGGTCCATGTTCCTCCTTGATAAAAACAGGATCGTACTTTGTAAATATTTTCTTGCTTTAAGTCAATTATTTTTGCCATCTCTCTACCTTTCGACACGTTTTGTCAAAAGTATTGTAGCATATTATATTTTTGTTTGCAATAAGATATTTTTAAAAATCTTAGTTTCGCTTTCCTGATTTTAGGAGTGTTCTCTCTTATAGGAGAGAATAATGCTGTTTTTGATTCATGGCATCAATGTGCTCATGAATTTTTTTAATCCTCAATTTTGTTTGTAGTCACATATTTTCTAGAGAGAGTAGTTAATGAATAAGCACCACTTACAAAAAGTTAGGGTTAGGTGTATAAGATTCTTAGTTTTGGGATGAGTGGTACATATTTTTACGAGCATTTTATTATGATGGTAAATGGATGTAGTCTGCACTTGTATTATTTAGGATAAGTGGTATAATTAGTTATACAAATCATACCACAAGGGGGTAATAGTTGTGAAAGCACCAAAAGGTAAATATGCTTGGACGGCTACAGTTGGAGAGAAAGGTCAAATAGTAATACCAAAACAGGCGCGCGATGTCTTTAATATCAAACCGGGCGATACGATTCTTCTTCTTGGTGATGAAAAGCGTGGAATTGCCATACCGCCGAAGGGAGCCTTTGCACACTTGATGGAAATTGCTTTTGAAGAGAAGGAGGATGAATAAAATGAAGTATGTTTTAGAGGTAAATGATATTACAAAAAAATATTCAGCATTTGAATTGAAACCTATAAGTTTTCATATTAAATCAGGTGAGGTTATGGGATTTATCGGTAGGAATGGAGCAGGTAAGACTACAGCGATTAAATCCATTCTAAATCTTGTTCATCCTGATGCAGGGAATGTCCGTATTCTTGGAATGGATTATCTGGATAATGAAGATGAAATCAAACAACGAATTGGTTATGCAGTGGGAGGAACCAATTATTATAAAAGAAAAAAATTAAAGGAT
>NZ_KQ970760.1:287605-295463 GCF_001579175.1 Streptococcus oralis
AGGATATTGTCGCCATTACTCGTATTTTTTATGATAACTGGGATGATGAATCGTATCGTCATTATCTTGATGCATTTAAACTTGATGAAAATAAGAAAATTATGGAACTGTCTGAGGGGATGAAAGTAAAATTTTATCTTACTTTAGCTCTTTCTCATCATGCTAAGCTTTTGATTTTAGATGAGCCGACTAGTGGGCTTGATCCAGTATCTAGAGATGAGATGAATGAAATCTTTCGAAAACTAGCAGAAAAAGGGGTAGCAATCTTGTTTTCTACTCATATTACTAGTGATTTAGAGAAGTGTGCAGATACTATTACTTATATAAAAAATGGTGAATTGCTCTTATCTGAGAGAAAAGAGGATTTTATCAGTCATTACACGAAAGAAATAGGGCAGAAATCCACACTTGAAGATATTATGGTGCATATTGAAAGGGAAGAGGTGAATTTGTGATGAGAAAACTTCTCTATAAAGAAATGAAACTATCAGCAAATCCTTTGAGTTATTGGTTTATAACTTTTTCAGCTATGACGATGATTCCAAGGTATCCTATTCTTGTCGGTTCCTTTTTTATCTGTCTTGGTATTTTTTATACTTATCAACAAGTCCGAGAATGTGATGACATCACCTACACGGTCATGTTGCCAGTTAGAAAACAAGATGTGGTTACGGCTAAATATTTATTTGTTCTATTTATCGAGTGCATAGCTTTCATATTATGTCTTTTTCTGACGATTATTCGGATGAGATTCTTAGGAGATGCCGCACCGTATGTGACAAATCAATTGATGAATGCAAATGCTGCTTATCTTGGCTATATAATGCTTGTGTTTGCAACCTTTAACAGTGTTTTTCTTGCAGGCTTTTTTAAAACAACTTATAAGATTGGGAAGCCTTTTATCCTATTCTGCGCAGTCGCAACTGTCATAATATTCATGGGAGAGATATTACACCATATTCCTGGATTAGAAAGTTTGAATGATTCTTCAAATTTGAACGTATCACAGATAGTAATATTTCTTCTTGGTGTTGCCATGTTTACATTATGCACCTGGTTTTCTTATCAGAAAGCTATAAAAGATTTCGAAAGAATTGATTTATGACCGTTAGGGGAATTATGAATTAGATAATCTGTGAAATATCTGAGTGTTAATCATTTTCGGTTGGCACATGGATTACTTATTTTTACTTTTTTGACAAAATCGTATTCTAGTGGTAGAATATATAAGAAAAAATAAGTATCAAAGGAGGAAGTTGCCCCATGGCTTTTGACTTTAAAAAAGAATTTAAGGAGTTTTATCCAACTAAGACAAATCCGATGATTGTTAAGATTCCCAAAATGAATTTTTTAGCAGTTCGAGGTAAAGGAAATCCTAACGAGGAAGGTGGCGAGTATAAGCAAGCCATTAACTTACTTTACCCACTTGCCTATACTATCAAGATGAGTAAAAATACAGATTACCGAATGAATGGCTACTTTGATTTCGTTGTGCCACCATTAGAAGGTTTTTGGTGGCAGGAAGGTATTAAAGGTGTTGATTATGAACGTAAAAGCGATTTTCGATTTATCTCTCTCCTTCGTCTGCCGGATTTCGTAAGTAAAGAAAATTTTGACTGGGCTATCCAGCAAGCGACAACTAAGAAAAAAATGGATTTTTCCAACGTGGAATACTTTACTTATGACGAAGGTCTATGTGTTCAATGTTTGCATGTCGGGTCTTATAATGATGAGCCTATAACAGTTGAACGAATGCATGCTTATATAGAAAATAAAGGCTATCAACTGGATATTACAGATGAACGTATGCACCATGAAATCTATATCAGCGATTTTCGTAAAACAGAGCCTGCCAAACTGAAAACTATTCTCAGACATCCGATTAAAAAGAAATAGGGAGAATAAAAAATGGTTATCAAGACATCCTTGACAGAGGAGTTAATACTCGGTATATTGGCAGAGCAACCGCATCATGGCTATCAGATTGAAAAACTTATTGTTGATAGAGGCATGAGAAAATGGACAGACGTAGGTTTTTCTTCAATTTATTATGTACTTGAAAAATTGGAGAAGAAAGGTCTGGCAAAGAGTGTACCGGCAAACGGAAAAGATAAAAAAGAGTACAGCATTACAAAGCTGGGATTAACAGTTTTGATTGAAAAAACACGTCAGCGATTAGTAGAACGACAGCCGACGAACTCACATTTTATGACTGCATTGGCAAATAGTCAGAATATGTCTTCTAAAGAATTATTGCAGGCTCTTATGAAACGAAAATATATTTTGGAAAAGGATTTGCAAGTTTTGAAGAATCAACAAGCAGGAGGACAATGTCTGCCAAGGTCTGCCAGACAGTTATTCAGTTTGGGTCTGACCATGCTTCAAGCAGAGCTAAATTGGTTAGAGTCTGAAATTCAAACTTTACAATCACAATGAAATCCAAAAAAATTTTCAGAGGGGATAGTATATGAAGTTAGATATAAAACCGTTCATAGGACAGCATTGTGAATCTACCGCAACAGGAACTCTCTTGAATCAGCTTGGTGTTGAATTAAGTGAGCCGATGTTATTTGGTTTGGGAGAAGGTCTGGGCTTTACTCTTTGGAATATGAAATCCATGAATATGCCGTTTATAGGCGGGAGAATTAAACCTGATTTATTAACGCAAAATATCACAAAAAATTTAGGGTTAAAACTTGAGGTAAAGGAAACTTCTTCAAAAGATAAAGCATGGAAATCCGTCAAGGGATTGTTGGATAGAGGTAAGGCAGTTGGGCTGAAATTGGATTGCTATCACTTGGAATATTTTACTAATCCAATTCATTTTGCTGGACACTATGTCGCTATAATCGGATACGATGATAAAAATGCTTTTTTAGTGGATACTGCTCAACAAGGGTGTGAAGTAAGCAGTTCTTTAGAGAGTTTAGAGCAGGCAAGAAGTGAAAAAGGTTCTATGTCATCTAAAAACTTGTTTTATATAATTGAAAAAGAAACAGAAGTATTACCCATAAAAACGGCTGTTTTAACTGCAATACACAATAATGCAGCAACATATTTAAACCCGCCGATAAAGAATCTGACGTATAAGGGCATTTATAAAGCAAGTGATGAAATCATCAGGTGGTTTGATACTTCAAAGAGTATTGAAGAAGATTTTAAAATGACTGCTATGTTAATGGAAAAGGCTGGAACAGGCGGAGCAATATTTAGAAATCTATATCGTGATTTTCTAAAAGAAGCCTTTGACTTAACAAAAAATGATAATATTAAAGTGGCTTACTTAACTTTTGTAGAGATTGCTAAGAATTGGGACGAAGTTATTGCTCTATTTAAAAAAGTATCTGACACCAAAAACAGAAACTACATTTTAGAAGCTTCAAAAAAGATGAAAGACATCTCGGTACAAGAAAAGGAAGCTATGCAGATATTAGAAAATGTATCGCATTAACTGCTCGTCTCTTATTGGCGCAAACCTGACTGGAAATGGCATCCTCATATAGATAATCAGGAGTTGTGGAGGTAGTAAAATGGTGCTTCACTTGGAAAAAGTAAATGGAAAAAATATATGGGAAATAACTAGATTGCAGGTATCGGAATCACAAAAAGGATTTGTTGCCACAAATGAAATTAGTATAGTTGAAGCATACACCATCATTACAGCAAATGGATTTGCGTTTCCATTTGGAATCTATGATGGTGAAATTCCTGTTGGATTTATTATGATTGGCTATGATGTTAACGATTATTGGGACAATCCGCCTGATATAGCAAGAGGGAACTATAACCTTTGGCGTTTAATGATTGATCAAAAGTATCAGAAAAAAGGTTTTGGAAGGGAAGCCATTGCTCTTGGTTTGAATTTTATTAAATCTTTTCCCTGTGGTAAAGCAAAGTATTGCTGGCTATCATATGAACCCGAAAATAAAGTAGCTTGTAAATTATATCATTCATTTGGTTTTACTGAAACTGGAGATATGGAAGGAAATGAGATTATTGCAATACTGGAGCTCTGAGATATTTTAATAATTGATAAATTATCGATCAAAATTTGGAGAGGAAGTGAGATTAAAATGTGTAAAGAATGTTATGTTGACCAAAATAGAGTGACTCCACTTTTAAACCCCGTGGAATGCTTAGAAAATCATACACAATATATTTGCGGAACTTGTGGTCGGTGTATTTGTATCGAATACGATCCAAATCGTGGATTACAACGATGGAATTTTCCGTTTAAGTCCTTAGAAATTGCAAAGCTATATTTGAGAACTGCCGATTACTCAGAAAAAAAGCCATGTGGTATTTATGAATTGAAAAGTGAAAATGGTAGAATTTCATACAAAATTTTTGCAAGCAATGAAGATTTGAAATTATATCTAAAAAAGAATAAAGGAAAAACTTGTGAAAAAATGGCGTCTGTTTTTTCAGTTGAAAAATATCAGGAATTTCCCAATACACAGGTGAGAAAATTGACTGCTGAAGAAGTGGAAACCTACATGAAGGAGAGATGCTGATGATACGAGAGGCTGTCAGAGAAGATTTATATGATTTGTTGAACCTATACCTTTTCTTGCATGAAAAAGAGATTCCAAAAGATATTGATGCTTTGGAGAGCGCATGGAATGCGATCATGGAAGATAAAAATCACCATATTATTGTAAAAGAGATAAATGGTCAGATTCTTTCATCCTGCATTTGTGTCATCATTCCGAATCTAACCAGAAACGTACGCCCATATGCCCTTATTGAGAATGTGGTGACACATGAAGAATATAGAGGAAAAGGATATGCGACAGAATGTCTCCATTATGCTAAAGAGATAGCAATAGGAAATAATTGCTATAAAATCATGCTTTTGACGGGTACAAAGAACAAAAGTACGTTAGCTTTTTATAAGAATGCTGGTTATAATGATGAGGATAAAACAGCATTTATACAATGGATTGACTGAAATGAATTTCAGTTTGTCAATGTCTGTCTAATAGAAATTTCTTAAAAAATAGTTGAAAAATCAACTGCTGAAGAAGTGGAAACATACATGGCAGAGAGAATAACCTTCTGCCTTAGTCTGATAAATCGTAGTAGAAAATAAAGGAGAAACTATGAATATTGAAATTCGTAAGGAATTGCCCTCTGAAAATTATGAAGTTGAAAACTTAGTTAGAGAGGCTTTTTGGAATGTCTATCGACCGGGCTGTGCAGAGCATCTAATTTTACATCATTTTCGCCAGCATCCCAATTATCTAGAAAAATTATCAAAAGTTCTTTTACTGGATGGAAAGTTAGTTGGTCAGATCATGTTCAGCAAGGCTCAGCTCCGTCATGAAAAGACTGGGCAGATCAAAGAAATCGCCACATTTGGTCCTTTTGCTATTTTGCCAGACTTTCAAAAGCAGGGATTGGGAGAACAATTAGCTCAGGCTGCTATCAGTCAAGCGAGAAAGGAGGGGATAAGCCATCTAGTCATCTTTGGAAATCCGGCTTACTATCCTAAGTATGGCTTTGTGACAGCCAGTGACTATGGCATCTATCTGGATGGCCAGGACAAGAAAGAAGTTTTGGATTTTGTCATGGTGCTGGATCTGCAAAAAGATAATAGTGTGACGCAGGAAAATGGTCCTTGGCTTTATCGAGATCCAGACGGATATGAAGTAGATGAAGAGGAATTGGCTATCTTTGACCGTAGTTTCCCGCCCAAGAAGAAAGAAAAACGACCGGGACAACTCGGCTAGGAATCGAAATCAATCAGTTGAGTTTTGCAGACTTTATGAGCTAAGTATGAACCCCATAATGTTGCGGTCAAATTATAGAATCAGAAACTGTACAGAGGACTCTTAGATGAAAGATTTGGTTATCTATATACATGGTAAGGATGGAAACATAGAGGAGACAAACCATTATCAGTCTATTTTTAGAGAAAGTGACGTTATCGGTTTTGACTATAAATCACAAACTCCTTGGGAAGCGGAGATAGAATTTCCAATACTATATGATAGGTGTGCTAAAGCGTATGATTCTGTTATTTTAATTGCAAATAGCATCGGTGCTTATTTTGCAATGCTATCTTTGGTTGAAAAGAATATTTCTCATGCCTTATTTATTTCCCCTATTGTAGATATGGAGAAACTGATAATAGATATGATGAAGTGGTTAAATATTACAAAAGATGAATTAAAAAGTAAGAAAAAGGTTGAAACAGAATTTGGTGAAACATTGTCTTGGGAATATTTATCTTATGTGAAAAATCATCCCATTAGGTGGAACATTCCCACTTCTATTTTATACGGAGAAAAAGACAATCTAACTTCAAAAGAATCCATAACTAAGTTTGCAGAACAAATTGGAGCAACTCTTACAATCATGGGGAATGGAGAGCATTGGTTTCATACAGATGAGCAATTAAATTTTTTAGACACGTGGGTTAAAAAATCAACTTAATAAATTCGTATTAATTTTTGATGACAAGAGGTAAAAATTATGAAAACAGTATATAAAGAAGATATCGTACAGGGTTTAACAGAACTTGGCCTGAAACAAGGGGATGTTGTCATTGTCCATACATCCTTAAAAAGTATGGGATATGTATGTGGAGGAGCACAGACTGTGATAGAAGCTCTAATTGAAGTGGTGACTTCTGAAGGTACCATTGTGATGCCGACACAGTCATGGAAAAATCTTGATCCGGAAACAGGTGTACACTGGAATGCAGAGGAGTCAGACTGGGATAAAATTAGAGAGAATTGGCCAGCATATGATAAACGGATAACGCCAACAAATACGATGGGAGCTGTTGCAGAAATGTTCCGTCAATGGCCGGGGAGCATCAGAACAGAGCATCCAGCAAGATCAATTTGTTCATGGGGAAAACATGCTGAATATATTACAGCGGAACATACTCTTTCAAATATATTTGGTGAGGGTTCACCTATCGCAAAACTCTATGAACTTGACGCTAAAGTACTGTTGTTAGGGGTTGGATATGATAAAAACACTTCCATACACTTAGCGGATGTCCGTGCAGAGTATCCTGGGAAACATGACTGTATTGAACACAGTGCCATACTTGAAGATGGTGTTCGTATATGGAAAGCGTATAATACCTTATTCGTTGATGGAGAAGATTTTGAGGACATAGGAAGCGCCTTTGAGGAAAATGGCCTTGCAAAGATAGGAAAAATCGGCAATGCCGATTCTAGATTGATGCAACAACGTGAACTAGTAGATTTTGCTGTCTCTTGGATTGAAAAACATCGTAGATGAACTGAATTTTAACTATTGTAAAGAAATCAATAGAAACTAGCTAAACTTTAGTAGAAATAGGTTGATAATTCCCAGTTTATCAGATAAGCTTAGGATTTATAAAAGGAAATAACTAATGAAATCGTATCAAGATATAAATAAAGAAACCATTGATGGGTGGGTTGAAGAAGGTTGGGAATGGAGTAAGCCGATTTCACATGATGAGTATATTAGCGCAAAAAACGGAGATTGGAATGTTTTTCTTACTCCGACGGTTCCTGTTCCACATGAGTGGTTAGGAAATTTAAATGGAAAGAAAATCTTAGGTTTAGCATCGGGTGGTGGGCAGCAAATGCCTATATTTAACGCATTAGGTGCAGAGTGCACTGTGCTTGATAATTCTCTAAAGCAAATAGAAAGTGAATTTTTAATTGCTGAAAGAGAAGGCTATACTATTAAAGCGATTGAAGGCGATATGACAAAAGCTTTGCCTTTTGAGGATGAAACCTTTGATATAGTCTTTCATCCGGTTTCAAACTGTTATGTTGAAGATGTGGAGCCCATTTTTAATGAGGCGTATAGAGTTCTGAAAAAGGGTGGAATTTTTCTGGCAGGATTA
>NZ_KQ970760.1:295707-297084 GCF_001579175.1 Streptococcus oralis
TTCTGAAAAAGGGTGGAATTTTTCTGGCAGGATTAAACAATGAAATAAATTACATTGTGGATAATGAAGAAAAAGAAATTATTTGGAAAATGCCGTTTAATCCATTAAAAGATAAAGCAGCCAAAGATTTTATGATAAAAGAAAATGCTGGCATACAATTCTCTCACAATATGACAGAGCAAATAGGTGGACAGTTAAAGGCAGGGTTCACTCTACTTGACATATATGAAGATACAAATGGTTTTGGTAGACTGCATGAACTGAATATTAAAACATATATTGCAACAGAATCAGTTAAATGATAGGGTAGTATAGTAGGATTGAGCAAAAATGAGTTAAAATTGACCAGCACACATAAGAAAGTATCTCTACTAATGAAAATATAAAAATGTGAACGTCTATTTTTCGTTCACATTTCTTTTTTATTCTGCGGCTTGTTGCCAGCGTTTGGCTAGCATGCGGGACAGGCTTGAAATTGCTAGGTTAAAGCTGAAATAGATCAGAGCGATCAGGATATAAAGACTGAAGACCTGCTCAGGTTCAAAATAGCGTCCCATGAGAATTTGGCTAGCGCCAAAGAGTTCTTGTAGGGCGATAACAGAGTAAAGAAGGCTGGTATCCTTAATCACGGTCACAAACTGAGAAATGATAGCCGGCAGCATTTTACGGATCGCTTGTGGGAGAATGATGTAGTAGAGGATTTGCGCAGAAGTAAATCCTTGTGACATTCCTGCTTCGAACTGCCCTTTATCCACGGCATTGAGACCGCCTCGGATAATTTCAGCTAGGGCTGCTGAGGTAAAAAGGGTAAAGGCCGTAATACCTGCTGGTGTGGACTTCATCTTGAACACCAAAAAGATGGTGAAAATCCAGAGAAGGTTGGGAACATTACGCACAAATTCGATATAAATGCTGGAGATGATTCGCAAGACAGGATTTTTCCCATTTCGCATAACCGCAAGTACCGTCCCGATCAGGGTAGAGAGGACGATGGCAATCAGAGAAATATAAAGGGTCAAGCCAAATCCTTTAAAGATAAAGGCTAGGTTATCTGGGGTCAAAACTTCTAAAATAGATTCCATAGTAACCTCCTAAAGTGAATAGGCTTTTTTGTTGGCTTGCTCCATCTTGCGACCAAATTGGGCAACAGGGAAGCAAAGGGCAAAGTAGAGAAGAGCCGCACCTAGAAATGCAGGGATGTAGTTTCCGTTGAGAGCTGACCAGGACTTGGTCACAAACATCAAGTCTACTCCAGAGATGATAGCAACCGTTGAAGTATTCTTGATAAGGTTAACGATTTGGTTGGTCAAAGGAGGGAGAATGATACGGAAGGCCTGAGGCAAGATAATCAAGCGCATGGCACTGATATAGGTGAAA
>NZ_KQ970760.1:297294-298609 GCF_001579175.1 Streptococcus oralis
CGCATGGCACTGATATAGGTGAAACCTTGCGACAAGGCAGCCTCCATCTGACCATTAGGGATAGACTGAATCCCTGAACGAATCACCTCAGCAATATAAGCACCGTGATAAAGTCCGACGCAGAGAATAGCTGTCCAATAAATTGGAATCATGATGGTGTGTTCACTGATAAGAGGCAAACCATAAAAAACAATAACAAACTGTACCAAGAGGGGGGTGTTTTGGTAAAATTCGACAAAGATACGAGCCAAAATCCTTAGAATTTGATGTTTGCTAGTTGATAGGACTCCAAAGATGATTCCTAAGACCATAGCTAGGATAAAGGATCCAATAACTAGGGCAAGGGTGAAGAGGAAACCATTGAAAAATTGTCCAAAATCCTGAAAATAGGCTGTCCAAGATGATAAATCTGTCATGGGGTGTCCTCCTTAATCTGCGGTATGGCTAGATGGTTTGAGCTTGTAACGGTCATAGAGTTTCTGAAGACTGCCGTCCTTGCTCCATTTAGTGACCAAGGTATCAAGATAGTCATTGAGTTCGGTGTTTGATTTCTTGGTAACAATACCGTAGTCAGATGGTTTGAAACTATCATCTAGGAGCTCTGTTCGTTTACTGGTGTAGCCAGACAGGATAGAGCGGTCCACGGAAAAGGCATCAATACGGTGAGCGTGAAGCGAAGTAATCAACTCTGGATAAGAACCAAGTTCTACAAACTTAAACTTCAGACCTTTCTTTTTACCTAGTTCGGTAATCAAGCGTTGGGTGATGGAACCTTGGGCAACTCCGATCGTTTTACCATTTAGGTCTTCAATGCTTTTGATGTTGGCAGATTTGTTGACCAAAAAGCCAGAAGCGTCCGTATAGTAGGGACTGGTGAAGTTGTAGAGTTTTTTACGTTCATCTGTGATAGTGAAGGTCGCGATATCCATGTCGACTTGTTCATTGTCTAGGAGTGGTCCGCGAGTTTGTGCCGTAACAGGAACGTAGCGAACCTTGACCTTGAGTTCGTCTGCAATCATCTTGGCTAAGTCCGTTTCGATACCAGAATAAGTACCTGTCTTGGGATCTTTGTAACCAAAATTGGGAACGTCTTGTTTGACACCGACAACCAGTTCGCCTCTTTTTTGAATGTCTGCGACACTGGTATCAGCCTGAACTGGTTTAGCAGCAGCAAGACCGAAAAGGCTAATCAATAATGCTGATAAAAAGAATTTCTTTTTCATAGGCGCCTCCTTATTTGACTTTGTCACTTTCATGATTGATAATTTTGCTGAGGAATTGTTGGGCACGAGGTTCGCTTGGATTGTCGAAAAAG
>NZ_KQ970760.1:298629-309945 GCF_001579175.1 Streptococcus oralis
TTGGATTGTCGAAAAAGTCATCGACATCTGTCGTATCCACCAAAACTTCTCCGTCGCCCATAAAAATGATGCGGTCCGCAACTTCACGGGCAAAGCCCATTTCGTGGGTAACGATGATCATGTTCATCCCATCATGCGCCAGTTTTTGCATAACTGCTAGAACATCTCCGATGGTTTCAGGGTCAAGAGCAGATGTTGGCTCATCAAAGAGGAGGAGCTCCGGATGCATGGCAAGACCACGTGCGATGGCGATTCTCTGTTTTTGACCACCAGATAGCATAGCTGGATAGGAATCTTTCTTGTCCCACATATTTACAAATTCCAGATATTTTTGGGCTGTTTTTTCAGCTTCTTTTTTATCAATTCCTAGAACTTTAACGGGTGCGAGTGTAACATTTTCTAACACTGTTTTGTGTGGATAAAGGTTAAAATGTTGAAAAACCATGCCGACTTCCTTACGAAGAGGAACTAAATCTTTCTGACTAGCACCTGCTACTTGGTGTCCATTGACTAGGAGACTTCCTTTGTTAACAGCCTCCAAACCATTGATCGTACGGATAAGAGTGGATTTCCCAGAGCCAGAAGGTCCAAGCAGGACAACAACTTGTCCTTTTTCAAAACGGAGATTGATGTCGCGGAGTGCGTGGTAGTCTCCGTAATATTTTTCGACGTTTTTAAATTCTACTAAAGCCATGAGAGATCTCCTTTGTGTTAGGTTTTATAACACGATCCTACAACAAAAGAATGTTCTTGTCAAATCATATCTGAAAAAATTCACTAAAATGTTATAAAAAAGCAATCTGGATAGAGAAAATGCCTAAATCATGTTATAATGAAACGATAGAATTCTTAGAAAGAGTGGATGTTTTTTTGATAACTCCTACTTATGAATGGCAGTTTGCCCCGCAGGTTGAAGATGCGGATTTTACAAAGATAGCCAAGAAGGCTGGGCTGGGTCCCGAGGTGGCTCGGTTATTATTTGAAAGAGGGATTCAGGATGAAGAAAGTCTAAAGAAGTTTTTAGAACCTTCTTTAGAGGACTTACATGACCCCTATCTGCTCCATGATATGGACAAGGCAGTGGAACGGATTCGTCAGGCGATTGAAGAAGGGGAAAACATTCTCATCTATGGAGACTACGATGCGGATGGTATGACTTCAGCTTCGATTGTGAAGGAAAGTTTGGAACAGCTTGGTGCTGAGTGCCGTGTTTACCTACCCAATCGTTTTACCGATGGCTATGGTCCCAATGCCAGTGTTTATAAATACTTTATCGAGCAAGAGGGTATTTCCTTGATTGTGACAGTGGATAATGGGGTTGCGGGTCACGAGGCAATTGAACTGGCCCAGTCTATGGGAGTGGATGTCATTGTGACCGACCACCATTCCATGCCGGAAACCCTTCCTGATGCCTATGCGATTGTTCACCCTGAGCATCCAGATGCGGATTATCCCTTCAAATATTTGGCCGGATGCGGAGTGGCTTTCAAGCTAGCTTGCGCTCTTTTAGAAGAAGTGCAAGTGGAATTGCTTGATTTGGTCGCTATCGGTACCATTGCTGATATGGTGAGTTTGACGGATGAGAATCGCATTTTGGTCCAATATGGTCTAGAAATGTTGGGGCATACTCAGCGCATTGGACTACAAGAAATGCTAGACATGGTTGGGATTGCTGCTAATGAAGTAACAGAAGAAACGGTTGGTTTCCAGATTGCCCCTCGTTTAAATGCCTTGGGGCGCTTGGATGATCCTAATCCTGCCATTGATTTGCTGACTGGATTTGACGACGAGGAAGCTCATGAGATTGCCCTCATGATTCATCAGAAAAACGAAGAGCGCAAGGAAATCGTCCAATCAATCTATGAAGAAGCTAAGACCATGGTGGATCCTGAGAAGAAGGTCCAGGTTTTGGCCAAGGAAGGCTGGAATCCTGGCGTTCTGGGTATCGTTGCTGGTCGTTTGTTGGAAGAACTAGGGCAAACAGTCATTGTTCTTAATATAGAAGAAGGTCGTGCCAAGGGTAGCGCTCGTAGTGTGGAAGCGGTCGATATTTTTGAAGCCTTGGATCCCCATCGAGATCTCTTTATCGCCTTTGGTGGCCATGCTGGTGCAGCAGGAATGACGCTGGAAGTGGAGAAACTCTCAGATTTATCTCAGGTTTTGGAAGACTATGTCCGTGAAAAAGGTGCAGATGCTAGTGGCAAGAACAAGTTAAATCTAGATGAAGAGTTGGATTTGGAGACGCTTAGCTTGGAAACGGTTAAAAGTTTTGAACGCTTGGCACCCTTTGGAATGGACAATCAGAAACCTGTATTTTATATCAAGGATTTTCATGTCGAAAGTGCCCGTACCATGGGAGCAGGCAATGCCCACCTCAAACTAAAAATTTCCAAGGGTGAGGCGAGTTTTGAAGTGGTGGCCTTTGGACAAGGTAGATGGGTAACAGAGTTTGCCCAAACAAAAAAACTAGAATTGGCAGTCACCCTGTCTGTCAATCAATGGAATGGCCAAACTGCCCTCCAGTTGATGATGGTGGATGCGCGTGTGGAAGGTGTTCAACTCTTTAACATTCGTGGGAAGAATGCAGTCTTACCAGAAGGGGTTCCAGTCTTGGATTTTGCTGGAGAACTACCAAATCTTGCGGATAGTGAAGCGGTTGTTGTGAAAACCATTCCTGAGGATATTACCCTGCTGAAGACCATTTTTCAGGAACAGAATTTCTCTGCTGTCTATTTCAAAAACGACATAGACAAGGCCTATTATCTAACAGGTTATGGGACCAGAGAGCAGTTTGCTAAATTGTACAAGACCATTTACCAATTCCCAGAGTTTGATATTCGCTACAAGCTGAAGGATCTGGCGGCTTATCTCAATATCCAACAAATTTTACTGGTCAAGATGATTCAAGTATTTGAGGAACTGGGCTTTGTGACGATCAAAGATGGTGTCATGACTGTCAATAAAGAAGCGCCGAAAAGGGAAATTGCTGAAAGTCAGATTTACCAAAAACTTAAACAAACCGTCAAAAATCAAGAAATGATGGCCCTAGGAACTGTGCAAGAAATGTATGACTTTTTAATGGAAAAATAGATGGAGAGAGGCTGAGGTAATCTATCTCGGCTTTTTCTTTGTCTGATATTGAACTCATGTAGTAAAAGTATAACTATTTGTAATATGACTAAAATATAACTCTAAACGAACTGACATGTAAATCAGTTATGATTTCCTTATCAACAAAAAAATAGGGAGAACATAGTTATGAAAAAACAGTTACGAAACTGACTCTTGGTTTGACTTCTACCGCTATTTTAGCGACAGTTGGTGCTCAAACGGTTCATGCCAACTCTTACGTTGTCCAAGACGGAGATTCATTTTTTGCCATTGCTACTGCCAATGGTATGGATCCTTATGACTTGGCGGCTTTGAATGGGAAAACCATCTTTGATACCATCCACCCAGGAGATGTTCTCCAAGTGAGTGGTTCAGCTCAGGCTAGCTCTACCTACAGCGCTCCAGCCGCAACTGTCAATGAAGTATCAGATACAGAAGATGTTGTCGAAAAGACTCCAACAAACTATGGAAACTCTTATCCTGTTGGTCAATGTACATGGGGCGTAAAAGAATTAGCGCCTTGGGCTAGTAACTGGTGGGGAAATGCCAACACGTGGGCAATCTATGCTAGTGCTCAAGGCTATAGAACAGGAAGTGTTCCAGTAGTAGGAGCGATTGCCGTTTGGGACGGTGGTGAATATGGCCACGTTGCTTATGTAACAGATGTTCAAAGTGAAAACTCTATCCAGGTATTGGAAGCAAACTACAGACGCCAAAAGCAGATTGCGAATTATCGTGGCTTCTTTAATCCTCATGAATTTTTAGGTAACGTTACTTATATCTATCCAAACTAAAGATGATAAAAAGATTTAGAATTTCTAAGTCTTTTTTCTTTCTGTGAAACTTTCTTTTGGTGATCTCGCTTCTAGTGGGTATTTGCTGAATAGTTTTTAGGCTTTATGGAGGACAGGAATTCCGTACTTTTGGATGTGGACAATATAAAAATTTTTTAGAAAAGAGAAGTAAAAGGCAAGGATTCTTCTTGTTATGAACTAAAATAAACATTTTAGAATGCGAGAAATCTGTCTGAAATCAAGTTGTTTAGGAATTTGGCATGTCTGAGAGTGCAATCGTTCAATTTTCTATAGTCAGTCTTGAAAAGAGAGAATAGGGTAAAAGGGTTTGATTTTTAGTAGTGAACGATCTCAGGTCAAAATCCGATCTTCATTTTGAAAATAATCAAAAAAATGGTATAATGGTAGGAAAAGATTCGGCTGAGAGTTTGAGAACTTTTAGAATAAGAGGGTGAACCTACCCTATAATCAAGATAAACTAAGGTTTCGGAGGAAAAATGAGTAATATCAGTTTAACAACACTTGGTGGTGTGCGTGAAAACGGGAAAAATATGTACATTGCTGAGATTGGCAATTCAATTTTTGTTTTGGATGCGGGGCTTAAATACCCTGAAAATGAACAGCTTGGGGTCGACGTCGTCATTCCAAATATGGACTACCTTTTTGAAAATAGTGATCGTATCGCTGGGGTCTTCTTGACCCACGGACATGCGGATGCCATTGGTGCCCTGCCTTACCTTTTGGCAGAGGCTAAGGTGCCTGTGTTTGGCTCTGAATTGACCATCGAGTTGGCAAAACTCTTTGTCAAAGGAAATGATGCTGTTAAGAAATTCAATGACTTTCATGTGATTGATGAGGATACGGAGATTGACTTTGGAGGAACTGAGGTTTCCTTCTTCCGTACAACTCACTCCATCCCAGAAAGTTTGGGAGTCGTCTTGAAAACTCCAAAAGGTAGCATTGTTTACACAGGGGACTTCAAGTTTGACCAGACTGCTAGTGAATCCTATGCGACTGATTTTGGACGCTTGGCCGAGATTGGTCGTGAGGGTGTCTTGGCTCTTCTCAGTGACTCTGCTAATGCGGACAGCAATATCCAAGTGGCGAGCGAGAGTGAAGTTGGAGAGGAGATTACCCATACCATTGCAGACTGGGAGGGGCGCATCATCGTTGCGGCTGTTGCCAGCAACCTCTCTCGTATCCAGCAGGTCTTTGATGCAGCTGCGGATACCGGTCGTCGAGTTGTTTTGACTGGATTTGATGTTGAAAATATCGTCCGCACAGCGATTCGTCTCAAAAAATTGTCTCTAGCCAACGAAAGTCTCTTGATCAAACCCAAAGAAATGTCTCGTTTTGAAGACCATGAGTTGATTATCCTTGAGACGGGTCGTATGGGTGAGCCTATTAATGGACTTCGTAAGATGTCTATTGGTCGCCACCGTTATGTGGAAATCAAAGATGGGGATTTGGTCTATATCGTAACCACTCCATCTATTGCAAAAGAAGCTGTCATGGCGCGTGTGGAAAATATGATCTACCAAGCTGGTGGTGTTGTGAAACTCATTACCCAAAGCTTGCGAGTATCTGGACACGGGAATGCGCGTGATCTGCAGTTGATGATTAATCTCTTGCAACCCAAGTATCTCTTCCCTATCCAAGGGGAATACCGTGAGTTGGATGCGCATGCCAAGGCTGCCATGGCAGTGGGGATGTTGCCAGAGCGTATTTTTATCCCTAAAAAGGGAACAACCATGTCCTACGAACACGGGGACTTTGTTCCTGCTGGTGGAGTTTCTGCAGGTGATGTCTTGATTGATGGAAATGCCATCGGAGATGTTGGAAATGTTGTCCTTCGTGACCGTAAAGTCTTGTCAGAGGACGGGATTTTCATCGTTGCCATTACCGTAAATAGACGTGAGAAAAAAATCATCGCCAAGGCGCGAGTTCACACGCGTGGATTTGTTTATCTCAAGAAGAGTCGTGATATTCTCCGTGAAAGTTCAGAATTGATCAACCAAATCGTGGAAGACTATCTCCAAGGTGAAGATTTCGACTGGGCTGATCTCAAAGGGAAGGTCCGTGATGGCTTGGCCAAGTACCTCTTTGACCAAACCAAACGTCGTCCAGCAATCTTGCCAGTCGTAATGGAAGCAAAATAATAAGCAGCATACCTACGGAAAAAGTCGAAATTCGGCTTTTTCTTATAGAATAGTAAAAGGAGACAACCATGGCAGTTATGAATATTGAGTATTACTCAAAAGTTTTGGATATGGAGTGGGGCGTTACCGTACTCTATCCAGATGCTAGTCGGGTGACTGAACCAGATTGCACAGATATTCCTGTTCTTTATCTTTTGCACGGAATGTCAGGAAACCAAAATAGCTGGCTCAAACGTACCAATGTCGAGCGCTTGTTGCGTGGAACCAATCTCATTGTTATCATGCCCAATACTAGCAATGGCTGGTACACAGATACCCAGTATGGTTTTGACTACTTTACAGCTCTAGCAGAAGAGTTACCTCAGGTTATGAAACGTTTCTTCCCCAATATGACCAGCAAGCGAGAAAAGACCTTCATTGCAGGTCTCTCCATGGGTGGCTATGGTTCCTTCAAACTCGCTCTCGCAACCGATCGTTTTTCTCATGCGGCTAGTTTTTCTGGTGCGCTCAGTTTTCAAGAATTTTCTCCTGAAAGTCAGGATTTGGGCTCTCTTGCCTACTGGCGAGGAGTTTTTGGAGAAATCAAAGATTGGACAGCTAGCCCTCATTCGCTTGAAAGTATCGCTGCGAAATCGGATAAAAAACCCAAACTTTGGGCTTGGTGTGGTGAGCAAGACTATCTCTACTCAGCCAATAATCTCGCTGTGAAAAACCTCAAAAAGCTTGGTTTTAAAGTGACCTATAGTCATAGCCCTGGCACTCACGAGTGGTACTACTGGGAAAAACAATTGGAGCGTTTTTTAGCTACTCTACCAATTAACTTTGTTTTGGAAGAGCGCTTATCTTAGTTTTAGTTTTCTTTCAGTTTTATTGAGTAAAATAGAGAATCTATCTTGATTATGGGAGGCCATCGATTTAAAGATAGATTCTTATTTTTATGAAAGGTGGGACGTCATGTTCTGGATTATTCGATTATTGTTCCGATTTCTTTTGGGAATTTGGCGTTTCTTCTGGCGTCTGGTTTGGACTGTGGTTATTTTACTACTCATTGCCTTTGGAGTGGTTTGGTATCTGACAGGTGATTTTCATTCTGCGGTCAATCAGGTTGAAAAAATGAGTAAAATTGGTCAAGGCGGCTGGAATCAATGGAAGGAGACGGGGACGCTGGAAGTCTTGTCTCAGACAGACAGTCACCAACATGCAGAAGGCAAGTGGGCTCAGGCATCAGCTCGCATCTATATTGAGCCTCAAATGGATGAAACCTTCCAAGGTGCCTATGCAGAAGCCATAAAAAACTGGAATCAAACGGGAGCCTTTACCTTTGAGGTGGTAGCGGATTCTAGTCAAGCAGACATTGTGGCAAGTGAAATGAATGATGGAACGACAGCTGTAGCTGGCCAAGCCGAGAGTCAAACCAATCTATTGACCAATCAATTTATATCTGTAACAGTTCGCCTGAATCACTATTATCTATCCAATCCAAACTATGGTTATTCTTATGAACGGATCGTGCACACGGCGGAGCACGAGCTGGGGCATGCCATCGGATTGGATCATACCAACGAGACTTCTGTTATGCAGCCTGCCGGCTCCTACTATGGGATTCAGCCCCAAGATGTGAAAGCTGTTCAAGAACTCTATACCGGTAGCGACTAGATGAAGTCGGTGTAATCAGAAAAGAAATCAAAGCTCCTCCAACAAGTGATTGGTGGGGCTTTTTGTTCGTCCTGTCACGGCCTTTTTGCTATAATGGAACTATGAATAACTTGATCAAATCAAAACTCGAGCACTTGCCGACCAGCCCTGGTTGTTACATTCACAAGGATAAAAACGGCACTATTATCTATGTCGGAAAGGCTAAAAATCTACGCAATCGCGTGCGATCCTATTTTCGTGGGAGTCACGATACTAAGACGGAGGCTCTGGTGTCTGAAATTGTGGATTTTGAATTTATCGTCACCGAGTCTAATATCGAGGCCCTCCTGCTGGAAATAAATCTTATCAAGGAAAATCAGCCCAAGTACAATATCATGCTCAAGGATGATAAGTCTTATCCCTTCATCAAAATCACCAATGAGCGTTATCCTCGATTGATTATCACCCGTCAGGTCAAAAAGGACGGTGGTCTCTACTTTGGTCCTTATCCAGATGTAGGGGCAGCAAATGAAATCAAGCGACTACTGGATCGGATTTTCCCTTTTCGGAAATGTACCAACCCGCCATCTAAGGTTTGTTTTTATTACCATATCGGCCAGTGTATGGCCCACACCATCTGTAAGAAGGATGAGGCCTACTTCAAGTCTATGGCTCAGGAAGTGTCTGATTTTCTGAAAGGTCAGGATGACAAGATTATCGATGACCTCAAGGGCAAGATGGCATCCGCAGCTCAAAGTATGGAGTTTGAACGTGCGGCGGAATACCGTGACCTGATTCAGGCCATTGGAACACTTCGGACCAAGCAACGGGTCATGGCGAAAGATTTGCAAAATCGTGACGTCTTTGGCTACTATGTGGATAAGGGCTGGATGTGTGTTCAGGTTTTCTTTGTACGTCAAGGAAAACTCATCGAGCGGGATGTCAATCTCTTCCCCTACTACAATGATCCTGATGAGGATTTTCTGACCTACGTAGGACAATTTTATCAAGAAAAATCTCACCTAGTTCCCAATGAAGTATTGATTCCGCAGGATATCGATGAAGAAGCCGTTAAGGCCTTGGTGGATACCAAGATTTTCAAGCCCCAACGTGGGGAGAAAAAACAACTGGTCAATCTAGCCATAAAAAATGCCCGTGTCAGTCTGGAGCAGAAATTCAATCTGCTAGAAAAATCTGTCGAAAAGACACAAGGAGCTATTGAAAATCTAGGACGCTTGCTTCAAATACCAACTCCGGTTCGCATTGAGTCCTTCGATAACTCTAATATCATGGGAACCAGTCCTGTTTCAGCTATGGTGGTCTTTGTCAACGGTAAACCGAGTAAGAAGGATTACCGTAAGTACAAGATAAAAACGGTTGTTGGACCAGACGACTATGCGAGTATGAGAGAAGTCATTCGCAGACGCTATGGTCGAGTTCAACGCGAGGGCTTGACCCCACCAGATTTGATTGTCATCGATGGGGGACAAGGTCAGGTCAATATCGCTAAGCAGGTCATCCAAGAGGAGCTGGGCTTGGATATTCCAATTGCAGGTCTGCAAAAGAATGACAAGCACCAAACCCATGAATTGCTCTTTGGAGATCCGCTTGAGGTAGTGGAGTTATCTCGCAATTCTCAAGAATTTTTCCTCCTCCAACGCATTCAGGATGAGGTGCACCGCTTTGCCATCACCTTTCACCGTCAACTGCGCTCCAAAAATTCCTTTTCTTCACAGCTGGATGGAATTGATGGTCTAGGACCTAAACGCAAGCAGAATCTCATGAAGCATTTCAAGTCTCTCACTAAAATCAAGGAAGCCAGTGTGGATGAGATTGTCGAAGTTGGGGTACCAAGAACAGTCGCAGAAGATGTGAAAAGAAAGTTGAACCCGCAGAAAGAAGTGGAATTGGCTCAAGTGGCGGAAGAACAAGTAGATTACCAAACAGAAGGAGGCCATCATGAATCATAAAATTGCAATCTTGTCAGATGTTCATGGAAATGCGACAGGCTTAGAAGCAGTGATTGCAGATGCTAAACATCAAGGAGTCAGCGAATATTGGCTCATGGGAGACATTTTCCTCCCTGGTCCAGGTGCAAATGACTTGGTCGCTCTGTTAAAGGAACTTCCTATCACAGCAAGTGTTCGAGGTAATTGGGATGATTGTGTCCTTGAGGCCTTGGATGGGGAATATGGTTTGGAAAATCCGCAAGATATCCAGCTTATGAGAATGACCCAGTTTTTGATGGAGCGAATGGATCCTGCAACGATTGTCTGGCTACGAAGCTTACCTATGCTAGAAAAGAAAGAAGTTGATGGACTGCGCTTTTCTCTTTCTCATAATTTGCCAAATAAGAACTATGGTGGTGACTTGTCTGTTGGGAATAACACAGATAAATTTGACCAACTCCTAGATGAGGAAACGGACGTGGCAGTCTATGGTCATGTCCACAAGCAGTTGCTTCGTTATGGAAGTCAAGGGCAACAAATCATCAATCCGGGTACGATTGGCATGCCCTATTTTGATTGGGAGGCGTTAAAAAATCACCGTGCCCAGTATGCCGTGATAGAAGTGGAAGATGGGGAATTGGTAAATATTCTATTCCGAAAAGTTTCCTACGATTATGAAGCAGAGTTAGAATTGGCCAAGTCTAAGGACCTTCCCTTTATCGAAATGTATGAAGAACTACGTCGAGATGACAACTATCGGGGGCACAATCTAGAACTCTTAGCTAGTTTAATTGAAAAGCATGGATATGTAGAGGATGTGAAGAAATTTTTGGAGGCTATAAAGTCAAAATATAAGATAGACTAGTTTCTTTAAGCAACTGAAAATTAGTTGGAACTGGATGAGGGGAAACCTGATTTTAATGATAAGTTTAAAACCATGGCTTCATCCGTGTTCCAATTTCTTTCTGTGAAAAATCTCTGCAAGCTCTTTCAAAATATGGTGGAATGGATGCAGTAGAATTAGAAAAGGAAATCGTAAGTGAACTATGCTAAACTTGAATTCAATGCACAAGACCATAGTGGCTATTGGTCCTATATTATAAGGTAATTAAGACCAAGTTGCTTTATAGAATGTTATAAGGAGGTGTGTTAATGAATAAGCGTAAAAAATGGGGTATTATTGCTTTAGTAATCTGTGTCATAGGAGGAGTTATAATGTTTAGTTTGAATCATCCAAAAGAAAAAACATTGGAAGAGAAAATGAGAATCGAACAGGATAGGGTAGCGCTATTTGTAGTTAATAGAGTAAAATTAAAAACACAGAATCCGATTGAAACTATAGAATTTATAGAATTCAGAAAAAATGAAACAACAGGAACCTGGCGAATAACACTTGTAATCAATGGAGTGGCAACGATATCCCTATCAGAGGATGCTTTTGGGGATGTTATACGGACATCGGGATATTATTTAGAAGACATGTCTGTTGACGAGACGGATATTCCCTATACAAAGACAATTGATAATATAAAAATTAGTTATCTAATCTAATAGTAGTATAGAGATGAGATATGATATAATAAACGGAGATGGATTGAGAGGAAATTATGGTTAAAATAAGCAATAATATATTAGGAATAGTCTATATCATTTCTTATCTATGTCTTC
>NZ_KQ970760.1:309965-316523 GCF_001579175.1 Streptococcus oralis
CTTTATTGTCTCTGGTTATGGAATGGTCCAACGTTTCTTTTTTTGACATTTATTTTCTGGGGTATTCCCTTGTTGATAATATTCCTTCCCTTATTAGGTATATGGATATTTACGAACTTGAAATCCCTGGTTTTGATTGGTTATGTGGCAAGTTTATTGAACAGTTATTATCTTTATTTGGTTCTTAGAAATTTTCATTTGGAGAGGATTACTGATACAGCAGGACATAAAATTCCATTATCACCGTGGTTATCTGTTGCAATTATTGTGGTTGATTGTTTGTTTTTATCAGTAGCTACATTGGGATTTTATAAAAATTTCATCTTACCTTTCTTTAAAAAGAATGACTTAGACAAGGAGTTACTATGAAAAAACGAATCAAAATGAATATCATCACTTTAGTAATCTGTATTATAGGAGGAATCGTGATGTTTAGTTTAAATCATCAAAAAGAAAAAACAATGGAAGAGAAAATGAGAATTGAACAGGATAGGATGGCGTTGTATTTAGTTAATCATTATGAAAAGGTTGAGAAGATTGAGTTCACAAGTTTTCAACAGAATAAATTAACAGGAACTTGGACTTCTAATGCCATTGTCAATGACGAAATATTTGTCACTTTTTCTGTTCAAAACTTGATGGCAGAGGATGAAATAGGTTTTGGACAGCATATTAGTCAAAGTAATGGAAATAAATTAATAGAAAGAGAGAATCCGGAAGTAATAAATAGTGATTCACTTATGTCAAATATAACAGTTATTTATTGGGTGAGATAATATGATTACGGATAAAAGTTTTAATTATTTAGTTGATCAAGTATATGAAGTTGATAAAAATAAAAATTCAACTCCATGGAAAGCAGGAGATGAGTTAAGAAAGGATTCACAATCTTTTCGAGTTCTTAGTGCAAAAGACAACACCTCTAACGGTATGCAGGCGATGGCGGTTGCTCCTGTGGATAAAAATGGGAATGTGGATTATAGCCATGTAGTGATTGCCTATGCAGGGATGAATAAAGATGACATAAAGGATCTTGGTACGGATGTACAGTCTTTATGGCTTGGGAGGGATAAACTACAGTCTCGTTCAGGACTAAATTCTGCGAAAGTAGTAGATTCTCAGTTTGTGACAGATTTGAATTATGCCAATGTTAAGTAAAATAGCTGTTTATGTTATACTATAAGGTAATTAAGACCAAGTTGCTTTATAGAATAATATAAGGAGGTGTGTCAATGAATAAGCACAAAAAATGGGGTATTATTGCTTTAGTAATCTGTGTAATAGGAGGAATTGTAATGTTTAGTTTGAATCATCCAAATGGTAAAATTTTTGAGAATAAATTAACTTTGACAAAAACGCAACAGGATAATGTTGTTAAAGGGATAGTAAAAAATTATGATATTGATAGTATTGAGTTTTTAGAATTAAAGAAAGATATAAAAACAGGTACATATCATTTAATATTTATTATAAACGACAAGATTAAAACGGGTTTATCGGTATCACGTATTGATGAACTAAATTCAAATCTAAATAATATTGGTTTAAGTCCTATTGAAAATTTTAAAGAATTAAAAAGAGGACAACCACTTGATGAAACTGAAGAGATACTTAACTTTATAAAAGTGAAATACATAGGAGAATGATATGGGAATAACTGATGAGCAGTATAGATGGATAATTGATAAGTCATACTGGGTGGATAAAAATAAAACTGATTGTGAATATCATATAGAAGAAAACAAAACATATAATTTTAGTGATAATGATACACGACTAGGTGAATTTCGAGTTCTTAGTGCAAAAGACAACACCTCCAACGGTATGCAGGCGATGGCGGTTGCTCCTGTGGATAAAAATGGGAATGTGGATTATAGTCATGTAGTGATTGCTTATGCAGGGACGAATAAAGATGACATAAAGGATCTTGGTACGGATGTACAGTCTTTAGGGCTTGGGAGGGATAAACTACAGTCCCGTTCAGGACTAAATTCTGCGAAAGTAGTAGATTCTCAGTTTGTGACAGCTTTGAATTATGCCAAGGAGGTGGAGGAAGAGGTCAGGCAAAAACATCCCTCTGCTAAAATCACAACTGCGGGACATTCGCTTGGAGAGTCTCTGGCTATGTATGTCGCTTTAAAGAGAGGTTATGCTAATGTTGGGTATAATGGGCCAGATATTCATAACTTAATTTCGAAAGAAGAAATCAAGTACATGCAAGAACATCCAGAACAATTTCGCAATTATCGTCATAAGTATGATGTTATTGGCAATATTACGGGAAATACGACTCAAACAGCCATCTATCCCTATATCTATCCTGCAAAAGATAACTGGGGTGACAAGTTAGAATATCATAACTTGTCCCAGTGGCGATTTGATGAGAACGGCCAGCTAGTTGATTTGGACGGAAAACGAGTCACGAATCTCAAAGTAACGGCGCTAGCAGAAGCAACAGCAGGTATGTACCGCTACCAAAAAATTAAAAGCTACCTCTCGGCAGATGGCTTGTCAAGTAGGGAAGAGATATATTTGGATAGCTTGCAGGGGATGGCTCTAGGGGAAGGAATGGCTAATGCGGCTCGAGCTGGTGCAGACGACATCAAGCACCTTCAAGAAGAGGTGGTGTCAAAAGCACAAGAACTATGGAATCAGCTTGACTTTAGTAGTTTCCGATACCTGAGCTATGACGAAGTCCTATCGACTTTTGCGTCTGCAGGTGTGACTCAGGATACGATTGTCGGTTCAGTTGAGCAAGATTTTGAGCAAATGAATCAAAAGGCTGAAAAACTAGCCACAGAGTTTGATACCCTTAACCAACAGATTATCCAAGTCATTGAGAATAAACTAGCTACAGATAAGGAATTGGCAGGAGAATTTAGAAAATGGAACAGTCGGATTTAGTCTTCCAAAAGTTAAAAGCAAAAGAAAGAGAGTATTATGGTTTGGAAGATGAGTATCTAAAGCGGAAAGCAACGTTTACGAATCAACGCAACGAACTCTATGAACGTCGAGACCGCCTTGCCCGAATCATCGAAGACGAAGCTAGTAAAATGGATGCCTTTCTTCAAAAAGGACAACATAGTTACCAAGATGGAGAACAGTTTTATAGGAGTTTACAACAATTGATGGAGGATTCTCAGTTTGCGTGTAGGCGTAGAGAAGATGAATTGCAGTACCATGAAGAGGTGTTAGATAGAGATTATCGTAAAAAGCAAGATGAGTTAGAACAGACAATCGGAGATTTAAGGAGGTCATATGCTCGCACCATTAAATGAATATTACACAGATGAAGAATATGAATTTGCTTTACGTCAGATGTATCGCATGATGGAGAGGAATAGAATCTATACAATGGCGACAGTAATCTTAAAAGAAAAAAATTCCTTGCAAACAGATTATAAAGAAAAAGTAAAAGAAAGTCGGAGGAGACAAAAGTCGCTATTGGGAAAATAAAATCGCAGATGGATACGGCTATAAAAGGTCAGGTAAAGAAAAAGTTGGAAGAAGTGACAACGGAGAAGCTATCTCAGTATGATTCCATTTGCTAATTTTTTAGTAATTGAATAGAATAATTACTACAAACTGCGCAGAGCAGTTTTTTTGCTCTTGCTTTTCCTATGAAAAATCTCTGCAAGCTCTTTCAAAATATGGTAGAATGGATGCAGTAGAATTAGAAAAGGAAATCGATTATGAAATTTCTTGAATTGAATAAAAAACGTCATGCGACCAAGCATTTTATTGACAAGCCTGTGGATCCAAAAGATGTTCGTACAGCTATCGAAATCGCGACTTTGGCTCCAAGTGCCCACAATAGCCAACCATGGAAGTTTGTGGTTGTTCGTGAGAAAAATGCTGAATTGGCAAAATTGGCTTATGGTTCGAACTTTGAGCAGGTATCATCAGCGCCTGTAACCATTGCCTTGTTTACCGACACAGATTTGGCTAAACGTGCTCGTAAGATTGCCCGAGTTGGTGGTGCTAACAATTTCTCAGAAGAGCAACTTCAATACTTTATGAAGAATCTGCCAGCTGAATATGCGCGTTACAGTGAACAACAAGTCAGCGACTACCTAGCCCTCAATGTAGGTTTGGTTGCCATGAACTTGGTTCTGGCTTTGACAGATCAGGGAATCGGTTCTAACATTATTCTTGGATTTGATAAATCAAAAGCCAACGAAGTTTTGGACATCGAGGACCGTTTCCGCCCAGAACTCTTAATTACGGTAGGTTACACTGACGAAAAATTGGAACCAAGCTACCGCTTGCCAGTAGATGAAATCATCGAGAAAAGATAGAAAGAAGAAAAAATGACAGCAATTGATTTTACAGTAGAAGTAGAAAAACGCAAAGAAGACCTCTTGGCTGACTTGTTTAACCTTTTGGAAATCAACTCAGAACGTGACGACAGCAAGGCGGACGCTCAGCATCCATTTGGACCTGGGCCAGTAAAAGCCTTGGAAAAATTCCTTGAAATCGCAGACCGCGATGGCTATCCAACTACCAATGTCGACAATTATGCTGGACATTTTGAGTTTGGTGATGGAGAAGAAGTTCTTGGAATTTTTGCCCACATGGACGTGGTGCCTGCTGGTAGCGGTTGGGACACAGATCCTTACACACCAACTATCAAAGATGGTCGCCTTTATGCGCGTGGAGCTTCGGATGACAAGGGACCTACAACAGCTTGTTACTATGGTTTGAAAATCATCAAAGAATTGGGCCTTCCAACTTCTAAGAAAGTTCGCTTTATCGTGGGAACTGATGAAGAATCAGGCTGGGCTGACATGGACTACTATTTTGACCATGTAGGACTAGCAAAACCAGACTTTGGTTTCTCTCCAGATGCTGAATTCCCAATCATCAACGGTGAAAAAGGAAATATCACTGAATATCTCCATTTTGCAGGTGAAAATACTGGTTCAGCCCGTCTTCACAGTTTCACGGGTGGTTTGCGTGAAAACATGGTACCTGAATCAGCGACAGCAGTCGTTTCAGGGGACCTGGCTGACTTGCAAGCTAAACTAGATGCCTTCGTTGCAGAACACAAACTCAGAGGAGAAATCCAAGAAGAAGCTGGCAAATACAAGGTTACTATTATCGGTAAATCAGCTCACGGTGCTATGCCTGCTTCAGGTGTCAATGGTGCGACCTACCTTGCCCTCTTCCTCAGTCAGTTTGACTTTGCAGGACCAGCAAAAGACTACCTAGATATCGCTGGTAAGATTCTTTTGAACGACCATGCAGGTGAAAATCTCAAGATTGCCCATGTGGATGAAAAGATGGGTGCCCTTTCTATGAATGCCGGTGTCTTCCGCTTCGATGAAACGAGTGGTGACAATACGATTGCCCTCAACATTCGCTATCCAAAAGGAACAAGCCCAGAGCAAATCAAGTCAGTTCTTGAAAACTTGCCAGTTGTTTCTGTTAGCTTGTCTGAACATGGACACACACCTCACTATGTGCCAATGGAAGATCCACTTGTTCAAACCTTGTTGAATGTCTATGAAAAACAAACTGGACTTCAAGGTCATGAGCAAGTCATCGGTGGTGGAACCTTTGGTCGTTTGCTAGAACGTGGTGTTGCCTACGGTGCAATGTTCCCAGACTCTATCGATACCATGCACCAAGCTAATGAATTTATCGCCTTAGACGATCTCTTCCGAGCAGCAGCAATCTATGCTGAAGCTATCTATGAATTGATTAAATAAGCCTTTAGAAGTCTGAGATTTTATGCTTGGACTTCTTTTTGGAGGGAAAACAGATGTCTCAAATCGAAAAGATCAAACAAGCCATCATGGCAGATTCGCAAAACAAAAGCTATACAGATCAGGGGATAGAGCCCCTCTTTGCAGCGCCAAAGACAGCTCGCATCAATATCATCGGTCAAGCGCCTGGTCTCAAAACCCAGGAGGCAGGTCTTTACTGGAAGGATAAAAGCGGGGATCGCTTGCGGGACTGGCTCGGTGTGGATGAAGACACTTTTTACAATTCAGGTTATTTTGCGGTGTTACCCATGGACTTCTATTTTCCAGGACATGGCAAGTCTGGAGATTTACCGCCTCGAGCTGGTTTTGCAGAAAAGTGGCACCCTAAACTTTTGAAAGAATTACCAGATATTCAATTAACCCTCTTGATTGGGCAGTATGCTCAGGCCTATTATCTTCATGAGAAGGTTAGTGGCAAGATAACAGAGCGGGTAAAACATTACAAAGACCATTTGCCTGAGTATTTCCCCCTAGTTCACCCTTCTCCCCGTAATCAAATCTGGATGGCTAAAAATCCTTGGTTTGAGTCAGAAGTGGTGCCAGAATTGCAAGCATTGGTAAAAAAGATTATTCATCAATAAAGGAGAAAAACTATGGACGCCTATCAACAAGTAGCTAATACCTTGCAAGAGTTGGGAATCACCTTTGATGTGGTGGAGCACCCACCTGTATTTACGACAGAGCAGGCAGATAGCTATATTGAAGGAATGGAAGGAGTCCGGACTAAGTCCATGTTTTTGACCAATAGGAAGAAAACCCAGTACTATCTGCTCATCATGGGTGACAAGAA
>NZ_KQ970760.1:316543-319041 GCF_001579175.1 Streptococcus oralis
GACCAATAGGAAGAAAACCCAGTACTATCTGCTCATCATGGGTGACAAGAAACGATTGGATATGGATGACTTTAAAGTTCAGGTGGGAGCCAATCGGATTCGCATGGCCTCATTGGACTCCTTGGCTGAGAAAATGAACCTACCAGCAGGAACAGTATCACCTTTTGGTTTGTTAAATAATGATGAAAAAGACATTCTAGTTTATTTTGATAAGGACATTGTATCGGAGGATATCATGACTTTTCATCCCAATACTAATGAAAAGACCATCTTTATTAAAACCCAAGACTTGTTCCGATTTTTAGAGTCGATTGGATTTACTTATAAGTTTTTAACTTTGCGTTAAAGGCATCAAAAAGAAGAAATGATGAAAGAAATTGTTTTTGACAAATTCTACCAACTTTACCAAAACGACCAACTTTCTCTAGTGGACGTGAGAGAAGCAGAAGAGTTCGAGACGCTTCATTTAGAAGGTGCTCGTAATTTCCCTCTCGGTCAACTTGCTGATACTTATGATCAGTTGGACAAGGACCTCTTGCATTATGTCATTTGTAAATCAGGGATGAGATCAGCTTGTGCTTACCAGTTCTTGGAGGAGCATGGATATAAGGCCATCAATGTTCAAGGTGGCATGACGGCCTTTGAAAATCTTTAAAATTTGCATTTCTCTTACTTGGTGTGGACTAGGTAGGAGAAATTTATTTTTAGATAATTCTTATTTTTAAAAATATTGAAAACATTCAATATTTAATCAGAGATGCTTTTTTCAAAGTCCTAATCATGGTATACTAGGTCAGTATTTTAGAAATATGAAGGAGATTTTTATGGCTAAAAAAGGTGCCCTAACAGGCTTGCTCCTGTTTGGAATATTTTTTGGTGCGGGAAACTTGATTTTTCCACCTTCTCTAGGTGCCCTATCTGGAGAACAGTTTCTTCCTGCCATCGCAGGTTTTGTCTTTTCAGGTGTCGGTATTGCCGTCTTGACACTTATCATCGGAACACTCAATCCTAAAGGATACATTTATGAGATTTCTAAGAAAATCTCACCTTGGTTTGCGACGCTTTATCTTGCAGTCCTCTATCTATCGATTGGCCCATTCTTTGCCATTCCACGTACAGCAACAACAGCTTACGAGGTCGGTATCAGCCCTCTCTTGTCTGAAGCAAATAAAGGCCTAGTATTGATTATCTTTACCGTGCTTTACTTTGCTGCAGCCTATCTGATTTCACTCAATCCATCAAAGATTTTGGATCGTATCGGACGAATCTTGACGCCAGTCTTTGCTTTGCTTATCGTTATCTTAGTAGTACTTGGTGCTTTTAAATATGGTGGAACAAGTCCCCAAGTAGCTTCAGAAGCCTATCAAGCATCTGCTTTTGGTACAGGTTTCCTAGAAGGCTATAATACCCTGGATGCCCTAGCCTCAGTGGCCTTCAGTGTCATCGCTGTTCAAACCTTGAAACAACTTGGATTCTCAAGTAAGAAAGAATACATCTCAACTATTTGGGTGGTTGGTATTGTTGTAGCTCTTGCCTTCAGTGCTCTCTATATTGGTCTAGGATTCCTTGGAAATCACTTCCCAGTTCCGGCAGAAGTCATGAAGGGTGGAACTCCAGGTGTTTATATCTTGTCACAAGCAACTCAGGAAATCTTTGGTTCAACGGCTCAACTCTTCCTTGCTGTCATGGTAACTGTAACCTGTTTCACAACGACAGTTGGCTTGATTGTCTCTACAGCAGAGTTCTTTAACGGACGTTTCCCACAAATCAGCTACAAGGTCTATGCAACTGCCTTTACCTTGATTGGATTTGCCATTGCTAATCTGGGTCTTGATGCGATTATCAAGTACTCAATTCCAGTACTGGTTATCTTGTATCCAATCACTATTGCCATTGTGATGATTGTGATTGTTAATAAGTTTGTACCTCTATCAAAACCGGGTATGCAGTTAACAATAGGAGTTGTCACAGCAATCGCTGTTGCAAGTGTTCTTGGAAGCTCCTTTAAGATTGAGTTTCTAGCAAATCTTGTGAATACTTTGCCTTTTGCTAAGGCATCTCTCCCATGGTTGGTGCCAGCTATCATCGGGATCTTGCTTTCCTTGGTCCTTCCGAACAAGCAAGAAAGTGATGTTTTTGAAATGGAATAAAAAAACTTGGCCTTGGCCAAGTTTTTTCTATTAATCTTAGTTGGTTTTTTCAGTGTAACCAGATTCTTCAAGCATTTTCTTCGAAGCTGCATAACTTATACGGTTTCCAAAGCCAGAAAATTCGTTCGGCATTGCTTTTTTTAGGTCAGCAAGAGTTGCAACAGTCATGTCAACTTCCATACGTAGAATAACTTTTTCGTCTTGAATTTCAACTTTTTGTGTAACCCCTTTGACCCCTTCATAACCTTTATTAGTATCGTCAACAATTTGCTTAATACCTTCCGCGGTATTATTAAGTTTCTCAGGGTCAAATACATTATGAGCAGTTTGTTTTACAACATCATCCCC
>NZ_KQ970760.1:319223-325668 GCF_001579175.1 Streptococcus oralis
CCCCCTTTACAGTATAAGTCAAGGTAGAATGAATTCCAGGTTTGCTATTGTGGACAAATGTGTGGGTTTCTGTCTCATCTTTCTTTTCAGATGATTGTTGGCTGCTCTGCTTTGTTTCGCTTGACTGAGCAGTTTTGTCTTCCTTGGCACTACTATTGGTAGGAGTTGATGCTTGTTTAGAGCATCCCATTAGAAGGACGAGAGCAGCCGCAAGGACAAGAGATGTTTTAAAGTAAGATTTCATATCCATTGCTTTCCTTTCATAATCAAAGTATTTGTATTATAACACGAATGGAGGATGCAAGCAATCAGAAGAAGCTAGTAAACAATTCCATTGACAGTAAAAAGATATGCTTGGATTTGCCTTCTTGGCTAGCTTCTAGCTCTTAATCTCCATTTCATTTGATCAAGGACTTCATTTTGATTGATTTCCTCGTGATATAAGAAAACACCCCAAAGATAGCTTGGTGACTATCGTATGGGGTGGCCATTATAAGGTCAGGTTTTTGTCTGTTTTTAAGGATGAAAGATTAGTTGCTTTCTTCAGTGAATCCCATTCCTTCTAGTGCTTTTTTAGAGTTTGAGAAGCTGACACGATTGCCGATACCAGAATATTCTTCAGGAAGTGCTTTTCTAAGTTCGCTAATGCTTGCAACTGAGAAGTCTACTTCGAGATCTTGAACAACTTTTCCATCTTTGATTTCAATCGTTTGTTTAACACCTTTGAGTCCATTATAACCTTTGTACTTTTCTTCGATAAAACTCTTGACATCTTCTGGAGTTGCACCAATGATTTCAGGATCAGCAATGTTATGAGCTGATTGCTTGATAACATTGTCGCCGTCTACAGTATAAACCAAGGTAGAAGTGATTCCAGAATTGCTTTTGTTGACAAAGGTATGTGTTTTAGTTGTTTCTTTCTTTTCAGATGATTGTTCAGTGCTTTGTTTGCTCTCACTTGACTGAGTTGTTTTGTCTTCTTTGCTACTGCTGTTGGTAGGTGTTGATGCTTGTTTGGAACATCCGAGCAGGAGGACAAGTGAAGCCGCAAGGGCAAGTGAGGTTTTAAAGTAAGATTTCATATCCTTTACTTTCCTTTCATAATCAAAGTATTTGTATTATAACATGGATCCATAGTGAAATCAACTAGAAGGATAAGACCCTTTTCCAAAGGGATTCAGCTAGAAAAGTGATATAATGGTAGGAAGAGGTGAAGAAATGAATCAAACTGTAAACTATATCAAAGAATTAACCGCTATTGCATCTCCAACAGGCTTTACTCGTGAGATTTCAGACTACCTAGTCCATACTTTAGAAGAGCTTGGTTACCAGCCGGTTCGAACAGCTAAGGGTGGTGTCAATGTGACCATCAAAGGTCAAAACGACGAACAACACCGCTATGTAACTGCCCATGTGGACACACTTGGAGCCATTGTGCGTGCAGTCAAGCCAGATGGTCGTCTCAAATTGGACCGGATCGGTGGTTTTCCTTGGAACATGATTGAGGGAGAAAACTGTACTGTTCATGTGGCTAGTACAGGTAAAACGGTATCTGGAACGATCCTCATCCACCAGACATCTTGCCATGTCTACAAAGATGCTGGAACTGCAGAACGAACGCAGGACAATATGGAAGTGCGTTTGGATGAAAAAGTGACCAATGAAAAAGAAACGCGTGCCTTGGGTATTGAGGTTGGAGACTTTATTAGTTTCGATCCGCGAACTGTCGTGACAGAGACTGGTTTTATCAAGTCTCGCCACTTGGATGACAAGGTTAGCGCGGCAATTTTGCTCAATCTTCTTCGAGTTTATAAAGAAGAAGGAATTGACTTGCCAATGACGACACACTTTGCTTTTTCAGTCTTTGAAGAAGTGGGTCATGGTGCTAACTCAAATATTCCTAATCAGGTAGTAGAATATCTAGCTGTAGATATGGGAGCTATGGGCGATGACCAGCAGACGGATGAGTATACAGTGTCTATCTGTGTCAAGGACGCTTCAGGTCCCTATCACTATGACTTCCGTCAACACTTGGTAGCTTTGGCGAAAGAGCAAGATATTCCATTTAAGCTGGACATCTATCCATTTTACGGTTCGGATGCTTCGGCAGCTATGTCTGCAGGAGCAGAAGTAAAGCATGCCCTCCTTGGAGCTGGTATTGAGTCCAGTCACTCTTATGAGCGCACCCACATCGATTCAGTAGTAGCGACTGAGCGTATGGTTGATGCTTATCTTAAGAGCGAGGCGGTATCATAGAATGTGCTTAATCTGTCAGAGAATCGAACTCATCAAAGCTGGAGAAAATCCCTACTTTGTCAAAGAACTAGAAACAGGCTATGTGGTTATTGGGGATCACCAATACTTTAAGGGCTATACCTTATTTTTAGCAAAAGAGCATGTTACAGAACTCCACCATATGGAGAATCCTGTAAAATTTCGCTTTTTAGAGGAAATGAGTTTGGTCCAAGAAGCAGTCGCCAAAGCATTTGAGGCTGAAAAGATGAATATTGAACTCCTAGGAAATGGCGATGCCCACGCTCATTGGCATCTTTTTCCGCGAAGAGCAGGTGATATGAAGGGGCACGGACTTAATGGCCGTGGCCCAGTCTGGTGGGTGCCCTGGGAAGAAATGGCAGCAGAAGATTGCCAAGTACAATCGCCAGAGCGGGAAGAGATGATTAAAATCTTATCTCATGAATTGGAGAAGCATTTGGCCTAAGAGAGAGGAAGAAAGAAATGAAAAAAAGATATGTCATTTTATCTGGTTTACTAGCATTGACTCTTGCAGCTTGTTCGCAAGAAAAAAAGAAAGTTGAAGAAAATACTCAAAAGACGGAGCAAAGCAGTCAACCGGAAGGAACTGTAGGCAGCAAATCTCAAGCTTCTAGTCAGAAAAAGGCAGAAGTTAGCAATAAAGGAAACTATTATAGTATCCAAGGAAAATACGATGAAATCGTTATAGCTAATAAGCACTATCCTTTGTCAAAAGACTATAATCCAGGAGAAAATCCAACAGCTAAAGCAGAGTTGCTCAAACTAATCGCAGCCATGCAGGCTGAGGGCTATCCAATCAGTGACCAATACAGTGGTTTTAGAAGTTATGAAACTCAAGCTAAGCTCTACCAAGACTATGTCAATCAAGACGGGAAGGAAGCAGCAGATCGCTACTCAGCTCGCCCAGGTTACAGTGAACACCAGACGGGTCTAGCTTTTGACCTTATTGGGACAGATGGTGATTTAGTTACTGAAGAAAAGGCAGCCCAGTGGCTCTTGGACCATGCGACTGACTATGGCTTTGTTGTTCGTTATCTCAAAGGCAAGGAAAAGGAGACCGGCTACATGGCAGAAGAATGGCATCTCCGCTACGTTGGAAAAGAAGCCAAAGAAATTGCTGCAAGTGGTCTCAGTTTGGAAGAGTACTATGGCTTTGAAGGCGGAGATTACGTTGATTAAAAATGAAAGTTTTCTCTTGCATTTTTAGATAAATAGTGTATAATGGAAAGGTATGTGTAAAGCATACTTGTGGGAGGTAAAAATCTTACATTACCGCCAAAACCACAAAGGAGGATTTAGAAATGGCTAAAAAAGTCGAAAAACTTGTAAAATTGCAAATCCCTGCTGGTAAAGCTACACCAGCTCCACCGGTTGGACCTGCTCTTGGTCAAGCTGGTATCAACATCATGGGATTCACAAAAGAGTTCAACGCTCGTACAGCTGATCAAGCTGGAATGATTATTCCAGTTGTTATCTCAGTATACGAAGATAAATCATTTACTTTCATCACTAAGACACCACCAGCTGCTGTTCTTTTGAAAAAAGCTGCAGGTGTTGAAAAAGGTTCAGGTACACCTAACAAAACGAAAGTTGCAACTGTTACTCGTGCACAAGTACAACAAATTGCTGAAACTAAGATGCCAGATTTGAACGCTGCAAACCTTGAGTCTGCAATGCGTATGATCGAAGGTACTGCTCGTTCTATGGGATTCACTGTTACTGACTAATAGTAATAATCCTATTTGCCCGCAATACACTTGATCATGAGACGAGTGACGTGGGAGATGAAAATCGATATGACCACATTACAAGGAGAAAGATAAAATGGCTAAAAAAAGCAAACAACTTCGTGCTGCTCTTGAAAAAATCGACAGCACAAAAGCATACAGCGTAGAAGAAGCTGTAGCTCTTGCAAAAGAAACTAACTTTGCAAAATTTGACGCAACTGTAGAAGTTGCATACAACTTGAACATCGACGTTAAAAAAGCTGACCAACAAATCCGTGGTGCAATGGTATTGCCACACGGTACTGGTAAAACAGCTCGAGTTCTTGTTTTCGCGCGTGGTGCGAAAGCAGAAGAAGCAAAAGCTGCTGGTGCAGACTTCGTTGGTGAAGATGACCTTGTTGCTAAAATCAACGACGGTTGGTTGGACTTCGATGTAGTTATCGCTACACCTGACATGATGGCTCTTGTTGGACGTCTTGGACGTGTCCTTGGACCTCGTAACTTGATGCCAAACCCTAAAACTGGTACTGTAACTATGGATGTTGCTAAAGCAGTTGAAGAGTCTAAAGGTGGTAAAATTACTTACCGTGCAGACCGTGCAGGTATCGTACAAGCTATCATCGGTAAAGTTTCATTTGATGCTGATAAATTGGCTGAAAACTTTAAAGCTTTCAACGAAGTTATCCAAAAAGCAAAACCTGCTACAGCTAAAGGAACTTACGTAACTAGCTTGACAATCACAACTACTCAAGGACCTGGAATCAAGGTTGACGTGAACTCACTTTAATCAATAAATATATAAAAAACGAGTGCGAAAGTGCTCGTTTTTTTAGGTACGACGGGCATTCCGTTCATCTGAGGTGTAAGTCCTCTGTGGCTACCATATACTAGTAAACCCAAAAGTGATTCCCAAGCCTGACTATTGTGAGTAGCTGATCGAACGGCATTAGGATAGACTGTTTAAGTCTGACGTTGGAAATAAGAATCGACAGAGAAAGAGATAGAGAAATCTTGGCTATACGAATAGGCATGTGATAGTAAAGCGTATTTAGGAATAAGGAGGCCAGCAACTCTAAAGTACAAATATGTAGTCGTAACCTATATGCGTAAACTACGTGAGCAATTGAATTCGAACTAGAGAGGTGATTAATAGATTTATGCTATAGTCATGGCAACTTGTATGCTTTTGATCCTAGTTTATCAAATAATAGATTAGAATTGTCAGATAATATAATTTTATGTTATAATGAAGAAAAAATAGAGGTGTTCAAATGTCAGAAGCAGGTCATAAGTTTTTAGCAAAACTGGGGAAAAGACGTTTACGTCCAGGTGGAAAACGTGCTACAGATTGGTTAATTGCGGAAGGAGGATTTTCAAAAGAAAAGAGAATACTAGAAGTTGCGTGCAATAGGGGAACTACAGCAATTGAGTTGGCACAGCGTTTTGGTTGTAAGATA
The DNA here is from genome assembly GCF_001579175.1 of Streptococcus oralis. Lineage (GTDB taxonomy): Bacteria > Bacillota > Bacilli > Lactobacillales > Streptococcaceae > Streptococcus > Streptococcus oralis_O. Next base: position 324,682 of record NZ_KQ970760.1, read on the forward strand.
ACTGCTGTTGATATGGATGGACAAGCCTTAGAAGTGGCTAAAAAATCTGCTGAAATGGCAGGTGTTGGTCATTTGATTAGATTTGAAAGAGCAAATGCAATGAAACTTCCTTATGAAGATGCTAGTTTTGATATTGTTATAAATGAAGCTATGCTGACTATGCAAGCCGATCAAGCTAAGAAAAAATGTGTAATGGAGTATCTAAGGGTTTTAAAACCTGAAGGTCTTCTTTTGACACATGATGTGCTTCTTAAGGAAGCTGAAGAGTCTGTCAGACAGGAATTGTCACAAGCAATTCATGTAAATGTAGGTCCTTTAACTCAAGATGGTTGGGAACAGGTGATGATAGAATCAGGTTATCGTGATGTGAAAATATTGACTGGTGAAATGACATTAATGAAATTATCAGGTATGATTTATGACGAAGGTTGGCTAGGAACTTTGAAAATTTGCGTAAATGCTTGTAAGAAGGAGAATAGAAAGCAGTTTTTAACTATGTATAAAATGTTTGCTAAGAATAAACAGAAATTGGGCTTTATTGCTATGGCTAGTTATAAATCGTCAAATCGTTAGATAATTATTGGAGTTAACTTTTCCTTGTTTCTTTCTTAAAAAATATGCTATAATAGAGAGTAAAAAACTTTGAAAGAAAGAAAAAGATGAATTTAAAAGATTATATCGCAACGATTGAAAATTATCCTAAGGAAGGCATCACCTTCCGTGATATCAGCCCATTGATGGCAGATGGTAATGCCTATAGCTATGCTGTTCGTGAAATCGTTCAGTATGCAACTGACAAGAAAATCGACATGATCGTGGGTCCAGAGGCTCGCGGATTTATTGTTGGCTGCCCAGTTGCTTTCGAGTTGGGAATTGGCTTTGCACCTGTTCGTAAACCAGGAAAATTGCCACGTGAAGTGATTTCAGCTGACTATGAAAAAGAGTACGGTATTGATACCTTGACCATGCACGCTGATGCCATCAAAC
>NZ_KQ970760.1:325688-342606 GCF_001579175.1 Streptococcus oralis
CATGCACGCTGATGCCATCAAACCAGGTCAACGCGTTCTCATCGTAGATGACCTCTTGGCGACAGGTGGAACTGTTAAGGCAACCATTGAAATGATCGAAAGACTTGGTGGAGTTGTAGCCGGTTGTGCGTTCTTGATTGAGCTTGATGAGCTTAAAGGCCGTGAAAAAATCGGAGATTACGATTACAAGGTACTTATGCATTATTAATGAAAAACAGTCCTTGGGGCTGTTTTCTCTTCATCTGCTATATAAACAAACTATAGCTAGTTAGAGAAAAACTATAATTGAAAACTATATCTTCATACAGTATAATAAAAGGAAGAGAAGTTTGAAAGATTGTGCTTTCAAGCAGATAAAGCCATTCCCGAAATAGATGACTGTTAGGAGGGTATTATGCCGATTCGGATTGAAAAAAAATTACCTGCTGTTGAGATTTTAAGGACAGAAAATATCTTTGTCATGGATGATCAACGTGCTGCTCACCAAGATATTCGACCTTTGAAGATTTTGATTCTAAATCTGATGCCCCAAAAGATTGTGACAGAAACACAACTCTTGCGGCATTTGGCCAATACGCCCCTACAGTTAGATATCGATTTCTTGTATATGGAAACGCATCGTTCAAAGACGACTCGTGCCGAACATATGGAAACTTTCTATAAGACCTTCTCGGAAGTCAAGAATGACTTTTTTGATGGAATGATCATCACGGGAGCTCCAGTGGAGCACCTACCTTTTGAGGAGGTGGACTACTGGGAGGAGTTTAAACAGGTCATCGAATGGTCCAAGACGCATGTTTTTTCTACCTTGCATATCTGTTGGGGTGCTCAAGCAGGTCTTTATGCTCGCTATGGCGTTGAAAAATACCAGATGGAGCAGAAGCTGTCAGGTATTTACCCGCAAGATACATTGAAAGAGGGCCATCTACTCTTTCGTGGGTTTGATGATAGCTATGTAGCTCCCCATTCTCGTCATACAGAAGTCTACAAGGAAGAGATACTGGGAAAAACCAATCTGGAAATCCTCTCTGAGGGAGAACAAGTCGGTGTTTCTATTTTAGCTAGTCGGGATCTTCGTGAGATTTATAGTTTTGGTCATTTAGAATATGACCGTGATACTCTAGCAAAAGAGTATTTTCGTGATTGTGAGGCAGGACTTGATCCTCATATTCCGGAAAATTACTTCAAAAATGATGATGTGAATGAGACACCGTGTCTCTGTTGGTCTTCATCAGCTGCCCTCTTTTTCAGTAACTGGGTTAACTATGCTGTTTATCAGGAAACTCCATTTGACTGGAAAAAGGTAGAGGACGATGCAGCTTCATTTGGATATTTATAAGAGGAATTATGACATATTTTGACGCTTTTAAATCAGGGAACTTGGTTTTGCCAAGTGCCCTGCTCTTGCATTTTAAGGAACTCTTTCCTTCCAGCGAAGATTTTCTCGTCTGGCAATTTTTCTATTTACAAAATACCACAGCCCTAGGAGATGTTTCGCCTAGCCAGATTGCTGAAATCATTGGCAAAGAGGTGGCAGATGTCAACCAATCTATTTCGAATTTGACTGAAAATGGTTTGCTACAATATCGGACCATTGAACTAAATGGGGAAATTGAGCTCATTTTTGATGCTAGTTTGGCTTTTGAACGCTTGGATAGCTTGCTAGACAGCCAAACTCCAGCTACAACTGCCCCAAATCCGCAAAATAAATTGAAGGATCTAGTTGAGACTTTTCAGCAGGAATTGGGACGCTTATTAACACCATTTGAAATCGAAGATCTTTCTAAGACAGTCAAAGACGATGGGATCAAGGCGGATTTGATTAAGGAAGCTCTTCGAGAAGCCGTTCTAAATGGCAAACCAAACTGGAAATATATTCAAGCCATCCTTCGGAATTGGCGCCATGAAGGCATCCAGTCTGTGGCCCAAGTGGAGGCTAAACGAGCTGAGAGAGAAGCAAACAATTCTAAACAAGTTCAAGCTTCAGCTGATTTTCTTGATGCCATGAATTTGTGGCAAGATTAGTCGCTTGAAAAATCTTGAAAATTAGAGTAAGGTTTGCAAGCTCTTTATAAATATGATAAAATAATAGAAAATAAAATGAAAAAAGAGGTATGTGAAATGTCACGTAAACCATTTATCGCTGGTAACTGGAAAATGAACAAAAATCCAGAAGAAGCAAAAGCATTCGTTGAAGCCGTTGCCTCAAAACTTCCTTCATCAGACCTTGTTGAAGCTGGTATTGCAGTTCCTGCACTTGACTTGACAACTGTTCTTGCTGCTGCTAAAGGAACTAACCTTAAAGTTGCTGCTCAAAACTGCTACTTTGAAAATGCAGGTGCTTTCACTGGTGAAACTAGCCCACAAGTTTTGAAAGAAATCGGTACAGACTACGTTGTTATCGGTCACTCAGAACGTCGTGACTACTTCCATGAAACTGACGAAGATATCAACAAAAAAGCAAAAGCAATCTTTGCAAACGGTATGCTTCCAATCATCTGTTGTGGTGAGTCACTTGAAACTTACGAAGCTGGTAAAGCAGCTGAATTCGTAGGTGCTCAAGTATCTGCTGCTTTGGCTGGATTGACTGCTGAGCAAGTTGCTGCATCCGTTATCGCTTATGAGCCAATCTGGGCTATCGGTACTGGTAAATCAGCTTCACAAGACGACGCACAAAAAATGTGTAAAGTTGTTCGTGACGTTGTAGCTGCTGACTTCGGTCAAGAAGTTGCTGACAAAGTACGCGTTCAATACGGTGGTTCAGTTAAACCTGAAAACGTTGCTTCATACATGGCTTGTCCAGATGTGGACGGAGCTCTTGTTGGTGGAGCATCACTTGAAGCTGAAAGCTTCTTGGCATTGCTTGACTTTGTAAAATAATCTAGCTTATTCCAGACAGTCTGCTAAGACTGTCTTTTTTTAAAGACTGTATATTTTTCTTAAATTATCAGTCTATTGCAACTTTTCTCAGATAGTACACTTTCCTTGATATCATTTTCTGGTAGTAGTATACTTGTATTATAGCTACTGTGAAGTAGTTATAAAAAAATGAAAAGAGGTAAGAAATATGGTTGAATTTAAAAAAGAAGCAGTAAAAGACGTAACAACATTATCTAAAACAGCGCCAGTAGCATTGGCAAAAACAAAGGAAGTATTGAACCAAGCAGTAGCGGACTTGTATGTGGCTCACGTTGCCCTTCACCAAGTTCACTGGTATATGCGTGGTCGTGGTTTCCTCGTATGGCATCCAAAAATGGATGAATACATGGACAGTCTTGATGGCTATCTTGACGAAATCAGTGAACGTTTGATTACTCTTGGTGGAAAACCTTATTCAACTTTGACAGAATTCCTTCAACACAGTGAAATCGAAGAAGAAGAAGGAGAATTCCGTAACGTTGAAGAAAGCTTGGAACGTGTTCTAGCAATTTATCGCTACCTCATCACTCTTTTCCAAAAAGCTTTGGATGTAACTGACGAAGAAGGTGATGATGTTACAAACGATATCTTTGTTGGGGCTAAGGCTGAACTTGAGAAAACAGTTTGGATGCTTACAGCAGAACTTGGACAAGCTCCTGGTCTGTAAGATATAGTTGCTACCCCTTTTATCATGAGGTGCTTGATAAGTACCCATGACCAATCATCTTTTAAAAGTCATGTAACTCTAAAAAGTTGCATGATTTTTTGTTTGCTTGACTTAGGATACATTGTCAAATGTAGGATTTTACGGTATAATAGTTGCTGTTCGAGAAATTTTGATTTTCAAAGAATAGTGAAACGTTATAAGGAGAACCCATGAACAACTTACCAAATTGCCCAAAATGTCATTCAGAATATGTCTACGAAGACGGAAGCCTCTTAGTTTGCCCAGAGTGTGCCTATGAATGGAATCCTGCTGAAGTTGCAGAAGTAGAAGAGGGTGTTGTTGCTATCGATGCCAATGGAAATAAATTGGCTGACGGCGATACTGTAACCCTTATCAAAGACTTGAAAGTAAAAGGTGCACCTAAGGATTTGAAACAAGGAACTCGTGTCAAAAATATCCGTATCGTAGAAGGCGACCACAACATCGATTGTAAGATTGATGGTTTTGGAGCTATGAAACTCAAATCAGAATTTGTTAAGAAAATCTAGCCATGAAAATGAACCTGAAATTTATCTTTTATAGCCGTGTGCTCTTGTTCTTAGCGGCTTTCACAGGAGTTTACCTAGAGATTACCAAGCGTGGTGGTTTTGGCATGCTCCTCTACTATACAGTGCTATCCAATCTCTTGGTAACACTTTTTACAGCTTATCTGCTTTATGTGATGAGACGATCTGGTGAAAATTGGCAAAGTCGGCATCTACTCCGTCTCAAGGGCGGAGTTACCATGAGTATCATGATTACTTGTGTCATTTACCATTTTATGCTAGCGCCGATAGCGACTGATTTTTACCGTTTGGAAAATTTCCTCTGTCACTATATCGTTCCACTTTGGTTTCTAGCTGATACCTTATTATTTGATAAGCAAGGTCAATACAAGATCTGGGATCCAGTATTGTGGACCATCTTGCCCTTGGTTTACATGCTTTTTGCTCTTTTTAATGGCTTAGTATTGAAACTACCTGTACCAAATTCTAAGGTTAGTCCTTTCCCTTATTTCTTTTTAGATGTGGCCAAGGGTTGGGACGTGGTTATTAAATGGTGTTTGACTATCTTTGTGGCCTATATGGTTGCAGGATTTATCTTCTACCTGATCAAGCAAATCAAGCGAAAATAGTCTTCCTATAAGGGAAATTAGGACGGAGTCCCTATGTCAGTTGGGCTCCTTCTTTTCTTGCCATATCCTTTAAAAAAAGATATGATAGTGAGAGAAAAAAACAGAAAGAGAATCCATGAAACAATATTTAGAACGGGCTAGCATTCTAGCTCTCTCCCTCGTTTTGATTACTTCCTTTTCCATCTCGAGTGCTCTACCAGCTATGTTCGACTACTATCAGGGCTATCCCAAAGAACAAATCGAGCTTCTCGTTAGCCTCCCTTCTTTTGGGATTATGATTATGCTAGTCTTAAATGGGGTTTTGGAACGTTTGTTGCCTGAACGTCTTCAGATTAGTCTGGGCCTTGTTATCCTCTCTATCGGTGGAACAGCTCCCTTCTGGTATCAGGATTATAACTTTGTCTTTGCTATGCGGATTTTATTTGGTTTGGGTGTGGGGATGATCAATGCCAAGGCCATTTCCATTATCAGTGAACGCTATCACGGAAAGACACGGATCCAGATGCTAGGTCTAAGGGGATCAGCAGAGGTGGTTGGTGCTTCGATTTTAACTCTAATGGTAGGTCAACTCCTTTCCTTTGGATGGACAGCGACCTTTTTAGCTTATAGTGCTGGATTTTTAGTGTTGATCCTTTATCTGCTATTTGTCCCTTATGGCAAAGAAAAGAAAGAGATTAAGAAAAAAGAGGTTGAAAGCGCTCGTTTGACAGGACAGATGAAAGGCTTAATTTTTCTATTGGCTGTCGAAGCAGCAGTTGTTGTCTGCACCAATACAGCTATCACCATTCGTATTCCTAGTCTGATGGTAGAAAGAGGTATAGGGGATGCCCAGTTATCGAGTTTGATTTTAAGTATCATGCAGTTGATTGGTATCTTGGCAGGTGTGAGTTTTTCTTTCTTTATCTCTCTGTTTAAAGAAAGGTTGCTCCTTTGGTCAGGTATCACCTTTGGATTGGGGCAGATTGTGATTGCCTTGTCTCCGTCATTGGGTGTGATGGTAGTTGGAAGTGTTGTGGCAGGTTTTTCTTACAGTGTGGCCTTGACCACTGTCTTTCAGCTTCTTTCTGAAAGAATCTCAGCCAAGCTCCTTAATCAGGCAACATCTTTTGCAGTACTAGGATGCAGCTTTGGAGCCTTTACGACACCTTTCATTCTTGGGGCGATCGGCTTGGTGACTCAAGATGGTATGTTGGTCTTCACCATTCTAGGATGCTGGTTGATTGTCACTTCTATCTTTGTTATGTACGCACTTCAAAAGAGAGCTTAGGATTAATTTCCTAAGTTTTTCTTTTCGGAAATTTTGTACCCAGACAATTATTGGTTTTTAAACTTGTTTACACTTTTATTTCCTGATAAAATAGAAGTTATGACAAGATATAAAGCAATCATTTCCTATGACGGTTATGCCTTTGCTGGTTTTCAGCGCCAGCCTCATGCGCGGAGCGTTCAAGAGGAAATCGAAAAAACTTTAACGAGACTGAATAAGGGGCAAGCCATCACTGTACACGGTGCTGGTAGGACTGATAGTGGTGTCCATGCTCTGGGTCAGGTCATTCATTTTGATCTCCCTTATCAGATGGATGAGGAAAAACTCCGTTTTGCTCTAGATACCCAGTCTCCTGAAGATATCGATGTGATTTTGATTGAGATTGTGGCCGATGATTTTCATTGTCGTTATGCAAAACATAGTAAGACCTATGAGTTTATCGTGGATAGAGGGCGCCCCAAAAATCCGATGCGCCGTCACTATGCTACTCACTTTCCCTATCCCCTCGATGTGGAACGGATGCAGATGGCAATCAAAAAGCTAGAGGGAATCCACGATTTCACCGGTTTTACAGCATCTGGAACCAGTGTAGAGGACAAGGTTCGGACCATTACAGAAGCGAGTTTAACAGTCGATGAGACAGGCCAATTTTTGACCTTTACCTTTTCAGGAAATGGTTTCTTGTATAAGCAGATTCGCAATATGGTGGGGACACTGCTCAAAATCGGAAATAATCGAATGCCAGTTGAGCAGATTGACTTGATCTTGGAAAAAAAAGACAGACAGCTTGCAGGTCCAACAGCAGCACCGAATGGTTTGTATTTGAAGGAGATTCGTTATGAAGAATAATCGTATTTTAGCCCTTTCTGGGAATGATATTTTTAGTGGTGGAGGTCTGTCAGCTGATTTGGCTACCTATACCTTGAATGGCTTGCATGGTTTCGTAGCAGTGACTTGTTTGACAGCCTTGACAGAAAAGGGGTTTGAAGTCTTTCCTACGGATGATACTATTTTCCAACATGAGTTGGATAGTTTGCGTGATGTGGAGTTTGCAGGGATTAAGATTGGACTTCTCCCTACTGTCAGTGTGGCTGAGAAGGCACTGGACTTTATCAAGCAACGTCCGGGGGTGCCTGTGGTATTGGACCCCGTTTTGGTCTGCAAGGAAACGCATGATGTAGCTGTAAGTGAACTCTGTCAAGAGTTGATTCGCTTTTTCCCTCATGTGAGTGTGATTACTCCTAATCTCCCAGAAGCAGAATTGCTAGCAGATCAGGAGGTCAAAACCTTGGAAGATATGAAAGCTGCAGCGCAGAAATTGCATGATTTAGGAGCGCCAGCAGTCATTATCAAGGGAGGCAATCGCCTTAGTCAGGACAAGGCTGTGGATGTCTTTTATGATGGACAAACTTTCACTGTCCTAGAAAATCCCGTTATCCAAGGGCAAAATGCTGGTGCAGGTTGTACCTTTGCCTCAAGCATTGCCAGTCACTTGGTTAAAGGTGATGAACTTTTAACAGCAGTGGAGAGCTCTAAAGCTTTCGTTTACCGTGCCATTGCACAAGCAGATCAATATGGAGTAAGACAATATGAAGCAAACAAAAACAACTAAAATCGCCCTTGTATCCCTTCTAACCGCCCTTTCTGTGGTTCTAGGTTATTACTTAAAAATTGGAACGCCAACAGGAATATTGACTCTCTTGGATGCAGGTATTTTCTTTACTGCCTTTTACTTTGGCAGTAAAGAAGGAGCTGTCGTTGGAGGATTAGCAGGATTCCTAATTGACCTTTTATCAGGCTATCCACAGTGGATGTTCTTTAGTTTAGTGAACCATGGCTTGCAAGGATTTTTTGCAGGTTTTAAAGGCAAGTGGCAATGGCTAGGTCTTGTCTTGGCTACTATCGTCATGGTAAGTGGCTACGCCCTAGGTTCTACCCTGATGAATGGCTGGTCAGCAGCCTTGCCAGAAATCCTTCCAAACTTCCTGCAAAATACCTTGGGAATGGTTGTGGGGTTTGTAGTCTTTCAGAGCGTTAAGAAGATTAAGTAGAGAGGTTGAGTCAAAAGTCTTTAAAATCAAAAAACGCATAGTATCAGCTGTTGAATAAACTTGATACTATGCGTTTTATTATTTTGACTCTCAGTCTTCCTGTAGATAATAGGAAATTACAACAGAAGAATTACTATCAAAATAGGAATCTTTATCAAAATATTTGCAATTTTCTATTGTAATACTATGTATTTTGTAATTCTTAATAAAATGAGGTAATTTTTCATATTTTTCTTCAAGTAATGTTACATTATGAAATCCAATATTCTCAAAAAGCTCTTTTACTTCGAAAGGTTCTTTTGCAAGTAAAATCTCATAATCATCAGGTGGAAGAATATACTGATTCTTTAAAATATCATTAAGCCGCTCCGAAATTCGTAAACTAACATTTTTAGGCATACTTGAGTCAGTGTTTTCACTTGAGATTCTAACTTTTCCTGTTAAAATTCCATAATCATTATAATCTAAAGTAAAACACCAAGTTGAAATTCGACTATTTGAATATACCTCCAAATTAATTAAAGCTTGGCTAATTTCTACTTTTTTTATTCGAATAATTTTATCGGTTTCTTCGTGAATTATTCTATTGAACTCTTCTTGATTTAAGAATTCTGGAAATTGAATGGATAAAGATTGTCTAAGCTCCTCATCTTGTTTCTTTTCAAGACGCTCTTGACTATTCCATGAGTGTACTTCAAGAATAATATTTACAACTTTACCTGGAATACTTATAACATTAGAAATTCCTGTCATAGTATTATTGACTATATTCACAGCTCCATCTACAGTATTGCCAGTTATTTTTGAAGTTTCATCGACAACTATTTTTACGGCTTTTGAAGTCTCATTAGCAATATCATTAACAACCTTCGAGGATTCATTAACGATACCATTTACAACCTTAGAAGTTTCGTTAGTAACGTTGTCAACTAATTTAAAGAAATCATTTAACATAAAATAATACCATTAATCAAAATAAAGCAAATCTTTGCTGGTGCTGGTAAAGAGGTCAAATCCATCCTTAGTGACAACACCGCAGTCTTCGATACGAACACCGACTTTGCCCGGGATATAGATACCTGGTTCAACAGAGAAGCACATGCCTTCTTCGATGGTCATGTCGTTTCCTTCCATGATAGATGGGAACTCGTGGACATCCATACCGATACCGTGACCGAGACGGTGGTTGAAGTACTCACCGTAGCCCGCTTTTTCGATGACTTCACGGGCGGCGCGGTCCACTTCGTGAGCAGTTACACCAGGTTTGATAAAGTCAAGGGCAGCTTGTTGGGCTTCTAGAGTCAAGTTGTAAATGTCCTTCTTGAACTGGTCTGGTTTGCCAACAGCGATCGTACGAGTCATATCTGAGGCGTAGCCATTGACCATGACACCGAGGTCAAAGAGGAGAAGGGCGTCTTTTTCGACCTTGTTTGCACCAGGAATTCCGTGCGGATTTGCAGCATTATCACCAGTCAAGACCATGGTATCAAAGCTCATTTCATAGCCTTCACGCTTCATGGCAAAGTCGATTTGCGCAATGATATCTGTCTCAGTCTTATCAAGAGAAATATTGTCAAAACCAACTTTAACAGCCTTATCAGCATAGAGCCCTGCAACCATCATTTTTTGAACTTCATCAGCTGATTTGATGAGGCGCATGCGTTGGATACGAGGAGTGAGGTTTTCAAACTCAGCAGTTTCAAAGACTGCTTTCAAACCATGGTATTTGGTTAAGATGAGATTGTCAAACTCAACTGCTACACGTTTGAAGTCGTGCTGAGGCAAAGCGTTTTTGATTTTTTGCCAAGGATTTTCAGAATCCACATAGCCCACAACTGGGAAGGAAACAGTGCTGGTTGCACGCTCTACTTCTAGGGCTGGAACGAAGAGAAGCGGTTCCTGATCTGCTAGAACAAAGAGGAACATTTGGCGTTCATGGGGATCACTGTAAAAGCCAGTGAGGTAATTAATAGTGACGGGGTCAGATACGACAGCGACGTCTAGTTTTTCTGATTCAAGATATGTTACGATTTGTTGTAATTTAGACATATGCTACCTTCTTTCTACCCCTCTATTTTGGCAAAAAAAGAGAGAAAATGCAAGGGAGAAGGGTAAAAGAACAGACAAAAAGAACTCTGACAAGATAACAGAGTTCTTTGATATAATTTCCTTTTGTTTAAGAAAAGTCAGCCTTGCTTTTGACGTCGCTGTATTCTTCAGCGATTTCTTGACTGAGGATGTCCTCATAGGCAGGGAGTTGGATATCCTGACCGTATTTCTTCTTGAGAGCAGTAGTGACGAGGCGATAAGCTAGATTGGCATTACGAGAGAGGATAGGTCCGTGGAAGTAGGAACCAAAGACATTCTTATAATGAACCCCTTCGCCGATCTTTTCTTCGTTGTTTCCATTTCCATAGACAACCAGTCCCAGTGGTTTTTGGTCATCAGAGAGGAAGGTGCGACCCTGGTGATTTTCAAATCCATAGTAGGTTTCATTGAAATCTTCATTGTGAATCTTGATGTCACCGATAAAGCGGTTATTGGTCTGGTTGAGGGTATAGTGGCCCATGACCCCTAGCCCTTCGATACGTTTGCCTGAAGCTTCAACATAATATTGACCCAATAGTTGGAAACCACCGCAGATGGCTAGAACAACACCATCGTTTTGGATGTAGTTGTCAATGCTCTCTTTTTTAGCAGGAAGATCGCCAGCGATAATACTTTGTTCAAAGTCTTGACCCCCACCGAAAAAGGCGATGTCGTAGTGGTTTTCATCAAAGTCATCATGGAGAGAAACGATGTCAACCGTTACATGAGCTCCGAGTTTCTCAGCTACATACTTGAGCATGAGGATGTTTCCATTGTCACCATAGGTATTCATGAGGTTTCCATAGAGGTGGGCGATGTTGAGCTGATAAGGGTAGTTGCCATCTTTTGAGGAAAGTGAAGTATAAACCATTAGTTCATCTCCTTTCTAACAATCTGACGACTACTCAGCAGTTCGCGGAATTCCAGCATAGCAGTATAGGTAGCTAGGATATAGGCATGCTTGCAGTCTTGCTTCTCAATGGTTTTGAGAACTTGCTCCAGATTGCTTGTCTCAGTGATTTTATCAGCTGGGTAGCCTGTCACTCGTAGACGACGTGCGATTTCAGAATGACGAACACCGCCAGCATTGATTTCAGGGATATCCATGTCAGTGATTTGTTCAAAGTCTGCATCCCAGATCCAGCTGGTATCTATTCCATCAGCATAGTTGGCGTTGAGAAGGACAGATAGACTAAATGGATAAGGAGCTAGTTTAATCATTTCGATAGCTTGAGTTGCACCGACTGGATTCTTAATCAAGACAAGGGTACATTCTTTATCACCGATATGGAAGGTTTCCTGACGACCAAAGACTGCACGACTCTTGTCAAATCCTTGTTTGATCCGTTGCGAATCAGCGCCGAGGAATCGAGCAATGGCAACCGCAGCAAGGGCATTGTAGATGTTGTAAAGTCCACCGATTTGGATGCCGTATTCTTGTCCGTCAATGACAAAGCGGGAGCGATTGTTGGTCAATTCAACCAAGTCTGTCAGACGGTAGTTCAAGTCAGGTCGTTTGCAACCACAATTTTCACAGATATAGGCACCCAAGTTGGCATAGGTATTGTGCTCATATTTGAGGATGCCTTGACAGTCAGGGCAGAGGATTCCTTCGGTATTGTAGTGAGCTAGTTGGGCTGGCCCTTTCTCCAAGTCAAAACCAAAATACTGTACTGGGTTTGGAATAGCTGGTTTGTAGAAAAGTGGACTGTCACCATTGAGGAGAACAGTAGCCGTAGGCACCTTACGAATGGCATCCAAAATCATGTTATAAGTTGTGTAAATCTCACCATAGCGGTCCATCTGGTCACGGAAAATATTAGTAATGACAAAAAGGCTAGGATGGATGTAGTCACAGATACGAGATAGACTAGCCTCGTCAATTTCTAGAACGGCAATGTTTTTCCCAGTTTTAGAGGATTTGGCAGTCAAGAAGGTTGTCGTAATCCCTGTGATCATGTTGGCACCACTAGGATTGGTTAGAACCTGACCATAGACTTCTTTTAAAATGCCGACAGTGAGGGCAGTTGTCAGGGTTTTCCCATTGGTTCCAGTGACCACGACAATCTCGTAGTTCTTAGCTAGATTTTGTAAAATATCTTTATCAAATTGAAGGGCAAGTTTTCCAGGGAGCGTACTTCCACGACCAAGACGGTTCAAGATGAAGTGAGAAGAACGCCCAACTAGGAGGCCCAAAGTAGTTTTTAATTTCATGTTTCTATTATATCATAAAAGAGGGAAAAGACAGATTTGAGATTTCGCAGAAACAAAAACAGCCCGACGAGGGCTGTTAGCTACGATGTAGTCTCAACTTAAATCGCAAACAAGTCATTCAAGTTCTCAGCCAAGGTTGGGTGAGTGAAGATTTGTTTTGTGAAGTAAGTGTAAGGGATCTTGTTGTCCATCGCAACAGTGATGATGTTGATGATTTCTTGTGAACCTTCTGAGAAGATAGTTGCACCGAGAATTTCTTTGGTTTCAGTGTTGACAACAGCTTTGAAGGCTCCACGAAGATCTCCATTGACGTGACCGCGAGGCATGGCTGCAACAGGGATTTCCTTCACTGCGTATGGAAGTTTCAAATCAGCTGCTTGGCTTTCGGTCAAACCAACTTGAGAAAGAGCTGGTGTGATGAACATGGTATTTGGCACATTGAGACGGTCTTCAAGTGTGTAGCTGCCATCTCCAGCAAGATAGCTGTAAACAACGCGGAAGTCATCAAGTGAAATGTAGGTAAATTGAGGTCCACCGTTGACGTCTCCAACTGCAAAGACACCAGGAACGTTTGTTTGACAATGTTTGTCTACTTTGATAGCACCACGCTCAGTTAATTCAATATCGGTATTCTCAAGTTGAAGTGGTTCTACGTTTGGTTTACGTCCAGTTGCGTAGAGAAGAGCATCGAAACGGTAAGTTTCGTTTTCAGTTACGACAAGAACTTGGTCACCGTCGTTTTTGATTTCAGTAGTACGGATGTTTTGAAGCAATTCAATGCCGTCTTCTTCCATGTATTGTTTAGCAAGAGCTGCAATGGAAGGTTCTGCTCGAGGTAGGAAAGTATCCAAGGCATCTAGGACTGTGACCTTGCTACCAAGTTTGTTGTAGAGTCCTGCAAATTCAAGACCGATATTTCCGCCACCAAGGACACCAAGTTTTTCAGGCAATTTGTCCAAGTTTTGAATACCAGTCGAGTCAAAGACATTCTTACTTGTAGCAAGTCCAGGGATTGGCAAGACGTTTGAAACAGCACCAGTGTTGATAACGATAGTTTCAGCAGTCAGCTCTTGTTTTTCATCACCAGCCTGAATTTCGATAATTTTGTTTGAAAGGAAGTGAGCTTCCGCATCAAAGATATCTACGCCTGTTCCCGCAACAGTAGCATAGTTTTTGCCGTTGAGGCGACTAGTGATAGTATTTTTGGTAGCAATGACTTCTTCAAAAGACAAGTCTTTCTCAGCAGCAACTAGTAAGGTTTTAGTTGGGATACATCCGATGTTGATACAAGTTCCACCGTACATAGCTTTGCTACGTTCAATGAGGGCAACTTTTTTGCCAGTTGAAGCCAATTTACCAGCTAGTGTTTTCCCAGCTTTACCAAATCCAATAACGATTAAATCATATGTTAACATTTATAGCCCTCCTATTCGATTTTCATTCTAGCATAAGAAAACACTTTTTGCACAAATCTGCTACGGGAAAGACAGAAAAAGATAAAAACGCTTTCCAGACAAAAAACTAGTAATTTTTTGACAAGCTTGATAAACTAAAATCCTATCTATTTTTATATAAAATAGAATAAATGTTCGAAAATAGGAGGTTTTATGAAATCGAATCGTTATATTATTGCCTTTGCTGGGGTCATTTTACACTTAATGCTGGGTTCGACTTATGCTTGGAGTGTTTATCGCAACCCTATTATTGAAAAAACGGGATGGGATCAGGCGTCTGTTGCCTTTGCCTTTAGTCTAGCAATCTTTTGTTTGGGATTATCGGCTGCATTTATGGGGCGTTTGGTAGAAAAATTTGGTCCGAGAGTCATGGGGAGTCTATCTGCTTTTCTATACGCAGGTGGAAATATCTTAACAGGATTTGCAATAGACCGTCAGGAGCTGTGGTTGTTGTATCTAGCTTATGGTATTTTAGGTGGGCTTGGTTTGGGAGCAGGCTATATTACCCCTGTGTCAACGATTATAAAATGGTTTCCTGATAAACGTGGTCTCGCAACAGGTTTAGCGATTATGGGGTTTGGTTTTGCTTCTTTATTGACTAGTCCCATAGCGCAACATCTCATCGCAGGGGTAGGGCTTGTAGAAACTTTTTATATTTTAGGTGCAAGTTACTTTATTATCATGCTCCTAGCTTCACAATTCATTAAGCGTCCAAATGAGCAAGAGCTTGCAATTTTATCTGTTTCAGGGAAAGAAAAAACAGCCTCTTTGACGCAAGGAATGGCTGCGAATCAGGCCCTGAAAAGCAATCGGTTTTATATACTTTGGATTATTTTCTTTATCAACATAGCTTGTGGTTTAGGCTTAATTTCAGCGGCATCGCCAATGGCACAGGAGATGGCTGGCTTGTCTACAAGTCATGCAGCAGTAATGGTGGGCGTTTTAGGGATTTTCAATGGGTTTGGTCGTTTGCTCTGGGCGAGTTTATCTGACTATATCGGTCGCCCTCTAACCTTTAGTATATTACTGCTTGTCAATCTTTTCTTTTCTCTCTCACTTTGGCTCTTTACAGATTCCATTTTATTTGTAGTCGCTATGTCTATTTTGATGACTTGCTATGGAGCTGGCTTTTCATTGATTCCGGCTTATCTCAGTGATATTTTTGGAACCAAGGAATTGGCCGCTCTGCATGGATATATTTTAACAGCTTGGGCAATGGCTGGTTTAGCAGGGCCTATTTTATTAGCAGAAACTTATAAAATAGCTCATTCTTACACACAAACCTTGTTCGTTTTTCTCATTTTATATAGTATAGCCTTGGCTTTGTCTTATTATCTAGGTCGTTCAATCAAAAAGGAAATCCAAAAACCGCTTACATAATTTTCCTTAAGGATTCTACTATCTTTTGCCCCGCTCTTGTGTTATACTAGATAGGTTGCAAAGAAACTCATACTTTTCTTTCGTGGAAAAGAAGCAACACAGTATCTCATTTTTGTTGAAGATACATCATGAAAAGAAAAGTATATACTAAGCGCTATAGGATGGCTTCGCACCATCTTTAGAAAGAAGAAAAACGTGAAATTTAATGAATTTAACTTGTCTGCTGAATTGCTAGCAGAGATTGAAAAAGCTGGATTTGTAGAAGCAAGTCCTATCCAAGAGCAAACTATTCCTTTAGCTCTCGAAGGGAAAGACGTTATCGGTCAAGCTCAGACTGGTACAGGGAAAACTGCAGCCTTTGGCTTGCCAACCCTTGAAAAAATTCGTACAGAAGAAGCGACTATCCAAGCCTTGGTCATCGCTCCAACTCGTGAACTCGCTGTTCAAAGTCAAGAAGAACTTTTCCGCTTTGGCCGTAGCAAGGGAGTGAAAGTTCGCTCAGTTTACGGTGGTTCAAGCATCGAGAAACAAATCAAGGCCCTTAAATCTGGTGCCCATATCGTGGTAGGAACACCAGGCCGTCTTTTGGACTTGATTAAACGCAAGGCTTTGAAATTGCACGATATCGAAACCCTCATCCTTGACGAAGCGGATGAAATGCTCAATATGGGCTTCCTTGAAGACATCGAAGCCATCATTTCCCGTGTCCCTGAAAATCGTCAAACCTTGCTCTTTTCAGCAACCATGCCAGATGCTATCAAACGTATCGGTGTTCAGTTTATGAAGGACCCTGAACATGTCAAGATTGCTGCCAAGGAATTGACAACAGAGCTGGTGGATCAGTACTATATCCGTGTCAAGGAACAAGAGAAATTTGATACCATGACACGTCTCATGGATGTGGAACAACCAGAACTTGCTATCGTATTTGGTCGTACCAAACGCCGTGTAGATGAATTGACTCGTGGTCTCAAAATCCGTGGTTTCCGTGCAGAAGGGATTCATGGTGACTTAGACCAAAACAAACGTCTTCGTGTCCTTCGTGATTTTAAAAATGGCAATCTTGATGTTCTAGTTGCGACAGACGTAGCAGCACGTGGTTTGGATATCTCAGGTGTGACCCATGTCTACAACTACGATATTCCACAAGATCCTGAAAGTTACGTTCACCGTATTGGTCGTACAGGTCGTGCTGGTAAGTCAGGTCAATCTATTACCTTTGTTTCTCCAAATGAAATGGGCTACCTTCAAATTATTGAAAACTTGACTAAAAAACGCATGAAAGGCTTGAAACCAGCGACAGCAGAAGAAGCCTTCCAAGCTAAGAAACAAGTAGCGCTCAAGAAAATCGAACGAGACTTCGCAGACGAAGCCATTCGTGGGAACTTTGAGAAATTTGCTAGAGATGCTCGTAAGTTAGCAGCAGAATTTAGTCCAGAAGAATTGGCTATGTATATCTTGAGTCTGACAGTCCAAGATCCAGACAGCCTTCCTGAAGTGGAGATTGCGCGTGAAAAACCACTGCCATTTAAACCATCAGGTAATGGCTTTGGTGGCAAAGGCAAGGGAGGTCGAGGAGGCCGTCGTGGAGATGACCGCCGAGACCGTGATCGCCGTGGCAATGGTCGCCGTGATGATTTCAAGAAAGGCAATCGTGGAAACGACCGTTTTGATAAAGACAGACGGTACCGTAATAAAGACAAT
>NZ_KQ970760.1:343073-345135 GCF_001579175.1 Streptococcus oralis
ACGGTACCGTAATAAAGACAATAAAAAACCTCGCAACACTTCAAGCGAAAAGAAGACTGGCTTTGTTATTCGTAACAAAGGAGACAAATAGAAAAAAGCGATTCACACTGTGAATCGCTTTTATATATAAGGAGACCGATAGTAAAAGAAGATGGTGATAGTAAAGGATAGGTGAAACGGAAAGGGATTTATCATGTCATCTTCTTATAATGTTATAATATCAAAAATAAAATAGGATGTCAATAAAAAAATTGCTTTTTTTCTAAAATATTTTTGCTGTTCAAAATTGCAATTAAATAAGCAATTTTCAGATAATTATTGAAATAAAGACTTTTCTATGTTATAATGGAAGCGATTATATGCGAGGTAAAAAATGGCACATTTATTAGAAAAAACAAGAAAAATCACGTCTATTCTAAAGCGCTCTGAGGAGCAACTCCAAGATGAACTTCCTTACAATGCGATCACACGCCAGTTAGCTGATATTATTGACTGTAACGCTTGTATTGTGAATAACAAGGGACGTCTCTTGGGTTACTTTATGCGTTATAAGACCAATAATGACCGTGTAGAACAATTCTTCCAAACCAAAACCTTCCCTGACGTCTATGTACAAGGGGCAAACATGATTTATGACACGGAAGCAAATCTACCTGTTGAACATGATTTGACCATTTTTCCTGTGGAGAGCCGTGCGGACTTTCCAGATGGGTTGACAACGATTGCTCCGATTCATGTATCAGGGATTCGCCTAGGTTCCTTGATCATTTGGCGCAATGATAAGAAATTTGAAGATGAGGATTTGATTCTCGTTGAGATTGCGAGCACGGTAGTAGGGATTCAACTGTTGAACTTCCAACGTGAAGAAGACGAGAAGAATATTCGCCGCCGTACGGCTGTTACCATGGCGGTCAACACCCTGTCCTATTCAGAACTTCGTGCCGTATCAGCTATTCTAGCTGAGTTGGATGGGAATGAAGGGCAGCTGACTGCATCAGTTATTGCAGATCGTATTGGCATTACGCGCTCAGTGATTGTCAATGCGCTTCGGAAATTGGAGTCGGCGGGAATTATTGAGAGTCGTTCTTTAGGAATGAAGGGGACTTATCTCAAAGTTCTAATTGGTGATATTTTTGAGGAAGTGAAAAAGAGGGACTACTAATGGCAAAGGCTTTAATCTCGATTGACTATACAGAGGATTTCGTAGCAGACCATGGAAAGCTAACTGCTGGCGCACCCGCTCAAGCAATATCAAAAGCCATTGATCAGGTAACTAGATTAGCTTTTGATCGTGGAGACTATGTCTTTTTTACCATTGATGCTCATGAAGAGAAGGATACATTCCACCCAGAAAGCAAGCTCTTTCCACCACACAACATCATCGGAACTAGTGGGCGTAACCTTTATGGCCCCCTAGCTGATTTTTATGCTGAACATGAGGCGGATAGTCGTGTCTTTTGGATGGATAAGCGTCACTATTCAGCTTTTTCAGGAACGGACTTAGATATCCGTTTGCGGGAACGTCAGGTTGACACTGTTATCTTAACAGGTGTTTTGACGGACATTTGCGTCCTTCATACGGCTATTGATGCTTATAATTTAGGTTATCAAATTGAGATTGTTAAGCCTGCAGTTGCCTCTATTTGGCCAGAAAATCATCAGTTTGCTCTTGGGCATTTTAAGAACACATTGGGAGCAAAATTACTGGATGAAAACCTTGCTGAAATTGAACTATAGCCTGTTGGAAAAATGAAAAAAATCTGAAAAAAGTGTTGACAAAGATTTTGAAAGTTGATATACTAGTAAAGTAATCGACGCGGGGATGGCGGAATTGGCAGACGCGCAGGACTAAGGATCCTGTGACCGCTTTAGGTCGTGAGGGTTCAAGTCCCTCTCTCCGCATAGGGTAAGAGTTAGCTTTAGCTAGCTCTTTTTGTTTTTACAAAGAAGACTAGAGGCCACGTTTCGTATATCGAAAAATATTGGCATCAAGAACAGTCATTGTATCAGAACATTTAAACTGAGTTTTCCATTTCATCCTATCAAGAATTTCTTCAAACAC
>NZ_KQ970760.1:345155-345889 GCF_001579175.1 Streptococcus oralis
GAATTTCTTCAAACACAAGTCAGAAAATGAAGAACTTAGGAGATGGAAAAATACTAATCAGAAAGATGTGACTATCATTTTTAAAATGAAGTAGATTTTTGATTGGTACTATACATCCTTATATAAGAAGAAAAGTTAGCGGATGCTAGCTTTCTTCATTTTTTCAAAAAATAAATCAAAAAGTTTTTTCGATTTCATAAACATTTCATATTTGGATTTTATAATAGTCTTACAAATATGGAGGTGACAAATGAATCCAATCCAAAGAGCTTGGGCTTATGTCAGCAGAAAACGACTGAGAAGTTTTATTTTATTTCTGATTTTATTTGTTCTTTTAGCAGGAATTTCAGCCTGTTTGACGCTGATGAAATCCAACAAAACAGTAGAAAGCAATCTTTACAAATCTCTTAATACCTCTTTTTCTATTAAGAAGATAGAGAATGGTCAGACCTTCAAGTTGTCAGACCTAGCATCCGTGAGCAAGATTAAGGGGCTGGAGAATGTCTCTCCTGAACTCGAGACGGTCGCAAAACTAAAAGACAAGGAAGCAGTGAGTGGTGAGCAGAGCGTCGAACGTGATGACTTGTCAGCTGCGGACAAGAATTTGGTTAGCTTAACGGCTCTTGAGGATTCATCCAAGGATGTTACCTTCACCAGTTCGGCTTTCAATCTAAAAGAAGGCCGACACCTTCAAAAAGGGGATTCCAAGAAAATCCTGATCCACGAAGAGTTGG
>NZ_KQ970760.1:345945-350930 GCF_001579175.1 Streptococcus oralis
GGCTAAGAAGAACGGTCTTTCGCTTCATGACAAGATTCGCTTGGATGCTGGACAGTCAGAATCTGGAAAAGGACAGACAGTTGAGTTTGAAATTGTCGGCATCTTTTCTGGTAAAAAACAAGAGAAATTTACAGGCTTGTCTTCTGACTTCAGTGAAAACCAAGTCTTTACAGACTATGAAAGTAGCCAAACCCTTTTGGGAAATAGTGAACCGCAAGTCAGTGCAGCGCGCTTCTATGTAGAAAATCCTAAGGAAATGGACGGACTCATGAAGCAGGTGGAAAACTTGGCTTTGGAAAGTCAAGGTTACCAAGTTGAGAAGGAAAACAAGGCCTTTGAACAAATCAAAGACTCAGTGGCAACCTTCCAAACCTTCCTCACCATCTTCCTTTATGGGATGTTGATAGCAGGAGCAGGAGCCTTAATTTTGGTCTTGTCTCTCTGGTTGAGAGAAAGGGTCTACGAAGTGGGAATTCTTCTGGCACTTGGAAAAGGCAAGAGTTCGATCTTCCTCCAGTTCTGTTTAGAGGTAGTTTTGGTATCTCTTGGAGCTTTGCTTCCATCCTTTATCGCTGGAAATGCCATTACATCCTATTTGCTACAAACTGTACTAGCCAGTGGAGATCAGGCAAGCTTACAAGACACGCTGGCTAAAGCAAGCAGTCTATCAACCAGTCTCCTATCCTTTGCAGAATCCTATGTCTTTCTGCTCCTGATTGGTTGCTTATCAGTAGCCCTTTGTTTCGTATTTCTATTTAGAAAATCGCCGAAAGAAATTTTATCATCTATTAGTTAAGAAGGAGAAATCATGACTTTATTACAATTGCAAGATGTTACCTACCGTTATAAGAATACTGCTGAAGCAGTTTTATATCAGATCAAGTATAATTTTGAACCCGGAAAATTTTATAGTATCATTGGTGAGTCAGGAGCAGGGAAATCCACTCTCTTGTCCCTCCTTGCTGGTCTAGATAGTCCTGTTGAAGGTTCTATCCTTTTCCAAGGAGAGGACATTCGGAATAAGGGGTATTCTTACCATCGCATGCATCATATTTCCCTGGTCTTTCAAAATTATAACTTGATAGATTATCTTTCTCCGCTGGAAAATATCCGCTTGGTCAACAAAAAAGCAAGCAAGGATACACTTCTTGAGCTTGGTTTGGATGAAAGTCAGATCAAGCGGAACGTTCTCCAGTTATCAGGTGGTCAACAGCAACGTGTAGCCATCGCTCGCAGTTTGGTATCAGAAGCTCCAGTTATTCTAGCTGATGAGCCAACAGGAAATCTGGACCCTAAAACTGCCGGAGATATTATCGAACTGCTCAAATCACTTGCCGAGAAAACAGGTAAATGTGTGATCGTCGTCACTCATAGTAAGGAAGTGGCTCAAGCGTCAGATATTACACTTGAATTGAAGAATAAGAAACTTACTGAAACTCGCAATACTACAAAATAAGATGAGCTTGTTTTGATAGCATTATGAAATCAAATCTAGAAAGGGAACCTATGTTACACAACGCATTTGCCTATGTTACAAGGAAGTTTTTCAAATCGATTGTTATCTTCCTGATTATTCTCCTCATGGCGAGCTTGAGTTTGGTCGGTTTGTCGATCAAAGGAGCTACTGCCAAGGCTTCTCAGGAGACCTTTAAAAATATCACCAATAGTTTCTCCATGCAAATCAATCGTCGCGTCAATCAAGGAACGCCACGTGGTTCTGGGAATATTAAGGGTGAGGATATCAAAAAAATCACCGAAAATAAGGCCATCGAGTCTTATGTTAAACGCATCAACGCTATCGGAGATTTGACTGGATACGACCTCATTGAAACGCCAGAAACCAAGAAAAATCTCACTGCAGACCGTGCCAAACGGTTTGGAAGCAGTTTGATGATTACAGGTGTCAATGACTCCTCTAAAGAAGACAAGTTTGTCTCTGGCTCATATAAGCTAGTTGAAGGTGAGCACCTAACCAACGACGACAAAGACAAGATTCTTATGCACAAGGACTTGGCTGCTAAACACGGCTGGAAAGTCGGAGATAAGGTCAAACTAGACTCCAATATCTATGATGCAGACAATGAAAAAGGAGCCAAGGAAACAGTTGAAGTGACAATCAAGGGACTCTTTGATGGTCACAATAAGTCAGCAGTAACCTACTCACAAGAACTCTATGAAAATACAGCTATCACAGACATTCACACTGCTGCAAAACTTTACGGATACACAGAAGACACAGCTATTTATGGGGACGCAACCTTCTTCGTAACAGCAGACAAGAACTTGGATGACGTCATGAAAGAGTTGAATGGTATCAGTGGTATCAACTGGAAGAGCTACACACTTGTGAAGAGCTCCTCTAACTACCCAGCTCTAGAGCAATCCATTTCTGGTATGTACAAGATGGCCAACCTCCTCTTCTGGGGAAGCTTGAGCTTCTCAGTTCTTCTCCTTGCTCTCTTGCTCAGCCTTTGGATCAATGCCCGTCGTAAGGAAGTGGGAATTCTCCTCTCTATCGGTCTCAAGCAGGCAAGTATCTTGGGTCAATTCATCACTGAATCAATCTTGATTGCTATCCCTGCTCTCGTTTCTGCTTACTTCCTAGCCAACTATACAGCTCGTGCAATCGGAAACACCGTCCTTGCCAATGTTACTTCAGGTGTTGCCAAGCAAGCCAGCAAGGCAGCTCAAGCTTCTAACCTTGGTGGTGGTGCAGAAGTAGATGGCTTTAGCAAGACCTTGTCGAGCTTAGACATTTCCATTCAGACATCAGACTTTATCATCGTCTTTGTTCTTGCTTTAGTTCTAGTGGTTCTTGTTATGGCGCTTGCTTCAAGCAATCTCCTCAGAAAACAACCAAAAGAACTCTTGCTCGATAGCGAATAAAAAACTTGCTACCTATTCTCCCCTAAATGGGGTATAATATAGGTAGCATTTTTATCTGTTTCATCTTGATAAGTACTCTGTTTATCTGGATGAAGCAAGATGATTTACAAGAAATTTAAAGGAATGTGAAACGTTTTTTCTATGAAAATTTTAATTGTAGAAGATGAAGAGATGATCCGTGAAGGGATCAGTGACTATTTGACAGATTGTGGTTATGAGACCATTCAGGCTGCGGACGGCGAGGAAGCCCTAGAACAATTTTCCAGCTATGAAGTAGCACTAGTTTTACTGGATATCCAGATGCCTAAGCTCAATGGCCTAGAAGTCCTAGCTGAGATTCGTAAAACCAGTCAGGTTCCTGTCTTGATGTTGACTGCCTTTCAGGATGAAGAATACAAGATGAGTGCTTTTGCTTCTCTGGCAGATGGCTATCTGGAAAAACCTTTCTCCCTCTCCCTTTTAAAAGTGAGAGTAGATGCGATTTTCAAGCGCTACTATGATACGGGGCGAATCTTCTCTTATAAGGATACCAAGGTGGATTTTGAGAGCTACAGTGCAAGCCTAGCAGGTCAAGAAGTGGCCATCAATGCCAAAGAGTTGGAAATTTTGGACTATCTGGTGAAAAATGAAGGACGGGCCTTGACTCGATCTCAGATTATCGATGCTGTCTGGAAGGTGACAGATGAGGTTCCCTTTGACCGTGTTATTGATGTTTACATCAAGGAACTGCGGAAAAAGCTAGACTTGGATTGTATCCTCACTGTGCGTAATGTTGGTTATAAATTGGAGCGAAAATGAAACGAACAGGTTTATTTACAAAGATATTTAT
Organism: Streptococcus oralis; assembly: GCF_001579175.1. Taxonomy (GTDB): domain Bacteria; phylum Bacillota; class Bacilli; order Lactobacillales; family Streptococcaceae; genus Streptococcus; species Streptococcus oralis_O. The sequence goes on from NZ_KQ970760.1 coordinate 349,661, forward strand.
CTATACCTTCTCGATTTTTAGTGTTCTGGTGATTTGTCTTCATTTAGCCATTTATTTTCTCTTTCCCTCAACTTATCTGAGCCATCGTCAGGAAACCATTGGCCAGAAAGCGACAGCCATTGCCCAGTCCCTAGAAGGAAAGGATAGGCAGAGTATCGAGCAAGTCTTAGACTTGTATTCCCAGACTAGTGATATCAAGGGGGCCGTCAAGGGAGAGATGACAGAGGACAAGTTAGAAGTCAAGGACAATCTTCCTCTGGACACAGACCGCCAGACCACCTCTCTCTTTATCGAGGAGCGTGAGGTGACAACCCAAGATGGTAGCACTATGACACTTCAATTTCTAGCTTCGATGGACTTGCAAAAGGAAGCAGAGCAAATTAGCCTCCAGTTTCTTCCCTATACCTTGCTGGCATCGTTTTTGATTTCCCTCTTGGTAGCCTACATCTATGCTCGAACCATTGTTGCGCCGATTTTGGAAATCAAGCGGGTGACTCGTAGAATGATGGAACTAGATGCTCAAGTACGGTTGCGCGTGGATTCTAAGGATGAGATCGGTGATCTTAAGGAACAGATCAATAGCCTTTACCAGCATCTTTTGACTGTCATTGCGGACTTGCATGAGAAGAACGAAGCCATTCTCCAGTTAGAAAAAATGAAGGTTGAATTCCTACGAGGGGCCTCTCATGAACTGAAAACCCCTCTGGCTAGTCTCAAAATCCTAATCGAAAATATGAAAGAAAATATCGGTCGTTACAAGGATAGAGATCACTATCTGGGAGTTGCCTTGGGGATTGTGGATGACCTCAGTCACCACGTTCTTCAGATACTTTCTCTTTCTTCGGTCCAGGAATTGCGAGAGGAGAAGGAAAACATTGACCTACTCCAGATGACGCAAACTCTGGTTAAGGATTATACTTTACTAGCCAAGGAAAGAAATGTTCAGATAGACATTAGCTTGACCCATCAGCAAGCCTACATAAACCCATCTGTGATGAAGTTGATCCTATCTAATCTCATCAGCAATGCCATCAAGCACTCCACTCTAGGCGGCTTGGTTCGCATCGGGGAGAGAGAAGGGGAACTCTTTATCGAGAATAGCTGTAGTCCTGAAGAACAAGAAAAACTGGCCCAGTCTTTTTCTGGCAATGCTAGTCGCAAGGCCAAGGGTTCAGGAATGGGGCTCTTTGTGGTCAAAAGTTTATTAGAACATGAGAAATTACCTTATCATTTTGAGATGCAAGATGATCGTTTGACCTTCTTCATGTCT
>NZ_KQ970760.1:350984-353950 GCF_001579175.1 Streptococcus oralis
GGGTTTACATTGATTGAGTTGGAAGAAATTCAATCTAAAGTATGGGAAAAACTAGCTTTTTTTGTCAAAAAGTGATAAAATGAACAATGTAAATGGGATGTCCCAAAAAATATATAGGAGGCCTGACAAATGGCAATCGTTTCAGCAGAAAAATTTGTCCAAGCAGCTCGTGACAACGGTTATGCAGTTGGTGGATTTAACACAAACAACCTTGAGTGGACTCAAGCTATCTTGCGTGCAGCAGAAGCTAAAAAAGCTCCAGTTTTGATCCAAACTTCAATGGGTGCTGCTAAATACATGGGTGGTTACAAAGTTGCTCGCAACTTGATCGCTAACCTTGTTGAGTCAATGGGTATCACTGTACCAGTAGCTATCCACCTTGACCACGGTCACTACGAAGATGCACTTGAGTGTATCGAAGTTGGTTACACTTCAATCATGTTTGACGGTTCACACCTTCCAGTTGAAGAAAACCTTAAATTGGCTAAAGAAGTTGTTGAAAAAGCACACGCTAAAGGTATCTCAGTAGAAGCTGAAGTTGGTACTATTGGTGGTGAAGAAGACGGTATCATCGGTAAAGGTGAATTGGCTCCAATCGAAGACGCTAAAGCAATGGTTGCAACTGGTATCGACTTCTTGGCAGCTGGTATCGGTAACATCCACGGTCCTTACCCAGCAAACTGGGAAGGTCTTGACCTTGACCACTTGCAAAAATTGACAGAAGCTCTTCCAGGCTTCCCAATCGTATTGCACGGTGGATCAGGTATTCCTGATGAGCAAATCCAAGCAGCTATCAAACTTGGTGTTGCGAAAGTTAACGTTAACACTGAATGCCAAATCGCATTCGCTAACGCAACTCGTAAATTTGCTCGTGACTACGAAGCAAACGAAGCAGAATACGACAAGAAGAAACTCTTCGACCCACGTAAATTCTTGGCTGACGGTGTCAAAGCTATCCAAGCATCAGTTGAAGAACGTATCGACGTATTCGGTTCAGAAGGTAAAGCTTAATCGAGCTGAACAATACATACAGAACCTGCCCATTGGGTGGGTTTTTTGGTTTGTGAATATATAGCCAATATACTGTAGAAGAACCAATCTTAAGTTGCTAAAAGATTCTAATTTTTGTACAATAATGCTATGAAAAAACTGAAAAAATGGTGTTTTGGCTTCATTAGTTTGCTTCTTTTGTTTTTACTCGCTACATTCATCTTTCACCGTATCTGTTTGGAAAAGGAAAAAGCCTCACTGACACCTATGGGGCAACAAGTTCTCGTCAATGGACATCAAATAAATATTTACTTTGAAGGAGATGGTCCTGAAACTATAGTAGTTCTCTCAGGTGCTGGTATTGCTTCTCCTATATTGGATTTTAAAGAAGTATCGGAATCCTTATCGAAACAGTATAAGGTAGTTATCGTGGAGCGAGCGGGATATGGTTATAGTGATGATAGCAATCATTCAAGAGATGTGATGGAGGTTTTGTCTGAGACTCGCCAAGCTCTTTCGCAAGCAAATATCACAGGGCCGTTTATCATTCTGTCTCATTCCATGTCTAGTCTAGAGAGTTTGGCTTGGCAGGAGAAGTATCCTGATGAAGTGAAAGCCTTGATTGGTCTGGATTGGGCACTGCCATCAAGTTATGAGGATTTAAAGGATAATCAGGCCTTGCTTACGTTGGCCTATTGGAGCAGTAAGATTGGTTTATTACGTTATTTCCCTGAGTCCTTTTATATCAAAAATCAAACTCTGATCGAGAGTGAACGAAAACAATATAAACTTCTAGCTTATAAGCAGTTGATGTCACAAGCCATGCTTCATGAATCCCAAACGGTAAAGGAAAATGCCAAGAAAGTTCCCTCAAACATTAATCCGAAAATTCCCACCTTACTACTGGTGTCTAACGGTCAAGGCACTAGCTTTAGCCAATTTGAGTGGCAACGTTATGCAGAGAAATTTGCAAGCGACCAGTCTAATGTTCAAGTTATCTATATGGATGCACCACACGATCTCTATCATTATCAAAGTAATGAAATAGTTTCGCAGATTGAAGATTTTTTAAAGAGTAATTGATGGTTTAGAGATTTTTTAAATTTTAGACTGATGACAATAATTGAAAGGTAATGATTTATGAATAATTCTTATATTTTACTTAGACATGCTCATTCAAAATTTTCAAGTGATGATTTTAATAGAACTTTGTCAGAAAAAGGATTTTCATCTCTTGATCAGTTAGAGTTTTTGAATTCTTTTAATATTGATCATTATTTTTCTAGTCCTTATAAACGAGCATTTGAAACGATTAATAGCTCGCCAATTCAATTTGATAAAATAGTTCTTGATAATCGGTTACGAGAGCGAAAATTATCTTCAACCTTTATAAAAGATTCTGAGTTTGAAGACAGTATTAAATATTTATGGCAAAATCCCAGTGAATCTCTTTCAGAAGGGGAATCAAATCAAGATGCACTAGCTAGAGTACTAAATTTCTTAATGGAATTGGAAGAGAGATACTCAGAAAAAACGATTTTACTTAGTTCACACGGGAATTTGATAGGAATACTACTACATCACTTTGATTCCAGTTTTGATTATGAAAAATGGGAGCAGATGACCTTTCCAGATTGTTTTCTAATTGATAGAAATGGGATTGTGAAAAGAATTATGAAAGATTAGTTCTTTGATTAAATAGTGAATCATATAGGTCAAAATAGTTTGCTTTTTATAATTCGTAGCCTGCCCCTAAGGGTAGGTTTTTTGGTGTTTTAAGGAAACTACTAAACCAGAATTTTTGTTTCAAAAGCATTATTTTAAGAGAAAAATCTCTAATTTCACAACCTATAGGCAAACGCTTGCATTCCATTTTTTATTGGACTATAATAGGTTGGTATAAAGCCTTCTGTAAGAATAACAATTAGAAAGTTTAGAAAGTAAGGATTTAGAATATTTGTAGTCAAAAATACAAT
>NZ_KQ970760.1:353988-357236 GCF_001579175.1 Streptococcus oralis
GCTATAGGGAGATAGATATGGCAATGATAGAAGTGGAACATCTTCAGAAAAATTTTGTGAAGACAGTCAAGGAACCGGGCTTAAAGGGGGCTTTGCGCTCCTTTATTCATCCTGAAAAGCAGACCTTTGAAGCGGTCAAGGATTTGACTTTTGAAGTTCCAAAAGGGCAGATTTTAGGATTTATCGGTGCAAATGGTGCTGGGAAGTCGACCACCATTAAAATGCTGACAGGGATTTTAAAGCCGACATCGGGCTATTGTCGGATCAATGGCAAGATTCCGCAGGACAATCGCCAAGACTATGTCAAGGATATTGGAGTTGTTTTTGGACAACGCACCCAGCTATGGTGGGATTTGGCACTGCAAGAAACCTACACGGTCTTGAAAGAGATTTACGATGTGCCAGACTCGCTTTTCCATAAGCGAATGGATTTTTTGAATGAAGTCTTGGATTTGAAGGAATTCATCAAGGATCCCGTGCGAACTCTTTCGCTGGGTCAACGGATGCGGGCGGATATTGCGGCTTCTTTACTCCACAATCCTAAAGTTCTCTTTTTAGATGAGCCGACCATTGGGTTGGACGTTTCGGTCAAGGATAATATTCGTCGGGCTATCACCCAAATCAATCAGGAGGAAGAGACAACCATTCTCTTGACCACTCACGACCTGAGTGATATTGAGCAGCTCTGTGATCGAATTTTTATGATTGACAAGGGGCAGGAGATTTTTGATGGAACGGTTAGCCAGCTCAAGGAAACCTTTGGCAAGATGAAGACTCTTTCCTTTGAACTGCTACCAGGTCAAAGTCATCTCCTTTCTCACTATGAAGGCTCTTCGGATATGACCATTGATAGACAAGGAAACAGTCTCAATATTGAATTCGATAGTTCCCGCTACCAGTCGGCTGATATTATCAAGCAAACCCTGTCTGATTTTGAAATCCGCGATTTGAAGATGGTAGATACGGATATTGAGGATATTATCCGTCGCTTCTATCGAAAGGAGCTCTAAGATGGTCAAATTGTTGAGACGTTATAAACCCTTTATCAATGCAGGGATTCAGGAGTTGATTACCTATCGAGTCAACTTTATTCTCTATCGGATTGGTGATGTCATGGGGGCTTTTGTGGCCTTTTATCTCTGGAAGGCAGTCTTTGACTCCTCCCAGGAGCCTTTGATTCAGGGCTTCAGTATGGCAGATATCACTCTCTACATCATCATGAGTTTTGTGACCAATCTTTTGACCAGGTCTGATAGCTCCTTTATGATTGGGGAGGAGGTCAAGGATGGATCCATTATCATGCGCTTGCTGAGACCAGTGCATTTTGCGGCCTCTTACCTTTTCACCGAACTTGGCTCCAAGTGGTTGATTTTTATCTCTGTTGGACTGCCATTTTTAAGTGTCATTGTTTTGATGAAAATCTTATCTGGGCGAGGTATTGTAGAAGTGCTGGGATTAACTGTCCTTTATCTCTTTAGCTTAACTCTGGCTTATCTGATTAACTTTTTCTTTAATATCTGCTTTGGATTTTCTGCCTTTGTGTTTAAAAATCTATGGGGCTCTAATCTACTCAAGACTTCTATAGTGGCCTTTATGTCTGGAAGTTTGATTCCCTTGGCTTTCTTTCCAAAGATCGTTTCAGATATTCTGTCCTTCTTGCCTTTTTCATCTTTGATCTACACTCCGGTTATGATTATTGTTGGGAAATACGATGCTAGTCAGATTCTTCGGGCACTCGCTTTGCAGTTTTTCTGGCTCTTAGTGATGCTTGGCTTGTCTCAGCTGATTTGGAAACGAGTCCAGTCATTCATCACTATTCAGGGAGGTTAGTATGAAAAAATATCAACGCATGCATCTGATTTTTATCAGACAATACATTAAACAAATCATGGAATACAAGGTGGATTTTGTGGTAGGTGTGTTGGGAGTCTTTCTGACTCAAGGCCTAAACCTCTTGTTTCTCAATGTCATCTTTCAACATATTCCATCCCTAGAAGGATGGACCTTTCAAGAGATTGCCTTTATCTATGGATTTTCCTTAATTCCCAAGGGATTGGACCATCTCTTTTTTGACAATCTCTGGGCACTAGGCCAGCGCCTGGTGCGAAAGGGAGAATTTGACAAGTATCTGACTCGTCCTATCAATCCGCTCTTCCATATCCTCGTTGAGACCTTTCAGATTGATGCCCTGGGCGAACTATTGGTCGGTGGAATTTTACTAGGGACAACAGTATCAAGCATTGCTTGGACTCTTCCAAAATTCCTGATTTTTCTAGTCTGCATTCCTTTTGCGACCTTGATCTATACTTCCTTGAAAATCGCGACTGCCAGTATCGCTTTTTGGACCAAGCAGTCAGGAGCCATGATTTACATTTTCTATATGTTTAATGACTTTGCCAAGTACCCGATTTCCATTTACAATTCGCTCCTTCGTTGGTTGATTAGCTTTATCGTGCCTTTCGCCTTTACGGCCTACTATCCTGCCAGCTATTTCTTGCAGGACAAAGACGGGCTCTTTAACATTAGTGGGTTGATTTTGATTTCCCTTGTTTTCTTTGTTATTTCTTTAAAACTCTGGGACAGGGGCTTGGACGCTTACGAAAGTGCGGGTTCTTAAGATATAAAATAGGATGAGAGTTAAAAATTAAATATGTTACAAACAACCGTTGAAAATTATTGCGGTTGTTTTTGCATGTTTATTAAGGCATAAATTCTGTCCATACCCCTTTTTGCGATTTTGGTAGTTATTCCAGTTGATTGATAATATTTTTGATGGCACGAATGAGTTTATACTGTACCCAGTTAACTATAAAATTTATTGACTAGACCATTTGTTAACATGGATTAAAAAAAAATTAACCAGGGTTAATTTTTCTTGACTTAAATTTTTTTAATTGATATACTATTTTTCAGAGAGCTAACAATTATATATAAATGTACTACTCTATCCCACTAGATAATACGTCATAAAACTTTTTATAACAAAGGCTAGCAAGGTTAAAGTTTTCTATCTATTGGATTTAAAATAAAAAATGAAGGAATTATAATGAAAAAAAGTACGGTATTGTCATTAACTACTGCTGCAGTTATTTTAGCAGCATATGCCCCCAATGAGGTGATTTTAGCAGATACAACTAGTTCTGAAGATGCTTTAAGAATTTCTGATAAAGAAAAAGTAGTAGCAGATAAAGAAACAAAAAACAATGAACAATCTGAAGATATTCATAATGTTATAGAAACTTCAAAGG
>NZ_KQ970760.1:357389-372860 GCF_001579175.1 Streptococcus oralis
TTCAAAGGATACTGAGGAGAAGAAGACAACAGTTATTGAGGAAAAAGAAGTTGTTAGTAGAAAGTCTGAGATAGACAAAAAAACTAGTAAAGAAGGAGCAAGTATCAAAGAAGACTCCAATCAATCCAAAGGAGATGATGCGAACTCATTTGTAAATAAAGATACAGAAAATCCGAAAAAAGAAGATAATAAAGTTGTCTATATTGCTGAATTTAAAGATAAAGAATCTGGAGAAAAGGTAATAAAGGAACTATCAAATCTGAAGGATACAAAGGTTTTATATACCTATAATACGATTTTTAATGGCACTGCCATTGAAACAACTCCAGATAATTTGGACAAAATTAAACAAATAGAAGGTGTTTCGTCGATTGAAAGGTCACAAAAACTCCAACCAATGATGAATCATGCCAGAAAGGAAATTGGAGTTGAGGAAGCTATTGATTACCTAAAGTCTATCAATGCTCCATTTGGGAAAAATTTTGATGGTAGAGGTATGGTCATTTCAAATATCGATACTGGAACAGATTATAGGCATAAGGCTATGAGGATCGATGATGATGCCAAAGACTCGATGAAATTTAAAAAAGATGACTTAAAAGGCACTGATAAAAATTATTGGTTGAGTGATAAAATCCCTCATGCGTTCAATTATTATAATGGTGGTAAAATCACTGTAGAAAAGTATGATGATGGTAGGGATTATTTTGACCCACATGGGATGCATATTGCAGGGATTCTTGCTGGAAATGATACAGAAAAAGACATCAAGAACTTTAATGGCATAGATGGAATTGCGCCTAATGCACAAATTTTCTCTTATAAAATGTACTCTGACGCAGGATCTGGGTTTGCGGGTGATGAAACAATGTTTCATGCAATTGAAGATTCGATCAAACACAATGTTGATGTTGTTTCGGTATCATCTGGTTTTACAGGAACAGGTCTTGTAGGCGAGAAATATTGGGAGGCTATTAGAGCATTAAGAAAAGCTGGAATCCCAATGGTTGTTGCTACAGGTAACTTTGCGACTTCTGCTTCAAGTTCTTCTTGGGATTTAGTAGCAAATAATAATCTGAAAATGACAGATACTGGAAATGTAACACGAACTGCCGCACATGAAGATGCGATAGCGGTCGCTTCTGCTAAAAATCAAACCATTGAGTTTGATAAAGTTAACATAGGTGGACAAAGTTTTAAATACAGAAATATAGGTGCTTTTTTCGATAAAAATAAAATCCTAACAAATGAGGATGGCTCAAAAACTCCAAATAAATTAAAATTTGTATATATAGGCAAAGGTCAAGACCAAGATTTGATAGGCTTGGATCTTAAGGGCAAAATTGCAGTAATGGATAGAATTTATACCAAGGATTTAAAAGATGCTTTTAAAAGAGCAACGGATAAAGGCGCACGTGCCATTATGGTTGTAAATACTGTAAATTACTACAATAGAGATAATTGGACAGACCTTCCAGCTATGGGATATGAAGCGGATGAAGGGACTAAAAGTCAAGTATTTTCAATTTCAGGAGATGATGGTGTAAAATTATGGAACATGATTAACCCTGATAAAAAAACTGAAGTCAAAAGAAATAATAAGGAAGATTTTAAAAATAACTTAGAACAATACTATCCAATTGATATGGAAAGCTATAATTCTAATAAACCAAATGTAGGTGATGAAAAAGAAATTGACTTTAATTTTGCAGCTGACACAGACAAAGAACTTTATAAAGAAGATATTATAGTTCCAGCTGGGTCTACATCTTGGGGACCTAGAACAGATTTGCTTTTAAAACCGGATGTTTCAGCACCTGGTAAAAATATTAAATCCACTCTAAATGTTATTAATGGTAAATCCACTTATGGTTATATGTCAGGAACTAGCATGGCAACTCCAATCGTAGCAGCTTCTACTGTTTTGATTCGACCAAAATTAAAGGAATTGCTTGAAAGACCTGTCTTGAAAAATCTTAAGGGAGATGACAAAATAGACCTTACAAGTCTTACAAAAATAGCCCTACAAAATACTGCAAGACCTATGATGGATGCAACCTCTTGGAAAGAAAAGAGTCAATACTTTGCATCACCTAGACAGCAGGGAGCGGGGCTAATTAATGTTGCCAACGCTTTGAGAAATGAAGTTGTAGCGACTTTCAAAAATACAGATTCTAAAGGTTTGGTAAATTCATATGGTTCCATTTCTCTTAAAGAAATAAAAGGTGATAAAAAATACTTTACAATCAAGCTTCACAATACCTCAAATAGACCTTTAACCTTTAAAGTTTCTGCATCAACTGTAACTACAGATGCTCTAACTGATAGGCTAAAACTCGATGAAACATACAAAGATGAAAAATCTCCGGACGGGAAGCAAATTGTTCCAGAAATTCACCCAGAAAAAGTCAAAGGAGCAAATATCACATTTGAGCATGACACTTTCACTATAGGTCCAAATTCCAGCTTTGATTTAAATGCGGTTATAAATGTTGGGGAAGCAAAAAATAAAAATAAATTTGTGGAATCATTTATTCATTTTGAGTCAGTGGAAGAAATGGAAGCTCTAAACTCCAACGGGAAGAAAAAAATTTCCAACCATCTTTATCGATGCCTCTAATGGGATTTGCTGGGAATTGGAACCACGAACCAATCCTTGATAAATGGGCCTGGGAAGAAGGGTCAAAATCAAAAGCGATGGAAGGTTATGATGATGATGGCAAACCAAAAATTCCAGGTACCTTAAATAAGGGGATTGGTGGAGAACATGGTATAGATAAATTTAATCCAGCAGGAGTTATCCAAAATAGAAAAGATAAAAATACAACATCCCTAGATCAAAATCCAGAATTATTTGCTTTCAATAACGAAGGAATCAACGCACTGTCATCAAGTGGTTCTAATATTGCTAAAATTTATCCTTTAGATTCAAATGGAAATCCTCAAGATGCTCAACTTGAGAGAGGATTAACGCCTTCTCCACTTGTATTAAGAAGTGCAGAAGAAGGGGTGATTTCAATAGTAAATACAAATAAAGAGGGAGAAAATCAAAAAGACTTAAAAGTCATTTCGAGAGAACACTTTATTAAAGGAATTTTAAACTCTAAAAGAAATGATGCAAAGGGCATTAAATCTTCTAAGCTAAAAGTTTGGGGTGACTTGAAATGGGATGGACTCATTTATAACCCTAGAGGTAGAGAAGAAAATGCCCCAGAAAGTAATGACAAAAAAGATCCTGCTACTAAGATACGAGGACAATTTGAACCGATTGCGGAAGGCCAATATTTCTATAAATTTAAATATAGATTAACCAAGGATTACCCATGGCAGGTTTCCTATATTCCTGTAAAAATTGATAACACCCCTCCAAAGATTGTTTCAATTGATTTTTCAAACCCTGAAAAAATTAAGTTGATTACAAAGGATACTTATCACAAGGTCAAAGAGCAATACAAGAATGAAACGCTATTTGCGAGAGATCAAAAAGAACATCCTGAAAAATTTGACGAGATTGCCAACGAAGTTTGGTATGCTGGCGCCGCTCTTGTTAATGAAGATGGAGAGGTTGAGAAAAATCTTGAAGTCACTTATGCAGGTGAGGGTCAAGGAAGAAATAGGAAACTTGACAAAGACGGAAATACCATTTATGAAATTAAAGGTGCAGGAGATTTAAGAGGCAAAATCATTGAAGTGATTGCATTAGACGGTTCTAGCAATTTCACAAAGATTCATAGAATTAAATTTGCTGATCATGCTGATGAAAAGGGGATGATTTCCTATTATCTAGTAGATCCTGATCAAGATTCATCTAAATACCAAAAGCTTGGCGAGATTTCCGAATCTATATTTAAAAATTTAGAAAATAGAAAAGAGGATAGTCTTAAAAAAGATACAACTGAAGTAGAACATCATCAAGAAAATGAAGAGGCTACCGAAGAAAAATCTAGCTTGACTATTCATAAAACAATTTCAACAATTAGAGACTTTGAAACCAAAGATTTAAAGAAACTCATTAAAAAGAAATTCAGAGAAGTTGATGACTTTACAAGTGAAACTGGTAAGAGAATAGAGGAATACGATTATAAATACGATGATAAGGGAAATATCATTGCTTATGACGATGGTAGTGCCTTACAATATGAAACTGAAAAACTTGATGAAATCAAATCAAAAATTTATGGCATTCTAAACCCGTCTAAAGATGGACACTTTGAAATTCTTGGAAAGATCAGTAATGTTTCTAAAAATGCCAAGGTATATTATGGCAATAATTATAAATCGATAGAAATCAAAACGACCAAGTATGATTCACATTCAAAAACGATGACATTTGATTTATACGCTAATATTAATGATATTGTGGATGGATTAGCTTTTGCAGGAGATATGAGATTTTTTGTTAAAGATGGTGATCAGATAAAAGCTGAAACTAAAATTAGAATGCCTGAAAAAAATAAGGAAACTAAAACAGAATATCCGTATGCATCAAGTTATGGGAATGTAATAGAATTAGGAGAAGGAGATCTTTCAAAAAACAAACCAAACAATTTAACGGAAATGGAATCTGGTAAAATCTATTCTGATTCAGAAAAACAACAATATCTATTAAAGGATAACATCATTCTAAGAAAAGGCTATGCACTAAAAGTGACTACCTATAATCCTGGAAAAACGGATATGTTAGAAGGGAATGGAGTCTATACCAAGGAAGATATAGCAAAAATACAAAAGGCCAATCCTAATCTAAGAGTCTTATCAGAAAAAATAATTTATGCTGATAGTAGAAATGTTGAAGATGGAAGAAGTACTCAATCAGTATTAATGTCGGCTTTGGACGGCTTTAACATTGTAAGGTATCAAGTGTTTACATTTAAAATGAATGATAAAGGGGAAGCAATCGATAAAGATGGCAATCTTGTAACAGATCCTTCTAAACTGGTATTATTTGGTAAGGATGGTAAAGAGTACACTGGAGAAGATAAGTCCAACGTCGAAGCTATAAAAGAAGATGGCTCTACGTTATTTATTGATACCAAACCAGTAAACCTCTCAATGGACAAGAACTACTTTAATCCATCTAAATCTAATAAAATTTATGTACGAAATCCAGAATTTTATTTAAGAGGTAAGATTTCTGATAAGGGTGGTTTTAACTGGGAGTTGAGAGTTAATGAATCGGTTGTAGATAATTATTTAATCTACGGAGATTTACACATTGATAACACTAGAGATTTTAACATTAAGCTTAATGTTAAAGACGGTGATATCATGGACTGGGGAATGAAAGACTATAAAGCAAACGGATTTCCAGATAAAGTAACAGATATGGATGGAAATGTTTATCTTCAAACTGGCTATAGCGATTTGAATGCGAAAGCGGTTGGAGTACACTATCAATTTTTATATGATAATGTAAAACCAGAAGTAAGCATTGATCCTAAGGGAAATACTAGTATCGAATATGCTAACGGAAAATCTGTAGTGTTTAATATTAATGATAAGAGAAATAATGGATTCGATGGTGAGATTCAAGAACAACATATTTATGTAAATGGAAAAGAATATAAATCATTTGATGATATTAAACAACTAACAGATAAGACACTAAACATTAAGATTGTTGTGAAAGATTTTGCAAGAAATACTACCGTAAAAGAATTCATTTTAAATAAAGACACGGGAGAGGTAAGTGAATTAAAACCTCATAGGGTAACTGTGACCATTCAAAATGGAAAAGAAATGAGTTCAACGATAGTGTCGGAAGAAGATTTTATGTTACCTGTCTATATGGGTGAATTAGAAAAAGGATACCAATTTGATGGTTGGGAAATTTCTGGTTTCGAAGGGAAAAAAGACGCTGGCTATGTTCTTAATCTATCAAAAGATACCTTTATAAAACCTGTATTCAAGAAAATAGAGGAGAAAAAGGAGGAGGAAAATAAACCTACTTTTGATGTATCGAAAAAGAAAGAAAAAACACAATCTAATTCAACTAATGATGTCAATAGTATTGTTTCTGATAAAAATGATAAAAACTTTGAAATTAACAAGAACGTTTATCTAAATGAAGAAGGGAACTTAACTAATAAAAATACCAACATCAATAGTAAATCAACTAGTAACAATCCTAATGAGTTGCCAAGAACCGGAACAGCAAGCGGAGCCCAGACACTATTAGCTGCCGGAATCATGTTTATAGTAGGAGCTTTTCTTGGATTGAAGAGAAAAAATAAAGATTAAGACAAAAGCTATAGAAAAATGGTTTATGTACTGAGATTAGATAGTGAGGTGATGACATAGTTTTGTGAAAATATTGATTTATAAATATATTGTTTAAATTTCTATGAGAATAGGAGATTTTAAAGAGATATATGTAAAAGCCTTGTCTCAGGACAGGCTTTTTCTAATGGAGAAGGGTTCTGTTTAAAATCCATTTCTTCGGCTTATTTAAAATATAATTACAAACTGTGGTTTATATTTTGTGGTATAATGTATTGTAATAAATACTTGTTTTGATACCAATCTAGAGATGTTTTTATAGTTAATTTTTCTAGAAATTTTTGCTTAGATTTTCTAAAAATTATAAAATATCCTGGATAGTAACAAATGAAGTATCGTAAGCCTGCCTGAATATAAATCAAAAAGGAGAAATTATGAATAAGAAAGAACGGGAAAAACAATTTGAAGAGGTCAATGGACCTAAGCGGTCTGAATCAAAGTCGGCTCCAAATATAAAAATCTATATTGGCCTAGCACTCGCTACTTCAGTCACTCTCATCTTGGTAAGTATTTTTTCAAATTCTTTGATCGGAAAGAAAGAGCCAAATCAAGCATCGTCTTCAGTTTCAACTACAGAGTCAACAAGTCAATCGTCTACAAGCCAAGGAAAAACAGATGAAACTGATAAGGATAAACAAGAGGAAATTCAGAAACTCAAGGATCAACTGACTGCTTTAGATACCAAAATTACGGAAGCAGAAGCACTTGTTAGCAAGTTGAAGAAAGAAACTACCGTTCCAAAACTAGATATTGAAGCAATCAAGAACAATGATTTGTCTAGTTTAGAAGGCACTTGGCGTAGTCAATCTGGCAATGAATATATCATTAAGAATTCTGGAGAAGTAGATGCGACTTGGTTTACAAATGATCAAAAGTACGAATCTGTAGTTGGATTAAAGGTATCTAAAGGTCAAGATAGTCGTAACCCTGAGACAGCTTCTATCAGTGCGTGGGTAAAAGATTCTGTTGCTGGAGGATTTGTAGTAGTTGCTGTTCCAAGTGGAGTTGTTATGCAACCTGCTGATGATGGAAAGATTACGGATAAAAGCAATCATGCTGAAGAAAGACTACTTTCGGGCCAAGATTATGGGTCTATGTTAATGAAACCAGAAGATGTTTATTATCGTGTGAAACCAGATACCAGTAAACTTGAGGAAGAAGAAAAGAACTTAGCTCAACTGCAAGCTGAACGTGAAGCAATCAAATCTTCTCTAGAGTTAAAGGAAAAGAAAAATTAGTTTAGAATCTAACTTTAGATTCACTTAGTTCAGAAATGCTCTTGTGCTCGGTAGAATTAAGAAGCCCTAACGGGCTTCTTTTTCTTTTGTTACAAATACTCAACCACTTAGACAGAGATATTGACCAGATAGGCAAAAG
Organism: Streptococcus oralis; assembly: GCF_001579175.1. Classification (GTDB taxonomy): domain Bacteria; phylum Bacillota; class Bacilli; order Lactobacillales; family Streptococcaceae; genus Streptococcus; species Streptococcus oralis_O. The sequence goes on from NZ_KQ970760.1 coordinate 365,046, forward strand.
GGCTTGTTCTTGAAAAATTCCTCTGCTATAATGGTTCATGTAAGGGACATGAGGGGTCAGTATCAGACAACTCAAGAACCCAAAAAAGAAAATGGAGACAAAAAATGAAAAAATTATTGGGACTTGTATTTTTAGTAGCAGCAGCGCTAGTATTGTATTTCGGATCTGTTGGATGGCCAAGCTTGGATGTCAACCTTTGGTCACTGATTCCAGTTGGCTTATTCCTCTATTTCACTCTAGAAAATCTTTTGAAAAAAGACTATAAATCTAGTCTGATGTGCTTGATTATTGCCTTTATTATTGCAAATGCTATTTTTGATCTCTTGCCAATTTCAAGTGGTTTGGTGATTGGTGCGGGAGTGCTAGCTTGTGTAGGACTTGGCTACCTCTTTCCTGATAAAGATAAAAAAGAAGACAAATAGAAAAGTCTCGAGGTTTCTCGAGACTTTATTTTTATTTACCAGCGTAATATTTTTGAATCCCTTTTACAATGCCTGCCACCAGTTTATCTTGGTAGCGACTATCTCTGATTTGTTGGCTTTCAGTGAAATTATCCATATAACCAAGTTCAAGGAGGACGGCTGGTTTAGCTGTTTCGCGTAGTACAGCAAAACTTCTTTCTAACTGACCAGCATCCTTAGCCCCTGTTTCGGATAAGAGAGAGGAGTGGATAGCAGCAGCGAGGCGCTTACTTTCACTAATGCGATCAGGATGGTTGTGCCAGTATTGATTAATCTTACTTGGATAATCAGGTTCATCGCTATAGGAGTAGGTTTGAATACCGCTCGCTTTTGAATATGCGCTTCCAGTTGCATTGAAGTGGATACTGATAAAAATGTCAGAGTTGGTTTTGTTGACCATACGAGAACGTTCGGTAACAAAATCAACGTCAATATCACTATCACGAGAAGTGAGGACCTTGTAGCCTAGTTCTTCTAACTTAGTGCGAAGTTTACGGTAGATTTGCATATTGAGATCTTTTTCAGCGACATTGTAGTAAAAGGCGCCTGAATCTCGTCCGCCATGTCCGGGATCGAGGAAGATGGTGTTACTGTATTGGCCTTTTACAAATCCACCCTCAGTTGAAACTTCAGAAATCCATTTCCCATCTTTTTGGAAGAGATGGTCTTTTCCAGAAACCTTGTGAATTCCTGTGACATAGCGACCATTTTCATCCAAATAGTAACGCCCTTTGTCTTGACTATCATCGATCCACTCGCTTTTGGCCATATAGCCACCAGACTTGAGATAATAAGCTCCGATCCACTCCTGATTTGCATAATGACCATTCGCTTTTAGATAGAACCAGCTCTTATAAGTCTTGTCAAAGATCCATTCTTTCTCAGCCATGGCTCCACTAGTTTTGAGGTAGTAGTTTCCTTGCCATTTGTCTGCTAGCATTCCACCATTCTGATCAAATGAGTACCAAGAACCCTGAATCTTTTGCCAGTTTTCTTGGACATATCTCCCTGACCCGTTTGCATAGAACCACGTATCCTTGATTTTAACCCAGTTGTTTTCAGCCAAGGCACCACTCTTCTTAAAGAGGTAGCCTTTGAAGGTTGTTTCGCTCAACATTCTTCCCTCTTTGTCAAAATAGTACCAAGTACCCTTGATTTTCTCCCATTTGTCTTGAGAGATTTTTCCTGACGGCAGAACGTAGTACCAAACTTGATTGACCTCTTGCCAACCGTGTGATGCCATGGCTCCGCTTTGACTTAAGAAATAGCCATCAATACTTGTCTTGCTCAGCATGACTCCAGTTTGGTCAAAATAGTACCAAGAGCCGTTAATTTTTTTCCAGCTGTTCTGAGCAAGTCGTCCAGAGGAATCAGCATAATACCATTGGTTGTCCAATTTGGTCCAACTATTTTCTACCATAACCCCGTCTTGGTCAAAGGCATAGCCTTTGTAGATAGTGGACTGGAGACGGTTACCATTTTGGTCGAAGTAGTACCATTTGCCTTGAATTTGTTTCCAGTTCAAAGCAGGTTTATCATCTTGGTAAAAACGCCAGTGGTCGTTTTCTTGGTACCAGCCCTCCTTTTTGGGTTTGGCTTCTTGCGCATCTACTTTTGGAAGAACTTCGGGTTCTGTATTCTCCTTAATAATAGCATCTTTTTGATCATCTTTGGTTTGCTTTTCTTTAACTGTAGAAGGAGTTTGTGATTGGTTTTCTTCTGCAGAGACGGGTGCTAGAGTAGATCCTGCTATTGACAGAATCAGAGCACTAGTCAGTAGTATCTTTTTCACTTTCTATTTCCTAACTTTTTCTTTTTCCCTTTAAATTTTTATTTTTTATCAATTATCAAACTGAACTTCTTCTAGTAGATACTCGATAAAGCGTTCGCCCATCTTAGACAGGCTGGTTTTTTCATGCTGGATATAGACTAGTTCAATCGGATCGTCAATGTCCAGTGGAATGGAAACGATATTGTCTCCGTTAAGGTTGCTGTTCAAAATCCCTGTTGCAATGGTGTAACCATCCAAACCAATCAAGAGATTAAAGAGGGTGGCACGGTCGCTGACTACGATAGATTTTTTGTGGTATTCCTGAGAGAGAATCTCTTCAGAGAAGTAGAAGGAGTTGTGCGTCCCTTGGTCATAGCTCAGGTACGGGAAGTTCTCCAAGTCTTCTAGTTTAACCTTATCTTTCTTTGCTAGAGGGTTGGTCTTGCTAACAAAGATATGGGGTTGCGCGGTAAAAAGATGGTGGGCCAAGAGGTGGTTGTCATCCAGCATTTTCGTTAAAACATCGCGGTTGTAGCTATTTAAAAAGAGGACACCGACCTCGCTACGGAAGTTCTTGACGTCATCGATAATCTCCCAAGTTCGAGTTTCACGAAGGAAGAGTTCGTATTTTTCCATATCACTCTTTTTAAGTAATGATACAAAGGCATTGACTACAAAGGCATAGTGCTGAGAAGAAACGCTGAATAGTTCGCGGTGGGCGACAGGGTTTTTATAGCGTTCCTCCAGAAGCTGGGTTTGCTCGACAACTTGACGGGCATAGGAGAGAAACTCCATCCCATCACGGGTCAAGGTAATGCCCTTGGGATTGCGAATAAAGATTTCAATACCCATTTCATTTTCCAAATCTCGAACGGCATTAGAGAGACTGGGTTGGGTGATAAAGAGTTGCTTGGCTGCTTCATTCATAGAGCCAGTTTCGACGATTTTGATAATATAGTGTAATTGTTGAATTCTCATGCTTTTATTGTACCACACTTGGTGAAGAATGAGCAAAGAAGATGAAGGGAAGAGAGGAAAGACCCAAACTGGTATTGAAAAAAAGTCTGAAATCTGTTAGAATGAAAGCTATGAAAACATTCTATGATGTGCAGCAATTTCTCAAACAGTTTGGCATTATTGTCTATGTGGGGAAGCGCTTGTATGATATTGAACTGATGAAGCTCGAACTCTCTCGGATCTATGATGCAGGTCTGATGGACAAGCTAGACTATCTAGAGGCAGAAGCTGTTCTTCGTAGAGAGCACAAGATAGAATTAGACTACATAGAGAAAAATGGAGATAAGAACTTATGACAATTTGGATTTTGTGGGGAATCGTACTAGCGATGGCGGCATGGATGGGGTATAACTACCTTCGTATTCGTCGTGCGGCTAAGATTGTGGACAATGCAGAATTTGAAGCATTGATTCGAAAAGGGCAGTTGATTGATGTCCGTGAACCAGCAGAATTTCACAGAAAACATATCCTCGGAGCTCGCAATATTCCTTCAAGTCAATTGAAGTCAAGCCTTGCAGCCCTTCGTAAGGATAAACCTGTCCTTCTCTACGAAAACCAACGTGGACAACGAGTGACCAATGCAGCCCTCTATCTGAAAAAGCAAGGTTTCTCTGATATTTATATCCTTTCTTATGGATTGGATTCTTGGATTGGGAAGGTCAAGACGAGCTAACATTCTGTTAAAAACTGTTTAATGATAGATAAATCTTGCATTTTATGGTATCATGATTTATATTAAATTTAAGGAGATTTTGTAATATGAATTCACAACAAAAGAAAAAACCTTCACTTATTTTAGGTATCTTATCTATCGTCCTTGGTTTGCTTTCTCCAATAGTGGGTCTGATTTTGGGGATCATAGGATTGGTCTTGGCTTTTTCATACCAAAAAGAATCTGGACTAAACTATCAAACAGAAAAAATTCTCAACATCGTAGGACTTGTAGTTTCTGTTCTTAACTGGATTCTAGCCGTCGCAGTATTTTTTAGATAAGCAAAAAAGAAAAAAGCTTTAAACATAAAGCTTTTTTCTTTTATCCACTTTTCTCTAAATAGTTTTTAATGATTTCCAATTCTTCTGGATTCAAGGGACGGTATTGCCCTTCTGCTAGTTCTGGGTCTAAAGTGAAATCACCGAACTGAACTCGTTTGAGAGAGGTCACCTTGACACCAACTGAGAGAAACATTTTCTTAACCTGATGAAACTTCCCTTCTGAAATGGTGATGGAGGCATGGCTCTCTGTTGGGCTTGAGGACAGAATTTCGAGCTGAGCTGGTTTACAAGTGGTCCCATCTAAAAAGACGATTCCCTCTTTGAATTTTTGGATATGTTCTGACATGAGCGGTCCGTTTACTACCACTTGATAGGATTTATCGACATGGTACTGAGGATGAAGGAGCTGGAAGCCTAAAGGTCCATTGTCTGTTATAAGGAGTAGTCCTGTCGTATCGCGGTCTAGTCTACCAATTGCATAGAGCTGATTCGACTGGATGTCAGGCGGAAGCAGGTCCATGACGGTTGGCAGTTTCTTATCCTTGCTAGCTGTAACGACTCCGTTAGGTTTATGAAGCATGAGATAATTGTGCTCATATCCTTGGATTTGCCTTCCTTGAAAGACTAGTTTTTGCAATCCTGTATCAACATTTTGGGCTAGGGAGCGAGCTGGACAATCATCCACTAGGATTTCTTTTTTTAATAGAACCTGTTTCATAGCCTTGCGACTGATCTTTTCTTGGGCTAATAATCTATCTAAACGCATACCAGCCTATCTTATCATAAGTCTCTGACTTTGAAAAGGGATGACATGGTCAGAAAAGCAAAGTGAAAACATTTACACTTGCTTGAGTTATGTCATTTGACTGAAAATGTGGTATAATTGCTCAGTTAGAAAATAAATTTTAAATATTATAGAGGAAATCATGACAAAATTAAGAGAAGATATCCGTAACGTAGCCATTATTGCCCACGTTGACCACGGGAAAACAACCCTCGTTGATGAATTGTTGAAACAATCTTCAACATTGGACGCTCGTACAGAGTTGGCAGAGCGCGCTATGGACTCAAACGATATCGAAAAAGAGCGTGGAATTACCATCCTTGCCAAAAATACTGCTGTAGCTTACAATGGCACACGCATCAACATCATGGACACACCAGGACACGCGGACTTTGGTGGAGAAGTGGAACGTATCATGAAAATGGTTGACGGTGTTGTCTTGGTCGTAGACTCATATGAAGGGACTATGCCGCAAACCCGTTTCGTATTGAAAAAAGCCTTGGAACAAAACCTTGTCCCAATCGTTGTTATCAACAAAATCGACAAGCCATCTGCTCGCCCAGCAGAAGTTGTAGATGAAGTTTTGGAACTCTTTATCGAGCTCGGTGCAGATGATGACCAGCTTGATTTCCCAGTTGTCTATGCTTCAGCTATCAATGGAACATCTTCCTTGTCTGATGATCCTGCTGACCAAGAAGCAACAATGGCGCCAATCTTTGATACCATCATCGAACACATCCCAGCTCCAGTAGATAACTCTGATGAGCCACTTCAATTCCAAGTGTCACTCTTGGACTACAACGACTTCGTTGGACGTATCGGTATCGGACGTATCTTCCGTGGTACGGTTAAGGTTGGGGACCAAGTTACCCTTTCTAAACTAGATGGTACAACGAAGAACTTTCGTGTTACAAAACTCTTCGGTTTCTTTGGTTTGGAACGTCGTGAAATCCAAGAAGCCAAAGCGGGTGATTTGATTGCCGTTTCCGGTATGGAAGACATCTTTGTCGGAGAAACGATCACTCCGACAGACGCAGTTGAAGCCCTTCCAATCCTACACATCGATGAGCCAACGCTTCAAATGACTTTCTTAGTCAACAACTCACCATTTGCTGGTAAAGAAGGTAAGTGGGTGACTTCTCGTAAGGTAGAAGAACGCTTGCAAGCAGAATTGCAAACAGACGTTTCCCTTCGTGTTGACCCAACGGACTCACCAGATAAATGGACTGTTTCAGGTCGTGGAGAATTGCACTTGTCTATCCTGATCGAAACCATGCGCCGTGAGGGTTATGAACTTCAAGTATCTCGTCCAGAAGTTATCGTAAAAGAGATTGATGGTGTTAAATGTGAACCATTTGAACGTGTTCAAATCGATACTCCAGAAGAATACCAAGGATCTGTTATTCAAAGCCTTTCTGAACGTAAGGGTGAAATGTTGGATATGATTTCAACTGGTAATGGTCAAACTCGTTTGGTCTTCCTGGTTCCAGCGCGTGGTTTGATCGGTTACTCAACTGAGTTCTTGTCAATGACTCGTGGTTACGGTATCATGAACCATACCTTCGACCAATACTTGCCATTGATTCCAGGAGAAATTGGTGGACGTCACCGTGGTGCCCTTGTTTCCATCGATGCTGGTAAGGCTACAACATACTCAATCATGTCGATCGAAGAACGTGGTACAATCTTTGTCAACCCAGGTACTGAGGTTTACGAAGGAATGATTATCGGTGAAAACTCTCGTGAAAACGACTTGACAGTTAACATCACTAAGGCTAAACAAATGACCAACGTCCGTTCAGCTACTAAGGACCAAACAGCGGTTATCAAGACACCTCGTATCTTGACGCTTGAAGAGTCTCTTGAGTTCTTGAACGATGATGAGTACATGGAAGTAACGCCTGAATCTATCCGTTTGCGTAAACAAATCCTTAACAAGGCAGAGCGTGAGAAAGCCAATAAAAAGAAAAAATCAGCTGAATAAGAGCTAGAAAGAGATAAAGATGGTCTATTTAATCATAGGGATACTCTTATTACTACTCTATGTATTTGCGACACCCCAAAGTATCAAAGGAACAGTCAATATCGTTATCTTGGTCTTTGTAGTTGTTGCACTCTTGATTTTGCTGATGTTGTCCATCTTGCAAATCTTCCAACTACCGACAGAATTCTTTGTCACAATCGCCATGCTGGCCCTAGCCTACTTTAGCTTGAGAGACATTACGCTCATGCCAGTAAAAAAGGGTAAAAAAAGATAAAAGAAAGAGAGCTATGGCTCTCTTTTTCTATGCTAGAATGAGGGCTAGAGCATTTTCGTTTAGTATTATTTCCATAAAAATGGTAAAATAGTAGGAGTAGAAATGGAGTTTGAGACATGAAAGTAATCGATCAATTTAAAAATAAGAAAGTACTTGTTTTAGGTTTGGCTAAGTCTGGTGAGTCTGCGGCTCGTTTGTTAGACAAGCTGGGTGCTATTGTCACTGTTAATGACGGCAAGCCTTTTGAGGAAAATCCTGCTGCGCAAAGTTTGCTAGAAGAGGGGATCAAGGTTATCACAGGTGGTCATCCTTTGGAACTCTTGGATGAAGACTTTGCTCTGATGGTGAAAAATCCAGGGATTCCTTATAGCAATCCCATGATCGAAAAAGCATTGGAAAAGGGGATTCCAGTCCTGACTGAGGTGGAATTGGCTTATTTGATTTCAGATGCGCCGATTGTTGGTATTACTGGTTCAAATGGGAAAACAACCACAACGACCATGATTGGGGAAGTTTTGTCTGCTGCTGGTC
>NZ_KQ970760.1:373450-383804 GCF_001579175.1 Streptococcus oralis
ACTGCGTCCACAGGCTCTTTTTTCAAAGGGGGGCTTTGTCTCAGTACCGCCGGTTATCGCAGCGCGTGTGTCAGGGGTGCCTGTCTTTATTCACGAATCGGATCTGTCTATGGGCTTAGCCAATAAAATTGCCTATAAATTTGCGACCAAGATGTATTCAACATTTGAGCAGCCTGCTAGTCTTGCAAAAGTCGAGCATGTGGGGGCAGTGACCAAGGTAACAGGCCAAGAGACGCCAGAACCAGACGAGTTGGTGGATATCCAAACCCACTTTAATCCTAAATTGCCAACGGTATTGTTTGTTGGTGGTTCTGCAGGAGCTCGTGTATTTAACCAACTGGTGACAGACAATAAGCAAGAACTGACAGAGCGCTACAATATTATCAATTTAACTGGAGATTCAAACCTCAATGAGTTGAGTCAAAATCTCTTTCGTGTTGACTATGTGACAGAACTCTATCAACCCTTGATGGAGATGGCAGATGTGGTGGTAACGCGTGGCGGTGCCAATACGATTTTTGAGCTCTTAGCCATGGCGAAACTCCATCTCATCGTACCATTGGGTCGTGAAGCAAGTCGAGGAGACCAGATTGAAAATGCGGCCTATTTTGTTAAGAAAGGCTATGCAGCAGAACTCCAAGAGACAGAATTGACTTTGGAAAGCTTGGAGGAGAAAGTCAGTCACCTGCTTAGTCATAAGGATCAATACCAAGCTAGTATGAGGGCTTCAACTGAATTGAAATCTCTTGATGATTTTTATGCCCTACTAAGAAAAGACTTATCATAAGGAAAACCAATGTCAAAGGATAAGAAAAAAGAATCAAACCAGAAACAAGAATTGTCTGAATGGCAGAAACGGAATCAAGAATATCTGAAAAAGAAGGCTGAGGAGGAAGCTGCTCTAGCTGCGGAGAAGGAAAAGGAAAAACAAGCTCGAAAGGAGGCCAACTCGAAACTATTGGAGCAGGCCAAGAAATCCTCGAGTCAGTCCGACGAGGAAGATACAAGTCCAAGTCAGAAACCCTCCGAGAAAGATGAGAAGCCTCAAAAGGAAGACAAAGAAGTTAAAAAAGAGAAAGAGAAGAAGAAAAAAGAAAAGCCAGAAAAACCTGCCAAGCCGAAAATTGCTCCCGTTCATATTTGGAGGGCGGTCAGTATCTTGGTGCCGAGTGTTCTGGTTCTCCTCCTTTCTATCTATCTCTTGACTCCTCTTTCGACTCTTAAGCATATCGAGGTTAAGGGAAATAGTAACATGCAGGCGGATGACATCAAACAGGCTTCTGGAATTCAAGATAGCGACTATACCTTAGCTCTATTGTTGGATAAGGAAACATACGCTGAGCGAATCAAGTCGAATCATTGGATAGAGTCAGCAAAGATTGACTACAAATTTCCAACAAACTTTACGATTGAAGTCAAAGAGTTTGAGATTGTGGGCTACTATGTGACAGGTGAAGACCACTATCCAATCCTGTCTAGTGGAACAATCGACTCAAGCCCTGTCAACCTTTTGAACCTGCCTGAGACCTACCTAACAGTTACCTTTAACGATGAGCAGCAGGTGAAGGATCTGATTGCGGGTCTTTCTAGCATCAGTGAGGACATAAAGAGTCAAATCCAGAAGATCGAACTAGCACCAAGTAAGGCAACTGCAGATCTTCTAAAAATCACCATGCTAGATACAGATGAGATCTTGGTTCCCTTGTCAGAGTTGAGTAAAAAATTGCCTTATTACAGCAAAATTAAGCCACAACTAGCAGAACCGAGTTTTATCGATATGGAAGCTGGAATCTATAGTACTAGCCTAGCGGATAAACTTTTGGAAGAAGCTGAGGAAAAAGCTAAAAAAGAGGCACAGGAAGCTGAGAAGAAAAAACAGGAAGAAAAAGAAGCTGAAGAAAAGAAACAACAGCAACAACAATAAAGCCCAGTTTTTACTTGACAAGTTCCTATATAAATAATAGAATAGTAAAAAACCTTTAAAGCAGTCCAGAGAGGCAGCTAAGGTTAGACGGTGAAAGGGTGGAGACTACCCATTTTTCGTGGAACCTTGCTGCTGCAGGTTCCTTTTTTCATAGTCATTTTAAGGAGTTTGGTGGACTGTAAGAAGAATCAGAAGGAGAAATATATGCGTGAGAGTCGCCCGGTCATTGCCCTAGATTTTCCAAGTTTTGAAGAAGCAAAGGAATTTTTAGCCCTTTTTCCAGCAGAGGAAAAACTCTATGTCAAGGTTGGAATGGAAATCTATTATGCGGTTGGCCCAGAGGTTGTTCGTTATTTGAAATCATTAGGACACAGCGTTTTTTTGGATCTCAAGTTGCATGATATTCCAAACACAGTCAAATCGACCATGAAAATCTTGTCTAGTTTGGGTGTCGATATGACCAATGTTCAGGCTGCAGGTGGGGTTGAAATGATGCAGGCTGCGCGTCAAGGGTTGGGAGATAAGGGAATTCTCATCGCGGTGACCCAGTTGACCTCAACATCCGAAGAACAGATGCAAGACTGCCAAAATATTCAAACGAGTCTGCAAGAATCAGTGATTCACTATGCTAAGAAAACAGCAGAAGCTGGATTGGATGGAGTGGTTTGTTCAGCCCAAGAAGCCCAACTCATCAAGGAAGCTACAAACGAAGATTTTATTTGCTTGACGCCAGGTATTCGACCAGCAGGTGCTGAAGCAGCGGATCAAAAACGCGTAGTGACCCCTGGTCAGGCCTATCAAATCGGTAGTGACTACATTGTAGTAGGTCGTCCAATCACGCAGGCGGAAGACCCTGTAGCAGCCTACCATGCGATCAAGGAAGAATGGACACGAGACTGGGCCTAAAGCGTATTCGCTAAGAGATGTAAGGATAAGAAGGAGAAAACCATGACACTTGCTAAAGACATTGCTAGCCACCTATTGAAAATTCAGGCAGTTTACCTTAAACCAGAAGAGCCTTTTACTTGGGCATCGGGTATCAAATCACCTATCTATACAGATAACCGCGTGACTCTGGCTTACCCAGAAACTAGAACCTTGATTGAAAATGGTTTTGTAGATGCTATCAAGACAGCCTTTCCAGAGGTAGAAGTGATTGCAGGAACAGCGACAGCAGGGATTCCCCACGGATCCATCATTGCTGACAAAATGAACCTGCCCTTTGCCTATATCCGTAGCAAACCAAAAGACCACGGAGCAGGCAACCAAATCGAAGGCCGTGTAGCCCAAGGTCAAAAGATGGTCGTTGTCGAAGATTTGATTTCAACTGGTGGTTCTGTTCTTGAAGCAGTGGCTGCTGCTAAACGCGAAGGGGCAGACGTTCTTGGTGTCGTAGCGATTTTTAGTTATCAACTACCAAAAGCAGATAAGAACTTTGCGGATGCTGGGGTCAAATTGGTGACACTATCTAACTATAGCGAGCTCATTCACCTAGCCCAAGAAGAAGGTTACATCACACCAGAGGGATTGGCTCTCTTAAAACGCTTTAAAGAAGACCAAGAAAATTGGCAAAATGCTTAAAACATAGAAAATCAGGTAGTCACAAGGATTACCTGATTTTTTTGAAAGGTCCAGGTAATCAGGTTGAAATTCCCAGACAAATTTTTTGAAAACAGTATGAAAAAGAGTTAAGATGTTTATGTAAGATAAAAAGTAAACGCTTACTTAACAAGGAGAGCATTTTATGTCATATAAAACAAGTAATGCAGAAGGATCTGTTGATTTTATTAACGCTTATGATTTAGAGGCAATGGCTCAACAAGTCATTCCAAAAGCTGCCTTTGGCTATATCGCCAGTGGAGCGGAAGATACTTTCACTTTGCGGGAGAATATCCGCGCCTTTAACCACAAGCTTATTGTTCCACATACTCTTTGTGATGTTGAAAACCCAAGTACAGAGATTGAATTTGCAGGTGAAAAATTATCTTCACCAATCATTATGGCGCCTGTTGCAGCTCATAAATTAGCAAATGAACAAGGTGAAGTGGCTACTGCGCGTGGTGTTCATGAGTTTGGTTCCCTCTATACAACTAGCTCTTACTCTACTGTAGACCTTCCAGAAATTACAGAAGCCCTTCAAGGGACGCCTCACTGGTTCCAATTTTACTTTAGTAAGGATGACGGTATCAACCGCCACATCATGGACCGTGTGAAGGCTGAAGGCTACAAAGCGATTGTCTTGACGGCAGATGCAACTGTAGGGGGCAATCGTGAGGTCGACAAGCGCAATGGATTCGTCTTCCCAGTTGGCATGCCGATTGTTGAAGAATACCTTCCAGAAGGTGCTGGTAAATCAATGGACTTTGTTTACAAATCAGCCAAACAACGCTTGTCTCCACGCGATGTCGAATTTATCGCTGCTTACTCAGGTCTTCCTGTTTATGTCAAGGGGCCACAATGCCGTGAGGACGTTGAACGCTCTCTTGCTGCAGGTGCTTCTGGTATCTGGGTAACCAACCACGGTGGTCGTCAAATTGACGGTGGGCCAGCGGCCTTTGACTCGCTTCAAGAAGTGGCTGAAGCAGTTGCTAAACGTGTGCCAATTGTCTTTGACTCTGGTGTTCGTCGCGGTCAGCATGTCTTTAAAGCCTTGGCTTCAGGAGCAGATTTGGTAGCTATTGGTCGCCCTGTGATCTATGGCTTGGCTCTTGGTGGTAGTGTGGGTGTACGCCAAGTCTTTGAACACTTGAATGCAGAATTAAAGACAGTCATGCAGTTATCTGGAACTCAGACTATTGAAGATGTTAAACGCTTCAAACTGCGTCACAATCCATACAATCCATCCTTCCCAATTGATTCACGTGATTTGAAGTTGTATTGACAAAGTAGAAAGTCTCCATTTGATGTGGAGGCTTTTCTCGTCCTGAGGAAGGGTGACATATCATAACAAAGGAGGAAAAGACTATATAAATATATTTTCCAGTCAAATATCTTGCTAGGACTTTCAATTTCTGTTATACTGGTTCAGTAATAAAATAATAAAGACATTTGGGGTGCCTTAGGCTGAGATGATACCCATTGAACCTGATACAGTTAAGACTGGCGAAGGGAAATGTGAAAAGGTTTTTTTCGTATGTTGAAGGAAACTGTATAATCTTGTAAGGTGAACTCTAATTCTTAATTGTAATTGGAGTTTTTTGTTTATACAAACTGGATAGGCTTGTTTAGGTAGCTCTCTGTAAATGCCCTCGATGTTCTTAAAAAGTATCAAGTGGAATTACGATTTTGCTTGGTATCTCTTGGTGTTTTATTGATTACTAAGGAGTAAAGAAAGGAAAAATAAATATGGAAACACAAGACTATGCATTTCAGCCAGGTTTGATCGTTGGAGAATTATTAAAAAGCAGTCAGAAGGATTGGCAGGCTGCAATCAATCATCGTTTTATTAAGGAACTTTTTGCGGGGACAATTGAGAATAAGGTCTTAAAAGACTACCTGATTCAAGATTATCATTTCTTTGATGCTTTCTTATCCATGCTGGGTGCTTGTGTAGCTCACGCAGACCAGCTTGAATCCAAACTTCGTTTTGCCAAGCAACTAGGCTTTCTTGAAGCAGATGAAGGATGAAGATGGTTATTTCCAAAAGGCTTTCAAAGAGTTAAAAGTAGCAGAGAATGACTATCTAGAAGTGACCTTGCACCCTGTAACAAAAGCCTTTCAGGAGCTAATGTATTCTGCTGTTGCTTCATCAGACTATGCTCATCTTTTAGTCATGCTGGTCATTGCAGAAGGTCTCTATTTAGACTGGGGTTCTAAAGATTTGGCTCTACCTGAAGCCTATATTCATTCGGAATGGATCAATCTCCACAGAGGTCCTTTCTTTACAGAGTGGGTTCAATTTCTGGTTGACGAACTTAATCGTGTCGGGAAAGGTAGAGAAGATTTGACAGAACTTCAGCAACGCTGGAATCAAGCAGTTGCTTTAGAATTAGCTTTTTTTGATATTGGTTATGAATTATAGGACAGATTCAATACTTTTATGTAGATTAAAAGAATTAACAAACAAACCATATAAATATATTTTCCGGTCAAATATCTTGCTAGAGCTTTCAAATTCTGTTATACTAGTCCAGTAATAAAATAATAAAGACATTTGGGGTGCTTTAGGCTGAGATGATACCCATTGAACCTGATACAGTTAAGACTGGCGAAGGGAAATGTGAAAAGGTTTTTTTCGTATGTCGAAAAGGACTGTCTAATCTTGTAAGCTAAACTCTAATTCTTGATTGTAATTGGAGTTTTTTTGTTTATCAAAAGAGGATAGGCTTGACGGCAAGCCTTTTGGTAGCTCACCTTGAATGCCCCACTTTTCTTTTAAAAAAGGAGTTTTTTATGTTGAAAAAATGGCAATTAAAAGATGTTATCTTACTTGCTTTCTTGTCTATCTTTTTTGGTGGCGTTTTTGTGGGATCTGGCTATCTGTTTGATATCCTCACTCTGATTTTAGCCCCTCTTGGCTTGCAGGCCTTTGCCAATGAAATCCTCTTTGGTCTCTGGTGTATGGCTGCGCCCATTGCTGCCATCTTTGTTCCAAGAGTGGGAAGCGCAACGATTGGAGAAGTGCTAGCTGCGCTTGCTGAAGTCCTTTATGGTAGTCAATTCGGTCTAGGTGCCCTTTTGTCTGGCTTGGTTCAAGGGTTGGGAAGTGAACTTGGTTTTATCGTAACCAAGAATCGCTATGAAAGTTGGCTCTCTCTAACTGCTAATAGTATTGGGATTACGCTTGTTAGTTTTGTCTATGAATACATTAAGTTAGGTTACTACGCCTTCTCCCTTCCTTTTGTCCTTTCCTTGCTTGTGGTGCGCTTTATTTCTGTCTTTTTCTTCTGTACCATCTTGGTTCGTGCCATTGTCAAACTTTATCATCAGTTTGCAGCTGGAGGAAAGGCATAGATGGGGCTGGAACTACGAGCGATTCAGTCCCCAATCTTTTCGGAGCCTCTTGATTTTACTTTTCATGCGCAAGCCTTCACCTTGTTAGTTGGGAGCAGTGGTTCAGGAAAATCCAGTCTCTTTCAAATGATTGCCCAAGTCAGTTCTCTTCCCTATAGCGGTCAAGTCTTGATAGATGGGAGTGAGGTCAGTCAGCTTTCTATCATCGAACGTGTCCAGACGGTTGGCATTCTCTTTCAAAATCCCAATCATCAATTTACCATGGAGAACTTGTTTGAGGAGCTGATTTTTACCTTGGAAAATATCGGCCATCCCCTTCAAGAGATTGATGCTAAAATAGCCGAGGCGGTTCGGCAATGTCGTTGCGAGCCGATCTTGTACCGTCCCATTCATCACCTATCAGGTGGGGAAAAGCAAAAGGCTGCGCTAGCTGTTCTCTTTGCTATGAATCCTAGGGTCTATCTCTTGGATGAGCCCTTTGCTTCTATTGACCGCAAGAGCAGAATCGAGATATTGGAGATTCTAAAAGAGTTAGCTCTTGATGGGAAGACAGTCATCCTGTGTGACCATGATTTATCAGACTATGAAGCCTATATCGACCATATGGTGGAGCTAAGAGACGGTCAACTAAGGGAAGTGTTTCAAATTCCTTCCTCTGAGATGACACAGGTTTCTTCAAAGGAAGTTGCTTCTAGTCCAGAACTATTCCATATGGACTGTGTGACTTGTGAGCTGGGTAATCGTCCCCTCTTTTCGATTGCTGATTTTACTATCTACCAAGGAATCTCCTGTATCTTGGGTGATAATGGTGTTGGGAAATCAACCCTCTTTCGGTCTATTCTTCAATTTCAAAAGTATGAGGGGCGCATTACCTGGAAGGGGACAGTCCTGAAAAAGAAAAAGAGTTTGTACCGTGACCTGACGGGTGTTGTTCAGGAAGCTGAGAAGCAGTTTATCAGAGCCAGTCTGCGAGAAGAGCTTCAATTAGATGGACCTGATTCTGAAAGAAATCAGCGAATTTTCCAAGCTTTACAATATTTTGATCTGGAGCAGGCTCTTGATAAGAGTCCCTACCAATTAAGTGGTGGCCAGCAAAAGATTCTTCAGCTCTTGACCATCTTGACTAGTAAGGCCTCTGTGATCTTGCTAGATGAACCTTTTGCAGGTTTGGATGATAGAGCTTGCCATTATTTTTGTCAGTGGATGTTGAAGGACGGAAATCAAGGAAGAAGTTTTCTGATCATTAGCCATCGTTTAGATCCCTTGATCTCTGTGGTTGATTATTGGATTGAGATGACTAGTGAGGGTCTCAGTCATGTGAAAGAAGTGACAATTACCAAACCACTCATATCTCAGAGTAGCAATATTCAAGGGGAGGTAAGATAGTATGATCAAAGTAGCAACCCAGACACCGATTATCAGTCTCTTCTTGCTGATTTTATCCTTGGAAACATCTTTCATTCCTTCGATTGCTCTGAATCTTTCGGTAGTCGCATTTTGTATTCTCTTTATGCTCTATTACCGTCGATTTAAGATGTTGGCTTGGATGATTCTACTCGCCATTTTGCCATCTTTGGCCAACTACTGGGCAGTTCAGTTACACGGAGATGCTTCGCAGGCAGTGATGCTTGGAACGAGGGCTTTTGTGACGGTTTGTATTGGTCTTGTTTTTGTTTCTAGTATTTCCCTAAAAGAGCTTCTCTTGTACTTGGCTCAAAAGGGGCTGTCGCGTTCTTGGGCCTATGCCTTGATTGTGGTATTCAATGCCTTTCCCCTCATTCAGCAAGAAATCAAGTCCCTCAAAGAAGCTTGCCTATTACGTGGTCAAGAACTGCATGTTTGGTCTCCCTTGATTTACAGCAAGGTTCTGATGACAGTCTTTAGGTGGCGCCATCTTTATCTGAGAGCTCTGTCGGCGCATGGATATGACGAACATGCACAGGTGGAGAATAGCTATCGGACTTTTTCTATTCCTAAAAAAACAAAATTAATCTACCTGCTTTTCTTTTTATTGCTTCAAACCAGTCTATTTTTATAAAGGAGTTATTATGGAATTTACAGACCTTGCGATGGAATTATCCAAGGAAGCTTGGCAGGCTTCTTTTCATCACCCCTTTGTTTTACAGTTACAAGAGGGAAATTTAGAACCTTCAATTTTCCGCTATTACCTGATTCAGGATGCTTATTATCTGAAGTCTTTTTCAGAAGCCTATCACCTCTTGGCTGATAAGACTTCAAACCAAGAGATGAAAAGACTCTTGAAACAAAATGCTCAGAGTCTAGTGGAGGGTGAGTTGTTTATCCGCCAACAATTTTTCAAGGAATTAGGAATCAGTGACCAGGAAATGGACGAGCAACCGATTGCTCCAACCTGTTATCATTACATTTCTCACATTTATCGGCAATTTGCAGAGCCAAACTTGGGCATTGCTTTTGCTAGTTTGCTCCCATGTCCTTGGTTATACCATGATTTGGGCAAGGCACTTAATCGCAAACCATCCCCGAATCCTCTTTATCAGCAGTGGATTGAGACCTATATCACCGATGAGTTAGAACAGCAGATCAGAGAGGAGGGAGAGCTGGTCAATCAACTCTATCGAGAAAGCAATGAGATGGACAAACAAAAAATGCTAGAGGCTTTCCACCGCAGTGTTCACATGGAAGCCAAGTTTTGGGAGATGGCTTACCAACACCAAACATGGACGAGTGATTTGCAGTCCTTAGGAAAAGAGAAGAAATAGAAAATGAGAAACCACCGACTTCAAGTTCACAAATTAACCATTTTATCCATGATGATTGCCCTTGACGTAGTTCTTACACCCATCTTTCGAATTGAAGGGATGGCACCAATGTCCAGTGTAGTCAACATTCTTGCAGGAATCTTGATGGGGCCTGTTTATGCCTTGGTCATGGCTACAGTCACAGCCTTTATCCGTATGTCTACTCAAGGCATTCCGCCCTTGGCCCTCACAGGAGCTACTTTTGGAGCCCTCCTTGCAGGTCTCTTTTATAAGTACGGTCGAAAATTTCATTATTCTGCCCTAGGAGAGATTTTGGGAACAGGGATTATCGGTTCCATTGTTTCCTATCCTGTCATGGTTCTCTTTACGGGATCTGCGGCCAAGCTCAGCTGGTTTATCTATACTCCGCGATTTTTCGGAGCGACCTTGATCGGTACAGCCATAGCTTTTCTTGCCTTTCGATTTTTAATCAAGCAGGAATTCTTTAAAAAAGTACAAGGATATTACTTTGGTGAAAGGATAGACTGATGCAGGAATTTACAAATCCCTTCCCTCTGAGCTCTAGCTCCTTAATTCACTGCATCACCAATGAGATTTCCTGTGAGATGCTGGCCAATGGCATTTTGGCTCTGGGATCTAAACCGGTCATGGCAGATGATCCCCGTGAGGTCCTTGATTTTACCAAACAAAGCCAAGCTCTCTTCATCAATTTGGGGCATTTGTCAGCTGAGAAGGA
>NZ_KQ970760.1:384294-386312 GCF_001579175.1 Streptococcus oralis
AATGGTAGTAGATGCAGTTGGCGTTGCGGCTTCCCCCATTCGTAAGGATCTAGTCAGAGATCTTTTAGAATACAAGCCCACGGTCCTTAAAGGAAATATGTCAGAAATCCGAAGTCTTGTTGGCTTAAAGCACCACGGAGTTGGAGTTGATGCGAGCGCTAAAGATCAAGAAACGGAGGATTTGCTTCAAGTTTTGAAAGACTGGTGTCAGACCTATTCTGGTATGTCATTCTTAGTCACTGGACCCAAGGACCTCATCGTTTCAGAAAATCAAGTTGCTGTATTGGGAAATGGCTGTGCAGAATTAGACTGGATAACAGGGACAGGAGACTTAGTTGGAGCCTTGACAGCCGTTTTTCTTAGCCAAGGAATGACTGCCTTTGAAGCTTCTTGTCTAGCGGTCTCTTATCTCAATATCGCTGCTGAGAGAATAGTTGTTCAAGGAATGGGATTAGAAGATTTTCGTTACCAAGTTCTCAATCAACTCTCTCTCCTAAAAAGAGACGAAAATTGGCTAGAAGCCATCAAAGGAGACTTTTATGAATAGAGAAGCACTTAAACTGTATCTAGTAACCAATCGCTACCAAGATTCCTTGGAAAACTTTCTTGAAAAAGTCGAGACGGCCTGTCGTTCAGGTGTTACTATTATCCAACTACGAGAAAAAAATCTCACCACCAATCAATACTATCAACTGGCAAAACAAGTCAAGGAAATAACAGATGCCTATCAGGTGCCCTTGATCATCGATGATCGGTTGGATGTCTGTCTTGCAGTCGATGCAGCAGGTCTGCATATCGGCGACGATGAACTACCAGTTTCGGTTGCCCGCAAAGTCCTAGGTCCTGAAAAAATCCTCGGTGTCACTGCTAAAACGGTAAAAAGAGCCCTCGAAGCAGAAACATCGGGTGCGGACTACTTGGGAACAGGAGCCATTTTCCCGACTACGACCAAAGAAAATGCACCCATCACTCTGATTTCAACCTTGAAAACAATTTGCCAAACGGTCGCCATTCCAGTAGTTGCTATCGGAGGCCTGACATCAGAGAATATTGACCAACTTATCGGCACGGGTATAGCTGGAGTAGCTGTCGTACGTGATCTGATGC
Organism: Streptococcus oralis; assembly: GCF_001579175.1. Taxonomy (GTDB): domain Bacteria; phylum Bacillota; class Bacilli; order Lactobacillales; family Streptococcaceae; genus Streptococcus; species Streptococcus oralis_O. The sequence goes on from NZ_KQ970760.1 coordinate 385,402, forward strand.
AGGCAGAAGATATTGAGGCAAAAACGCAAGCCTTTTTAACAAAGCTGGATGACATGATTTTCTAATCAAAAACTCTCTAATTCCCTTAAAGTAGGAGCTAGAGAGTTTTTTTCTTAATCTTTAAAAGTTGTATGATTGACTGGGCCAGAACCATGTCCGAGTTGAGGGGCGTCTTGGATGGCTTTTGTGATAAAGGCCTTGGCCTTATCAACTGCCTGGTAAAGACTTCTGCCCTTGGCTAGTTCAGCCGTAATCACAGCAGCAAAGGTACATCCGGTACCATGGGTGTGACAGGTTTGAATTCTTGGACTTTCCCAGACAAATTGTTCATCCTTGGTAAAAAGGAAATCCTTGGCACCACCTTCAAGATGGCCACCTTTGATTACCACAGACTGAGGACCAAATTCTTTTATAATCAGGCGACCAGCACGCTGCATTTCTTCTGGATCATGAATCGAAAAACCAACAATCTCTTCTGCCTCAGGAAGATTCGGAGTGATAATGCTTGCAAGGGGAAGCAGATTTGTTTTTAGGTAGTCTCTGGCACTAGAATCAATCAGGGTGTCCCCACTCGTAGCGACCATGACAGGGTCAAGAACATAGGGACAGTCCAGCTTTTTAAGATAGGGTTGGATGATCTCCATGATCTCACTAGTTGCCAACATCCCTGTTTTTACAGCCTGAGGCTTGATATCCGAAAAGACACTATCCAATTGAGCTTCCAGCATTTGGTTGGAGACGTGCTCGATTAATTGAACGCCTCTGGTATTTTGAGCGACAAGACTGGTCACAACGGCCATTCCATAGACATCTCTAGCTTGGAATGACTTTAAATCAGCCATAATGCCAGCACCGCCACTAGGGTCAGTCCCTGCAATAGTTAGAGCAACGGGTAAATAAGTCATCTAAAA
>NZ_KQ970760.1:386517-403520 GCF_001579175.1 Streptococcus oralis
TTAGAGCAACGGGTAAATAAGTCATCTAAAACCTCCCAATCAACTGAAGTTTGCATTCTTAAGAACAAGCTAGTCTGTTTCAGGAAAGCAATAGAAGACAAGTAGTCCTCATTATCATTTCCACTTCCATCAGCTAGCATTACCTAGATTGAGTCAAAGGGATCTAACAGTCGTTAATCTCAGCTTTACGCACCCCTAGTGGTTGTTTTCTTTTTTCTACAGTATAGCATATTTTTATAGTTTATATAGTAAAATTTGACTGCAAATCTCTCGTTACATGATTAGAATTCTTTTTTCAAAGAAATAAGAACATTTATAATTGACAAATGTAGATTTTGAGAGTATACTAAAAATTATAATTGACAAATGTAGATTTTGGAGGTGTACTGATGCAGATTTCAGATGCAGAATGGCAGGTTATGAAGATTGTTTGGATGCAGGGAGAACAGACCAGTAGGGATTTGATCAGGGTTCTGGCGGAGCGGTTTGACTGGTCCAAGTCTACAGTTCAAACCCTTTTGGCTAGGTTGGTTGAGAAAGAGTGTTTGACTAGAAAAAAAGAGGGCAAGTCCTTTGTTTATTCAGCCCTTTTAACTCTGGATCAAAGTCGAGACTTGCTTGTCCAAGATATCAAGGACAAGGTTTGTTCCCGTAGGATTAAGAACTTGTTGGCTGACTTGATTGTGGAATGTGATTTCACTTTGGCTGACTTGGAAGATTTGGAAGTTGTGATTTCTAAGAAAAAAGCTAGCGCAGTTGTTGAAGTAAAATGTAATTGTATGTAAAGGAGACGCCATGTTAAATAGTATTGTAACCATTATTTGTCTTGCCCTTATCGCGTTTATATTGTTTTGGTTTTTCAAAAAGCCTGAAAAATCTGGGCAAAAAGCCCAGCAAAAAAAGGGCTACCAAGAGATTCGAGTGGAAGTCAAAGGGGGCTATACGCCTGAGTTGATTATTCTTAAGAAATCAGTGCCAGCCCGTATCGTCTTTGACCGTAAGGACCCTTCACCCTGCCTAGATCAGATTGTTTTCCCAGATTTTGGAGTGCATGCGGACTTGCCTATGGGTGAAGAGTATGTAGTGGAAATCACACCTGAACAAGCTGGAGAGTATGGTTTCTCTTGTGGCATGAATATGATGCACGGTAAGATGATTGTAGAATAGGAGAATGATATGACTGAAATTGTAAAAGCAAGTCTTGAAAATGGTGTTCAAAAAATCCGTATCACAGCTGAAAAAGGCTACCATCCAGCCCATATTCAGCTTCAAAAAGGGATTCCCGCTGAAATTACCTTTCATCGTATAACTCCTTCAAACTGTTACAAGGAAATCCTTTTTGAAGAAGAAGACATCTTGGAACCAATCGGCGTAGATGAAGAGAAGACAATTCGTTTTACACCTCAAGAGTTGGGTGAGCATGAATTCTCATGTGGTATGAAGATGCAAAAGGGAAGCTACACCGTAGTTGAGAAGACTCGAAAATCTCTATCCCTCCTACAGCGTTTTTGGATTACCAGTATCTTTACTGTGCCTCTTGTGATTATCATGATTGGGATGTCGACAGGAGGAATTAGTCACCAAGTCATGCGTTGGGGCACCTTTTTAGCCACAACACCCATCATGCTAGTAGCAGGTGGTCCCTATATCCAAAGCGCTTGGGCCAGCTTTAAAAAGCACAATGCCAATATGGATAGCTTGGTTGCTTTGGGAACTCTAGTGGCCTATCTCTATAGCTTAGTTGCCCTCTTCGCTGGTCTCCCCGTTTACTTTGAAAGTGCTGGATTTATCCTCTTCTTCGTTCTTTTGGGAGCAGTTTTTGAGAAAAAAATGCGAAAAAATACTTCCCAAGCTGTGGAGAAATTACTGGACTTGCAGGCTAAAACTGCAGAAGTCTTGCGTGAGGATAACTATGTTCAAGTCCCCTTGGACCAAGTTCATGTAGGTGATCTGATTCGAGTGCGTCCCGGTGAAAAGATTGCGGTTGATGGGGTTGTAGTCGAAGGTGTGTCCAGTATTGACGAATCCATGGTGACAGGTGAGAGCCTGCCGGTGGATAAAACCGTTGGAGATACTGTCATTGGCTCCACCATCAATAACAGTGGAACGCTTGTTTTTAGGGCAGAAAAAGTTGGCTCAGAGACGGTCTTGGCGCAGATTGTGGACTTTGTGAAGAAAGCCCAGACCAGCCGAGCACCAATTCAGGATTTGACGGATAAGATTTCAGGGATTTTTGTACCAGCAGTCGTCATTTTAGCGATTCTGACTTTCTGGGTTTGGTTTGTCTTACTTGGGGCTAGCTTTGTGACTTCTCTGCTTTATGGGGTGGCAGTTTTGATTATCGCTTGTCCTTGTGCCTTGGGACTCGCAACACCAACGGCTCTCATGGTGGGAACAGGTCGCAGTGCCAAAATGGGCGTTCTCCTCAAAAATGGAACGGTTCTACAGGAAATCCAGAAAGTTCAAACTATTGTCTTTGATAAGACCGGGACTTTGACGGAAGGAAAACCAGTTGTCACTGATATTATTGGTGATGAGACAGAAGTACTTGGCTTAGCAGCTTCTTTAGAAGAAGCCTCTCAACACCCACTGGCTCAAGCTATTGTCAAAAGAGCGAGTGAAGCTGGACTTGAGATTCAAACTGTTGAAAATTTCCAAGCCTTGCACGGAAAAGGTGTCTCAGGGCAAATCAATGGGAAACAAGTCTTGCTTGGAAATGCTAAAATGCTGGATGGGATGAACATTTCAAGCACTTATCAGGAAAAACTAGAAGAACTAGAAAAAGAAGCTAAGACAGTTGTGTTCTTGGCTATCGACAATGAAATTAAAGGCTTGCTTGCACTACAAGATATTCCTAAGGAAAATGCTAAACTTGCCATCAGTCAGTTGAAAAAACGAGGTCTTAAAACAGTCATGCTGACAGGGGATAATGCTGGCGTGGCGCGTGCCATTGCAGATAAGATTGGCATTGAAGAGGTCATTGCAGGTGTATTGCCAGAAGAAAAAGCCCATGAAATCCATAAACTGCAACAAGCTGGCAAAGTAGCCTTTGTTGGTGATGGTATCAATGACGCTCCTGCCCTCAGTGTAGCGGATGTGGGAATTGCTATGGGAGCTGGAACAGATATTGCCATCGAGTCAGCAGATTTGGTGTTGACAACTAATAACCTCCTAGGAGTGGTTCGTGCCTTTGACATGAGTAAGAAAACCTTTAATCGAATTCTGCTCAATCTTTTCTGGGCCTTTATCTACAATGTTATCGGAATTCCGATTGCAGCAGGAGTCTTTTCAGGAATTGGTCTGGTGCTCAACCCAGAACTGGCTGGTCTAGCCATGGCTTTTAGTTCTGTATCTGTTTTGATTAGTTCACTCATGCTAAACTTTAGTAAAATAGACTAAAAGCGAGCTTGCTCGCTTTTTATTATAAAACAGTTCTGAAAAACGCTTTCAAACTGTACTGTAATAGAGAATAAAAACTTCTGAGCACATTTTTAGGAGACAAAAAACAATTATGGTAAAGTAGTAGAGTAAAAATTTGCTGAAACGTTTCCAATTAGTATATGAAAACGGATGAATCAAATTTTAAAAATATTTGAAGGAGAGTTATAATGACTCAAGGGAAAATTACTGCATCAGCAGCAATGCTCAACGTATTGAAAACATGGGGTGTAGATACAATCTACGGTATCCCATCAGGAACACTCAGCTCATTGATGGACGCTTTGGCTGAAGACAAAGATATCCGCTTCTTGCAAGTTCGCCACGAAGAAACAGGTGCTCTTGCTGCGGTTATGCAAGCTAAATTCGGTGGCTCAATCGGGGTTGCGGTAGGTTCAGGTGGTCCAGGTGCGACTCACTTGATTAACGGTGTTTACGATGCAGCTATGGACAACACTCCATTCCTTGCTATCCTTGGATCACGTCCAGTTAACGAACTCAACATGGATGCCTTCCAAGAGCTTAACCAAAACCCAATGTACCACGGAGTAGCTGTCTACAACAAACGTGTAGCTTACGCTGAACAATTGCCAAAAGTTATTGACGAAGCTTGCCGTGCTGCAGTTTCTAAAAAAGGTCCAGCTGTTGTTGAAATCCCAGTAAACTTCGGTTTCCAAGAAATCGATGAAAACTCATACTACGGTTCAGGTTCATACGAGCGTTCATTCATCGCTCCTGCATTGAACGAAGTTGAAATCAACAAAGCTGTTGAAATCTTGAACAAAGCTGAACGTCCAGTTATCTATGCTGGTTACGGTGGTGTAAAAGCTGGTGAAGTGATTACTGAATTGTCACGTAAAATCAAAGCACCAATCATCACAACTGGTAAAAACTTTGAAGCTTTCGAATGGAACTACGAAGGGTTGACAGGTTCTGCTTACCGTGTTGGTTGGAAACCAGCCAACGAAGTTGTCTTCGAAGCAGACACAGTTCTTTTCCTTGGTTCAAACTTCCCGTTTGCTGAAGTTTACGAAGCCTTCAAGAACACTGAAAAATTCATCCAAGTCGATATCGACCCATACAAACTTGGTAAACGTCATGCCCTTGACGCTTCTATCCTTGGTGATGCAGGTCAAGCAGCGAAAGCAATCCTTGACAAAGTCAACCCAGTTGAATCTACTCCATGGTGGCGTGCAAACGTTAAGAACAACCAAAACTGGCGTGATTACATGAACAAACTCGAAGGTAAAACTGAGGGTGAATTGCAATTGTACCAAGTTTACAATGCTATCAATAAACATGCTGATCAAGATGCTATCTACTCAATCGACGTAGGTGACACTACTCAAACATCTACTCGTCACCTTCATATGACACCTAAGAACATGTGGCGTACATCTCCACTCTTTGCGACAATGGGTATTGCCCTTCCTGGTGGTATCGCTGCTAAGAAAGACAATCCAGATCGCCAAGTATGGAACATCATGGGTGACGGTGCATTCAACATGTGCTACCCAGATGTTATCACAAACGTTCAATACGACCTTCCAGTTATCAACGTTGTCTTCTCAAATGGTAAATATGCCTTCATCAAGGACAAATACGAAGACACAAACAAACACTTGTTTGGTTGTGACTTCCCTAATGCTGACTATGCGAAAATCGCTGAAGCTCAAGGAGCTGTTGGATTTACAGTTGACCGTATCGAAGACATCGATGCAGTTGTTGCAGAAGCTGTTAAATTGAACAAAGAAGGTAAAACTGTTGTTATCGATGCTCACATCACTCAACACCGTCCACTTCCAGTAGAAGTACTTGAATTGGATCCAAAACTTCACTCAGAAGAAGCAATCAAAGCCTTCAAGGAAAAATACGAAGCAGAAGAACTCGTACCATTCCGCCTCTTCTTGGAAGAAGAAGGATTGCAATCACGCGCAATTAAATAATTCTTCTCGTCGAAAATCAAATGTAAACTTTGTAGATTTTATTCTTTGATTTTCATAGAGCGGAACTTAAAAAGATCGGAGCAATCCGGTCTTTTTCTGGAGGATAACAAATGAATTTAAATCAATTAGATATTATTGTTTCAGATGTTCCCCAAGTCTGTGCTGACTTGGAGCGGCTTTTGGATAAAAAGTCCGATTATGTTGATGACAGTTTTGCTCAGTTTACGATTGGCAGTCATTGTCTTATGTTGTCAGAGAATCATTTGATTCCTTTGAATAATTTTCAGTCAGGAATCATTCTTCACATCGAGGTTGAGGATCTAAATCAGAATTACCAACGATTGAAAGAGCTTGGTACCGAGATTTTATACGGTCCTTCTGAAACGGATTGGGGAACAGAGTCCTTATTAGTTAGAGGACCTGCTGGTCTAGTGATTGATTTTTATCGAATGAAATAGGACGATTAGTCATTTGAAGTAAACCTTAATCATTCTTAAAACAGAATGTGAGAATAGGAACTATTGAAAGATCGGAGCAATCCGGTCTTTTTCTGTTTCCTCTTTCTTATCACAAGATTGTGATAGTTTACATCTTCATAACAAAAGCTTCAAAGTCTTGATTGTTTTGAAAAAAGATTATAAAATATGATTTATAAAAATGAAAGAGGTTCTGAAAATATCTGAAAAACAAATGAAAATTTTGGGTTGGGTAGCGACCTTTATGTCCGTTATGATGTACGTGTCTTACTTCCCACAAATTATGAACAACCTGGCTGGTCAAAAAGGGAACTTTATCCAGCCCTTGGTTGCAGCCATCAACTGTAGTCTCTGGGTTTACTACGGTCTTTTCAAAAAGGAAAGAGATATTCCACTTGCAGCTGCCAATGCACCGGGTATCGTTTTTGGTCTAGTAACGGCTATTACGGCATTGATTTAAAAGGAAGACTGGTTTCAGTCTTTTTTTGTACATAAAAATAGATTCTCAAGTAAAAAAAGTCTAATGAGAGTTGAGGAAAACAGCAGTTGACTGCTTGCTTTCTGAGTGCTGCTTTAGGGTTTCCTCCATCAAGTAAAAGATTATTTCGTTACTATTTTTACAAAATCTTCTCCCTACTTTATAAGATAGGAAAAAGAGTTCAATTCGAACTCTTTTTTTGCTATAATGAGGGGAGAAAAATCAGACAGGAGATCGACATGTCAGAACCATTATTTTTACAATCAGTTATGCAAGAAAAAATCTGGGGTGGGACCAAGCTACGTGATGAGTTTGGTTACGACATTCCAAGTGAAAAAATTGGCGAATACTGGGCTATTTCAGCCCACCCAAATGGGGTTTCAAAGGTAGCCAATGGTCGCTACGAGGGAACAGACCTTGCTACTTTGTATGCGGAACACCGTGAATTGTTTGGCAACCGTCCAGAGCCTGTATTTCCGCTTTTAACTAAAATTCTCGATGCCAACGACTGGCTCAGTGTCCAAGTTCACCCAGACGATGCTTATGGATTAGAACATGAAGGCGAGCTCGGAAAAACAGAATGCTGGTATATCATCGCTGCAGATGAAGGATCAGAGATTATCTATGGCCACAATGCCAAGTCAAAAGAAGAACTCCGTCAGCAAATCGAAGCTAAAGACTGGGATGGTCTATTAACAAAAGTCCCTGTTAAGGCTGGAGATTTCTTCTATGTACCAAGCGGAACCATGCATGCTATCGGGGCGGGAATATTGATTCTTGAAACCCAGCAGTCTAGCGATACAACCTATCGTGTCTATGACTTTGACCGCAAGGATGATAATGGTAACTTGCGTGAACTTCACCTTGAAAAATCCATCGATGTCTTGAACATTGGTGAACCCGCAAATAGCCGTCCTGTAACTGTCAAAGCTGATGATTTGTGTTCAACTCTCCTTGTATCCAATGATTTCTTCGCCGTTTACAAGTGGGAAATCACTGGAAAAGTTGATTTTGAAAAGACAGCTGACTACAGCTTATTGAGTGTCTTGGATGGCCAAGGGAAACTGATTGTAGATGGAAAAGATTATCCAATCCAAAAAGGCAGCCACTTTATCCTACCAAGTGATGTTGAAGCTTGGACCTTGGAAGGGCAAGATTTGGAATTGATTGTGAGCCATCCATAAAAAAGAAAGGGCCTGAGTTCACTACTCAAGTCCTTTTTGATTACATAAATTGGGCGATAAAAACCACAATGATGATGATAGGAATGACGAAACGAAGAAGGAAGAGCCAGACTTGGAAAAGTCCCTGTTTCCAAGCTCTTTCATCGAGATGGAGTTCCTCCATGGCAAGGGCCTTTTTGAAGATGTAGCCTGTAAAGAGAGAAAGGCAGAGGGCTCCAAATGACATGAGGAGATTGGAAACCAAGAAATCCATGGCGTCAAAGAAGGTTTTACCAAAAATGTGAACATCCGCCATAACTCCGTAAGATAGGGCTGAAGGAATTCCAAAAACAAAGGTCAAGATTCCTAAAATGGCACTCCACTTAGCTCGCTTGCTGTTGTCCTGATTGGTGACATTGCCCACATTGATTTCCAGCATGACTACAGAAGAAGTGACCGTCGCAAAGAGGAAGAGCAAGAGGAAAAGGATGTAGAAAATGGTTCCAAAGGGCATCTTGTCAAAGAGTTGAGGCAAGACGATAAAGAGCAGGCTAGGTCCCCCTTCAGACTGGATATTGAAGGCTGACATGGCTGGGAAAATGGCTAGACCTGCCATGATGGATACCGAGATGTTCATGGCTACGATGGAGATTCCTGATTGGACCAGATTGGTTTTCTTATCCAAGTAGGATGCATAGGTCAGCATGGCTGTGACCCCTAATGAAAGGGCAAAGAAAGATTGTCCCAGGGCATAAAGGAAGCCAGCACTAGTTAATTTTGAGAAGTCTGGTTTGAGGAAGTAGAGAACGCCTTCCATGGCATTTGGCAAGCTGAGAGAGCGCCCAATAATCACGACAAAGATGATAAAGAGCAGGGGCATCATGACTTTTGAAGCTCTTTCAATCCCTTTTTGAACCCCACGTGATACAATAAAGATATTCAACAAAATAAAGGCTGCTTGAGCCCCTAGGGCAATGGCTGGATTTGAAATGATTGAAGTAAATAACTGAACATAATCACCCGTTCCACCAAGTTGGAACAATTTCCCAAACTCAATACCTAGATAGACTAGAATCCATCCTCCAATAACACTGTAAAAAGAGAGAAGGATAAAAAGGGCAAAGGCACCAATCCAACCGATAAAGTTGTACTTGTTATTCTTGCCAAGTTTTCCAAAGGTTTTGATAGCCGAAACACCAGCGCTACGGCCAAGGGCAAACTCAGCAAGCAGGAGAGGAAAACCGATTAAAATGGTAGAAATGAGAAAGACTAGTAAAAAGCCGCCGCCACCATTAGCAGCAGTCATGTAGGGAAACTTCCAAACGGCACCAAGCCCGATGGCTGAGCCAGCAGATGCTAGAATAAAGCCCAGTTTCGAACCCCATTGCGATTTTTCTGACATAGTTAAACTCCAATCTCGTTTTTAAAATAAGAAAAGGCTACTTGAGTTGTCAAATAGCCTTCTCTCAATGGCTCTTTAGGAGCCTTCTGTTTGATTGATAGACTTGACTATCCTATCATGTTTTCCAATGTCTGTCAAGAAAACCATTTTCAAGTTTTCACACCTTTCTCAAAAAGTTAAAAATGTTTCGCAAAAACACTTGACTCTGACCTAAGGGGAGGGGTTATACTATCATTGTAAGGAGGAAATCATGTACCATATAAAAGAAGCTGCGCAGCTTTCAGGTGTCTCTGTCAAGACCCTGCACCACTATGACAAGATAGGACTCTTGGTTCCCTTAAAGTCGGAAAACGGCTATCGAACTTACAGTCAAGAGGATTTGGAACGCCTTCAGGTCATTCTTTACTACAAATATCTAGGCTTTTCTTTAGAAACAATAGCAGAGCTGTTAAAGGAAGAAAGGACAGATTTATTGCCCCATTTGACCAGACAGTTGGACTATCTAACTCGAGAAAGGCAACATCTGGATACCTTGATTTCCACCTTGCAAAAAACCATTCAAGAACAAAAAGGAGAAAGAAAAATGACCATTGAGGAAAAATTCACTGGATTTAGCTATCAAGACAATCAAAAATACCACCAAGAAGCGGTAGAGAAGTATGGACAAGAAGTCATGGATCAAGCCCTCGAACGCCAAAAAGGTCGTGAAGATGAGTCTACGGCCGCCTTTAACCAAGTCTTTCAAACTTTGGCGCAAAATCTTCAAGCTGGTTTACCTGCAACAGCAACTGAAAACCAAGAGCAAGCAGCCAATCTCTTGCAAGCCATTCGTACTTATGGATTTGACTGCTCTATTGAAGTCTTCGGACATATCGGTAAAGGATATGTCTACAACCCAGAGTTTAAGGAAAATATTGATAAATTTGGACCTGGAACAGCCCAGTACACATCAGATGCCATTGCTGCTTACGTTCGGACAAATGCAGAATAAATAGGCTAGGAATTTCCTAGCCTATTTTTTACTTCAAATCATAAAGCCAGTCGTCACCGTCTTTGTAGTAAAAGAATTCACTGAGATCCTCCTCTACAAATACACGAAGCACATCTGACATATCATCGGTGGCAAGTTTTAGTTGAGAGAGATTTTTATAATCTTCCCACCATACCTTTCCTTCGTCTGAAGACTGGAGTTCACCAGTAAAGTGTTCTGTCTTGTAAAAAAGGACGACATATCGATAATCCTTGTCATCGTACCAGTTTTTGATACCACAGAGTTGGGGTTTGGAAATAGTCAGACCAGTTTCTTCTTTCACTTCACGAATGACAGCATCGACAAAGGATTCGCCACGTTCAACATGCCCGCCAGGAAAAGTAATTCCAGGCCAGTCAGGACTAACTCGGTCTTGGACAAGAACCTTGTCTCCGTTTTGAATCATGCACATGTTGACAAATTCGACTGTTTCTCTTCTGTTCATTTTTCACAACCTTTGATTTTTAATCATAATGCAAACTTCCTGCCACCCAACCGGTACAGAGGGCAGAAGTGATGTTAAAGCCACCTGTGTGGGCATTGATATCCAGGACCTCGCCAGCAAAGTGGAGACCAGGAACGAGCTTACTTTCCAGAGTTTTGGGATTGATTTCCTTAAGACTGACGCCTCCTTTGGTGACAAAGGACTTAGCCAATGACATTTTACCAGTGACAGGAATTTTGAGAGCCTTGATAGATTGGACAAGCTGGTCACGTTCTTTTTCAGTTAGCTGTTTGACTTTGTCAGGATATTCTTTAACAAAAAATTCTGCTAGACGTTCCGGAAGCAAGGTTTTCAAAGCATTTTTCAAGGATTTTTCCCGATTTTCTTCTAGAAATGCCACCAAGTCCTTCTCAGAAAGTTGAGGTAAAACATCGAGTGAGAGAACTTCTCCGCCCTTGACAAAGCTAGACATACGTAGGGCAGCAGGGCCTGACAGACCAAAATGGGTAAAGAGTAAATCATGAGTGATGACATGCTTGCCATAGCTTAAGGTCACATCATCCAGTGAAATTCCCTGCAAGTCCTTATGTGGAAAATCTGTCAATAAAGGACTTTCAGCGGCTTCAAGCTCTGTAATGGTGTGCTTAAAATGACGGGCAATCTCGTGACCAAAACCAGTCGAACCAGTCGAAGGATAAGATTTGCCACCAGTTGTGACAATGAGTTTACCACAAGTGAAGGTTTGGTCTGCGGAGTTAAGGACAAACTGGTCGTCTATCTTTTTAACTGAAACAATTTCAGTTTGAGTGAGAACTTGTCCTCCTAGCTCAGCGATTTTCTTTTCCAGTGCATCAATAATAGTCCGAGATTTGTCGCTGGCAGGAAAGACGCGACCGTGGTCTTCAACCTTAAGTTTAACACCGTTTTCCGTGAAAAAGTTGATGATATCATGGTTGTCAAACTGGGAAAAGACACTGTATAGAAAGCGTCCATTTCCAGGGATCCCAGCAAGTAGATCGTCCAAACTTCCATTGTTGGTTACATTGCAACGACCACCGCCTGTTCCAGCTAATTTTTTTCCGAGTTTCCGATTTTTTTCGATGAGAAGGGTTTTCTGACCATAAAAGCTACTGGAAATCGTAGCCATCATACCAGCAGGCCCTCCACCGATGACAATAGTATCAAAATGTTTCATAGCTCTATTGTACCACAAAAAACAAGAGATGCTTGGCATCTCTTGTTGCTTATAATCTTAGTTGATTTCATATCCCATCAACAAACCGCCATCTTCTGCATAAAAACTGCAGAGACCAGACGTTGGGATAATTTTGATATCCGCTTGTGGGAAGTTTTCCAGCAAGCGTTCTGACAATTGCTGACAGAATTTTTCATTGCTGCGATGAGCCATGACGATACGGCCACCAGAATAGCCAGCCTTGATGAGTTCTTCATAGGCTGCTTGAAGGGATTTTTTTGGTCCACGAGCCTTTTGGAGCAGTTCTAGGGTTCCAGTATTACTCGCTTCTCCGACCATACGGATGTTGAGAAGGCCAACAACTGTACCGATAAGCTTGCTTAAACGACCATTCTTTACCAAGTTATCGACCTTAGCGAGGACAAAGAGCAACTTGGTTTTTTCTTGGTAGGCTGTGATAGCTTCAACAATCTCCTCATAAGAAAGTCCTTGATCAATCAATTCATTGATTTTTTCGACAATCAAGTCAACTTCCCCACCTGCAGATAAACTATCGATGACATGAATCTGAGTGTCAGGATGTTCTTCAAGGTAGATATTCTTAGCAAGCTGCGCACTATTATGACTGCCAGAAAGAGCACCAGTGATAGTAACGACAAAGATATGCTTGGCACCTTCGAATGTACGCAAGTAATCATCAGGACTAGGACAAGCAGATTTTGAAGCCTCAGAAGTCGCATACATGGTTTCCATCATGTGGTCAATGTTAAGATTGGCATCATCGATAAAGACCTGATCAGCAACTTGAATGGTTAAAGGAACACTCACAAATTCAGTATCGATAGCAAGAGTAGGCAGTTGACGATAATCACAACCAGAGTCAGCTACAATCTTCCAAGTCATAGAAATTCTCCATCTTTGTCACTTATACATTGACAAAGGTTCTGTCTTTTTTTACAATTATATCATGAAAGCCCTTGAAACAAAAGTACCACCTCTCTGTTGTCACAAGTAGAAAGAAATTGTTATGTCTGAACGTAAAATATCTGAAAAATCTCTTGAAAATCTCAGAAAATCAAATCAAGAATCCAATTTCTTGACCAGAGAAGCGATAGAAACAGCTCTTTTGCAACTTCTGGAGAAAAAAGACTTGGCTAAGATTAGTATTTCAGAGCTGGTCAAGCGGGCGGGTGTCTCTCGCGCTGCCTTCTATCGCAATTATGATTCCAAAGAAGAGATTTTGGAAAGCGTCTTTAAACGCAGTGTCCATAACATCATGGAACAGCTCAGCCATTACGATGTCAAAACAGACCTTTATCTAGTCTGGGTGCACCTTTTCCGCGCAGCTAAGAAAGAAGCTAAGGTTATCCAACTTGCTCTGGACTACCATTTGGAAAAGATTTTTGTCCAAGCTATGCAGGAATTTTTGGAAAAATACCACGGAAAATCAAAAGGCGTCAGCAGCTACCTTCATTCCTTTTGGAGTTCTGCCATCGTATCGGTTTTGCTCAAATGGATCAAGGATGGCATGAAGGTTCCAGCAGAAAAGATTGCGGATTTACGCTTGCCATTTTTCAAAAAATAGTGGAAAAGGAGAAGACTTATGACAGAAAAAAGACTGGCTTGGGATGAGTACTTTGCGGCTCAAGCCTTACTGATTGCCAATCGTTCTACATGTAAACGCGCCAAAGTAGGAGCTGTCCTCGTTAAGGATAATAAGGTCATTTCAACAGGCTACAATGGTTCTGTATCAGGAACGGAGCACTGTATTGACCACGAATGTCTAGTTATTGAAGGACACTGTGTCCGAACCCTTCACGCTGAGGTCAATGCTATTCTCCAGGGGGCTGAACGAGGGGTTCCTAGAGGATTTACCGCCTATGTGACCCATTTCCCTTGTCTGAACTGTACAAAACAACTCTTACAAGTCGGTTGCAAACGTGTAGTCTATATCAACCAGTACCGAATGGATGACTATGCCAAATACCTCTATCAAGAAAAAGGTACCGAGTTGACCCATTTACCATTAGAGACTGTTCAGACAGCTCTTCAAGAGGCAGATTTGATTTAAAAATTAATTAAAATAAATGGTTTAGAAAGCTTTTTAAACCGTTTTTTGATATAATAAGAAGAATAAATTGAAAGAAGGAACTCAGAAAATGGGAAAAATTGAAGTCATTAATCATCCACTCATTCAGCACAAATTGTCTATCTTGCGTCGTACAGACACTTCCACAAAAGCTTTCCGTGAGCTAGTAGATGAGATCGCAATGTTGATGGGATATGAAGTACTTCGTGATCTTCCACTTGAAGACGTTGAAATCGAAACACCTATCACAAAGACCGTTCAAAAACAATTGGCTGGTAAAAAATTGGCGATTGTCCCAATCTTGCGTGCAGGTATCGGGATGGTAGATGGCCTCTTGAGCTTGGTTCCGGCAGCCAAAGTTGGTCATATAGGTATGTACCGTGATGAAGAAACCCTTCAACCAGTTGAATACTTGGTGAAATTGCCTGAGGACATTGACCAACGTCAAATCTTTGTAGTGGACCCAATGTTGGCAACGGGTGGTTCAGCTATCTTGGCTGTTGACTCCCTTAAAAAACGTGGGGCATCAAACATCAAGTTTGTCTGCCTTGTAGCTGCTCCAGAAGGAATGAAAGCTCTTCAAGAAGCTCACCCAGATGTAGAAATCTTTACAGCAGCTCTGGATGAACGTTTGAACGAACATGGCTATATTGTCCCTGGTCTCGGAGATGCTGGAGACCGCTTGTTCGGTACCAAATAAGACTCTGACAGAGTTTCGAAGATGAAATTAGAGGATGTCTCTAATTTTGTGATGAGGTTGAATTTTTGGTTCTGTCGATAGTATAGAGCAAAAATTTGACCTTTTTTGACCAAGATATTATAATAGTCATAACTTCAGTCATGTGACTAACAAAAATAAAAGTTAAAAGGAGAAATGAATGATTCCTGTAGTTATTGAACAAACAAGCCGTGGAGAACGTTCCTATGATATTTACTCCCGTCTTTTGAAAGACCGCATCATCATGCTAACAGGTCCAGTCGAAGACAATATGGCCAACTCAGTTATTGCCCAGTTGCTCTTCTTGGATGCCCAAGACAGTACAAAAGATATTTACCTTTATGTCAACACACCTGGAGGTTCTGTTTCAGCTGGTTTGGCAATCGTTGATACTATGAATTTTATCAAGGCAGATGTCCAAACCATCGTGATGGGAATGGCTGCATCTATGGGGACTGTTATTGCATCAAGTGGAGCAAAAGGCAAACGCTTCATGCTTCCAAATGCAGAGTACATGATTCACCAACCAATGGGTGGAACCGGTGGTGGTACCCAACAAACAGATATGGCAATCGCTGCAGAACACTTGCTTAAAACCCGTAAGACATTGGAAAAAATCCTTGCAGATAACTCTGGTAAATCAGTTGAGCAAATTCATGCAGATGCAGAACGTGATTACTGGATGAGTGCCCAAGAAACACTTGAATATGGCTTTATCGATGAAATCATGGCCAATAATTCTTTGAACTAATAATGCATGAAAGCAAACTCGACGGAGTTTGCTTTTTTTGATATAATAGGATAAGATTTCTTAGAAAGAGGCTTCCTCATGTTTGAAAAAACAAATCGATCAGGATTAATCATCTATCTCTACTATAATAGAGATGCGAAAAAACTACAGGAATATGGAGACATTCTCTATCATTCTAAAAAGCATCGCTACCTACAACTTTATGTTCCGACTGAGAATCTAGAAAGCTTGGTTGAGAAATTAGCTAAGGAACGATTTATCAAAAAGGTAAGGCCTTGTCATATTCAAGAGTTAGAGACTCCCTTTGTTGGCAATCTCTATCGTAACGAAGAAAACGCAATCATTTAATAGAATGCGTTTTTTATGTTGACAATTTTCAGATAATTCTGTATATTAGTAAGTATTACATTATTCGCAATAAGGAGACGATTATGATAAAAAAACTTGCTCTAGGGGCTTTTTCTTTGCTCTGCCTGATGAGCTTGGCAGCATGTGGCCAGTCGCCTGATGTTACTGCCAATGCCAAAGGAAACAAAATAGGAGAAGAGACCATCAAAATTGGTGTTAACATGGAGCTTTCAGGGGCAGTAGCAGCTTATGGTACTGCTGAGTACAATGGAATTAAGCTTGCCGTTAAGGAGATCAATTCCAATGGCGGTGTTGATGGCAAGATGATTGAACTAGTTGCCAAGGATAACAAATCTGAAATCGCTGAAGCTTCCACTACAGCTACAAACCTTGCTGTTCAAAGTCAAGTAACGACCATTATTGGACCAGCTACTTCAGGTGCAACTGCCGCTTCCAGTCTAGAATCTCAAAAAACAGGGGTTCCTCTTTTAACACCTTCTGGAACACAAGATGACTTAACAGTCAATAAAGATGGTTCAACGAAAGAGTTTGTCTTTAGAACAACATTTAAAGATAGCTTCCAAGGTCAAGTATTGGCCCAGTTTGCAGCTGAAAATATGAATGCGAAGAAGGTTGTCCTCTATTATGATAACTCTTCAGACTATGCTCAAGGAATCGTGGCAGAATTCAAACGCAAATACAAAGGGGAAATTGTTGCTGAATCGACCTTTATCGCAGGAGATAAAGACTACAAAGCAGCCTTGACTCGTTTCAAAGACTTGGACTTCGATGCCATTGTTATGCCTGGTTACTATACGGAGACAGGTATCATTACAAAGCAAGCGCGTGAGATGGGCATCAATAAACCGATTCTTGGACCAGATGGATTTAGTGATGAAACATTCGTGAAATTGTCTGATAAGAAAAATGCGACAGATGTTTACTTTGTATCAGGCTACTCATCAAAAGTAAACCTAAATGATAAAGCTGCAGCCTTTATCGAGAACTATAAGAAAGAATACAATGACGTTCCTAATATGTTTGCAGCCCTTGCCTATGACTCTGTTTATATGGTGGCAGAGGCTTCTAAGGGAGCTTCAGATTCTACAGAGGTTGCCAAAAATCTCGGGAATTTGAAAAACTTTGAAGGGGTCACCGGTGTAATGTCCATTGATGGGCAACACAATCCAATCAAGTCAGCCCTTATGGTTCGTCTTGAAAATGGTGCTGAGGAATCAGCTACACCAGTTGAGGTGAAAGACTAGATTCGAGGGAGATTCTATTATTCATCCTCTTCATTGATATAAGAGAATGACTAGAAATTATAGAAAGTTTGGTAGTATATGTCAAATCAGATTTTACATCAGCTTGTAAATGCCTTGGTATCGGGGAGCATCTTTGCTCTCCTTGCTTTAGGATATACCATGGTTTACGGGATTATTAAATTAATTAACTTTGCGCATGGGGATATCTTCATGCTGGGAGCTTTCATGGGGTATTTCCTCCTTAACAATTTTAATATTG
>NZ_KQ970760.1:403641-406119 GCF_001579175.1 Streptococcus oralis
AACAATTTTAATATTGCTCCTTATTTAACCTTTATTCCATCAGCAGAATGGCGTTTTTACATCGCTCTCTTGGTAATTATCGCAGTAACTATGCTTGTGACTGCGGCAGTTGGAATGTTGATTGAATTTTTAGCCTATCGTCCGATTCGAAATGCTTCAAGAATTTCGGCCTTGATCACAGCGATTGGTGTCTCTTTCTTCTTGGAATATGGAATGGTCTTCCTTTTTGGAGCGCAACCACGTTCTTATCCAGAAGAAGCCCTTGTGGTTAAACCGCTTCAAATTGGTTCAATGACCTTTGATTTTATCACTAATGCAGAGTTTATCATCTTTATCGTTGCAATCATCCTGATGTTTGTCCTCCAATATGTCGTGAAACAAACAAAAATGGGGAAAGCCATGCGTGCGGTTTCAGTAGATAGCGACGCTGCCCAATTGATGGGGATCAATGTAAACTCAACCATCAGCTTTACATTTGCTTTGGGTTCGGCTCTTGCAGGTGCTGCAGGTGTCTTGATTCCACTGTCTCAACCATCTATCGAACCTTTGATGGGGATGGTACCAGGTATCAAAGCCTTTGTCGCTGCCGTTTTAGGTGGTATTGGAATTATTCCAGGTGCAACCTTGGGAGGATTCTTGATTGGTGGAGTCGAAACCATTACAGTTGCTCTTGGTTTCTCAAACTTCCGTGATGCCATTGTTTATATTGTATTGATTTTGATTCTCTTGATCCGTCCAGCTGGTATCCTTGGCAAAAATGTGAAAGAAAAGGTGTAAGCAATGAACAAAAATTTAAAAGTAAATTTGATTTGGCTTGCGCTAATCGTGGCACTCTTTGCCCTTTTAAAGCTAGCTGAAGTTACAGGTCTCATGAACATGTATTATGTTCGCATTTTGATTGGTATTGGAATCGCTGTTCTTATGGGATTGGGAACCAACCTTGTTCTTGGATTTACAGGACAGTTCACCCTTGGACAGGCTGGTTTTATGGCTATCGGTGCTTACGCCACTGCAATCATGACAAGCAAAACTCCGACCTATGATAGTTTTTACTTGTCTATTGTAGTAGGTGTGATTCTAGCAGCCATTGTTGCCGTTATCTTTGGTTTGCCAACTCTTCGTTTAAAAGGGGACTATCTGGCAATTGCAACGCTAGGGATGGCAGAAATCATCCGTAAACTGATTGAGAACGGTGGTGAGTTAACCAACGGTCCTGCCGGTATGACCAATATTCTTCCTTATGTTAGTTGGGAAGCTGTCTTTGTCATTGTTGTTCTCATCACCATTCTTGTTCTGAACTTCCTTATTTCTTCAACAGGTCGTCAAGCCATCACTATTCGTGAAGACGAAATTGCGGCTGAGGCCATGGGAGTCAATGTGACCAAGATGAAAGTCATGATTTTCGTCATTGGTGCCATGATTTCCGCTGTAGCGGGGGCTATCTATGCCAGCTATATCGGTGTTGTGGTTCCAAACAACTTCCGTTTGATGAACTCTATCGACTACCTTATTATTGCGGTTCTAGGTGGACTTGGTTCCATTACAGGAACCATCATTGCGGCGGTAGTTCTCGGAATTTTGAATATGTACCTTCAAAACTTTGCTGAATTGCGGATGATCATTTATGCTTTGGCTCTAGTCCTCGTGATGCTTTTCCGTTCCGAAGGCTTGCTTGGAACCAAAGAATTGTATCTTTCAAAATTCTTTAACAAGAAAAAGGAGGAGACAAACTAATGGCATTGCTTGAAGTTAAAAATTTAACAAAACACTTCGGTGGACTAACTGCAGTTAGTGATGTGACCATGGAACTGAACGAGGGTGAATTGGTTGGTTTGATTGGACCAAACGGTGCTGGAAAAACAACACTTTTTAACCTTCTAACAGGTGTCTATGTTCCTTCGGAAGGAACTGTAACTTTGGATGGGCATGTATTAAACAACAAGGCTCCATACAAGATTGCTTCCTTAGGTCTCTCCCGTACTTTCCAAAATATCCGTCTCTTTAAAGACATGACCGTTTTGGAAAATGTCCTAATTGGGATGGCCAACCATCAACCTTCTCACCTTTTGGCTTCTCTATTCCGTCTTCCTGCTTACTATAAGAGTGAGAAACAATTGAAGGAAAAAGCTATGGAACTTTTGTCTATCTTCCATTTGGAAGGTGAGGCAGATACTTTAGCCAAAAATTTGGCCTATGGACAACAACGCCATTTAGAAATTGTCCGTGCTTTGGCAACAGAGCCTAAAATCCTTTTCTTGGATGAACCAGCTGCGGGAATGAACCCTCAAGAAACAGCTGAATTAACAGATTTAATCCGTCAGATTAAAAACGACTTTGGAATCACCATCATCCTCATCGAGCATGATATGAACTTGGTCATGGATGTGACTGAGCGAATCTATGTATTGGAATACGGCAGCTTGATTGCCCATGGAACTCCAGAAGAAATCAAGAATAATAAACGCGCAATTGAAGCTT
>NZ_KQ970760.1:406198-412786 GCF_001579175.1 Streptococcus oralis
GTCCTTACTGAAAGTTGAAAACTTATCCATCTCCTATGGAGCTATCGAAGCCGTCAAGGATATCTCTTTCGAAGTAAACGAGGGAGAGGTAGTTACCTTAATTGGTGCCAATGGTGCTGGAAAAACGTCTACCCTTCGCGCTATCTCGGGTTTGGAGAAAGTATCTTCTGGCAAAATCATTTATAATAATCAAGAAATCCAAAAGTTTCCAGCTCGTAAGATTGTAGCAGAAGGTCTGTCTCAAGTTCCAGAAGGTCGTCATGTATTTCCAGGAATGACAGTTCTGGAAAATCTTGAGATGGGGGCATTCTTGAGTACTGACAAAGATAAAAACTTGCTTAATCTCAAGAAGGTATTTTCACGTTTTCCTCGCCTAGAAGAACGTAAGAACCAAGACGCAGCAACTCTTTCAGGTGGAGAGCAACAGATGCTGGCTATGGGTCGTGCGCTCATGTCCATGCCTAAGCTTCTCTTGTTGGATGAACCATCTATGGGACTCGCTCCTATCTTTATCCAAGAGATTTTTGACATTATCCAAGAAATCCAGAAACAAGGCACAACTGTTCTCTTGGTTGAACAAAATGCTAATAAAGCACTTGCCATCTCTGACCGTGCTTATGTACTAGAAACAGGTAAGGTTGTCCTATCAGGAACAGGAAAAGAACTTGCAACATCAGACGAAGTCAGAAAAGCATACCTAGGTGGCTAAACTAGTCTGGGAGACTAGTTTAGGTTGCAGATGGAGATTGCGCACGCAATCCATCTATAGTCCGGGAGACCTTTTTAGTCGGCAGATAGAGATTGCGTAGCAATCATCAGAACCAGTGGATTGTTTTAGTCGGCGGATTGAGATTGCGTTGCAATTTCCTAAGTGATGAAATAAAACCGAATGAGGATTGTTAATCCCTCATTCACAGAGCTCGAAATCAGAGCTCTTTTTTGTAAGAGGTTAGCTTTTTTAGAATCTTTAAAAAATCTGACAGCGTTTGATTGATTGTGTAAGAAAGTGTATAATGAAAGTAGAAATAGAGAAGGAGAAGTCTCATGGCAGTTAAAGATTTTATGACACGCAAGGTAGTTTATATCAGTCCTGATACGACTGTAGCACACGCAGCAGATTTGATGCGCGAGCAAGGCTTGCACCGTTTACCTGTTATCGAAAATGATCAATTGGTTGGTCTTGTTACAGAAGGAACCATTGCAGAGGCAAGTCCATCTAAAGCAACCAGTCTTTCTATCTACGAGATGAATTATCTTCTCAATAAGACCAAAGTCAAAGACGTCATGATTCGGGATGTTGTGACAGTTTCTGGATACGCAAGCCTAGAGGATGCGACCTACCTGATGTTGAAAAACAAGATTGGTATTTTACCAGTTGTTGATAACCAGCAGGTATATGGAGTGATTACGGACCGCGATGTCTTCCAAGCCTTTTTGGAAATCGCTGGTTATGGAGAAGAAGGGATTCGTGTTCGTTTTATTACGGAAAACGAGGTCGGAGTTTTAGGAAAAATCGTGACCTTGATTGCCGAGGAAAATTTGAATATTTCTCACACAGTTAATATCCCTCGTAAGGATGGTAAGGTTGTCATTGAGGTTCAAATTGATGGAATGATTGACCTAGATTCCTTAAAAGAAAAATTTGAAAGAGAAGGAATTCAAGTAGAGGAGATTGCTCGAACCTCTGCAAAAATCCTTTAAACCAGAGGCTTTAGAGCCTCTTTTCTTCTGCCGTCAAAAGCGGTGAAAAGCAAAATATGGAAAGAAATGAGAGATTATGGTATAATAAAACGATGTGAAAAGGAGTATCTATGGACATTTCAGAAATTCGTCAAAAAATTGACGCAAATCGTGAAAAATTAGCTTCTTTCAGGGGGTCTCTTTGACCTCGAAGGCTTAGAGGAAGAGATTGCCATCTTGGAGAACAAGATGACAGAACCTGATTTTTGGAACGATAATATCGCGGCCCAAAAAACGTCGCAAGAATTAAATGAATTAAAAAACACCTACAACACCTTCCGTAAAATGGAGGAGTTGCAGGATGAAGTTGAAATTTTATTGGACTTTTTAGCAGAAGACGAGTCAGTCCAAGATGAACTGATAGAGCAGCTAACCGAGTTGGATAAGATGATGACCAGTTACGAAATGACGCTTCTCTTGTCAGAACCTTATGACCATAATAATGCAATTTTGGAAATTCATCCAGGTTCAGGCGGGACTGAGGCTCAGGACTGGGGCGATATGTTACTTCGTATGTACACTCGTTATGGAAATGCCAAAGGCTTTAAAGTTGAAGTTTTGGATTACCAAGCTGGTGATGAAGCGGGCATCAAGTCTGTGACCTTGTCCTTTGAAGGTCCAAATGCCTACGGTCTTCTCAAGTCGGAAATGGGTGTTCACCGTTTGATCCGAATTTCACCATTTGACTCAGCTAAACGTCGTCACACATCATTTACATCCGTAGAGGTTATGCCTGAGTTGGATGATACCATCGAAGTGGAAATTCGTGACGACGATATCAAGATGGATACTTTCCGTTCAGGTGGTGCTGGTGGACAGAACGTCAATAAAGTTTCAACAGGTGTGCGTTTGACGCACATTCCTACGGGGACAGTCGTTCATTCGACAGTCGATCGTACCCAGTATGGAAATAGAGATCGAGCTATGAAGATGTTGCAGGCTAAGCTCTATCAAATGGAGCAAGAAAAGAAAGCAGCGGAAGTCGATTCCCTTAAAGGTGAGAAAAAAGAAATCACTTGGGGAAGTCAGATCCGTTCTTATGTCTTCACACCTTATACCATGGTGAAAGATCACCGTACGAGCTTTGAAGTTGCCCAAGTAGATAAGGTTATGGATGGAGATCTAGATGGTTTCATCGATGCCTATCTCAAATGGAGAATCAGCTAAGATAGAAAGGAACTCACATGTCAATCATTGAAATGCGAGATGTTGTCAAAAAGTATGACAACGGGACGACTGCCTTGCGTGGTGTGTCTGTCACTATTGAACCGGGAGAATTTGCCTACATCGTAGGACCTTCTGGAGCAGGTAAGTCCACCTTTATTCGAGCTTTATATCGAGAAGTAAAGATTGAAAAAGGTAGTTTAACAGTTGCAGGTTTTAATTTGGTTAAAATCAAGAAGAAAGATATTCCTCTTCTTCGTCGTAGTGTTGGAGTTGTCTTTCAGGACTACAAACTCTTGCCAAAGAAAACCGTTTATGAAAATATTGCCTATGCAATGGAAGTAATCGGTGAGAACCGCCGTACCATTAAAAAACGTGTGATGGAAGTTTTGGACCTAGTTGGTTTGAAACATAAGGTTCGTTCATTCCCTAATGAACTTTCAGGTGGAGAGCAACAACGGATTGCCATTGCTCGCGCGATTGTCAACAATCCGAAAGTCTTGATTGCCGATGAGCCGACAGGAAACTTGGACCCAGATAATTCTTGGGAAATTATGAATCTGTTGGAACGCATCAATCTCCAAGGTACTACAGTATTGATGGCTACCCATAATAGCCAGATTGTAAATACCTTGCGCCACCGTGTCATTGCCATTGAAAATGGCCGTGTCGTTCGTGACGAAGCAAAAGGAGAATATGGATACGATGATTAGTAGATTTTTTCGCCATTTATTTGAATCACTAAAAAGTTTAAAGCGAAATGGCTGGATGACAGTAGCAGCAGTGAGCTCGGTTATGATTACCTTGACGCTCGTTGCCCTGTTTGCATCCGTAATTTTTAACACAGCTAAACTAGCTACCGATATTGAAAACAACGTTCGTGTCATGGTTTACATTCGTAAGGATGTGGCAGATAACAGTGAAACGATTGAAAAAGAAGGTCAGACAGTTACCAACAATGACTATCACAAGGTCTATGATGCTTTGAAAGCTATGCCAGCTGTAAAAAGCGTTACCTTCTCAAGTAAAGAGGAGCAATACCAAAAATTGACTGAAACGATGGGGGATGACTGGAAGGTCTTTGAAGGGGATGCCAACCCACTCTATGATGCCTATATCGTAGATACCAACTCTCCAAGTGATGTAAAGAAAGTAGCTGAAGATGCTAAGAAAATCGAGGGAGTTTCAGAAGTTCAAGATGGTGGAGCCAACACTCAACGACTCTTTGAACTAGCTTCCTTCATCCGTGTGTGGGGATTAATTATTGCAGGACTCTTGATTTTCATCGCGGTCTTCTTGATTTCCAACACCATCCGTATCACCATTATTTCGCGTAGCCGTGAAATTCAGATCATGCGTCTGGTAGGAGCTAAGAATAGTTACATCCGTGGTCCATTCTTGTTGGAAGGTGCCTTCATCGGTTTATTTGGAGCAGCTATTCCTTCAGTCCTAGTATTCTTTATCTACAATATGGTTTACCAGTCTGTCAATAAATCCTTGGTTGGTCAAAACCTATCCATGATTACGCCAGATCTATTTATTCCTTTGATGACAGTTCTCTTGTTTGTCATCGGAATCTTCATTGGATCAATCGGATCAGGAATTTCTATGCGTCGATTCTTGAAAATTTAATTGGATATCAATGCAAATTGCATAGCTTAGTGGAAATATCCAGACAGTTTAAAAGAGAAGTTTTAAAGAACTTCTCTTTTTTGTATAAAAATTTAAGAAAAAGGAGAAAATTTTTCTATAAAAGCCTTTACAAAAAATAAAAAGTGGTATAATTAGTATATAAGTTGGTGCAAACGTTTTCGTAAAACGTTTGCCTAAAATAAAATAAAGGAGATTTGAATGATGAAAGCTACATTCAAAAATGTCTTGTCTTTCGAGTTTTGGCAAAAATTCGGTAAGGCTTTGATGGTGGTTATCGCTGTTATGCCAGCGGCTGGATTGATGATTTCAATCGGTAAGTCGCTAGTGATGATTAACCCTAACTTTTCACCACTTGTAATTACTGGTGGTGTACTAGAGCAAATCGGTTGGGGAGTTATCGTTAACCTTCATATCTTGTTCGCCCTTGCTATCGGAGGAAGCTGGGCTAAAGAACGCGCTGGTGGTGCTTTTGCTGCTGGTCTTGCCTTTATCCTTATCAACCGTATCACAGGTACAATCTTTGGCGTATCTGGCGATATGCTAAAAGATCCAAATGCTATGGTTTCAACACTATTGGGTGGGTCAATCAAAGTTTCTGATTACTTTATCAGTGTTATGGAAGCTCCAGCACTTAACATGGGTGTTTTCGTAGGGATTATTTCTGGTTTTATAGGGGCAACTGCCTTTAACAAATACTACAACTTCCGTAAGCTTCCTGATGCACTTTCATTCTTTAACGGAAAACGTTTTGTACCATTTGTAGTTATTGTTCGTTCAGTAATTGCTGCAATTGTTCTTTCAATTTTCTGGCCACTTGTTCAAACAGGTATCAATAGCTTTGGTATCTGGATTGCAAACTCTCAAGAAACTGCACCAATTCTAGCACCATTCTTGTATGGTACTTTGGAGCGTTTGCTCTTGCCATTTGGTCTTCACCACATGTTGACTATCCCAATGAACTACACAGCTCTTGGTGGTACTTATGAAGTCTTAACTGGTGCAGCAAAAGGTAGCCAAGTATTTGGTCAAGATCCACTTTGGCTTGCATGGGTAACAGACCTTGTAAACCTTAAAGGTACTGATGCTGGTCAATACCAACACTTGTTAGATACAGTACATCCAGCTCGTTTCAAAGTTGGACAAATGATCGGTTCATTTGGTATCTTGATGGGTGTCATCGTTGCTATCTACCGCAATGTTGATGCTGACAAGAAACACCAATACAAGGGTATGATGATTGCGACAGCCCTTGCAACATTCTTGACAGGGGTTACTGAACCTATCGAGTATATGTTCATGTTCATCGCAACACCGCTTTACCTTGTTTATTCAGTAGTTCAAGGTGCTGCCTTTGCTATGGCAGATATTGTTCACCTTCGTGTCCACTCATTCGGTTCAATTGAATTCTTGACTCGTACACCATTGGCAATTAATGCTGGTATTGGTATGGATATCGTTAACTTTATCTGGGTAACTGTTCTCTTTGCGGTTATCATGTACTTCATTGCCAACTTCATGATCAAAAAATTCAACTACGCAACCCCAGGACGTAACGGAAACTACGAAACAGCTGAAGGAGCATCAGAAGAAGCAGCTTCTGGAACTCCAAAAGTTGCAGCAGCTTCTCAAGCCGTAAATATCATTAACCTTCTTGGTGGTCGTGCAAATATCGTAGATGTGGATGCATGTATGACTCGTCTTCGTGTAACTGTTAAAGATGCAGATCGCGTTGGTACTGAGGAACAATGGAAAGCAGAAGGAGCTATGGGTCTTGTCATGAAAGGACAAGGTGTCCAAGCTATCTACGGACCAAAAGCTGACGTATTGAAATCTGATATCCAAGATATTCTTGACTCAGGTGAAATTATTCCTGAAACTCTTCCAAGCCAAATGACTGAAGCTCAACAAAACACTGTACACTACAAAGGTGTAACAGAGGAAGTTTATTCAGTAGCTGATGGTCAAGTTATTGAATTGGAACAAGTAAAAGATCCTGTTTTTGCTCAAAAAATGATGGGTGACGGTTTTGCA
>NZ_KQ970760.1:412929-414586 GCF_001579175.1 Streptococcus oralis
ACGGTTTTGCAGTAGAACCAGCAAATGGAAATATCGTATCTCCAGTTTCTGGTACTGTATCAAGTGTCTTCCCAACTAAACATGCTCTTGGTCTTGTGACTGAAGCAGGTCTTGAAGTACTTGTTCACATCGGTTTGGACACAGTAAGTCTTGAAGGAAAACCATTTACAGTTCACGTAGCTGAAGGACAAAAGGTTGCTGCTGGTGATCTTCTTGTTACAGCTGACTTGGATGCTATCCGTGCAGCAGATCGTGAAACTTCAACAGTAGTTGTCTTCACAAATGCCGAAGCGATTAAATCTGTTAAATTAGAACAAACTGGTTCTCTTGCAGCGAAAACAGCAGTTGCAAAAGTAGAATTGTAATATACTTGAGGTTGGAAGCTGTTTTCCAACCTCTTGTTTTAGGAGAAAAGCATGAAATTTTTAACACTCAATACCCATAGTTGGATGGAGAAAGAAGCAGAAGAAAAATTCCAGCTCTTGCTCCAAGATATTCTTGATAAAGACTATGATTTGATTTGTTTCCAAGAAATCAATCAGGAAATCACTTCTCCTGAGGTGGAGGTTAATGACCTCTATCAAGCTTTGCCAGCGTCAGAGCCAATTCACCAAGACCACTATGTTAGACTTTTGGTTGAAGAATTGTCTGAGAAAGGGAAAAACTACTACTGGACTTGGGCCTATAACCATATCGGTTATGACCGCTACCATGAGGGAGTAGCTATCTTATCCAAGACACCTATTGAAGCCAGAGAAATTTTAGTTTCGGATGTAGATGATCCAACAGACTATCATACTCGCCGTGTTGCCTTGGTAGAGACAGAAGTTGAAGGCAAGGAACTCGCTCTTGCAAGCGTCCATCTTTCATGGTGGGATAAAGGTTTTCAGGAAGAATGGGCACGATTCGAGGCTGTACTGAAAGATTTGAAGAGACCTCTAATATTAGCAGGTGATTTCAATAATCCAGCTGGTCAGGAAGGTTATCAAGCTATCCTAGCTAGTCCTCTAGAGTTACAAGATGCTTTTGAAGTTGCCAAGGAGAGAAGTGGTAGCTATACAGTACCACCAGAAATTGATGGTTGGAAAGGCAATACCGAACCGCTTCGAATTGACTATGTCTTTACAACGAAAGAGTTAGAAGTAGAAAGTTTGCATGTGGTTTTTGATGGGCAGAATGGTCCACAAGTCAGTGATCATTATGGTTTGAATGCCATTTTAAACTGGAAATAGAAAATGAAAGGGATTGTTCCCTTTCATTTTTTGCTAGTCGGACTTAACTACTGAAAATGTTCAAAATATGGTATAATGGTTAGATGAATAGAATCGAGGATAGCATGTCATTTACGAAATTTCAATTTAAAAATTATATAGCAGAAGCCTTGGAGGAGTTGAAATTTGAGACTCCTACAGAGGTTCAAGATAAGTTAATTTCTATAGTCTTGGCAGGTCGTGACTTGGTTGGTGAATCAAAAACAGGTTCTGGAAAGACTCATACTTTCTTGTTACCAATTTTCCAGCAATTAGATGAAACTAGTGATAGTGTGCAGGCGGTCATTACTGCTCCAAGTCGTGAGTTAGCTACTCAGATCTACCAAGCAGCACGTCAGATTGCGGCCCACTCGGATGTCGAAGTTCGTGTGGTTAATTATGTGGGG
>NZ_KQ970760.1:414778-416059 GCF_001579175.1 Streptococcus oralis
GATAAATTGGCAAGTAACCAGCCCCACATTGTCATCGGGACTCCAGGTCGTATCTATGACTTGGTCAAATCTGGTGATCTGGCTATTCATAAGGCTAAGACCTTTGTTGTCGATGAAGCCGATATGACCTTGGATATGGGATTCTTAGAGACAGTTGATAAGATAGCAGGAAGCCTTCCTAAGGACTTGCAATTCATGGTCTTTTCAGCAACCATTCCACAGAAGTTGCAGCCATTCTTGAAAAAATATTTGTCAAATCCTGTTATGGAAAAAATCAAAACAAAAACAGTCATCTCTGATACCATTGATAACTGGTTGATTTCGACCAAGGGACGAGATAAGAATGCTCAGATTTATGAGTTGACGCAAGCCATGCAACCATATCTAGCCATGATTTTTGTTAATACCAAGACGCGTGCAGATGAATTACATACATACCTAACAGCTCAAGGCTTGAAGGTGGCTAAGATTCATGGGGATATTGCTCCTCGTGAGCGTAAGCGGATCATGAATCAAGTGAAAAATCTTGATTTTGAGTACATTGTCGCAACGGACTTGGCAGCGCGTGGAATTGACATTGAAGGTGTTAGTCATGTCATCAATGACGCCATTCCGCAGGATTTATCTTTCTTTGTACACCGTGTTGGACGAACTGGACGCAATGGTCTACCTGGTACAGCTATTACTCTTTATCAGCCAAGTGATGACTCGGATATCCGTGAGTTGGAGAAATTAGGAATCAAGTTTATTCCTAAGATGATTAAAGACGGAGAGTTCCAAGATACTTACGACCGTGATCGTCGTGCCAACCGTGAAAAGAAGCAGGATAAGCTTGATATTGAAATGATTGGCTTGGTTAAAAAGAAAAAGAAAAAAGTCAAACCAGGTTATAAGAAGAAGATTCAATGGGCGGTGGATGAAAAACGTCGCAAAACCAAGCGTGTTGAAAATCGTGCTCGTGGCCGTGCCGAGCGCAAAGCCAAACGCCAAACATTTTAAATATAAAATTGGAGCTGCATAGCTCCTTTTTCTAACTTCGTTTTATGAATTTTCAAAAATACTGCAAAAAAAGTAAAAAGTGGTATAATGATAAGGTTATATAGTCCCGATAAGGTGGTAGAAAGGTCTATTTTTCTTTCGAGTCGCAACCCGTAGAGGATAGGATTTTTTATCAGTACTTTGTAACTCGCAAAGAATGACGGCTCTAAAGTTGCTCGTCATTCTACGGTTGCCGCTATAAGGCGGTCACCCTATGCGCCTTACTAGCATCAGAAATAAAAA
>NZ_KQ970760.1:416256-417062 GCF_001579175.1 Streptococcus oralis
CTTTGTAACTCTATAACAATATTTTTTAAGGGGGGACATTTTTATGTCAGAACGTAAATTATTCACGTCTGAATCTGTATCTGAGGGGCATCCGGATAAGATTGCAGACCAAATTTCAGATGCGATTTTGGATGCTATTTTAGCAAAGGATCCAGATGCGCACGTTGCTGCTGAGACAGCTGTCTACACAGGTTCCGTCCATGTTTTTGGTGAAATTTCGACAAATGCCTATGTAGATATTAACCGTGTGGTTCGTGATACTATTGCAGAGATTGGTTATACCAATACCGAGTATGGTTTTTCTGCGGAGACAGTGGGAGTTCATCCTTCACTTGTTGAGCAGTCACCAGATATCGCACAAGGTGTGAACGAAGCCTTGGAAGTTCGTGGGAATGCAGATCAAGATCCACTGGACTTGATTGGAGCTGGTGACCAAGGGCTCATGTTTGGATTTGCAGTAGATGAGACAGAGGAACTCATGCCATTGCCAATTTCACTCAGTCATAAACTGGTTCGTCGTTTGGCAGAACTTCGTAAATCTGGTGAAATCAGCTATCTTCGCCCAGATGCTAAATCACAAGTTACTGTTGAGTATGATGAAAATGACCGTCCAGTGCGCGTGGACACAGTCGTGATTTCAACTCAGCACGATCCAGATGTCAGCAATGAACAAATTCACAATGATGTGATTAGCAAGGTTATTAAAGAGGTGATCCCAGCTTCTTACTTGGATGAGCAAACAAAATTTTTCATCAATCCGACTGGTCGCTTTGTTATCGGTGGACCTCAAGGGGACTCCGGTTTGA
>NZ_KQ970760.1:417283-450472 GCF_001579175.1 Streptococcus oralis
CAAGGGGACTCCGGTTTGACTGGTCGTAAGATCATCGTGGATACTTATGGTGGCTACTCTCGTCACGGTGGTGGTGCCTTCTCTGGTAAAGATGCGACTAAGGTGGACCGTTCAGCCTCTTATGCAGCTCGCTATATTGCTAAAAATATCGTGGCAGCAGGTCTTGCCAAGAAAGCAGAAGTTCAATTGGCCTATGCTATTGGTGTTGCTCAGCCTGTTTCTGTCCGTATCGATACCTTTGGTACAGGAACAGTAGCTGAAAGCAAGCTTGAAAAAGCGGCTCGTCAAATCTTTGACCTTCGCCCTGCAGGAATTATCCAAATGCTGGATCTTAAACGTCCAATTTACCGTCAAACAGCGGCTTATGGACACATGGGACGTACAGATATTGACCTTCCATGGGAACGTTTGGATAAGGTAGACGCTTTGAAAGAAGCTGTGAAATAAAAATAAAAGATTGGTAGAAACTACCAATCTTTTTTTGCAAAAGAAAACCAGCTTATGGCTGGCTTTCTTATTTTGTAGGAATAGAAATTTCAATCAATTTATCTGAATAAAGCGTCTTGATATTAGCTTCATCGATATTATCTTTATCGATTTTGCGTTTCATGAAGAAATCTTGGATGGTTTCGATTTCTGGTTCACGAATAGCGCGGTGTTTGTTGGAAATGAGGATTTCATAGTGAAGCGGAGCTTGAGTGAAAATCACATCTGTGTTTCCAGCTGAATAGACTTCAACAAGCGTTGCGTCAGTGCTTTCTAATTGGCTTTTAACAAGTTGCGAGTGTGAATTAGTCGTGTTGATAAGCTTCATAATAGTTCCTCCGATTTTCTAACTCTATTATAGCACTTTTTGGATAAAATCGTGTATTTTAGTCAATTCCATGCTGGATTTTCCAAGCTTCAATTCCCCATTTGTGGCTACCACGTTTGAGTTTTTCTATTGCCTCGTCAATAGAAAACCAAGCAATATGATTAAAGTCTTCTAAAGGTTTTTGTACTTCTTGGAAAGAAGTGGCTTCGTAGAGATAAGCTGGATTGTAGTAGTAGGTGTCACGGTGGCGAGAGTAGAAATATTCATCAGCTTGTCCGTAATAGGTCCCGATTTCAGCAGTAAAACCGAGTTCTTCGATGAGTTCTCTCTTCAGTGCTTCTTGATGGTCTTCTCCCTCTTCAATCTCTCCACCTGGCAAGAACCAAGCCCCATTGGGAGCTTGAACTAAAACGATTTGTTTTTTATCAGGATCAGGAATAACTGCGTAAACACCATAGCGGTGCTGGTAGGTTACATTCTCTTTTTTTTCACCAAAAGTGGGGTTTGCCATTGCATTTTCCTCATTCTCTAGTATCTTTATTATTATCATAATGGACGAGGGGCTAGCTGTCAAGAATTTACAGTTATTTTAGTAAAAAAAGGTGCAGAAATTGCTAGACTTTCTGCACCTGTTAGATCGTTTTATTCTTCTTTTTCAGAAGCAATCTCTTCAGTTTTTTCAGTTTTTTTGGCAGATTTGATTTGAATCTTACCATTGCTTGTCATAACTGCCTTGAGGTCTTTCTCGCTTGGATTTTCAAGGTAGTAGTCTGTGATAGCATCCTCGATATGGTCTTGAATGGTACGGCGGAGTGGGCGTGCCCCCATTTTTGGATCATAACCGAGGTCAACCAACTTTTCCTTGACTTTGTCCGTTACATCTAAATGAATGTTGTTGCTGGAGAGGCGTTTGTTAACATCTGCTAGCATGAGTTCAACGATTTGGAGAAGGTTGTCCTTGCTGAGAGCTTTGAACTCGATGATGCCGTCAAAACGGTTCATAAACTCTGGACTAAAGAAGTTGCCGAGTTCACCGAGGACAGAGTTGGTTCGCCCTTCACGAGCGGCTCCAAAACCAACGCTGGCTTCGGCTTTACCAGTCCCAGCATTTGAAGTCATGATAATGATGGCATCCTTAAAGCTAACTGTCCGTCCTTGCCCATCTGTCAGACGACCATCGTCTAAGACTTGAAGGAACATGTGCATGACATCAGGGTGAGCTTTTTCCACTTCATCGAGAAGGATGAGAGAGTAGGGATTACGGCGAACTTTTTCCGTTAACTGACCAGCTTCATCATAGCCTACATAGCCTGGAGGGGCTCCGACCAATTTAGCTACACTATGTTTTTCCATGTATTCACTCATATCAAAGCGAATCATGCTATCAGCAGAACCAAAAAGTTCAATGGCTAGTTGTTTGGAAAGTTCTGTCTTACCGACACCAGTTGGTCCGACAAAGAGGAAACTTCCGATTGGGCGGTTGGGAGTACCAAGTCCAACACGATTACGACGGATGGCTTTGGCAATCTTATCGACAGCCTCGTCTTGTCCGATAACATGGGCTTTTAGGTCTTCTGCTAGATGGATGAGTTGAGACTGTTCTTTTTCTTTTAGCTCCCCAACAGGGATATTGGTTTTCTGCTCGATGATGTGTTCAATCGTTTTCTCGCTAATGATAGGAGTATCCTGGTCAGTCACCTTGTTTTTCTGCATTTCCTTGTACTTGGCAATTTGATCTCGGAAGTAGGCAGCTTTTTCAAAGTCTTCCTCTCGTGTAGCTTGTGCCTTGAGATTCTCAGCTTCAATTAAACGCTGGTCAATCACTTTAGGATCCATAAAGTTCAGTGTCAGATTCATCTTAGAACCAGCTTCGTCCAAAAGGTCAATAG
This sequence comes from Streptococcus oralis, assembly GCF_001579175.1. Taxonomy (GTDB): domain Bacteria; phylum Bacillota; class Bacilli; order Lactobacillales; family Streptococcaceae; genus Streptococcus; species Streptococcus oralis_O. Next base: position 419,987 of record NZ_KQ970760.1, read on the forward strand.
CCTTGTCAGGTAAGAAGCGGTCTTGAATGTAACGATTGGACAGATTTGCAGCTGCTTCGATAGCAATATCAGTATACTTGACGTGATGGTAGTCTTCGTATTTCTTTTGAACCCCTTTGAGGATGATAATAGTTTCTTCGACAGTTGGTTCATCTACCTTGACAGGCTGCATACGGCGCTCGAGAGCGGCATCTTTTTCAATGATACGGTATTCATTGAGAGTAGTAGCACCGACCAATTGCAGTTCACCACGGGCAAGGGCAGGTTTGAGGATATTACCTGCATCCATATTGCCATCGCCAGCTGACCCTGCACCAACAATTTCATGGATTTCGTCGATAAAGAGAATGATATCCTCACGTTTGCGTATCTCTTCCATGAGCTTTTGCATACGCTCTTCAAATTGGCCTCGGATACCTGTTCCTTGAACTAGGCTGACCACATCCAAACGGATGACTTGCTTGCCTTGGAGTTTATGGGGAACATCACCATCAACGATTTTTTGAGCCAGACCTTCAACAACGGCTGTTTTACCAACACCTGGTTCACCGATAAGGACAGGATTGTTTTTGGTTCGACGGTTGAGGATTTCGATAACACGGATTATTTCTTCGTCTCGACCGATAACAGGGTCAATATCTCCTCGACGGGCAATCTCAGTAACATTGATTCCATACTCTTCTAGAAGACCTTTCTCTTGACTTGGAGGCGGTGTTTGAATGGGTCCGCGATTCTGAGGTCCGTAGCCACCATTACCTCCATATCCTCCACCTGATTGAGTTGGAGGGACATTATTAGAAGAAGGTCTGAAATTGTTCAAATCATTGAAAAAGTCTCCAAAAGGATCAAAGTCACGATTGTTTAGGTCAGTCATTCCTTTAAAGAGGGTATTGTTTGGGTCCGTTTTGATAATTTTATAGCAATTTTGACAGAGATCAATTTGTTTTTGCTGTCCATTGAGATTGGTATAAAGATGAATTGTTGAGTCGTTAATTTTACAGTTTTGACAGAGCATACATCTACCTCATTTCATTCTTACCCTTGGCCTGATAAAAGGTCAAAAATAGTCAAAGTTTTATATTCTCATTATAGCATGATTAAGGTGTAAAGCAAGTAAAAAGATTGGGCTAGGGAGATTTGGAGAGAAAGTTCCTAAGAAAATCTCTGTTACTGATGGTAAGAAAAAATCCTATTTGCAGGGACAAAAAGGATTCTCGTTCATCAGTCAGGTTTCCCCACTGTTATTCTATTAGTAAAGGAGTTCGTAAATCTCCATTGCAATCAAGTCAATGCTATCAAAGGTATAGGTTTCACGTGCTTCAACATCGCGAAGGGTGAAGAGTGATCCATTTTCTTCGTCATAGCTGTAAGCAACCTCTGCAACAACAACTCCTTCACGTTCAAAATTACGTTTAAGATTTCCGCCATCTTTTGTCATAGCTTCTAGGCGGTTGATGATTCTAACCAAATGTGATTCCATTATGATTCTCCTCCATTTCTTATCGTTACTATTTTACCATAAACCACGGGGACTTGACTAGAAAAAACTAAGATTTCTCGCTATTTCTCTTTTGCATAAAATTATTGGTGAAAATCAGTGGAAAAATATTGAATTTTAATTCAGAACATGTTATAATCATACAATCTGATATTTAGAAAGCTGAGTTTATATGAATTTTTCATTTTTACCAAAGTATTTACCTTATTTTAATTATGGTGCTCTTATCACGGTAGTGATTTCAATTCTGGTAGTCTTTTTCGGTACCATTCTAGGTGTCTTATTGGCCTTTGCTCAACGTTCACGGTTTAAACCTCTTGTATGGTTTGCAAATGTTTATGTATGGATTTTCCGAGGAACACCGATGATGGTGCAAATTATGATTGCTTTTGCCCTCATGCATATCGATGCGCCCACTATTCAAGTAGGGATTTTAGGTGTGGACCTTTCTCGTTTAATTCCAGGTATTTTGATTATCTCGATGAACAGTGGTGCTTATGTGTCTGAAACCGTTCGTGCAGGGATCAATGCAGTTCCTAAAGGGCAGTTAGAGGCCGCATATTCTCTCGGTATTCGTCCGAAAAATGCCATGCGTTATGTTATTTTACCACAGGCAATTAAAAATATTTTGCCAGCATTGGGAAATGAATTTATCACCATTATCAAGGATAGTTCCCTCTTGTCTGCGATTGGGGTGATGGAGTTGTGGAATGGTGCAACGACAGTAGCAACAACAACTTATTTACCCTTGACTCCCCTTTTATTTGCAGCCTTTTACTATTTGATTATGACCTCTGTTTTGACAGTGGCGTTGAAAGCATTTGAAAATTACATTGGACAAGGAGACAAGAAATAATGACAGAAACCTTGATTAAAATTGAAGAACTACATAAATCTTTTGGGAAAAATGAAGTTTTAAAAGGCATCAATCTTGAGATTAAACGTGGAGAAGTAGTGGTCATTATCGGTCCATCAGGTAGTGGGAAGTCAACTCTCCTTCGTTCGATGAATCTTCTAGAAGAAGCAAGTAAAGGCAAGGTTATCTTTGAAGGAGTCGATATTACGGATAAGAAAAATGACCTTTTTGCCATGCGTGAAAAGATGGGCATGGTATTCCAACAATTCAACCTCTTTCCCAATATGACAGTGATGGAAAATATCACTTTGTCACCAATTAAAACCAAAGGAGAAAGCAAGGAAGTTGCAGAGAAAAGAGCACAGGAACTGTTAGAAAAAGTTGGCTTACCAGATAAGGCAACGGCCTATCCTCAGAGTTTGTCAGGTGGACAGCAACAACGGATTGCTATTGCACGTGGACTTGCTATGGAACCAGATGTTTTGCTCTTTGATGAGCCGACTTCAGCCTTAGACCCTGAGATGGTTGGAGAAGTTCTAGCTGTTATGCAAGACCTCGCTAAATCAGGGATGACTATGGTGATTGTGACGCATGAAATGGGCTTTGCCCGCGAGGTGGCAGACCGTGTTATCTTTATGGCGGATGGGGTTGTTGTCGAAGATGGAAGGCCAGAGGAGATTTTTGACCAAACCCAAGAACAACGGACCAAGGATTTTTTGAGTAAGGTTTTGTAAGACCTCATTTTTAGAAGAAATGGAGTAGGCATCATGGCTTCCAGTAAAGAATATTTAGATTTTATTCTCGAACAGCTATCAGAGCTAGAGGAGATAAGTTATCGTCAAATGATGGGTGAGTATATCCTTTATTATCGTGGGAAAATCATTGGTGGAATATATGATAATCGTTTGTTGCTGAAGCCTGTGAAGGTGGTCATGGATCAATTGGAACAAACTAGGTTTGAACGACCTTATGAAGGAGCCAAAGAGATGATTTTACTAGAAGACCTTGAAGATAAGTCATTTCTAGCGGGACTGATCAGGGATATGTATGAAGTCTTACCGGCTCCAAAAGTTAAAAAGAAAGCATGACAGATTTACCTAATATCAATAGGCACTAAAAGCTCGACAAGAGCTTTTTATTATAGTTTCAAACTATAAGGTCTATTAGTCAAGAAGTGTTAGAATGGCAAGGTGTTTTTTGATATAATAGAGGATATTTGACAGAAAAGAGAAGTGATATGACACAGATTATTGATGGGAAGGCTCTTGCAGCTAAGTTACAAGGACAGTTGGCTGAAAAGACTTCCAAATTAAAAGAAGAAACAGGTTTAGTTCCAGGTTTGGTGGTGATTTTGGTTGGGGACAATCCAGCCAGCCAAGTTTACGTTCGTAACAAAGAACGATCAGCTCTTGCTGCTGGCTTCCGAAGTGAAGTAGTGCGAGTTCCTGAAACTATTACACAAGCGGAATTATTAGACTTGATTGCCAACTACAATCAGGATCCAGCTTGGCATGGGATTTTAGTTCAGTTGCCTTTACCAAAACACATCGATGAAGAGGCAGTTTTATTGGCTATTGACCCTGAAAAGGATGTGGATGGTTTTCATCCGCTTAATATGGGGCGTCTCTGGTCTGGTCACCCAGTTATGATTCCTTCAACTCCTGCTGGAATTATGGAGATGTTTCATGAGTATGGGATTGAGTTAGAATGTAAAAATGCTGTCGTAATTGGTCGTTCAAATATCGTTGGGAAACCAATGGCCCAGTTGCTCCTGGCTAAAAATGCAACTGTAACCTTGACCCACTCTCGCACACAAGATTTAGCAGCAGTTGCTTCGAAAGCAGATATTCTTGTCGTAGCTATCGGTCGTGCTAAGTTTGTGACTGCTGACTTTGTCAAACCAGGTGCAGTTGTCATTGATGTAGGGATGAACCGAGATGAAAATGGCAAGCTTTGTGGAGATGTTGACTACGATGCTGTTGCACCAATTGCTAGTCATATCACTCCTGTACCTGGTGGAGTTGGACCTATGACCATTACCATGCTGATGGAGCAAACTTATCAGGCAGCTCTTCGTACACTGAACAAGGACTAGGAAAATGAAATTCGTATTTGACCTGGATGGAACGCTATCTTTTGACTACATGACCATAGATGAGGAGATTAAGCAGGTTCTTTTAAAGGCTAGCGATTATGGGCATGAGGTTGTATTTGCCTCAGCTCGCTCATATCGGGATTGTTTGGGCTTATTAGGTACCGATCTCAGTCAGCGTTTGGTTATAGGTTTGAATGGAGGCGTAGCCTATTATCTGGGGAAAGTCATCTATGAGAAAAATCTCGATGCTAGAGTTTATCAGGCTCTAGTGGATTATTGCCAGACCTATAATCTCCCTTTCTTTGCAGATGATTGCTTTGACTATAGTGGTCAGATTGTGGAAAAAATTCCATTTATCTCCAGCGTGGATCCCCTAAAGGTGGCTCGTCACCAGAAACTCGAGGACTTGGGTACTCCGATTAAGGTAGTCGTTTATATGGGAGACCATGAGGATTTGCTTGATGACCTGCTTGGTCAGTTAGAAAGACTGGGGCAGGCTCATCTGTCCTATCATGCGCATGAAAAGTGCCTTTATGTCAACCCCTTGGACACTCATAAGGCGACAACTGTTGAAAAGTTATGTGGAGAGAACTTCATTGCTTTTGGAAATGACCAAAACGATATTGAACTGTTTAAAACGTCTCTTTATTCAGTTCAGATAGGAGATTTTGCTGGCCTTAGTCCATATACAGATGAAACGGTTGAGCTAAAAGGAGAACCTTCTCCAGCAGTGGCAGCTAAAATCTTACAGACCTTTGCGGAATTTAAGGGAAAATAGATAAAAGGAGGTTTGAACCTCCTTTTATAGTATAATGGAGTGAGGTGATTAGATGATTTTAAAAATTTATAATGGAGAATATAGTTTACAATGGGATGGAATATACTACTTAGCACTAATTGATTATCCAAATATTCAAGAGTGGGAATTAGAAAAAATTGCTAAATTTATAGCTTACGAAAAACTTCATAAACGTCAAACAAGTATCGAGTGTGCTGATTCTTGTTTAAAAAAAGAGATTTTAGATTACATCTCTCAGCATCCCTTTCTTCCACCATTTACCCCTACAGATAAAAGAGTAGCTTCGACTTATGACCTACATAAGAGGCTAGTGACTTCAGACTACTGTAGCCATACTACGACTATAGATGCAGCGATTTCTATTTTTAAAACAGGTCAGCTCTTATCTGCTGTGAAAGCCTTTAGGCGAGATGCTGAGGAGTTGGTTTTGGATAGTCGAAATGCTGCATCTGATCCGAAAGATTATTTTGACTATGTCATGTTAGGATGGTCAAATACAAGTTCTGGTTATCGATTGGCGATGGAGCGTTTATTAGGTCGAGCTCCTTCAGAGAAAGAATTACAAGATAAGTTTATTCCTGGAGTAAGTTTTCATTTTATCTATACAGATTTGATTAAAGTTCCTGGTTATATTTTTGATGGTTACCATGCTGTAAAAATTAAGGACATGCTTAATTTATTAAGTGAGTTGTATATTTGCATTATTCCAACTCATAATAAGTGCCAATTTGAAAATATTATTCCAAATAAAATACAAGATAGGGTGCATTATCTTGACTATGATGGAGAAGACTTAGAAGAGTGGACTAAGAAAGTCTATCAAGTTGTTTTAAAACAATCAGATAAAGGATAGTTGAGGGAAAAATCGATGAAAGTGATTGATCAAACTTTATTAGAAAAAGTCATTATTGAACGTTGTCGTCACAGCCATAAGGGAGATTACGGGCGTCTGCTCTTGCTGGGAGGGACCTATCCTTATGGGGGAGCTATCATCATGTCAGCCATTGCAGCTGTTAAAAGTGGGGCTGGTTTGGTGACTGTTGGCACGGATAAGGAGAATATTCCGGCTTTGCACAGCCATTTACCTGAGGCCATGGCATTTTCTCTAAAGGATAAAGCATTACTAAAGGAACAGTTGGAAAAGGCAGAAGTTGTCTTGCTTGGTCCGGGTTTGCGAGAGGATGCGTTCGGAGAAGAACTTGTAAAACGGGTTTTTGATAAGCTCAGAAATGACCAGATTTTGATTATTGATGGTGGTGCTTTGGGTATCTTAGCAAAAGGTCATTTGCCATTCCCATCTAGTCAGATCATCCTAACTCCCCACCAAAAGGAATGGGAAAGACTGTCTGGTATAGTTCTTGACCATCAAAATTCAGAGACGACAGCTAGGGCTCTTTCATCTTTTCCTCAAGGAACGATTCTAGTCGAGAAGGGTCCAGCGACTCGTATCTGGCAAGCTGGCAAATCTGAATACTATCAACTGGAGGTTGGAGGCCCCTATCAAGCAACTGGTGGGATGGGAGATACTTTGGCTGGGATGATTGCAGGTTTTGCAGGTCAGTTTCCACATGTCAATCTCTATGAACGCGTAGTAGTAGCGACCCATCTGCACTCAGCCATTGCCCAAGAACTAGCTCAAGAACACTATCTTGTCTTGCCAACAGAAATTAGCAAGACACTTCCGAAAGCAATGAAAAAAATATCCCAAAAAGGCAACTAATTCCTTGGTTGTCTTTTTGTATTGATGTAACTATTCTGTTAAGTCTTTCAAATACCTCAGAACTGGCAAGCAACTGCTGAACTTGCGAGAAATTCTCACTTTTAAGGTCTTGATTTTTAATCGAACTCGAAAGTGAAGCAAGATTGTTATCAAAGTTGAGGGGTGTCAAATCATGCTTTTTTTGATATAATTTTTAATGATGAATGCGAGAAATAATCGGTATGTGGTCGTTGATTTAGAGGCGACTAGCACCGGAAGCAAGGCAAAAATTATTCAAGTAGGCATTGTGGTGATTGAGAATGGCGAAATCGTCGATCAGTATGCGACTGATGTCAATCCCCATGAACCCTTGGATTCTCATATCAAAGAATTAACAGGTCTGACCGATCAACGTTTGGCTGCGGCACCAGAGTTTTCTCAGGTGGCTGGAAAAATTTTTGAATTGGTTAAGGACGGTATTTTTGTTGCGCACAATGTACAATTTGATGCCAACCTCCTTGCGGAATTTCTTTTTTTTGAAGGCTATGAATTGCGCACTCCACGGGTGGATACAGTTGAATTAGCCCAAGTTTTATACCCTCAGTTTGAAAAATACAATCTAGGTATCCTTTGTCAAGAGTTGGACATTGAACTGGAACAAGCCCACACTGCCCTGTCTGATGCTCAGGCAACAGCAGAACTCTTGCTTTACATGCGTCAAAAGCTTTTTGAGCTACCTAAAGGACTTTTAGAAAGCTTGTTAAACCTTTCAGATAACCTTCTCTATGAAAGCTATCTGGTGATTGAGGAGGTCTATCAGCAACAATCTCTCCTGTCCTCTCCGGAATTGATAGAACTACATGGGCTTTTCCTGAGAAAGGAAAGTCAAGCCTTAGTACCACGAAAGTTATCCAAAGATTTTGCTAAAAACATTTCTTTATTGGGGTTGGAGGAGCGTCCGCAACAGCTGGATTTTTCGGAGAAGATTGAGCACTTATTGGAAGAATACCAGACTTCTTTTATCCAGGCTCAAACGGGATTGGGTAAGACATACGGCTATCTCCTCCCAGCTTTGAACTTGGAGAGTGAAGCTGGAATCCTAGTGAGCGTCCCGACTAAAATTCTTCAAAATCAGATCATGCAAGAAGAAGGTCAGCGTTTAAAAGAGGTTTTCCATCTGGAAATCCATAGTCTCAAGGGTCCTCAAAATTTTTTAAAACTGGATGCCTTTCACCGAGTTCTCCATCGATCTGAGTCTAATCGCCTTTTCACACGCTTTAAAATGCAACTACTCATCTGGCTAACGGAGACAGAGACTGGTGATTTGGACGAAATCGGGCAACTTTATCGCTATCAGCACTTTCTGCCTGAACTAGTCCACGATGGTAAGCTTTCAAAGAAAAGCCTATTTGCTACAGAAGATTTTTGGAAACGAGGGCAGGAAAAAGCCAAGATAAGTCGCGTTCTCTTGACCAATCATGCCTATCTGGTCACTCGTTTGGAGGACAATCCAGAGTTTGTCGACAACCGTTTGGTGATCTTGGATGAAGCTCAAAAAATGCTGCTAGCTCTTGAAAATCTAGCCCAGCAGGCTTATCGCCTTGAGGATCTTGTTACTCAAATTGAAAAGTCCTTGGAGACAGAAGAAGATTTGATTCAGAAACGTTTGCTTGAGAGTATTGGCTTTGAATGTCGTTACTTGCTGGAGCACTATCAGTCAGGTCTGAAGAATGGAAAGTGGTTGGATTCTATCGAACACTTGCGCCAACATTTTTCAGAGTTAGCTCTCCCAGATTATAGAGAGATGGCAAACTTTTTTACGTCGGACCGTGAATTTTGGCTTGCTCCAGCAGAGAAATCGAGCAAGGATGTCTTGATTTGTTCAAGCAAAAACGGTCGCTTTATACTAGCAGATTTATTGCCAGAAGATTGTAGGCTCCTAGGAGTATCTGCCACTCTTGAAATCAGCAATCGGGTTTCCTTAGCAGATTTACTGGGATTTCCAGATGCTCCACTTGTTAGGCTTGATGTAGCAAAGCAGGAGCAACAAGAAGTCTATCTAATTGATGACTTTCCTCTCGTTACCGAAGTTTCGCCTTTTGACTATGCGAGTGAAGTGGCTTCTGTCATTAGAAGCTTACAAGCCTTTCAAGAACCCTTATTGGTTTTGTTTACCTCAAAAGAGATGTTGCTGGCAGTTTCGGACTTGCTTGACCAACCGCATCTAGCTCAGTATAAAAATGGGGAACCAAGCCAACTGAAAAAACGTTTTGAAAAAGGTGAACGCCAGATCTTGCTTGGAACAGGTAGTTTCTGGGAAGGAGTTGATTTTTCAACCCATCCATTTGTACTTCAAGTGATTCCGAGATTGCCTTTCCAAAATCCACAAGAACCGTTAACCAAAAAATTAAACCAAGAACTACGTCGAGAAGGAAAAAATCCCTTCTATGATTATCAATTGCCGATGGCTATTATTCGGCTAAAACAAGCTTTAGGTCGTACTGTTAGACGGCCTGACCAAGGTTCAGTTGCTGTAATCTTAGACAGTCGTGTTGTCAGCAAGCGCTATGGCAAACAAATCGCCCAAACCTTGTCAAAAGAAAGAACAGTTCGGGTTCTTGCTAGAGAACAGCTAGGGTCTGCAGTAGCAGATTTTCTCCAATCTCGTCGCAATAGAATGAAAGAAAAATCCAAGAAAGAGAAAAGGTAAAAAATATGAAACGTTCCTTCGACTCTCGAGTCGACTATAGCCTCCTTCTACCAGTATTTTGTCTACTGGTGATTGGAGTAGTGGCTATTTATATTGCAGTTAGCCATGACTATCCAAATAATGTACTTCCAATTCTAGGTCAACAAATCGCTTGGATTGCTTTAGGGCTTGTTATTGGCTTTGTCGTCATGTTATTCAATACCGAGTTTTTATGGAAGGTGACTCCCTATCTTTATGGTCTAGGGCTAGCTTTGATGGTCCTCCCTCTTGTTTTCTACAACCCAAATCTTGTAGCGTCAACAGGTGCCAAGAACTGGGTGTCAATTGGAGGGACGACACTTTTTCAACCATCTGAGTTCATGAAGATTTCCTACATCTTGATATTGGCTCGAGTCATTGTACAATTCACTCAAAAGCACAAGGAGTGGCGCCGAACCATCCCTTTGGATTTCCTGCTGATTATTTGGATGATTGGCTTTACTATTCCAGTGCTGGTTCTTTTAGCCCTACAAAGTGACTTAGGGACTGCCTTGGTCTTTGTAGCTATTTTTGCAGGAATGGTGCTCCTTTCAGGCGTTTCGTGGAAGATTATCATTCCAGTTTTTGTTACGGGAGTGACTGCAGTAGGAGGCTTCCTAGCGATTTTTATCAGTAAAGATGGACGTGCTTTCTTGCACCAGATTGGGATGCCGACCTACCAGATTAACCGTATTTTGGCTTGGCTCAATCCCTTTGACTTCGCGCAAACAACAACTTACCAACAGGCGCAAGGGCAAATTGCGATTGGAAGTGGAGGTTTGTTTGGTCAAGGTTTCAATGTGTCCAATCTCCTCATTCCAGTACGTGAGAGTGATATGATTTTCACAGTGATTGCGGAAGATTTTGGCTTCATAGGATCAGTCTTTGTCATTGCTTTGTACCTACTTCTTATCTATCGGATGTTGAAGATTACGCTTAGATCAAATAACCAGTTCTATACCTATATTTCGACTGGCTTTATCATGATGCTGCTCTTCCATATCTTTGAAAATATTGGCGCAGTGACTGGATTGCTTCCTCTGACTGGGATACCTTTACCTTTCATCTCTCAAGGGGGGTCCGCAATTATTAGTAACCTCATCGGAGTCGGTCTCCTCTTATCTATGAGTTACCAGACCAATCTTGCTGAAGAAAAGAGTGGAAAAATTCCATTCAAACGAAAAAAAGTCATCTTAAAACAAATCAAATAAGAGGAGGTCACTATGGCAAAAGTAGCAGTTATCTTAGCAAATGGCTTTGAAGAAATCGAAGCCTTGACAGTAGTCGATGTCTTGCGTCGAGCAAACATTTCCTGTGATATGGTAGGATTTGAGGAGCAGGTGACAGGATCACATGACATTCAGGTGAAAGCCGATCGTGTCTTTGATGGCGATTTATCCGACTATGACCTGCTCGTTCTTCCAGGTGGCATGCCTGGATCAGCAAATCTACGGGATAATCAAGCCCTCATTTCTGAGATTCAAGCCTTTAACCAAGAAGGAAAGAAGATTTCGGCTATCTGCGCAGCCCCAATCGCCCTCCATCAAGCAGGTATTTTAAAAGACAAACACTTTACCTGTTATGACGGTGTTCAGGAGCAAATTACTGACGGGATTTATCAAAAGGAAACAGTGGTTGTGGATGGCAATCTAACAACCAGCCGAGGACCGTCAACAGCCCTTGCCTTTGCCTATGAATTGGTAGCGCAGTTGGGAGGAGATGCTGAAAGTTTACGAGTCGGCATGCTTTATCGAGACGTCTTTGGAAATCAACAATAAAACGAGAGGGAAACTCTCGTTTTTTACTTGGAAAAATCTAGGAAATCATCGCTTTTTTCATAAAAAAATGGTATAATGAAGGGTATGAAATATCACGACTACATATGGGATTTAGGTGGTACCCTATTGGATAATTACGAGACTTCTACAGCAGCTTTTGTAGAAACCTTGGCCCAATATGGAATTGAGCAAGAACACGACCGTGTTTACGAAGCCTTGAAGGTTTCGACAGCTTTTGCCATTGAGAAGTTTGCCCCAGATATCGAGGATTTTTTAGAGAACTACAAAGAAAATGAAGCACGTGAGCTAGAGCATCCAGTTTTGTTTGAGGGAATTCCAGAGTTACTCAAAGACATCTCTGATAAGGGTGGACGCCATTTCTTAGTTTCTCATCGAAATGACCAAGTTCTGGAACTTCTTTCTAAGACCCGGATAGCCAACTACTTCACTGAAGTAGTGACTGCCAGTTCTGGATTTAAACGAAAACCAGATCCTGAGTCCATGATTTATTTACGTGATAAGTATCATATCTCATCAGGTTTGGTCATTGGTGACAGAAAGATTGACGTAGAAGCAGGTAAAGCTGCAGACCTAGATACCTATCTTTTTGACAATGTTGCAACACTAAGACCAGCAATTGACATGTAAGAAAAAGGAAAAAAATGACAGAAGAAATCAAAAACCAACAGGCACAGGATTATGATGCCAGTCAAATTCAAGTTTTAGAAGGTCTGGAAGCCGTTCGTATGCGTCCAGGTATGTATATCGGATCGACTGCTAAAGAGGGTCTTCACCACCTAGTCTGGGAAATTGTTGATAACTCTATTGACGAGGCCTTGGCTGGATTTGCTAGTCATATCCAAGTCTTTATCGAACCTGATGATTCTATTACAGTTGTGGATGACGGTCGTGGAATTCCTGTTGATATTCAAGAAAAGACGGGACGTCCTGCTGTTGAGACAGTCTTTACGGTTCTTCACGCTGGAGGAAAATTCGGCGGTGGCGGATATAAGGTATCAGGTGGACTCCACGGAGTAGGTTCATCAGTAGTAAACGCTCTTTCAACGCAACTAGATGTTCATGTTCACAAAAACGGCAAAATTCATTACCAAGAATACCGTCGTGGTCATGTTGTTGCTGATCTTGAGGTCGTTGGAGATACAGATAAAACAGGAACTACAGTTCACTTCACACCAGACCCAGAGATTTTTACAGAAACAACGACTTTTGACTTTGAAAAATTAAACAAACGTGTTCAAGAATTAGCCTTTTTGAACCGAGGACTTCGAATTTCAATTACAGACAAGCGTGAAGGTCTCGAACAAACCAAGCATTATCACTATGAAGGTGGAATTGCTAGCTACGTTGAGTATATCAACGAAAATAAGGATGTGATCTTTGATACACCAATCTACACAGACGGTGAAATGGATGATATCACAGTTGAAGTAGCCATGCAGTACACAACCGGTTACCACGAAAACGTCATGAGTTTCGCCAATAACATTCACACCCATGAAGGTGGTACGCATGAGCAAGGTTTCCGTACAGCACTGACGCGTGTTATCAACGATTATGCCCGCAAGAATAAACTGCTAAAAGACAATGAAGACAACCTGACAGGGGAAGATGTTCGTGAAGGTTTGACTGCTGTTATCTCTGTCAAGCATCCAAATCCGCAGTTTGAAGGACAAACCAAGACCAAACTGGGAAATAGCGAAGTGGTTAAGATTACCAACCGCCTCTTTAGCGATGCCTTTTCTGATTTCCTCATGGAGAATCCACAGATTGCCAAGCGCATCGTGGAAAAAGGGATTTTGGCTGCCAAGGCTCGTGTAGCTGCTAAGCGTGCGCGTGAAGTCACTCGCAAGAAATCTGGCTTGGAAATTTCCAATCTTCCTGGGAAATTAGCAGACTGTTCTTCAAATAACCCTGCTGAAACCGAACTCTTCATCGTTGAGGGAGACTCAGCTGGTGGATCAGCTAAATCTGGTCGTAACCGTGAATTCCAAGCTATCTTGCCAATTCGTGGTAAGATCTTGAACGTTGAAAAAGCCAGCATGGATAAAATTCTTGCCAACGAAGAAATTCGGAGCCTTTTCACAGCCATGGGAACAGGTTTTGGGGCAGAATTTGATGTCACTAAGGCTCGTTACCAAAAACTCGTTTTGATGACCGATGCCGATGTTGATGGAGCCCACATTCGAACCCTCTTACTGACTCTGATTTACCGCTACATGAAGCCAATTCTAGAAGCTGGATATGTCTACATTGCCCAACCGCCAATTTACGGAGTAAAAGTTGGAAGTGAGATTAAAGAATACATCCAGCCAGGTGCGGATCAAGAAATTAAACTCCAAGAAGCCTTAGCACGTCATAGTGAAGGGCGTTCAAAACCAACCATCCAACGTTATAAAGGTTTGGGAGAAATGGATGACCACCAATTGTGGGAAACAACCATGGATCCAGAACATCGCTTGATGGCGCGTGTTTCGGTAGATGATGCTGCCGAAGCAGATAAGATCTTTGATATGTTGATGGGGGATCGAGTAGAACCTCGTCGCGAATTTATTGAAGAAAACGCTGTTTATAGTACACTTGACGTCTAAAAATTGTGGGAAATAGTTCCCTTGGTTTAAAAAATATGATATAATCATTACGATTGTTTCTAGTATAAAAGGAGTTTGATATGTCTAATGGACAACTAATTTATCTAATGGTTGCGATTGCAGTCATTTTGATCCTAGCTTATGTAGCAGTTATCTTTTTACGTAAGCGTAATGTAAGTCGATTAACGGCCCTTGAAGAAAGAAAAGAAGAACTCTACAACCTTCCAGTTAATGATGAGGTTGAAGCCGTTAAAAACATGCACTTGATTGGTCAAAGTCAGGTAACCTTCCGTGAATGGAATCAAAAATGGGTCGATTTATCACTTAACTCATTTGCTGATATTGAAAACCATCTCTTTGAAGCTGAAAGCTACAACAATTCTTTCCGTTTCTTTAAAGCAACACACAAAATTGATCAAATTGAGAGCCAAATCGACTTGATCGAAGAAGACATTGCAGCTATTCGCAATGCACTCTCGGAACTTGAAAAACAAGAATCTAAAAACAGTGGTCGTGTCTTGCACGCTTTGGACTTGTTTGAAACACTCCAGCACACTGTTGCAGAAAACTCAGAAAAATATGGAAAAGCCCTTCCTGAGATTGAGAAACAATTGGAAAATATCCAATCAGAATTTTCTCAATTTGTTACCTTGAACTCATCAGGTGACCCAGTTGAAGCTGCGGCTATTCTAGATGCTACTGAAAACCATATTCTTGCTTTAACTCATATCGTTGATCGTATTCCGGTTCTAGTTGAAACATTGACAACAGACCTACCAGATCAATTGTCAGATTTGGAAGAAGGCTATCGCAAGCTGTTGGATGCCAACTTCCACTTCACTGAAACAGATATCGAGTCACGTTTCCAACTTTTGTATGAAGCCTTGAAGGAAAATCAAGAAAACATCCGCCAGTTGGAGTTGGATAATGCTGAGTATGAAAATAATCGCATCCAAGAAGAAATCAATGCACTTTATGATATCTTCACTCGCGAAATTGCAGCTCAAAAAGTAGTTGAAAGTCTTCTTTCAACATTGCCAACTTACCTCAATCACCTGAAAGAAAACAACCAAGTTCTAGTTCAAGACCTTGAACGTTTGAACAAAGCATACCTTCTTCCAGAAAGTGATGGAAACCATGTTCGTCGCCTTCAAGCAGAATTGGCAGCACTTGATACAGCTGTCTTAGAGGTAACAGAGGACCAAGGTGAGCCAACTCAAGCCTTCTCTGTTCTTGAAGAACAGTTGGAAATGCTGCAAAGCAACCTCAAAGATATTGAGGATGAGCAAATCTCTGTGAGCGAACGACTTGCCCAAATCGAAAAAGTTGATCTCAATGCTCGTCAAAAAGCAAATGTTTATGTGAATCGTTTGCATACCATTAAACGATACATGGAGAAGAGAAACTTGCCAGGTATTCCTCAAAGTTTCTTGAAACTCTTCTTTACTGCAAGCCACAACACAGAGGATTTGATGGCAGAGTTAGAGCAACCACAAGTGAATATTGAATCCGTTAAACGAATTCTTGAAGTCGCAACCAATGATATGGAAGCACTTGAAACAGAAACCTACGATATTGTTCAATATGCAACCTTGACTGAGCAACTCTTGCAATACTCAAACCGTTACCGTTCATTTGATGAACGTATCCAAGAGGCTTTTAATGAAGCGCTTGAAATTTTTGAGAAAGACTTTGACTATAAAACATCATTTGAAAAGATTTCACAAGCCTTGGAAGTTGCAGAACCAGGAGTTACAAACCGTTTTGTGACCTCATATGAGAAAACACGTGAAACGATTCGTTTCTAAATGAAAAGCTTAGATACTTCTAAGCTTTTTTATTTTTCTAAAAAGAAGTCAGAATTCTTGTTTATCATTGAAATAATAGCCCTGATTTGTTATGATGGAAATATGAAAAAAAATAGAGCAAAACGTGTGTCTCACGATAAAAAGAGAAGTATACTTCTTGCTTTTGTAGGGATTTTAGGAACCGCTACGATTCTATTAGGGAGTGCTATTGGTTATAAGCTGCTACAAAAGCAATCTTATGAACAAAAAATTGAAGCGCTAAAAAGCGAAAAGGACCAACAATTCAACTCAGGTAGTCAGAGAGGCCATTTCCGAAAAGGTCAAGCTGAGGTGATTGCCTACTATCCTCTTCAAGGAGAGGAAGTCATTGCGTCTGTTAGAGAAAAAATCAACCAAGACATCAAAGAAAAGCTGGAAGATAAAGAGGATTTGGTCTTTTATTATACGGAGCAGTTGGATCAGGTTCTAAAGGGAGTTCTTGCTCGTAATATTAGTAAGC
This sequence comes from Streptococcus oralis, assembly GCF_001579175.1. Classification (GTDB taxonomy): domain Bacteria; phylum Bacillota; class Bacilli; order Lactobacillales; family Streptococcaceae; genus Streptococcus; species Streptococcus oralis_O. The sequence goes on from NZ_KQ970760.1 coordinate 436,356, forward strand.
AAGTTTACGATTTGTCTGCAGCAAAGGTTGAAGAAAAAGAAAAGACGTCTTTAGGAAAAGTTTTCTTGACAGAAGATGGAAAAACTTTTGATCTCAGTAGGCTTTTCAAAGATGCTAGCAAGGCTAAGGAACTCCTATTGAGTCAAATCAAATCGACTCTAGAAGATAAGAAACTTGACCAGACAAAAATTGATCAGGTCCTAAAAAACTTTACAGATCAAGATCTGGCTTCATGGAGCTTTGATTATAAAGATAGTCAAATCATCCTTTATCCTGCTAATCCAGGGGAGACTTTGGAGGAAATTGCTCTACCGATATCCAGTTTCTTTGATGTTTTGGAGTCCTCTTATCTATTAGAAAAAGATGCTGAACTCTATCAGGCTTATTTTGCACAAAAAGACAAAAAAGTTGTGGCTTTGACCTTTGACGATGGTCCAAATCCGTCTACAACTACACAAGCTTTGGATACATTAGCTAAGTACAAAGTAAAGGCGACCTTCTTTGTACTTGGTAAAAACATCGCCGGAAATGAAGACATCCTTAAACGGATGAAGTCTGAAGGACATGTGGTTGCCAACCACAGCTGGAGTCATCCTGTTCTTTCCCAACTATCTCTCGAAGATGCTAAAAAACAAATTACTGATACAGAAGATTTGTTAACCCAAGTTCTAGGTTCGAGTTCTAAACTCATGCGCCCTCCTTATGGTGCCATTACAGATGATATCCGTAACAGTCTGGACTTGAGCTTTATCATGTGGGATGTGGATAGTTTGGACTGGAAGAGTAAGAATGAAGCAGCTATTTTGACAGAGATTCAGCGTCAGGTTCGTAATGGATCGATCGTTCTTATGCATGATATACATGGTCCTTCTGTTAATTCCCTACCAAGTATCATTGAATATCTGAAAGAACAAGGTTATACATTTGTGACCGTTCCGGAAATGCTGAACTCTCGCTTGAAGGCTCACGAAATGTATTATGACCGTGATCAATAATTTTCAAAATCTAAAGAGACATGCCTCTGTTAATCTGGTTTTGTTTCTTTAGATTTTCTTCACATAGAAAGGAAAAACTATGAAATCTTATACCCTTAATAACGGAATTTCAATCCCAGTTTTAGGATTTGGGACCTGGAAAGCTGAAAATGGAGAAGTAGCCTACCAAGCTGTTTTAGAAGCCTTGAAGGCTGGTTATCGTCATATCGATACTGCAGCTATCTATAAAAATGAGGAGAGTGTTGGTCGCGCTATTCGAGATAGCGGTGTTTCACGCCAAGAAATCTTTGTGACGACCAAACTCTGGAACACCAATCACAGCTATGAAGAAGCTCGACATGCTTTTGAGCAATCAATGGAAAAATTGGGATTGGACTATCTAGATTTGTACCTGATCCATTGGCCAAATCCAAAACCACTAAGAGAAAATGAGGCATGGAAAACTCGCAATGCCGATGTCTGGAGGGCGATGGAGGATTTGTACCAAGAAGGGAAAATTCGTGCTATCGGCGTTAGTAATTTCCTTCCCAAGCATTTGGATGCTTTGCTTGAAACAGCAAAAATTGTTCCTGCAGTCAATCAGGTACGCTTGGCACCAGGAGTTTATCAAGAGGAAGTGGTTGACTACTGTAGAGAGAAAGGAATTCTCCTAGAGGCTTGGGGACCTTTTGGCCAAGGAGAGTTGTTTGAAAAGAAAGAAGTCCAAGAAATTGCTGCTAAGCATGGGAAATCAGTGGCTCAAATCGCCTTGGCTTGGAGTTTATTAGAAGGTTTCTTACCTCTACCTAAGTCCGTAACAGCCTCTCGCATCCAGAGCAATCTTGACTGTTTTGGGATTGAACTCAGCAAGGAAGAGCGAGAAATCTTAAAGAGTATTTCTGTGACTTCTGGCGCACCACGTGTGGATGAGATGGATTTTTAGTTTGTAAAATCTATTTATACCGAAATAACAAAGACTAGGAATTTTAAATCCTAGTCTTTTTATGTATTAAAAATCCAAATTGTTTGTATAATAAAATAATTTTATGGATTGAAATATAGGAACAATTTTAGAAAATATTGGTTTGATAGAACAAATAACACGAATGATAAAATTAAATAAGCAAAATATATACGTAAATATTACATTTTTGTGACAATTCAGATTTTTGTGAATATTTCTTTTTATTTGCGCTATAATAGGTATAATTTAAATAAAAGGAGATTGTTTATGAATAGACGACAACGTTTTTCATTACGAAAATACAAATTTGGTCTTGCTTCAGTCTTACTGGGGACTGCTTTGGTTTTTGGGGCGAGTCAAGTCAGTGCCAATGAACAGAATACTGGTGAAAATCAAGTTCAAACTGAGGCAATCAAGACAGAGCTAAAAGATGATAAACACTTAAACTCTTCGACTGACCAATCCAATACTCATGTGATAGCACCAGTAGCTGAAGGGAAACAGGAAGTTGAAGCTTCTAAAGAAGATATTAGCAATCAATTTGCTAAGGAAGATGCTCCTGTTGAAAAAACTGCCGAAGCCCAAGAACCAGGAAAAGATAGCACAGTTGCAAAAGAAACAGACCAAGGTGTCGTCCAAAAAGAAACAACAGTCGATACGACTACCGCGCCTGCCACTGAGAAGGTCTCTACTATAGAGAAAAAAGAGGCTCAAGCAACGACAGCTTCTAAACCTGCTGGCGAGACACCAACTGCTGAAAATGCGCAAGGAACTGCTGAATCTGCAAAACCCAATAGCCTTTCCAGCAATGATATCATCACAGTACCAAAAACTTGGGAGGCTGGTTACAAAGGGAAAGGGACCGTTGTTGCCATAATTGACTCTGGACTTGATTTGAATCATGAGGTTCTTCGAATTTCGGATCCGTCAAAAGCAAAATTTAAAAACAAGGAAGCCATCGAAGCAGCTAAAAAGGCTGCTGGGATCGACTACGGTAAATGGTATAGTGATAAGGTTGTCTATGCCTATGACTACTTTGATGGAACGGATAAGATCAAAGAAGCAGAAAGAACTTCTCATGGGATGCACGTAACAGGGATTGCTGCTGGAAATCCTGATAAAGAAGCACCGAATGGAGAAAAAGTATATGGTGTGGCGCCAGAAGCTCAAGTCATGTTTATGCGTGTCTTTTCAGATCGTCAGAGAACAACTGGTTCTGCCCTTTATGTCAAAGCGATTGATGACGCGGTTGCCTTAGGAGCGGATGCCATTAATATGAGTTTGGGATCTAGCACTGGTTCTATGGTGGATGCTGGTTCTGATATCGTTGATGCTATCAAACGGGCTCGTGCCAAGGGAGTTTCTGTTCTCATCTCTGCAGGAAATAGCAATACATTTGGAAATGGTTATTCAAAACCGCTAGCCGAAAATCCAGACTATGGCTTGGTTGGAAATCCTTCCACTGTTGAAGATTCGATTTCAGTTGCTTCTGTCAACAACAAAACATTGACAACAGCGGTTTTTGAAGTCAAAGGTCTAGAGGGAAATGCCGGCCTTCATAACGGAAAATTTGATTATAATCAACCTGAGGCAGATAAGGACTTTGAAAAGGGAAAAGAGTATGAATACGTCGAAGCAGGGTTAGGTCGTGAAGAAGACTTTGCGAAGTTGGATTTAACTGGGAAACTTGCCCTCATTCAGCGTGGAGCCATGAACTTTTCAGAGAAAATCAAAAATGCACGAAAACACGGTGCAGTTGGTGCTTTGATCTACAATAATGTAGAAGGTGCAAACATCAATATGGCTATTGATGATGAAGCAAAGAAAATTCCTTCAGTATTTATTTCTAAACAGTATGGTGAAGCCCTGAAATCAGGAAAATACAAGGTTGTTTTTAATGACAAGATGGATAATCGCCCATCTGATGTTGCCAATCAGCTATCTGACTTTTCAAGTTGGGGGGTGACTACTGATGGACAATTGAAACCAGACGTAACAGCTCCTGGTGGCAATATCTACTCATCCTTTAATGACAATACCTATGGAAGTATTAGTGGCACCAGTATGGCGGCTCCTCACGTTACGGGTGTTGCAGTTTTGGTTAAAGAATACCTTCAAAAACACCATCCAGAATTGACTCCTGAGCAAGTATCAGAGACTGTCAAGGCCTTGATCATGTCAACTGCAAAACCACATGTTAATAAGGATACAGGCACTTATACCTCTCCTCGTCAGCAAGGTTCTGGTATTGTGGATACAGCTGCTGCAGTGTCAACAGACCTCTATGTAACGGGTGAAAATGGTTATCCAAGTGTGACATTAGGAAATGTTGGAGATCAATTTACTTTCAAGGTCACTGTACACAATATTTCAGATACTGACCGTACTCTCAAGATGGTAGTGAATACCAATACAGACGAAGTCCAAGATGGGAAATTCACCCTTCGACCTCGAAAACTAACGGAGACAGTCTGGCCTGAAGTGACGGTCAAAGCCCACAGCAGTCAAACAGTCACTGTTAAAGTGGATGCTCGAAAATTTGCTGCTGAACTCAGCAAACAAATGCCAAATGGCTATTTCCTTGAAGGTTTTGTTCGCTTTGTAGATCCAGCAGATGATGGGGATATTGTGAGTCTTGCATTTATGGGCTTCCGAGGTGAATTCCAAAATCTCCCCGCTGTCGAAAAACCAATTTACAACCTTGTTCGAGAAGGGAAAAATGGATTTTACACGGAAGTAGACAAGGAAAATCCTGCCGTTAACTACTCTAATGATGCCACCTATCTCGCAACCTTGCAAAATGACCTTCTAGTTTCTCAAGGTCAACGCCAAGGACGACGAATTACCGTTCTTGGAATTGAACAAAATGCTGAAGGTAAGCATGTTCTTCAGTTGGACGAAAAAGGAAATGTCCGTATTGCCATTTCTCCAAACGATGATGGAAACAAAGACCTAGTTGAATACAAAACGGTTGCTTTGAGAAATCTTGTAAATCTTCGGGCTACAGTTTATGCGGCTACGGATACCAAGCATGAACATCCCATTTGGGTGGGCGATGCAAAGGATCTCCGTAAGAATTATTTTGATGGAGACAGTAGAAATCTGAAAAGCTATATTCTAGATAATACTGCTTGGAGAGGTCAGGATTTTAATGGCAATACCGTAGCGGATGGTTTATATGACTATGTTATCAGTTATACACCAGACGTTCCAGGAGCTAAAGAACAATACACGACCTTTAAAATTCAAATTGATACTCAAAAACCTGTCATCACAAGTGGTTATATTCGCTTTAAAGATGGAAATCAAGAATTCGTAGCTCGCAAACCAAAAGATGTTGGTCAAGGCGGTATCCTTTCAGAAAAAGTCTTCTATATTACACCATTTGACCAGAAAGGGACCATGGTTCTAACTGGGAAAGACCAGTCTGGAATGCGTGCGTTTGAAAACACCCATCTAATCAAAGCCAATGCCGACGGTAGTTATACACTTCCTAAGGATGTTGACAAGGCTAATATTTACTATCTTGTAGAGGACTATGCAGGGAATGTAGACTATATCTCGCTTGCTGAACTTGTGCGCGATCAAAATAGTGGTCGAGTGAAAATTGCCTTGAAGGATGCGAAAACAAACCAAGATATTGATACCCTATACGTCTATCGAATCAAAAATAGCAAGGGACAATATGTCGATGTCGACAAGTCAAAAGCGATTCATTTCTTACAGTTTGGTCATTATACAGCAGAAATTTTCAGTTATGACCGAACAGAACTGAAATTTATCAGCGCCTTAGCCCAAGAGTTTGACCTGACGGAAGAAAATAGTTTCCAAACCATTACCTTCCTAGCAAATCTCCTAGAATATGCACCTGTGTCTGTTTCCTTCAATCGAGCAGTTCCAAAGACGACTACAGTAGTTTTGAAAGGAGAAGATGGGACAAGTATCACTCTTCCTGCTGAAAAATACGGTCAATACGCCTTTGGTAAGAAAGTTGCTACAGGTCGTTATATTGTACAAGTCACCTTGCCAACTGGATATGAACTCCTTGAAGATCTCGTTTCCTTGCTCGTTCAACCAGGTCGAAATAATGCTTTGCGTCTATCTGTTGTGTCTAAGTTGGCCTTGCTTGCTGTGGTAAATCAACAAAAAGAACTGGTAGAAACGTCTCGTTACTTTAATAGTAGTGCAGACAAGAGAAAAGCTTATGACCGAGCTTTCCAAGTGGCACAGTCAGCCTTGTCAAGCAAGTTGAAGCAAGAATTGATTGATGGCGTTCTCGCTAGTCTTGAAGCTGCTGGTAAGGCTTTGGATGGAAAAGATTCGAATGTTGCTGCCTTGAAAGAAGCTATGAAAGCTTACTATGCAATGACTAAAACTGGACGATATGCTAATGCCAAGGAAAAAGTACGTCGAGCTTATGATCGTGCCTTCAAAGAAATTGCCTTACTAGCTGTGGATCCTAAAGTCAAACAGGATCAAATTGACCAATCTCTTATTGCCCTAGCTACAGCTAAAAGTAAACTAAATGGCAAGGCCACAGACTTCTCTAGTCTAAAGAAAATGGTCAAGGATGAGCGCCTTTTCCAAGAAAAGAACGCGAGATTTATCTATGCAGATAAGAAAGAAAAAGTAGCTTATCTTTTAACTTTTAAAGAGGCACAGGAACTCCTTAAAGATCCAGGAGCGAGTCAAGAAGATGTCAAAGATGCCATTACAGCATTGAAACAAGCCAAGAGAAATCTGCATGGCAAAAAGCCAAAAGCGAAAAGACATCCTTAAACAGGACTTTCTGAAGCTTTACTATTAAATGAGTCTGGAACTTTGTTTTCAGACTCATTTTTGGTTTACACTAGCTAGAAAATCTGCTATAATACTAGCTAGGAAAGAAAGTCTTATGGCGTTCTTCAAGCGAGCTTGGGGTAGTGGGAGCCAAGTAGAACAAGGTAAGAAACTGGCACTTTCTGTCGTATTTTTAAAAACAATGAAGTAATAAATTAGGGTGGAACCGCGTTTCTGACGCCCCTAGTCGCAAGGCTTGGGTGTTGAAATTCGGTTCTTTTTGAATTTCGTCTAATACCTAAGTGGAAAGGAGCATAATGATTAAAGGATCTTGTTTATGTAAAGCAGTCACCTACACTTTAGATGAAGAATTGTCGGAAATAGTTTTTTGCCACTGCTCATTCTGTCGGAAAGCAACTGCGTCTGCCTATACAGTGAATGCCAAAGTTAGCAGTAAAAACCTAGTATTGCATGGAAAAGAACAGTTGGTTACCTATAGTTCATCTCCAGGAAAACAACGCTATTACTGTCAGAACTGTCATAGTCAAATTTTCACTGCTCAAGAAAATATACCAGAAGTCTGTGCTTTGAAACTAGGTACAATAGACGAATGCGATCAGAATTTACAAACTGTTCCCAAACGTCATATTTTTCAGGACCCAGCTTTTTCTTGGTTGCTTGATGAATAAAGCTAAAAAGATAATATAAACTAAAGGAGTAAACAATGTCTAAAAAATTGACTTTCCACTGCGTCAGTGGCATAGACCTCCTTACAGTCGGACTGCCCCACGCTCAGCGCTAGGGTGCTGAGCTAGACGCAGTACTAACTCGTCTTGCCTCGTATAATCGACGAGGTAGACTCGTGTCGCAAGAAATCATTTTTTATTAAGGAGTATTCAATGTCTAAGAAATTAACATTTCAAGAAATTATTTTGACTTTGCAACAATTTTGGAATGACCAAGGTTGTATGCTTATGCAGGCTTATGACAATGAAAAAGGTGCGGGAACCATGAGTCCTTACACCTTCCTTCGCGCTATCGGACCTGAGCCATGGAATGCGGCTTATGTAGAGCCATCACGTCGTCCTGCTGACGGTCGTTACGGGGAAAACCCTAACCGCCTCTACCAACACCACCAATTCCAAGTGGTCATGAAGCCTTCTCCATCAAATATCCAAGAGCTTTACCTTGAGTCTTTGGAAAAATTGGGTATCAATCCTTTGGAGCACGATATCCGTTTCGTTGAGGACAACTGGGAAAATCCTTCAACTGGTTCAGCTGGTCTTGGATGGGAAGTTTGGCTTGATGGGATGGAAATCACTCAGTTCACTTATTTCCAACAAGTTGGTGGATTGGCAACTGGGCCTGTGACTGCGGAAGTTACTTATGGTTTGGAACGCTTGGCTTCTTACATTCAAGAAGTTGATTCTGTCTATGATATCGAGTGGGCCGATGGTGTAAAATACGGAGAAATCTTTATCCAGCCTGAGTACGAGCACTCAAAATATTCGTTTGAAATTTCTGATCAAGAAATGTTGCTTGAAAACTTTGATAAGTTTGAAAAGGAAGCTGGTCGTGCCTTGGAAGAAGGCTTGGTTCACCCTGCCTATGACTATGTTCTCAAATGTTCACATACCTTTAACCTGCTGGACGCGCGCGGTGCCGTATCTGTAACCGAGCGTGCGGGCTATATCGCTCGTATCCGTAACTTGGCCCGTGTCGTAGCCAAAACCTTTGTCGCAGAACGCAAACGCCTAGGCTACCCACTTTTAGATGAAGCAACACGAGCTAAACTCTTAGCAGAAGACGCAGAATAAAGAGAGTGACAAATTACGAAAATGGGCGAACAGAGTGAGCCCTGAGCCAGTTGCCGCAGTGATGAAGGTATCCTTAGTGAAGCTAAGGATACTAGGCAAAATTGGAGACTTTCGGCTCCAATTTTAGCAATGAAACAACGAAGTTGGTTGCTTGCGTGCCAATCACATAAGGCAAACTGGAAAATAAAAAGATACTTTTCGGAGAAAAAACATGACAAAAAACTTATTAGTAGAACTCGGTCTTGAAGAGTTACCAGCCTACGTAGTAACTCCAAGTGAAAAACAACTAGGTGAAAAAATGGCAGCCTTCCTCAAAGAAAATCGCCTTTCCTTTGAAGCCATTCAAACCTTCTCAACACCACGTCGTTTGGCTGTTCGTGTGACTGGTCTTGCAGACAAGCAATCTGATTTGACAGAAGATTTCAAGGGACCAGCAAAGAAAATTGCCTTGGATAGTGATGGAAACTTCACCAAAGCAGCTCAAGGATTTGTCCGTGGGAAAGGCTTGACAGTTGAAGATATTGAATTCCGTGAAATCAAGGGTGAAGAATATGTCTATGTTACCAAGGAAGAAGTGGGGCAACCAGTTGAAGCCATTGTTCCTGGTGTCGTGGATGTCTTAAAATCCCTAACTTTCCCTGTCAGCATGCACTGGGCTAACAACACCTTTGAATACATCCGCCCTGTTCACACTTTAACTGTTCTTTTAGATGAAGAAGAGTTTGACTTGGATTTCCTTGATATCAAGGGCGGTCGTGTAAGCCGTGGCCATCGTTTCTTGGGACAAGAAACTAAGATTCAGTCAGCATTGAGCTACGAAGAAGACCTTCGTGAACAGTTTGTAATCGCGGATCCACGTGAACGTGAGCAAATGATTGTTGACCAAATCAAGGCAATCGAAGCTGAACATGGGGTACGCATCGAAATTGATGCTGACTTGCTGAACGAAGTCTTGAACTTGGTTGAATACCCAACTGCCTTCATGGGAAGTTTTGATGCTAAATACCTTGACGTTCCAGAAGAAGTTTTGGTGACATCAATGAAGGAACACCAACGCTACTTCGTTGTCCGCGATCAAGATGGAAAACTCTTGCCAAACTTTATTTCTGTTCGTAACGGAAACGCAGAGCATTTGGAAAATGTCATCAAGGGTAACGAAAAAGTTTTAGTTGCCCGTTTGGAAGACGGAGAATTCTTCTGGCGTGAAGACCAAAAATTGGTCATTGCAGATCTTGTCGAAAAATTAAACAACGTCACCTTCCATGAAAAGATTGGTTCTCTTCGTGAGCACATGATTCGTACTGGTCAGATTGCTATTCTCTTGGCAGAAAAGGCAGGCTTGTCAGTGGATGAAACAGTTGATCTAGCTCGTGCAGCGGCCATTTACAAGTTTGACTTGTTGACGGGTATGGTTGGTGAGTTTGATGAGCTCCAAGGTATTATGGGTGAGAAATATGCTCTTCTTGCTGGAGAAACTCCAGCAGTTGCAGCAGCTATTCGTGAACACTACATGCCGACAGCTGCTGAAGGAGAACTTCCAGAGAGCAAGGTGGGAGCCATTCTAGCCATTGCAGACAAATTGGATACGATTTTGAGTTTCTTCTCAGTAGGCTTGATTCCATCAGGTTCTAATGACCCTTATGCCCTTCGTCGTGCGACGCAAGGTGTAGTCCGTATCTTGGATGCTTTTGGTTGGCACATTGCTATGGATGAGTTGATCGATAGCCTTTACAGTTTGAAATTTGACAGCTTGACTTATGAAAATAAAGCAGAGGTTATGGACTTTATCAAGGCTCGTGTTGATAAGATGATGGGTTCTATTCCAAAAGATATCAAGGAAGCAGTTCTTGCAAGTTCGAACTTTGTTGTGGCAGATATACTGGAAGCAGCAAGTGCTCTTGTTGAAGCAAGCAAGAAAGAAGATTTCAAATCGTCTGTTGAATCCCTCTCACGTGCTTTCAACTTGGCTGAAAAAGCAGAAGGATATGATACTCTTGATCCTGCCCTCTTTGAGAATGAAGAAGAGAAATCCTTGGCAGAAGCCTTAGAATCACTCGTTTTGTCAGGAACTGCAAGCCAGCAATTAGAACAACTCTTTGCGCTTAGCCCAATTATTGATGCTTTCTTTGAAAATACCATGGTAATGGCCGAAGATCAGGCTGTCCGTCAAAATCGTTTGGCTATCTTGTCGCAATTAACCAAGAAAGCAGCTAAACTTGCTCGTTTCAACCAAATCAATACGAAATAAACTCAGTCAAACGAACTGTATCTTATCACAAAGGAGAAGAAATGGATCCGAAAAAAATCGCTCGCATCAACGAGCTTGCTAAAAAGAAAAAAACAGAAGGCTTAACTTCTGCTGAAAAAGTGGAACAAGCTAAACTTCGTGAGGAGTATATTGAAGGCTATCGTCGTTCTGTTCGTCACCACATCGAGGGAATTAAAGTTGTGGACGAGGAAGGCAATGACGTCACACCAGAAAAACTACGTCAGGTACAACGTGAAAAAGGTTTGCATGGCCGTAGTTTAGATGATCCTAACTCATAAAATGAAAGGGGCTTGTAGATGATTTACAAGCCCCTTTTCTTTTTCAATAAAAAAGAGTCTGGGACAAAAGTCTAACCTTCAATATAAAAAGCGAACAAAACGAGTTATCTGACACTCAGAATTCTGTCTTGTTCACTTTTTTGCTCTAATCTATCGATTTTAAAAATTTATAATAAGGAATACCTAAAATCAAAATCTTTTTGTCTCAGACTCTTTGTTTTAAATGAAGTAGTAAACCGCAAGCGTTTGGCAGAAGCTTGCTTGAACAATGCTCAGCTAATCTTAGTTACCTGCCTCAGCGGGACTTCACTGTTGCCCTCTACAAGACCATCAATCAGATTAACCATCCGCCTTTCTTGGTCATGATTGAGAAATTGAGAGAAGGCACTTGAGCTACAATAAGGATACAGAGAGAAAAGCCAGATAATAGGAGCTTTCAGTACTGTATCCTTATTTTTTAAATCGTGAAAATCGAATAATTAGGTCTAAATGAAGAGAATTGAGGTGTGTGTAAATTTAAAATCTTATATTTTCTTACATAGAAGATATAAGACTTTTGACATTTTTCAGTTTATATGATAAGCTATGACTGTAAAACCAAAAAACGTCATAGAGTTTTTAGGAGGAAGTTATGGCTACTGCTTTTACTACTGAAGAAAAAGAAGTAATTAGAAAGAAATTACATAAAGTTGCAAAGGAATGCCTTCAAAGATATGGGGTTAAGAAAACCACAGTTGACCAGATGGCAGCAATGGTAGATATTTCCAAAGGTTCTTTTTATAATTTTTATTCCTCAAAAGAAATGTTATTTTTTGCGGTCTTAGAAGAATATCAAATAGATGTTATGAATCGCCTGACAGAACAATTAGATATGGAAGCCAAGATAGATACAAGTCGTCTGGTAGAGTTACTTTATGATTTTTATCAAGGTTTTCGCTATTCATTTATGTATACCATATTTAAAAATCATGAAATGGAATTACTCGTAAGAAAATTGCCGAAAGAGGCGATAACAAATCATCATCTGATAGACGATAGGATGGTTAAAAAAATTGTGTCTCGAATCAACATTAAAGAAAATGTATCGGTAGAAATCGTCTCTGCTTTATTTAGAACGATTGCTATGACTATATTACACATCGAGGAAATCGGTGGAGAACAATTTGATATCGCATTGAAGTTCGTTATACAAGGAATTGTTGAACAAATTACTAAGGAGGATAGGTAATGGTGAAAGAAGCAATTAGAACCGCAAAGCTTTCTAAAAGATATGGAACAAAAAATGTTGTCGACAACTTGAATCTTTCAATAAAACCTGGTGAAATAGTAGGTTTTTTAGGACTAAATGGTGCAGGGAAAACAACGACGATGAGAATGATGCTAGGATTGATAAAATCTACATCAGGAGAATGTTATATCCAAGGAAGAAAGTTAGATCTAAGTAATTTAGAACTTCGAAACGAAATAGGTTATATTATTGAGACGCCTTATTCTTATCCAGACTTAACTGTGAGAGAAAATTTAGAAATAGTTAGTAAATTAAGAGGGGTTAATAAAGATAATATTGACTGGGTAATTGAGAAATTAAAACTAAAGCAATATGAACATAAAAAGGAGAAGCATCTTTCTTTAGGAAATGTTGCGCGTTTAGGAATTGCAAAAGCGATTATTCATAAACCTAAAATTCTAATTCTTGATGAGCCAACAAATGGATTAGATCCTTTTGGAGTTATTGAAGTGAGAGAACTATTAAAGGAATTGGCGAATAATCTAGGCACAACTGTTCTTATTTCAAGTCATAATCTGGAAGAAATATCTAAAATTGCTACTAGGATAGTTATTGTACATGAGGGCAGAATTATAAGAGAAGTTGAAAGCAATGAATTAGAGCAGTACTTAGAAAAGAAGTTACTAGTAAGTGGCTCTAATAATAAGGCTATGAAAGAAGTATTATCTAACCAGGGCTATCATGTAAACATTCAATCAGACACAGAAAATAACATCGATTTCTTAGAATTAACTGATACAAAAGCTGTGGAATATCCGGAAAAAATTGCTACATTGCTAGTTAATGCAGGTTATCCACCTAAATCACTGACTGTTGAGAAAGAAGATTTAGAGCGTTATTTCTTAAGAATACTGAATGACTATAATGGAGGTGTTTCGAATGAAAAAGCTTAGTTCCTGTATTTTAATTGAATGGAAAAAGTTAATAAAATCAAAACTTTCCATCGTAACTGCTTGTTCTATCTGTTTAGTTCCTTTTATTGTTGGATTGTTTGCAACTATGATGAAATATCCAGAGAATTTCAAAAATCTTGGTTTGATTTCTGCAAAAATGGAAATGATGAGGATAACAGACTGGTCGTCGTACCTAATGACCGTATCACAAGTCATTTCTGTTGGAGGATTGCTCATTTTTGGATTTACAGCATCTTGGGTTTTTGGTAGAGAATATTCTGATAAAACGATGATAGACCTATTAGCGCTCCCGATGAAAAGAGATACAATCGTATTATCCAAGTTTATCGTTATCGCTCTATGGAGCTATATTCTATCAATTTTTGCACTTTTATTAGGATTATTAGCTGGCAATCTGATTGGGCTTGAGGGTGGGAGCTTAACGGTGATTTTCAAAGGTATACTTACTTTTGGTTATTGTACTACTCTTACGATCATACTCTCTACTCCAGTAGCTTTTTTTGCTTGTTTAGGCCGGGGCTATTTGTCTCCATTGGCATTTATCATTTTTAGTATTATTTTTTCTCAACTTGGTTCTGCTCTTAACTTTGGAAGATACATTCCATGGGCGATCCCTGCACTTGCAAGTGGTATTGCAGGAAAAGCACTATTGAATTTTGGGAGCATTGCCAGTTTATTTGGGGTAAGTATTCTAGGTCTTATCGCAACAATAGCTTGGTGGAGATATGCTGATTACGATTAAAATGAAGTGATAAGAATGCTAATAACACAAAGCTAAGTCTTATTCATTTCAATTCAAAACAACCCCTCCTGTTCAGATTGAAAAACAAGAGG
>NZ_KQ970760.1:450547-465687 GCF_001579175.1 Streptococcus oralis
GTATATTATGACAATCGAAAGTTTTGGGCGAGAGGAGACTATGTGAGTACCGTGGGCCTAAATGAAAAGATAGTTTCTAAATATATACGAGATTGGGAAAAAATGACCTTGTCTTTGATAAGTTAAGTGGCAAAGCGTTCTCAGATGGCAGTTTTAGAACAAGGTAAAATCCCGTTTTCACGGGCATTAGTCAAGTAATCATAGCATTAACCTAAAAGAAGTTCAGCGAACGTCTTTAGACGTCGCTAAAGGGAAACGGCTTATAGCCGGTGTACAAGTCACCCGTTTTGACGGGTGGTTATGACTTCTCAAAATAAGCAAAAAAGCAGTAAACCATTGCGATTTACTGCTTTAAAAATTTTTCTATTCATTTAGACAAATTCTTATGTTTCATCGTCTTTGCGACTCCAGTATTCATGATAGCACAATAATCTCATTGGTAATCATGTATAGAAATGTTATTGCCAAACCCCAATTTGACGCACTGTAGATGTTCCTCACTTTACATGCTACATCTGAAATGCTGTTATCCAAAAACATATTCCAGCTATAAGTGAAATCGGAGTCATAACATATTTTTCTTTCTTACTTTTTGAAATCATGTTCATAATCGTATTCAAGGATAGGTAAGCGGCAAAGAAGAAACAAATATATTTAGTAATCTTAAAAGAAAACCACAAGGGAAGCAAACCTCCAGCTTGCAAAATAATGATCATGGCAAAAATTTGGATAGCTACTGAAAGGACTGCCGCAAGTCTAAATTTCTTAGGTAAGATTTTATGTTGACCACCCATTGTATATTCGCCCAAAGGCAGACCGCAAGCAACAAGAACTGTCATAATTGCTATAACTCCAAATAATACTGCACCTAATATTGAAAACATAAATCGCTATTCTCCCTTCGCAAAATACAAAACATTTTAATTACAAATTTAACTTTGTTTCACTTAGTATTCCTAAAAAATTATAACAAATTATTAGCAAGTGTTCAAGTTTTATAGGTTTTTCTCAAGCTGGTCTGTTGATTTCCCTTTTCCTTTGTTCTTCCACCAATCGCTCAGGTCTACTAAGGATTGAGCGGCGGAAGGGATGAGAAGGAGGACATAGATATATACATACTGGCTCTTGGTTTCCCAGAAGAAGTGGAAGAGGCCGCCCCCCAAGAGAAAGATGAAAGGATAGAGGTCAAAAGGCGTCAGCTTTTCCTCGGCGACGAAAAATTTATGCAGGATAAAGAAACAGGAGAGCAGATAGATACTGGCTAGCAGGGTCAAGAGCAGGAAATTAACAATCTGATAACCCTTTCTTTCCTCATAAATACTGCGCAGAATAGTTGGCTTCATGTACTGCTGGCGCTCAATCTGAGGCCCAGTCCAGATAGACTGAAAAGTCGGCTCAGTTCAGGTAGACTTGACCTTTTCGTAGAAGAATTTCAGCGCATAAACAGGATGCTTGCTGAAGTGAATCAGGATATCTTTCAAATCCCGAGTGGGCATTTCTGTAGTCAAATTTTCATCGTAATTGTTGCGCTTGAGAATCTTGGTATTGTAGGCATCGTGCCAGCCTCCCAAGGTCTTCCGATTAGGATTATCCCGCAGGCCCATAGTGATGTAGGCGATTTTTGGTGTGCCGACACCTATCTTGCCCCCAATCAGCTGCTCATAATAGGCAGTCAGACCCTTGTTTGAAAGAACGGTGCCGACTAAAATCAGAATTACGACTAGTGGTTTCTTCCAAGACCATTTATAAAAAATGGACAGGAAGTAGACGCCAATCAGCATAATGGCAAAGATAATGTAGTTGTTGCGCAGGAGGCAGGCCAGACTGATGCTGGCAGCTCCCAGCAAAGCATAGAGTAAGTTTCCTTTCTGATCCAGCTTGATAAAAGCATAGAGACTGAGCAGACAGAAGAAGAGCCCAGGAATGGTACCGTAGACAAAGAGAACGAAAAATAGCTGTGGTAGAAAGAGAAAAGTCAGCAGAATCGTGTATTTTTGGATCATTTCTCTGGCATTGAGCAGGGCAGTAATCTTGTAAATCAAGAAATGACTGAGTAAAGTCCAGACGACATTCATGCTAAAGGCAAACTGAGTCGTCGGAGAAATAAAAGCATAAAGTCGCTCCAGAGTCATCAGTCCTAGCTGATGGGGATTGCGATACATGTAGCTTCCGACGATTGTCAGCGAGCTGTAATCTCCTCGGTTAAAGGCTAGCGCTGCATTGAAAACGTGCTTGGCGTCAGCTCGGATGCGGCCATCGTAGGCCGTTATCAGAAAAATCGCTGCTGCTATAAAGATGAAAGACAGAATCCAAAAAAGATGCTTGGTCTGAACTTTTTCCAACAGGGGCCGGATTAAAAAGAGGCTGAGGAGAAAGAGTAAGAGTATAGGGTAGAAATACCAAGGATTACTGACGAATTGGACCCCCTCAGCAATCCTCAAAGGCATGTAAGTATGTGACAGCAGAATCTGCCCAGACAGGAAAAGCAAGGCAATCGCAGTCATGGTCAGAATCAGGAAGTAGCCCAGATTGAAGATGGTATTAGAAAATTGCTTCATGAGGACCTGACCTCCACCTTGATGAAATAGCGGTCTTCTCCTAGCTCAATCAGCTCGACTGGTTGGGGATAGAAGCGGTCCATGACCTCTTTTTGAAAAATTTCTTTTTTAGGACCTTGGGCTATGATTTGGCCTTCTTTTAGGAGCAGGACATGATCCATAGCAGCAGTGATTTCCTCTACATGGTGGGTGACATAGAGGATGGTTGGAGCCTGATTCATCTGTGTAATCTTACCAATCTGATCCAGCAGGCGCTCGCGGGCAAAGAGATCCAGACCGCTGGTCGCTTCGTCTAAGATAAGCAGTTCTGGCTTTTCCATGAGACTGCGCGCAATCAGCAAGAGCTGTTTTTCCCCTTGAGAGAGACTGATGTAGCTCCGGCCAATCAAATCTTGTCCGCCAAGGACGACCATTATCTGGATTATAGGTATCTTCAACTAAGTCATAGATAAAGTCAAAATCAACCTCTGATTCCACTTGGCGAAGAAAGTGATCTCTTGGGATCAATTCGTCTATCGTATAGAAGCCATATTGGCAGCGATGATAATCTGGTTTTTCTTTGTGAAACATAGTTAGCACCTCACAACTTTTCTTACCTTTATGATACAACTTTACAAAAGAAAAGCCCTTAGAAAAGTGTCTTCTAAGGACTTTGTCTTCAATCTGAAAGGAGCCATTTGGCTCCTTTTTGGTTTCTTAGTTGCTTGCGCCAGAAGTAGCGTCAGCGTCACCACCGTGGCCTCCAGCATCCCCTGAATCAGAAGCGCCAGAAGTAGCATCTGCGTCTCCATGACCTCCGGCAGCAGGAGCAAAAGGTCCGCTACCACCCACCAAACGTTGACCCGTTTCTTTTAGGTACCAGTCAAGCCATGGTTGGAAGTTAAAGACGATTTCATTGATACCAGCGTATGATCCGTCAGGATAGTACATAGCTTGGTAGTTGTGAGTGTTGATAACACCTGCAGGGGAACCTGGAACGATTGTACGAACATATTCTTGGTTTCCGTTGCGAAGTGTTCCGATAACCCACTCTACATTCTTCATACGTGCTGGTGGAAGAGAACCATGGACAGTCGACATACGGCTACCTGATTGAGGTGGTACACGTTTAGCGAACATAGTGTCTGGATCTTGGTGAGCGTTGTTGTAGTAGAGGAATTGGTTGTTGTCGTCAGCGTATGTCAATTCAAATGGCATAGCTTTCAAGAACATATCGATTTGGTTAACGGTCAGGATACCGTGGTCCAATTTGACATAGGTATCACCAGAAACAGCTCCAGTGATTGCTGCAACTTTTTCTACCCATTCTGGATCGTCAGGATCAACTTCTGTGATAGTTGTAGCAATTGGTTTTCCACAATCCAAGTCTTCTGGTTCGATTGGTTTTGGTTTTTTCAATTTCGAAACGACTCCTACGTATTTTACAAAGTTATCTAAGCAAGTTTCAAGGAATTTAACAGTGCCTTCGTTGGTGATGTTTCCATTGTTATCAAAAGCTTCTTTGGCTTTACCAAGAAGGAACTCATTTCCTGGAAGTGTGTAGGCATTGACACCTGGAGCATCAAGGATTTTACGAAGGTGAACTTGGGCACGTGATGTTCCTTGGTCATAGTATGATGCACCCACAATCATAACAGGCTTGTTTTCAAATGGATGCACTTCGTATGAAAGCCATTCGAGTACAGATTTGAGTGAAGCTGAGATAGTGTGGTTGTGCTCAGGAGTGGCGATAATGACACCATCAGCACGTGTAATCTTGTTGTACAAGAATCGCAATTGGAAACTTTCGTCCCATTTTTCGTCTTGGTTAAACATTGGAACTTCGTCAATTTCGAGAACTTCTAATTCAAATTTGAATTTGAAATTGCGACGGATAAATTC
The DNA here is from genome assembly GCF_001579175.1 of Streptococcus oralis. Classification (GTDB taxonomy): domain Bacteria; phylum Bacillota; class Bacilli; order Lactobacillales; family Streptococcaceae; genus Streptococcus; species Streptococcus oralis_O. Next base: position 454,987 of record NZ_KQ970760.1, read on the forward strand.
CAAGAGTTTGCGGTTATATGATTGATCGTAGTTTGATCCAACAAGTCCAACAAATTTCATTCTTTCGGTCTCCTATCTTACAAATTTTCCCAGTCAAATTCTTCTGCATCTTTGCGAAGCAATTCTTGTGCATTGCGCAATTTTTCAGTAATCTTCACGAAGATACGGAAGTCATCAAAGATGGCATCCAATTTCTTGATGACGTCAAGGTCAACCAAGTCGCCACTTGGGTTAAATGCTTGAAGAGAGAGTGAAAGCAAGAATTCATCTGGTAGAACATTTGCCTTGATTTCAGGAGCGTTCAAGATTTGACGAAGTTGCAATTGGGCACGAGATGAACCAAGTGTACCGTAGGAAGCACCAGTGATCATGATTGGTTTGTTCAAAAGTGGGTAGATACCATAAGATAGCCAAGCAAGAGCGCTCATCAAAACTGCAGGGATTGAGTGGTCGTACTCAGGGGTGCCGATGATGACACCATCAGATGCTTCAATTTTAGCAGCAATTTCAAGAATTTCAGCAGGAAGAAGTTTATCTGCTGGTTTGTTGAAAACAGGAATGTCCTTGATTTCAACGAGTTCAATTTCAGCTTTATCAGCAAAGTGTTTTTGCATGTATTGGAGCAATTGGCGGTTTGTAGAACGTTTAGAGTTCGTTCCAACAATGGCAATAAGTTTTAGCATGAGATTTCCTTTCTCTTTTTACATAATACAATTTTGAAGGCCTGAAGAACAAGCAAGGCGTCCCTCTTTGTCGATGAGGATGGCTTCGATGCCATCTAAACTTTCGACTTGCCAGAGGATAGAAGCGCTACGTTCTCCGAAAAGGCGGGTTGTCCAAATCTCACCATCGACGGATTTATCTGAGATAATCGTTAGACTAGCGAGCTCTGTTTCGACAGGGAATCCTGTCTCGCTATCAAAAATATGGTGATAGTCTTCTCCGTCTATTGTCAGGTGCCGTTCATAGATACCAGAAGTGACGACGGATTTATTAGAAACAGGAATGGTTAGGAGATGATTGCCACGAGGATTTCGCGGATCTTGAATACCGATTTGCCAGTCTTTCCCTTCTCTGGCTTGATTGTTCCCGATGGTGAGGATATTTCCTCCGAGATTGATCAAGGCAGAAGTGACTCCGTGTACTTTTAAATACTGAGCAACCTTATCTGCACTATAGCCTTTAGCTAAGCAACCTAAATCAAGCTTCATTCCCTTTTTCTCTAAAAATACAGTAGAGCTAGCGGGATCTAACTTGATAAAATGCGGGTCAACTAGAGGCAAGACAGCTTCGATTTCGTTTAGTTCGGGGAGTCGAGCATCTGAAAAACCGATTCGCCAGATTTGAATCAAGGGGCCAATGCTGATGTTTAGATGGCTAGATGGAGCTAGGCTATGCTCAAGTCCAAGAGAAATCAGTTCAAATAAGTCAGGATGGACCTTGACCGGAGCAATTCCAGCCTGGTGATTGATCTCCATCAATTCGGATTCTTGACTGTTGGCGTTGAAGCGGTACTCGAGCTCTCTGAGTAAATCAAAGGCTCCTTGAAGCAGGCAATCTGCCTGTTCATCTACTAATGAAATCGTGATAGTTGTTCCCATTAGTCGTTCAGAACGTGAACGAAGAGGCAAGCTACCAACTCCTTTCTTCTTCAAAGGAAATATTCAAGCTAGGTTAAATTTACGAGAATTGAACCCCTTACATTTTATTTCCATGTTTCAAGCATAACATAAAGTCAGCGTTTTCATAAATAAATTTTAACAAAAAGTCAAGAAATATGCTCAAAAAATATAAAAAAAGATAGAAACTCAAAAAAATAATATAATAAAACTTAAAATTGCTTAAAATAAGAGAATTCTAAGCAAATACCTTGTAAACGCTAACAGTAAATGTTATACTAGAAAGGTAAATTTTAAATTAAAGGTAGGAAATTTTCTATGAGTAAAATCGTTGTAGTTGGTGCTAACCACGCTGGTACAGCATGTATCAATACTATGTTGGACAATTTTGGACATGAAAATGAAATCGTTGTATTTGACCAAAACTCAAATATTTCATTCCTTGGTTGTGGAATGGCGCTTTGGATCGGGGAGCAAATCGACGGAGCTGAAGGCTTGTTCTACTCTGATAAAGAAAAATTGGAAGCTAAGGGTGCAAAAGTTTACATGAACTCACCTGTTCTTTCAATCGACTATGACAATAAAGTTGTGACAGCAGAAGTTGAAGGTCAAGAACATAAAGAGTCTTATGACAAATTGATCTTTGCGACTGGTTCAACTCCAATCTTGCCTCCAATCGAAGGTGTTGAAATCGTTAAGGGCAACCGCGAATTCAAAGCAACACTTGAAAATGTTCAATTTGTTAAGTTGTACCAAAACGCAGAAGAAGTTATCGAAAAACTTGCCGACAAGAGCAAACACCTTGAACGCATCGCAGTTGTTGGTGGTGGTTATATCGGTGTTGAACTTGCTGAAGCTTTCGAACGTCTTGGAAAAGAAGTTGTTCTTGTTGATATCGTAGACACTGTTTTGAACGGCTACTACGACAAAGACTTCACTCAAATGATGGCGAAGAACTTGGAAGACAACAACATCCGCTTGGCACTTGGTCAAACAGTAAAAGCTATCCAAGGTGATGGTAAAGTTGAACATTTGGTAACAGACAAAGAAACATTTGATGTGGATATGGTTGTTCTTGCAGTTGGTTTCCGTCCAAACACAGCTCTTGCTGATGGTAAGATTGAACTCTTCCGTAACGGTGCCTTCCTTGTAGACAAGAAACAAGAAACATCAATTCCAGGTGTTTATGCAGTAGGTGACTGTGCGACTGTTTATGACAACGCTCGTAAAGACACTAGCTACATCGCGCTTGCTTCAAACGCTGTTCGTACTGGTATCGTTGGTGCTTACAACGCTTGTGGACACGAACTTGAAGGAATCGGTGTACAAGGATCAAACGGTATCTCAATCTACGGTCTTCACATGGTTTCAACTGGTTTGACTCTTGAAAAAGCTAAAGCTGCTGGTTACAACGCAACTGAAACAGGCTTTAACGATCTTCAAAAACCAGAATTTATGAAGCATGACAACCATGAAGTTGCCATCAAGATTGTCTTTGATAAAGACAGTCGCGAAATTCTTGGTGCTCAAATGGTATCACGTGATTCTGCTATCAGCATGGGAATTCATATGTTCTCACTTGCTATCCAAGAGCATGTGACAATTGATAAGTTGGCCTTGACAGACCTATTCTTCTTGCCACACTTTAACAAACCTTACAACTACATCACAATGGCTGCACTTACAGCTGAAAAATAAGAATTGATGAACTATCTGGCCTTAACTGAAGGTCAGATAGTTTTTTCTTGTTTCTGTCCCCATACAGTTGTTGTTTTTCTATCTTGTACTTCATTCTAATCTGACATAAAATAAAATGGTAGCTACCAATACAAATGATGAGGATTAAGAAATGACTGAAAATCGTTATGAACTAAATAAAAACTTGGCACAGATGCTCAAAGGTGGGGTTATCATGGACGTTCAGAACCCTGAACAGGCTCGTATTGCAGAGGCTGCTGGTGCGGCAGCTGTCATGGCCTTGGAGCGGATTCCAGCTGATATTCGTGCAGCTGGTGGGGTTTCCCGTATGAGTGATCCAAAGATGATTAAGGAGATCCAAGAAGCAGTGAGTATTCCAGTGATGGCCAAGGTCAGAATTGGACATTTTGTAGAGGCTCAGATTTTGGAGGCTATTGAGATTGACTATATCGATGAGAGTGAAGTGCTGTCTCCAGCTGACGACCGTTTCCATGTGGATAAGAAGGAATTCCAAGTTCCTTTTGTCTGTGGAGCTAAGGACTTGGGTGAAGCCTTGCGTCGTATCTCTGAAGGAGCTTCCATGATTCGTACAAAAGGAGAACCAGGTACAGGAGACATCGTTCAAGCCGTTCGTCATATGCGTATGATGAATCAAGAAATTCGCCGCATTCAAAACCTCCGTGAAGACGAGCTCTATGTTGCTGCCAAGGACTTGCAAGTCCCTGTTGAATTGGTTCAATATGTCCATGAACATGGAAAATTGCCAGTTGTAAACTTTGCAGCTGGAGGTGTTGCAACGCCAGCAGATGCTGCGCTGATGATGCAATTGGGAGCAGAGGGTGTCTTTGTCGGTTCAGGTATTTTCAAATCAGGCGACCCTGTTAAACGAGCAAGTGCCATTGTCAAAGCCGTAACCAATTACCAAAATCCTCAAATTCTGGCTCAAATCTCTGAAGATCTAGGGGAAGCCATGGTTGGTATCAATGAGAATGAAATCCAAATTCTCATGGCTGAGCGAGGAAAATAGATGAAAATCGGAATACTAGCCTTGCAAGGTGCTTTTGAAGAACATGCAAAAGTGTTAGAAAACTTAGGTGTTGTTAGTGTACAAATCAGAAATTTAGATGATTTTCAACAGCATCAGAGTGACTTGTCCGGTTTGATATTGCCTGGTGGGGAATCTACAACCATGGGCAAACTCTTGCGTGACCAGCAGATGCTGGTTCCAATCCGAGAAGCCATTTTATCTGGTCTTCCCGTTTTTGGTACTTGCGCAGGCTTGATTTTGCTGGCTAAGGAAATCACTTCCCAGGAAGAAAGTCATCTTGGAACCATGGATATAGTGGTTGAGCGCAATGCCTATGGCCGCCAACTGGGAAGCTTCTATACAGAGGCAGAATGTAAGGGAGTTGGCAAGATTCCAATGACCTTTATCCGCGGACCAATTATCAGTAGTCTTGGAGAGGGTGTTGAAATCCTAGCAACCCTAGACGACCAAATCGTTGCAGCTCAAGAAAAAAATATGCTGGTGACCTCTTTTCATCCAGAGTTAACAGATGATGTAAGCTTGCACCAGTATTTTATTAATATGTGTAAAGAAAAAAGTTGAGAAAAGATTCTCAACTTTTTTACATGAAATAAACAATAGCAATGTACTGGAGAGCAGACGCAGCTAAGATAAAGAGATGCCAGATCATGTGGAAATAAGGTTTTTTCTTAGCGTAAAATCCTGCTCCAACTGTATAACAGAGTCCGCCAGTTACCATGAGACTCCAAAAGATGGGCGTTGTTTGACTGATAATGGCAGGAATGATTGCCAGAACCAACCAGCCCATAATCAGATAAAGGGCAAGGCTGAATTTCTCATTAACCTTTTTAGCAAAGATTTTATAGAGAATGCCAAAGATGGTCGTTCCCCATTGAATGGCAATGATCAGATACCCAAACCAGTTATTCATCAAAGTCAATACGACTGGCGTATAAGAGCCTGCGATAGCCACATAAATCATAGAATGGTCGATGATTCGCAAGACGTATTTATGGGTCGAACCATAGGCCATAGAGTGGTAAATGGTTGACGAGAGGAACATGAGAAATAGACTGATAACAAAGATAGAAACACCAAAAGATGATAAAAATCCATGTGCTTCATAACTATAGGTGGATGAAATAGGGAGCAAGATGAGCATGATAACGGCACCCACAGCATGGGTCACACTATTGGCGATTTCTTCTCCAAAACTGAGTTTTTTACTGAGTTTTAAGCTGGTATTCATTGGATTTCCTCCTCTTCTTTGATAAGGATTAAGTCTAGAGTTTGATGATAGAGTTTAACTGTTTGACAGCTGGTTTGGATAATAGGATTTTCTGGATCAATCCCATGGTTCATGTAGTCCACAAAAGCGTCGTAGAGTTGGTCTGAGCTTGCTTGAGTTTGTAGACTATTCAGTGTCTGAGCGATTTCTTGGATCGAAAAGACAGACTTGAGAGTAGTGATGGCAATCAAACGGGCAATCTGTTTACGTTGGTATTTTTTCTTGTCAGGCTTTGTCAGGTAACCGTGTTTGACATAGTTATTGACCATAGATGCGGTCAGGCCCTTTTCTTTATCTGGAGAGATAGGGGCACAGACTTGATTGACATAAAGTAAAACCTGATCCAGATAGAGGTCAATGTTTGGAATGTCTTCCCATTTTGGGTAGGAAAAGCTAGAATTCATTTCCAACTCCTTTTTATCTAGTTTCGATAACTAGATTATAAAATAATAAAAAACAAAAGTCAAGTTTCAACTGCTTGTAGAAAGCTTTAAATTATGCTATGATGAGAGAAAACAGTTAGAAATGAGGGGAAAAGATGGAGATTCGTTTAGCTTTTCCAAACGAAGTAGATGCGATTATGCAGGTGATGGAGGATGCCAAAAAGTGTTTAGCCAAGTCTGGTAGTGACCAGTGGCAAAATGGCTATCCAAATGCTGACATCATTATTGATGATATCATCTCTGGTCAAGCCTATGTGGCCTTGGAAGAGGGAGAACTGTTAGCCTATGCTGCTGTGACCAAGAGCCCAGAGGAAGCCTATGAAGCCATTTATGAAGGAAGTTGGCATGGGGAAGAATCAGAATATCTGGTCTTTCACCGTATCGCTGTGGCAGCAGATGTCCAAGGACAAGGTGTTGCTCAGACTTTCCTAGAAGGCTTGATTGAAGGTTTTGATTATCTAGATTTTCGTTCAGATACGCATGTAGAAAACAAGGCCATGCAGCATATCTTTGAAAAACTTGGATTTAGTCATGTAGGAAAAGTTCCAGTTGATGGAGAACGCTTGGCCTATCAGAAATTAAAAAAATGACGCAGAAAAAGTATTCAAAAATGCTCTACTTATCGCCAATTGGAACCTTGTCCTTAGTTGCTGATGAGCAATATTTGTTTGGGATTTGGGTTCAGGACCAAACTCATTTTGAGAGGGGATTAGGAGACGAAACGATAGAAGAAGTTGCTAGCCATCCTGTATTAGAGCAAGTTATTTCCTATTTAGATACCTATTTCGAAGGCAGTGTTCAGGATTTATCTGACTTACCTTTGGCTCCTATTGGAACGGATTTTGAAAAGCGAGTCTGGGCTTACTTACAGGCTATTCCTTACGGTCAAACAGTAACTTACGGACAAATAGCTCAAGACTTGCAGGTGAATTCTGCCCAAGCTATTGGCGGAGCAGTGGGGCGTAATCCCTGGTCCATCCTCGTCCCCTGTCATCGTGTGCTGGGGTCAGGCAATCGTCTGACAGGCTATGCATCTGGAGTCGAAAAGAAAGCCTGGCTCTTGCAACATGAAGGGGCACCATTTCAAGAAAGTAAAAAATAGAAAGAAAAGAAGATGTTAGAATTTATCGAATACCCAAAATGTTCAACTTGTAAGAAAGCAAAAAATGAATTGGATCAACTTGGACTGGAATACCAAGATGTCCACATCGTAGAAGAAACACCAAGTGAAGAAGTGATTTTGAAGTGGTTAGAAACTTCCGGTTTTGAAGTGAAACAATTTTTCAATACCAGCGGGATCAAATACCGTGAACTGGGCCTGAAAGATAAGGTGGGAAGCTTGTCAAAGCAAGAAGCAGCCAAGCTTCTGGCTAGTGATGGCATGTTGTTAAAACGCCCAATCTTAGTGGAAAATGGTGCTGTTAAGCAAATCGGCTATAGAAAATCCTACGGGGAACTGGGCTTGAAATAGTTTTTATCTATCTCTTTGATAGGTAAAATATATAGCTTCCCTGTTTTAAAGTGTGATAAACTAGAAGGTAGACAAAGTCTGCTTTACCCGTAGCAAATAATTTGCTTGTGAGCAGAAGTATGGTAGAATGAATCATTATCAGGAGAGGATGTTTTTATGACTGTTACAACACTTTTATCATCAGATTGGTACCAGAGCTTGATGCAGCTGATTCCAGACGGTAAGCTCTTTAGCTTGCGTTCGGTTTTTGATGGGATTCCAAGAATTGTCCAACAACTTCCCACAACTATCATGTTGACTCTTAGCGGTGCGATTTTTGGTTTGGTGCTAGCCTTGGTTTTTGCCATTGTAAAGATCAACCGTGTTAAGATTTTATATCCCTTACAAGCCTTTTTTGTCAGCTTTTTAAAAGGGACACCGATTTTGGTTCAGCTTATGTTGACCTACTATGGGATTCCACTTGCTCTGAAAGCCCTCAATCAACAATGGGGAACCAGCTTCAATATCAATGCTATTCCAGCAGCAACCTTTGCTATTGTAGCTTTTGCCTTTAATGAGGCGGCTTATGCCAGCGAAACCATTCGTGCAGCCATCCTTTCTGTCAATCCTGGTGAGATTGAAGCGGCACGCAGTCTGGGGATGACCCGTGCACAAGTTTATCGTCGTGTCATTATTCCTAATGCAGCGGTGGTAGCTACTCCAACCTTAATCAATTCCCTCATCGGTTTGACCAAGGGAACTTCTCTAGCTTTTAGTGCGGGTGTTGTCGAAGTTTTTGCCCAGGCTCAGATTTTGGGTGGAGCCGATTATCGTTACTTTGAGCGATTCATCTCCGTAGCCCTTGTTTACTGGGTAGTCAATATCGGAATCGAAAGCCTCGGTCGTTTCATCGAGAGAAAAATGGCTATTTCTGCACCTGATACAGTGTCTACAGATGTGAAAGGAGACCTTCGTTAATGATTAAGATTTCGAATTTAAGCAAATCCTTTTCAGGACAGACTGTCTTGGATCATCTGGACTTGGATATTCAAAAGGGAGAAGTAGTGGCCTTGATTGGTTCATCTGGAGCTGGGAAATCTACCTTTCTTCGTAGTTTGAACTACCTTGAAACTCCAGATAGTGGAACGATTCAGATTGACAATTTTAAAGTTGATTTTTCTCAGATTAACCAAGAAGAGATTCTAACCCTTCGTCGCAAGTTATCTATGGTTTTCCAACAGTTTAATTTGTTTGAACGCCGAACAGCTCTTGACAATGTCAAGGAAGGTTTGGTTGTCGTTAAAAAATTATCGGACGAGGAAGCAACAAAAATCGCCAAGGAAGAGTTGGCTAAGGTTGGACTTTCTGACCGTGAAAACCATTACCCTCGCCACTTATCAGGTGGACAGAAGCAACGGGTTGCCCTTGCGCGTGCGCTTGCTATGAAACCAGATGTCTTGCTCTTGGACGAACCCACTTCAGCCCTCGACCCAGAATTGGTCGGTGAGGTAGAAAAGTCTATTGCAGATGCTGCCAAGTCAGGTCAGACCATGATTTTGGTCAGTCACGATATGTCTTTTGTAGCCCAAGTGGCAGACAAGGTTTTATTCCTAGATAAAGGGAAAATCATCGAGTCCGGCACCCCTGATGAAATCATCAATCATCCGAAAGAAGAACGGACAAAAGAATTCTTCGCTAGTTACAAACGGACTTATATTTGATATAATAGAAAAAGGAAAACTCAGTTAGTTGGACTAGCTGAGTTTACTCTTTAAAAAAGATAGAAACGAGAGAGATCATGCTACTGCATTTATTTTCTTTATATTTCGAGAGTTTGATCTTAACGACCATCCTTGTCGTGATTTTTCTGGGGATTTGGATTGGATTGAGAGCCATGTCTGGTGTGGACAAGACAGCCAAAGCTCGCCAAGCTCATCTCTATGATATGATTATGATTGGAGTTTTGGTCGTTCCGGTGTTATCCTTTGCCGTCATGAGTTTGCTCTTGGTTTTCAAGGCATAATCCTTGCGTGACTAGCAAGAATGAGTTAGAATAAAGATAGTTACAACAAGAAAGAAGGAATCGAAATGTACGATACGATTATTATCGGTGCTGGACCTGCGGGAATGACCGCTGCCTTATATGCTGCTCGCAGCAATCTGAAAGTGGCTTTGATTGAAGGTGGTCTGCCAGGAGGGCAAATGAATAACACATCTGACATTGAAAACTATCCAGGTTATGCCAACATCAGTGGACCTGAATTGGCTGAAAAGATGTTTGAACCACTTGAAAACCTTGGAGTGGAGCATCTTTATGGCTACGTTGAGAATATTGAAGACCAGGGTGACTATAAGAAGGTAATCACTGATGATCAAGTTTACGAAACACGTACTGTCATCGTGGCAACTGGGTCAAAACACCGTCTCTTAGGAGTTCCCGGAGAAGAAGAACTGAACAGTCGCGGTGTTTCTTATTGTGCAGTCTGTGATGGAGCTTTCTTCCGTGACCAAGACTTGCTCGTAGTCGGTGGTGGAGATTCAGCGGTAGAAGAAGCCCTCTTCTTGACACGCTTTGCCAAGACTGTCACTATTGTTCACCGTCGCGATGAACTTCGTGCCCAAAAGGTTTTGCAAGACCGTGCCTTTGCAAATGAAAAAGTCAACTTTATCTGGGACTCTGTAGTTAAGGAAATTAAAGGTGAAAATCGAGTAGAATCTGTCGTATTTGAAAATGTGAAAACAGGTCAAGTAACAGAGCAAGCCTTCGGAGGTGTCTTTATTTATGTCGGTTTGGACCCTGTTAGTGATTTTGCTAAAGATTTGAATATTCAAGATCAGGCAGGGTGGATTGTAACAGATAACCACATGAAGACTGCTCTTGAAGGTATCTTTGCGGTTGGAGATGTTCGCCAGAAAGACCTTCGTCAAGTGACAACAGCAGTTGGAGATGGGGCTATCGCAGGTCAAGAAGCCTACAAGTTTATCACCGAACATAGTTAATACTCTTCGAAAATCTCTTCAAACCACGTCAGCTTCGCCTTGCCGTACTCAAGTACAGCCTGTGGCTAGTTTCCTAGTTTGCTCTTTGATTTTCATTGAGTATAATCATAAAAAGTTTCCAATCAGATGACTGGAAACTTTTTATTATAGTCTATTTCGGAAAACTTCGTACATGA
>NZ_KQ970760.1:465718-484982 GCF_001579175.1 Streptococcus oralis
ATAGTCTATTTCGGAAAACTTCGTACATGAGAATGGCTGCAGCAACACTGGCATTGAGGCTTTGAACATGCCCATTCATGGGGATGGTAATCATCTCATCGACCTGTTTTTTGATGTTGCTAGAGATGCCTTTTCCTTCATTACCTATGATGAGGGCGATTTTTCCTTTTGTATTCCATTTGTGGCAAGGAGTACCATTCATATCCGTTCCGAAGGTCCAGAAGCCTTCATCCTTGAGTTTATCCAAAGTTTGACTGAGGTTGGTCACTCGAGCAATCGGTACGTGCTCAATAGCCCCAGTGGCCGTTTTGGAAACAACAGGAGTTACACCGACAGCGCGGTGTTTGGGGATAATGACTCCTGAAACATTGGTCGCGTCAGCAGTTCTCAAGATAGAACCTAAGTTGTGAGGATCAGTTAATCCGTCCAGAATCAATAACAAAGGATTTTCTTCTTGACTCGTTTTGGCAAGAATGTGATCTAGCTCGCTATAGGCAAATTCAGAAACTCGAAGGACAAATCCTTGATGGACAGCACCTTCGGTCATTTCAGAGAGGGATTTTTTTTGAGGTCCAAGAGATGGAGACTTTTTTCTCAGCAGCCAGTTCCTTGACTTTCTCAACATTCTTACCCCTTAGATCTTCTTGGAGGTAGAGTTTGTTTCCAGTGTTTGCAAGGAGGGCTTCAGTAACTGCATGGACGCCATAGACAATATCATTTGTTTTCATGCCTCTATTATAACACAAAACCCCGTCTTGCAACGGGATTTTCTTTATTCCAGAATCAGTAAACCATCTTTAACAGCAAATGGATCTTTTTCATTGATACGATCGTAAAACATGATTCCATTTATATGATCAATTTCATGTTGGACAACGATGGAGTTGTAACCTTTGAGCTTGATGCGGTGTTTTTCGCCGTCCTTGTCAAAGTAATCAACAGTGACACGGGCATGGCGGACAACATAGCCTGGTACGTTACGGTCAACAGATAGGCAACCTTCTCCTTCGCCAAGGGCAGCATCCTGAACAGAGTGGGATACGATTTTCGGATTGTACATAATGGCTTGCAAATCGTAGGCTTCCTCTGGAGTTTCACCTTCTTCTACAATATTTGGCACTAAGACAGCAATAATACGTTTTGAGATATCTAACTGAGGAGCAGCAAGGCCAACACCACCACGGAGTCCCATTTTCTCAGCCATAACAGGATCCTGAGAATGTTTGAGGAATTGCATCATTTTTTCGCCAAGGATGATATCTTGATCACTCAATGGAAAAGTCACCTCCTCAGCAACAGCGCGCAGAGTTGGATTTCCCTCACGGATAATATCATTCATATCAATCAAATGAGCAGCTTTTGTAATACGTTCTATAGCAGACATTTTCTCTCCTTTCATTACCTCTACATGATAACACAAAATAGGCGAGAAAGAAAGTCGCAGAAGTTCCTAAAAAATAATATAATAAACGCTATTCCTCTTTTGTCTGTGGTATAATAAAAGAAAAGACTTGCACCAAAAAGCAAGGGGGAATAAAGATGGAAAAGCGACAAGATAGACGGTCTCATGGACCTATTGATGGATTGTTGGGGAAAAGTATTGGTTTCTTTCGGAATTATAAATCCTGGACCAATGCTCAGTTTATTATTGTGTTACTGCTTGCAGTTGCCTTGTCCATGGGGGGGAACTTGTTAGTTCGAGCAGTACAAGGCAACAAGGGAACGAGTCCTAGTAGTCAAACTCTTGATTCTACAAGTAAATCTAGTCAATTCAAGGAAAATGATTCTGACGAAAAGACAGCCCGTATCATGGCAAACGGTGATCTTCTTTATCATATCCCTATCTACCGAACAGCTCTAAAAGAAGATGGGACTTATGATTTTCATGAAAATTTTGAGTATGTCAAGCCTTGGCTCAAACAAGCGGACTTGGTAATTGGTGACTTTGAAGGAACGGTGAACAAGGACCACTATTTGGCAGGTTATCCTCTTTTTAATGCACCTGGTGAGGTGATGGATGCGATCAAGGATGCAGGCTATCAAGTTCTAGACTTGGCCCACAATCACATCCTAGATTCTCAGATAGAGGGAGTGATCTCAACAGCTCAAGCTATTGAAAAGGCAGGAATGACACCTATCGGAGTTTACACAAAGGAACCACGGGACAAGTCTCCACTTGTTATTAAGGAAGTCAATGGTATCAAGGTAGCTCTCTTGGCTTATTCCTATGGCTTTAATGGCATTGAGCAGTATATCTCTCAAGAGGACTATAATCGCTATCTTTCTGATTTGAATGAAGATAAGATGAAGGCAGAAATCGAGCGTGCAGAGAAGGAGGCGGATATTACTGTCATCATGCCTCAGATGGGAATTGAGTACCAGCTAGAACCAACGGAAGAACAGAAAACACTGTACCATAAGATGATTGACTGGGGAGCAGATATTATCTTTGGAGGGCATCCTCACGTCGTTGAACCTGCTGAAACAGTTGAAAAAGATGGTGACAAAAAACTGATCATCTACTCCATGGGAAATTTCCTCTCAAACCAACGCATTGAAACCATGCAAGATGAGGAAAATGCCAAGTGGACGGAGCGCGGTGTTCTCATGGATGTGACCATTAAGAAAAAAGATGGCAAGACTAGGATTGAAACGGCCAAAGCGCATCCTACTTGGGTCAATCGAACACCCAAAGGGACTTACTCTCCAGAAGGCTATCCGCTCTTCCTCTATCAGACCTATATCCTAGAGGACTTCATTGAGGGAGGCAGTCATCGTGACAAGTTGGACGAGGCGACCAAAGAACGAATTGACACAGCCTATAAAGAAATGAATGAACATGTAGGGTTGAAGTGGTAGGTACTCGCCCTAAAGGAAACAAGATGACGATTAAATTGATTGCAACGGATATGGATGGAACTTTGCTGGATCCAAGAGGGCAACTGGACTTGCCACGTTTAGAAAAGATTTTAGACCAATTAGATGAACGAGGTATCCGTTTTGTCATTGCGACAGGGAATGAAGTTCACCGTATGAGGCAATTACTGGAGCACTTGGCGAGTAGAGTAGTTCTAGTCGTTGCCAATGGGGCACGTATTTTTGAAAACAATGAACTGATTCAAGCGCAGATTTGGGATGATGCTATGGTTGACAAGGCTCTCCTTCATTTTAAAGGGAGGGAGTGTCGAGATCAGTTCGTCGTTACCAGTATGAATGGGAGTTTTGTCAAGGAAGGAACGGTTTTTACAGACCTGGAAAAATTTATGACTCCAGAGATGATTGAAAAACTTTACCAAAGGACAAATTTTGTGGATGAGCTAAACTCAGACCTCTTCGGTGGAGTGTTAAAGATGAGCATGGTTGTTGGTGAAGAACGTTCTAGTTCAGTTTTGCAGGAAATCAATGACCTCTTTGATGGTCGTGTAAGGGCTGTTTCTAGCGGTTATGGCTGTATCGATATCCTGCAGGCTGGGGTTCACAAGGCTTGGGGATTGGAAGAATTACTCAAGCGCTGGGATTTGACATCAGAACAAATCATGGCTTTTGGTGATAGCGAAAACGATATCGAAATGTTAGAGCTGGCTGGAATTGCCTATGCTATGGAAAATGCAGATGATAGTGTCAAGACAGTTGCGACTGCCCTGGCACCAGCCAACAGCCAGGCGGGTGTGTATCAGATTCTAGAAAAGTGGTTAGAGAAAGAGGGATAAGGTGGCAGTACAGTTATTAGAAAATTGGCTTTTAAAAGAGCAGGCAAAGATTCAAACCAAGTATCGTGAATTGAATCAAGTATCTGTTCTAGAGCCAGATATCATCTTTATTGGTGATTCGATAGTGGAGTATTACCCTCTTCAAGAGTTGTTGGGAACTGCCAAGACGATTGTTAATCGTGGTATCCGAGGCTACCAGACGGGACTTTTATTAGAGAATTTGGATGCCCATCTTTATGGTGATGCTGTCGATCAAATTGTTCTCTTAATCGGGACAAATGATATTGGAAAAGATATTCCCATGAATGAAGCCTTGGATAATCTCGAGCGTGTAATCCAATCGATTGCCCGAGAATATCCGCTGTCACAAATAAAGCTCCTTTCCATTTTGCCAGTCAATGAAGGAGAAGAATACAAGCAGACAGTATATATTCGTACCAATGAAAAGATCAAGGAATGGAATCAAGCCTATGAGGCTCTAGCCTCCGCCTATATGCAAGTAGATTTTCTACCAATTTATGATAGTTTGACAGATTCAGAAGGACAACTTAAATCAGCCTATACAACGGATGGTCTCCATCTGAGTGTAGCTGGTTATCAAGCTTTATCAGATACTTTAAAAACGTATCTTTTCTAAAGAATTGGCTTGATTTTGCATTTTTGATTTAGATGAGGTATAATGGTTTTATTGTTTTTTGGGGTCGTTACGGATTCGACAGGCATTATGAGGCATATTTTGCAACCCGTGTGGCGACGTAAACGCTCAGTTAAATATAACTGCAAAAAATAACACTTCTTACGCTCTAGCTGCCTAAAAACCAGCAGGCGTGACCCGATTTGGATTGCTCGTGTTCAATGACAGGTCTTATGATTAGCGAGATACGATCAAGCCATGTCTAGTGGTTTGATAAGAGATTAATAGACTCGCAGTTCCTAGGCTTGAGTTATGTGTCGAGGGACTGTTAAAACAATACATAACCTATGGTTGTAGACAAATATGTTGGCAGGTGTTTGGACGTGGGTTCGACTCCCACCGGCTCCATTGATATTTTGCATTCTTTCGCAAACCTTTCTAAAACGTTGATTTAACAACGTTTTTATTTTTGTCTTTTTTATTGTTTAGCATTCTTTTTCAAAAAAAGTATACAACAAAGGATACAACGTTTTGCTGTATCCTAAAAATCAATATAATTCGCAAAGCGTTCTCCAATTAAAGTAGTGTTCTTTCACTTGTTAAGTTGTAGATTTTTGCAAATGGATATTTTAGGTGTGATAAATAAAATAAAACTGCATTGAGGTGCAGTTTTTCTTTTTCTACGGAAGACATGGGATTCGAACCCACGCACGCTGTTACACGCCTACCGCGTTTCCAACACGGCCTCTTAAGCCTCTTGAGTAATCTTCCAATACTTACTCAAATAGTCTACCATAAAGCCACTTATCTTGCAATAAAAATTCTGGAAATAAGAAAAATGATAGAATCTGAAAGAAAATGATAAAAAGTGCTTGACTTTGGTAGAGAATGTGCTAGAATGAATAGTGTAAACGATAACAGGAGGTGTTTTGGTGTTAAAAACAGAGAGAAAACAACTGATTTTAGAGCAACTTAATCAGCATCAAGTAGTTTCTTTAGAAAAGTTAGTTAGTTTGTTAGAAACGTCAGAATCAACGGTTCGAAGGGATTTGGATGAGTTGGAAGCAGAGAATAAGCTTCGTCGTGTGCATGGTGGAGCAGAATTGCCCCACTCCTTGCAGGAAGAAGAAACCATTCAAGAAAAATCTGTCAAAAACCTTCAAGAAAAGAAATTACTCGCTCAGAAAGCAGCATCACTTATCAAGGAAAAAGATGTTATCTTTATCGATGCTGGAACAACAACTGCTTTTTTGATCAAGGAATTGGTTAATAAGGAGATCACAGTTGTGACCAACTCCATTCACCATGCGGTTCAGTTGGTTGAAAAGCAGATTCCAACTGTCATGGTTGGAGGAAGTGTCAAGATGGCAACAGATGCATGTATCGGGGGCGTTGCCCTTAACCAGATTAACCAATTGCACTTTGACCGTGCCTTTATCGGGATGAATGGTGTAGACGATGGTTATTATACGACTCCTGATATGGAGGAGGGAGCTGTTAAGCGTGCTATTTTAGAGAATGCCAAACAGACCTACGTCTTGGTCGATTCGTCAAAGATTGGTCAAACTTGTTTTGCCAAGGTAGCACCACTCAAACGCGCTATCGTTATCACAAGTCAAGGGCATGAGCTCTTACAGGCTATTAAGGAGAAAACGGAGGTAATTGAAGTATGATTTATACAGTCACACTCAATCCATCCATTGACTATATCGTTCGCTTGGACCAAGTTCAAGTCGGCAGTGTCAATCGAATGGACAGTGATGATAAGTTTGCTGGTGGGAAAGGAATCAATGTTAGTCGTGTTTTGAAGCGCTTGGGTATTCCCAATACAGCGACCGGATTTATTGGAGGCTTTACTGGTAAATTTATCACAGATACCCTTACAGAGGAAGAAATCGAAACTCGTTTTGTCCAAGTAGCTGAAGATACTCGTATCAATGTTAAGATTAAAGCCGACCAAGAAACTGAAATCAATGGGACAGGTCCTACTGTTGAGCCCGAACAACTTGAAGAGTTAAAAGCCATTCTTTCTAGTCTGACAGCAGAAGATACGGTTGTGTTTGCGGGTTCAAGTGCTAAAAATCTAGGAAATGTCATCTACAAGGATTTGATTGCCTTGACCCGTCAGACTGGTGCGCAAGTGGTTTGTGACTTTGAAGGTCAGACCTTGATTGATAGTTTGGACTATCAGCCACTTTTGGTAAAGCCAAACAATCACGAACTGGGAGCTATCTTTGGAGTGAAACTTGAAAGTTTAGATGAAATTGAGAAATACGCTCGTGAACTCCTAGCTAAAGGGGCTCAAAATGTTATCATCTCTATGGCTGGTGATGGTGCCCTTCTTGTAACACCTGAGGGAGCTTACTTCGCTAAACCCATCAAGGGAACAGTGAAAAATTCAGTAGGAGCTGGTGACTCTATGGTGGCTGGATTTACAGGTGAATTTGTCAAATCAAAAGACGCAATAGAAGCCTTCAAATGGGGAGTAGCTTGCGGAACAGCAACGACATTCTCAGATGACTTGGCAACAGCGGAATTTATTAAAGAAACATATGAAAAAGTTGAGGTAGAAAAACGATGAAAATTCAAGACCTATTGAGAAAAGACGTTATGTTGCTGGATTTGCAGGCAACTGAAAAAACAGCTGTCATCGAAGAGATGATTAAAAGTTTGGTAGATCACGGTTATGTGACAGATTTTGAAACCTTTAAAGAAGGAATCTTGGCGCGTGAAGCTCTAACTTCCACTGGTTTGGGTGACGGAATTGCTATGCCTCACAGCAAGAACTCTGCTGTCAAAGAAGCGACGGTTCTCTTTGCTAAGTCAAACAAGGGTGTTGACTATGAAAGCTTGGATGGGCAACCTACGAACCTTTTCTTCATGATTGCGGCTCCAGAAGGTGCCAATGACACTCACTTGGCAGCCTTGGCAGAATTATCTCAATACTTGATGAAAGACGGTTTTGCTGACAAACTTCGTCAAGTAACATCAGCTGATCAAGTTATCGAACTTTTTGACCAAGCTTCAGAAAAAGCTGAGGAACCTGTTCAAACACCTGCTAATGACTCTGGCGACTTTATCGTAGCTGTTACAGCTTGTACGACAGGGATTGCTCATACTTACATGGCCCAAGAAGCTCTTCAAAAAGTGGCTGCTGAAATGGGTGTTGGTATTAAGGTTGAAACCAACGGTGCCAGCGGTGTTGGTAACCAATTGACTGCAGAGGACATTCGCAAGGCTAAAGCTGTTATCATCGCAGCAGACAAGGCTGTTGAGATGGATCGTTTCGATGGCAAACCATTGATCAATCGTCCAGTTGCTGACGGTATCCGCAAGACTGAAGAGTTGATCAACTTGGCTCTTTCAGGAGATGCTGAAGTTTATCGTGCTGCCAATGGAGCAAAAGCTGCAACAGCAAGCAATGAAAAACAAAGTATCGGTGGTGCCTTCTACAAACACTTGATGAGTGGTGTTTCCCAAATGTTGCCATTCGTTATCGGTGGTGGTATCATGATTGCCCTTGCTTTCTTGATCGACGGAGCTTTTGGTGTGCCACAGGATAGTCTTGGCAATCTCGGTTCCTACCATGAGCTAGCTTCCATGTTCATGAAAATCGGTGGGACTGCCTTTGGCTTGATGCTCCCTGTCTTTGCAGGATACGTTGCCTACTCTATCGCTGAAAAACCAGGTTTGGTAGCAGGTTTTGTTGCTGGTGCAATAGCCAAAGAAGGTTTTGCCTTTGGTAAAATCCCTTATGCAGCAGGTGGTGAAGCAACTTCAACTCTTGCAGGTGTCTCATCTGGTTTCCTCGGTGCCCTTGTTGGTGGATTTATCGCAGGTGCCTTGGTTCTTGCTATTAAGAAATACGTTAAAGTTCCTCGTTCACTTGAAGGGGCTAAATCAATCCTTCTCTTGCCACTTTTTGGAACAATCTTGACTGGATTTGTCATGCTAGCTGTTAACATCCCGATGGCAGAAATCAACACTGCTATGAATAACTTCCTAGGCAGCCTTGGAGGAGGATCAGCTGTCCTTCTCGGTATCGTTCTTGGTGGTATGATGGCTGTTGACATGGGTGGACCTGTCAATAAAGCAGCCTATGTCTTTGGGACAGGTACGCTTGCAGCGACTGTTTCCTCAGGTGGTTCTGTAGCCATGGCAGCAGTTATGGCAGGAGGAATGGTGCCACCACTTGCTATCTTTGTGGCAACCCTTCTTTTCAAAGATAAATTTACTAAAGAAGAACGCAACTCTGGTTTGACCAACATCATCATGGGCTTGTCATTCATCACCGAGGGAGCAATTCCATTTGGTGCCGCTGACCCAGCTCGTGCGATCCCAAGCTTCGTTCTTGGATCAGCAGTAGCAGGTGGTCTCGTTGGTCTTGCAGGTATCAAGCTCATGGCACCACACGGAGGCATCTTCGTCATCGCCCTTACTTCAAATGCTCTTCTTTACCTTGTCTTTGTCTTGATTGGAGCAATTGTAAGTGGTGTGGTTTATGGTTCTCTACGCAAACCACAAGCATAAAAAGTATTAGAATAGAAAGATTGTTACCATTTGGTGCAATCTTTTTCTCTATTCGAAATGGCTGTGAAATATGTTATAATAGAAGAATGGCAAACAAGAATACTACAAAAACAAGACGGAGACCGTCTAAAGCAGAACTTGAAAGAAAACAGGCTATCCAGAGGATGTTGATTTCCTTAGGAATTGCCTTATTGTTGATTATTGCAGCCCTCAAGCTTGGTGCGGCGGGTATCACCCTTTATAATCTCATTCGACTGTTGGTTGGAAGTTTGGCCTATGTGGCCATTGGTGCCCTCCTCATCTATCTTTTTCTTTTTAAATGGATCCGCAAGCAGGAAGGGCTTCTGTCAGGATTTCTCTGTATCTTCGCTGGCTTACTCTTAATTTTTGAGGCTTATCTTGTCTGGAAATTTGGCTTGGAGCAGGCAGTTCTAAAAGGGACCTTGTCTCAAGTTATGACGGACCTTACTGGCATTCGGGTGACTAGTTTTGCTGGTGGAGGCCTGCTTGGTGTCGGACTTTATATACCCATATCCTTTCTTTTCTCCAATATCGGATCGTACTTTATTGGAGTTCTCTTGATTCTAGTTGGGGCACTCTTGGTTAGTCCCTGGTCTATTTATGATGTTGCAGCCTTTATTGGAGCGCAGTTCAGATCATTCATGGAAAAACAGGAACAGAGAAAACAGGAACGCTTCATCAAGAGAGAAGAAGAAAAGGCACGTCAAGAAGCTGAAGAAGCAGCAAGAATTCAGAGAGAACAAGAAGAGCAGGATGCGCTACCGCTTCCTCCTGTAGATCCTGAAACGGGAGAAATCTTATCAGAAGTACCAGTCTACGATCTCCCCCCAATTCCTGAGGAAGAATGGATTGAACCAGAGATTATCCTTCCTCAAGCTGACTTAGAAGTTCCAGATGTGGAAGAAGACTTTGAGGATGAAGAGGTGCAGGTTGATTTTTCTACCAAAGAAGCTCTCGAATACAAACTACCAAGCTTGCAACTCTTTGCGCCAGATAAACCCAAAGACCAATCCAAGGAAAAGAAGATCGTCCGAGAAAATATCAAAATACTAGAAGAAACCTTTGCTAGCTTTGGGATTAAGGTAACAGTGGAACGGGCTGAAATCGGTCCATCTGTTACCAAGTATGAAGTCAAGCCAGCCGTTGGTGTTCGAGTTAACCGAATTTCCAATCTAGCAGACGACTTAGCGCTTGCTCTAGCGGCCAAGGATGTTCGGATTGAGGCTCCAATACCTGGTAAATCCTTAGTCGGGATTGAGGTTCCTAACTCTGAGATTGCGACCGTTTCTTTCCGTGAGCTCTGGGAACAGTCTCAGACTAAACCAGAAAATCTCCTCGAAATTCCTCTAGGTAAGGCTGTCAATGGAACGGCTCGCACCTTTGATCTTTCCAAGATGCCCCACCTACTTGTTGCAGGTTCGACGGGATCAGGGAAATCAGTCGCAGTTAATGGTATTATCGCTAGTATTCTGATGAAAGCAAGACCCGACCAGGTCAAGTTTATGATGGTCGATCCTAAGATGGTTGAGTTATCGGTGTACAATGACATTCCTCACCTCTTGATTCCAGTTGTGACCAATCCACGTAAGGCCAGCAAGGCTCTCCAAAAAGTCGTGGATGAGATGGAAAACCGTTATGAACTCTTTGCTAAGGTTGGTGTGCGAAATATCGCTGGTTACAATGCTAAGGTCGAGGAATTTAATAGCCAATCTGAGTACAAACAAGTACCCCTGCCTTTGATTGTTGTCATTGTGGACGAGTTGGCTGACCTTATGATGGTGGCCAGCAAGGAAGTGGAAGATGCTATCATTCGTCTCGGACAGAAGGCGCGTGCGGCAGGGATTCACATGATTCTCGCAACGCAACGTCCATCGGTTGATGTCATCTCTGGTCTTATCAAGGCCAATGTACCGTCTCGTGTGGCTTTTGCAGTTTCATCAGGTACAGATTCACGAACCATCTTGGATGAAAATGGAGCTGAAAAACTGCTCGGTCGAGGAGACATGCTCTTTAAACCAATTGATGAAAATCACCCAGTCCGTCTGCAAGGATCCTTTATCTCAGATGATGATGTCGAACGCATCGTAAACTTCATCAAGGCTCAGGCTGATGCGGACTATGATGATAGCTTTGACCCAGGAGACGTTCCAGATAATGAAGGAGATTTCTCTGACGGTGAAGCTGGTGGCGATCCGCTTTTTGAGGAAGCTAAGGCTCTGGTTATCAAGACGCAGAAAGCTAGTGCTTCTATGATTCAGCGTCGTTTGTCGGTTGGATTTAACCGTGCGACCCGCCTTATGGAAGAACTTGAAATGGCCGGTGTTATCGGTCCAGCTGAAGGAACCAAACCACGAAAAGTATTGCAACAATAAAAAAATAGCTTCTTTCCAAATCTGGAGGGAAGCTATTTTAGTGGCTACTGGTTCGTTTTAGTTTCAGAACTCGTCGTATTTGACTGTGTTCCGTTATCGCTTGTTTCTTTATTTGTAGCAGGTGTAGAAGAGTCCTGAGTTGTTGTTTTCTGTTCTTCTTTTTTCTCCTCTTTCTTGTTGGATTGGGAAGTTTCTTCTTGTGGGGTATTTTCTTTAGTAGAAGTGTTGTCCTTGTTAGGTGTAGTATTTTCCTGAGGGGATTCCTTTTGAATTTCCTTGACAACAGTTGTTTGGGTTGTCGTCGGTTCTTTTTTGTTATTTTTGTTATTATCCATGGCGTTCATGATGGTGATAGTAGCGGTGATGAGACCAAGGATACTACCGATGGTAGCAATCGTTTTTTGAAAGACAGTAAATCCCTTTTTGATGTGTTCAGTTTTTGATTTATTAGAAGTTCTACGATAGTTAGACATGATACTCTCCTTTGATTATGATTTATTATACCTCATTTCTTTAAAAAAATCTTAAAAAAAGAGAAGATTCCCTTTCTTGTCGCAGGTCTCTTTTCGTGATACAATAGAAGGAGTGATTTTAGAAAGCGTGAGAAAACATGATCTACTTTGATAATTCGGCGACAACTAAGCCTTATCCTGAAGCTCTAGATACCTATATGCAGGTTGCTTCAAAAATTGTAGGAAATCCATCTAGTCTCCATCGTTTGGGAGACCAGGCAACACGAATTTTAGATGCTTCCCGGCAACAGATTGCAGATTTGATCGGCAAGAAAAGTGATGAAATCTTCTTTAGCTCTGGTGGAACAGAAGGGGATAACTGGGTCATCAAGGGTGTGGCCTTTGAAAAAGCACAGTTTGGTATGCACATCATCGTATCAGCTATTGAACATCCAGCAGTCAAGGAGTCAGCCCTCTGGCTGAAAAGTCAAGGTTTTGAGGTGGATATTGCCCCAGTTGATGAGAAAGGATTTGTAGATGTTAGGGTTCTAGCAAGTTTGATTCGATCGGATACGACCCTCGTTTCTATTATGGCAGTTAACAATGAAATTGGCTCAATTCAACCTATTCAAGCTATCTCAGAACTATTAGCAGATAAACCAACGATTTCCTTCCATGTTGATGCTGTTCAAGCTTTAGCTAAGATTCCGACAGAAAAGTATTTGACTGACCGAGTGGATTTTGCGACCTTCTCTAGTCATAAATTCCACGGTGTTCGAGGAGTTGGCTTTGTCTATATCAAGTCTGGTAAGAGAATCATGCCTCTTTTAACTGGAGGTGGTCAAGAGGGAGACTATCGTTCGACAACTGAGAATGTGGCAGGGATTGCCGCGACTGCCAAGGCCCTCCGTTTGTCTATGGAAAAATTAGCTATCTTTGCTAGCAAGACGGGGCAGATGAAGGCAGTCATTCGCCAAGCCCTTCTTGACTATTCAGATATTTTCGTCTTTTCAGATGAGGAAGACTTTGCCCCTCATATCCTGACTTTTGGGATTAAAGGTGTTCGTGGAGAAGTTATCGTTCACGCATTTGAAGACTATGACATTTTCATTTCTACAACCTCTGCTTGTTCGTCTAAGGCTGGAAAACCCGCAGGAACCTTGATAGCCATGGGAGTGGACAAGGATAATGCCCAGTCAGCTGTGCGTCTAAGCCTAGACTTAGAAAATGACATGAGTCAGGTCGAGCAGTTCTTGACCAAGTTAAAATTAATTTACAATCAAACTAGAAAAGTAAGATAGGAGCATTTATGCAGTATTCAGAAATTATGATTCGCTATGGAGAATTGTCAACCAAGCACAAAAATCGTATGCGTTTCATCAATAAACTTCGTAATAATATTTCGGACGTTTTGTCCATCTATCCCCAAGTTAAGGTAACCGCAGATCGCGACCGTGCCCACGCTTACCTCAATGGAGCAGATTACACAGCAGTAGCAGAATCGCTCAAACAAGTATTTGGGATTCAAAATTTTTCTCCTGTGTATAAGATTGAAAAGTCAGTGGACGTTCTGAAGTCTGCTGTCCAAGAGATTATGAAGGAAATCTATAAGGAAGGGATGACCTTTAAAATCACTAGCAAGCGTAGCGACCACAACTTTGAACTCGACAGTCGTGAACTCAATCAAACTCTCGGTGGTGCTGTTTTCGAGGCTATTCCAAACGTGCAAGCTCAGATGAAAAATCCAGATATTAATCTTCAGGTTGAGATTCGTGAGGAGGCTGCCTATCTTTCCTATGAAACCTTTCGTGGAGCAGGAGGATTGCCTGTGGGAAGTTCTGGTAAAGGCATGCTCATGTTGTCAGGAGGGATTGACTCACCTGTAGCAGGTTATTTAGCCCTTAAACGAGGGGTTGATATTGAAGCCGTCCACTTTGCTAGCCCACCTTACACCAGTCCAGGTGCCCTCAAGAAAGCCCACGATTTGACTCGGAAATTGACCAAGTTTGGGGGCAATATCCAGTTTATTGAGGTGCCTTTTACAGAGATTCAAGAGGAGATCAAGGCTAAGGCGCCAGAAGCCTACCTCATGACCTTGACCCGTCGTTTTATGATGCGCATTACCGACCGTATTCGTGAGGTGAGAAACGGTTTAGTTATCATCAATGGGGAAAGTCTTGGTCAAGTAGCTAGCCAGACCTTGGAAAGTATGCAGACTATCAACGCTGTGACCAGCACTCCAGTCATTCGTCCTGTGGTTACGATGGACAAATTGGAAATCATTGATATTGCCCAGGCAATCGATACCTTTGAAATCTCAATCCAGCCTTTTGAGGACTGCTGTACTATTTTTGCGCCTGATCGTCCTAAGACCAATCCTAAGATTAAGAATGCAGAGCAGTATGAAAAACGGATGGATGTTAAGGGATTAGTTGAACGAGCAGTGGCAGGGATTATGATTACTGAAATCACACCCCAGGTTGAAAAAGATGCTGTCGATGAGTTAATTGACAATCTCCTCTAATCAGAAAACCCAGAAGAATTCAGAAAAACAAATGAAAAAAGTTAGTTATTTATCCTTAAAATGGACAATTACTGACTTTTTTTCTATTTTTATGGTATAATAAGATAAAATTTTGAATATAGAGAGTTTTCTGACAATGAATCATTCCTACTTTTACTTAAAAATGAAAGAACATAAACTCAAGGTTCCTTATACTGGAAAAGAGCGTCGTGTGCGTGTGCTCCTGCCAAAGGACTACGAGAAAGACACAGACCGTTTTTACCCTGTTGTTTACTTTCATGATGGGCAAAATGTCTTTTACAGCAAGGAGTCTTATATCGGACACTCTTGGAAGATTATTCCAGCCATTAAGCGAAATCCTGACATCAGTCGCATGATTGTCGTTGCCATAGATAATGATGGTATGGGGAGGATGAATGAGTATGCGGCTTGGAAGTTTCAAGAATCTCCTATCCCAGGGCAGCAGTTTGGCGGTAAGGGTGTGGAGTATGCCGAGTTTGTCATGGAGGTGGTCAAGCCTTTTATCG
Organism: Streptococcus oralis; assembly: GCF_001579175.1. Classification (GTDB taxonomy): domain Bacteria; phylum Bacillota; class Bacilli; order Lactobacillales; family Streptococcaceae; genus Streptococcus; species Streptococcus oralis_O. Next base: position 480,489 of record NZ_KQ970760.1, read on the forward strand.
ATGAAACCTATCGTACCAAAGCTGATCGCCAGCATACGGCTATGATTGGTTCGTCACTAGGAGGCAATATTACCCAGTTTATCGGACTAGAGTACCAAGACCGAATTGGTTGTCTAGGTGTCTTTTCATCTGCCAACTGGCTCCACCAAGAAGCCTTTAACCGCTACATCGAACGTAAAAAACTGTCGCCTGAACAGCGCATTTTCATCTATGTAGGAACAGAAGAAGCAGACGATACGGACAAGACCTTGATGGCTGGCAATATCAAGCAAGCCTATATCGACTCGTCGCTTCGTTATTACCGTGATTTGATTGCAGGTGGAGTACACTTGGATAATCTTGTCTTGAAAGTTCAGTCTGGTGCTATCCATAGTGAAATACCTTGGTCGGAAAATTTGCCAGACTGTCTCCGATTTTTTGCAGAGAAATGGTAAGTTAGGAAAGGAGAAAGCCAATGCATATTGAAAACCTCAGCCACTGGAGTGGCAATCTCAACCGTGAAATGTACCTCAACCGTTATGGGCATGCTGGGATTCCAGTTGTTGTTTTTGCTTCATCTGGTGGTAGTCACAACGAATACTATGATTTTGGCATGATTGACGCCTGTGCTTCCTTTATCGAAGAAGGTCGTGTTCAGTTCTTTACCCTATCGAGTGTTGACAGTGAGAGCTGGCTGGCTACTTGGAAAAATGGTCATGACCAGGCGGAGATGCACCGCGCCTACGAACGCTATGTGATTGAGGAGGCCATTCCTTTTATCAAGCACAAGACAGGTTGGTTTGATGGCATGATGACGACAGGTTGCTCGATGGGGGCCCATCATGCACTCAATTTCTTTCTCCAGCATCCAGATGTCTTTACCAAGGTGATTGCTCTCAGTGGAGTTTACGACGCACGTTTCTTCGTTGGCGATTACTACAATGATGATGCTATTTACCAAAACTCACCTGTAGATTATATCTGGAATCAAAACGACGGATGGTTTATCGATCGTTACCGTCAGGCGGAGATTGTCGTTTGTACGGGCCTTGGTGCCTGGGAACAAGACGGTCTACCATCTTTCTACAAGCTCAAAGAAGCCTTTGACCAGAAACAAATTCCAGCCTGGTTTGCTGAATGGGGACACGATGTCGCCCACGACTGGGAATGGTGGCGTAAACAAATGCCCTATTTTCTTGGACACCTGTATCTATAAAAGGAGTTGCCTATGAATTACCTTGTTATTTCTCCCTACTATCCGCAAAACTTCCAACAATTTACCATCGAGCTAGCCAATAAAGGCATCACAGTCTTGGGAATTGGTCAGGAGCCTTACGAACAACTTGATGAACCTTTGCGCAATAGCCTGACCGAGTATTTCCGTGTAGATAATCTTGAAAACATAGACGAAGTCAAACGTGCAGTTGCCTTTCTTTTCTACAAGCATGGTCCTATCGACCGCATCGAGTCCCACAATGAATACTGGCTTGAGCTGGACGCAACACTCAGAGAGCAATTCAATGTCTTTGGAGTCAAACCAGAGGATCTCAAAAAGACGAAATTTAAGTCTGAAATGAAGAAACTTTTCAAAAAAGCAGGTGTCCCTGTGGTACCTGGAGCTGTTATCAAGACGGAAGCAGATGTGGATAAAGCAGTGAACGAAATCGGACTACCAATGATTGCCAAACCTGACAATGGAGTGGGAGCAGCAGCGACCTTTAAGCTTGAGACAGAAGATGATATCCATCACTTCAAGGAAGAATGGGACCATTCAACCGTTTATTTCTTTGAAAAATTTGTCACTTCTAGCGAAATCTGTACCTTTGACGGGCTTGTGGACAAGGATGGCAATATCGTCTTTTCAACGACTTTTGATTATGCCCATACACCACTTGATTTGATGATTTATAAGATGGATAATGCCTATTATGTTCTCAAGGATATGGATCCAAAATTGCGTAAGTATGGTGAAGCCGTTGTCAAAGAATTTGGCATGAAGGAGCGTTTCTTCCATATCGAATTCTTCCGTGACGGGGACGACTACATTGCCATTGAGTACAATAACCGTCCTGCAGGTGGCTTTACGATTGATGTTTACAATTATGCCCACTCTTTTGACCTCTACCGAGGTTATGCGGCTATCGTAGCAGGAGAGCCGTTCCCTGGTTCATATTTTGAACCCCTCTATTGCTTGGCGACTGCTCGGCGTTTAAGTTCTCATTATGTTTACTCAGAAGAGGAATTACTAGCTAAATACCAAGGAGGTTTTAAGGCTAAGAAAATCATGCCAGCAGCCTTTGCAGAGTTACAAGGAGATATTCTCTATATGTTGACAACTCCAAGTCGTGAGGAGCTGGAGCAGATGATTGCAGATTTTGGTCAACGTCAAGAGTAACGAAAAGGATGAAAGGAGTTTGACTTCTTTTGTCCTTTTCTTAAAGATAAGTTAAATAAAGCGTTTTCCAGAGATTCTTTTAGAAAAGATATTGCTAAAAGGCCTAAAAATTGATAGAATAAGGATTGTCTAAAAAATTTAAGGAGAATCTATCAAATGGATTTTACATGGGCTATTAAATATGCCACAGAATTCTTGGGAACTGCTATTTTGATCATTCTTGGTAATGGTGCAGTTGCTAACGTTGAACTTAAAGGTACGAAAGGTCACCAAAGTGGCTGGCTCGTTATCGCGGTTGGTTATGGTATGGGGGTTATGATCCCAGCCTTGATGTTTGGTAATGTATCTGGTAACCATATCAACCCAGCTTTCACTCTTGGACTTGCTGTTAGTGGACTTTTCTCTTGGGAGCAAGTACCATATTACATCCTAGCACAAGTTTTGGGAGCAATCTTTGGTCAAGCTTTGGTTGTAGCGACTCACCGTCCTTACTACTTGAAGACAGAAAATCCAAACAATATCTTGGGTACCTTCTCAACGATTTCAAGCATCGACCACGGTACAAAAGAATCACGTTTTGCAGCTACTGTTAACGGTTTCCTCAATGAGTTTGTAGGTTCATTTGTTCTTTTCTTTGCAGCACTTGGTTTGACTAAAAACTTCTTTGGTGCTGAGGTTCTTCAATACATGAAACAAATGGCTACTCAAGCTGGACAAACTGTTGATTTAAGTGAATTGGCAGTAAAAGCTCAAGTAGCTCCACATACAGCTGCTGGGATCTCAGTTGCGCACTTGGCACTTGGTTTCCTAGTGATGGCCTTGGTAACTTCACTTGGTGGACCTACTGGACCTGGTTTGAACCCAGCTCGTGACTTCGGACCACGTCTTCTTCACGAACTCCTTCCAAAATCAGTCCTTGGTCAACACAAGGGTGATTCAAAATGGTGGTATGCATGGGTTCCGGTTGTAGCTCCAATTTTAGCGGGTATTGCAGCAGTAGCACTATTCAAACTACTTTACCTATAAGAAATGAAACTGGGGAATCCCAGTTTTTTTGCTATAAAATTTTTAAATAAAACAGATATGGCTTGTAAAATATTCGAAAATCCTTTAAAATAGAAGAGTTGGAGGAATTTATGAGTGTGAATGAGATAGTTCGGATCATTCCGACTGTGAAAGTTAATAACCGAAAATTAAATGAAAAATTTTACATTGAAACCTTAGGGATGAAACCCTTGTTAGAAGAGTCTGCCTTTCTCTCCTTGGGAGATCAGACAGCTACTGAAAGATTGATTTTAGAAGAAGCTCCGAGCATGCGAACTCGCAGAGTTGAAGGGCTTAAGAAACTTGCTAGACTCGTGGTGAAGGTTGATAATCCTTCTGAAATCGAGGACCTTCTTTCACAGATGAAGTCCCTTCCTCGCCTATTTAAAGGAAGCTGTGGTTATGCTTTTGAGATTGTTTCTCCCGAACAGGATGTGATCCTTGTTCATGCGGAAAATCATATTGAAGACTTAGTTCCGCTAGATACGATTCCTGAATTTTATTCAAATAAAAGTATAAAATACTTGAGTCAATTTGAAGTTTCCGTTGAACTCCGTCTACCTGAGGACAGGGAGAGTTTACTTGATTCAGAATTTGCGACTAATGCCATTACCTTTACCCAAGGCCAAGGTCCAGATTTGGCTGTTGAAAACAATGTTACCTGGGACTTGTCTATGCTGAAATTTTTGGTAAAGAATCTAGAGTTGACTAGTCTTCGTCAAAAATTTGAGGGCACAGATTATTTTATTCCAAAGTCTGAGAAATTCTTCCTTGGTAAAGATACCAATAACATCGAATTATGGTTTGAAGAAGCATGAAGTGGACAAAAATTCTAAAAAAAATAGAAGATCAAATCGAGGCAGGGGTCTATCCCGGGGCCTCTTTTGCGTATTATAAGGATGGAGAATGGAGAGAATTCTACCTAGGCTTGAGTGATCCTGAGAAAGGTTTGAAAACAGAGTCAGGGCTAGTCTATGACTTAGCCAGTGTGAGTAAGGTTGTGGGAGTCGGGACAGTCTTGACCTTCTTGTGGCAACAGGGGAAACTAGACATTGATCGACCAGTGACGGATTTTT
>NZ_KQ970760.1:485002-504234 GCF_001579175.1 Streptococcus oralis
ATCGGAGTGTGATTATCCTGATATCACTATACGGCAGCTTCTGACCCATGCTACAGATCTGGACCCTTTTATTCCCAATAGGGACCAGTTAGGTTATGAGGAATTAAGAGAGGCCATGTTTCATCTGAATAGACGTAGTCGTCCTGCTTTTCTATACTCGGATGTTCACTTTTTACTCTTGGGCTTTCTTTTGGAGAAAATATTTGAACAAGATTTGGATCAGATTATAGAAGAACAAGTTTTGAATCCATGGGGGATGAAGGAAACAATGTTTGGTCCCGTTGAAATTGCTGTACCAACAGTTAGAGGAGTAGCGGCAGGTAGTATCCACGATCCCAAAGCTCGTCTTTTGGGCAAACATGCTGGGAGTGCTGGTTTATTTTCAACTGTTAAGGATTTGCAAATCTTTCTGGAACATTACTTGAAAGATGATTTTGCTGAAAACCTAAGTCGAAATTACTCTCCCTTAGAGGATAAAGAGCGTTCGCTAGCTTGGAATCTGGAGGGAGACTGGCTGGATCATACGGGCTATACAGGTACCTTCATCATGTGGAATCGAAAGAAACAAGAAGCCGCCATCTTTTTATCCAATCGAACGTATGAGAAGGATGAACGTGCCCAGTGGATAATCGATCGAAACCAAGTCATGGAAATGATTCGCCAAGAAGAGTAGGGGGAAGAATGTCACAAACCGTAAAAGGAACTCTATTTACAGTAGTTGCAGGGATTGCTTGGGGCTTGTCTGGAACCAGTGGCCAATACCTGATGGCACACGGTATTTCCGCTCTAGTCTTGACCAATCTGCGGCTCATCATTGCAGGATTGGCCCTGGTATTTTTAACTTATGCGACCGCAAAGGATAAACTCCTTGCTTTTTTAAAAGACAAAAAAAGCCTTTATTCTCTCTTGTTATTCGCCTTATTTGGACTTTTCTTAAACCAGTTTGCCTATCTTTCTGCCATTCAGGAAACCAATGCTGGAACGGCGACGGTTCTCCAGTATGTTTGTCCTGTTGGAATCTTGATTTATACTTGTATCAAGGACAAGGTAGCACCGACTCTGGCTGAGATTATTTCAATTGGTTTAGCAATTGGAGGAACTTTTCTTATTGCTACGCATGGGGAACTTGACCAGTTGTCGGTCACACCTGCGGGTCTTTTTTGGGGACTCTTTTCTGCCTTGACCTATGCCCTCTATATTATCCTTCCTATCGCTTTGATTAAGAAGTGGGGAAGTATGTTGGTGATTGGTGTGGGCATGGTTATTTCTGGTGTTGGGGCTATTCCCTTCACAGGAGTTTTGTAGGCCAGTATACCGACTAGCTTGGATTTTCTCCTTGCATTTGCTGGCATTATCATCATTGGAACAGTATTTGCCTACACAGCTTTTCTAAAAGGAGCTAGTCTAATAGGACCAGTTAAATCCAGTTTATTGGCTTCCATAGAGCCTATTTCAGCTGTTTTCTTTGCCTTTTTAATTATGAAGGAGCAATTCTATGCGATTGATTTTGTTGGTATGGCCATGATTCTGCTTGCAGTGACTATCATTTCTTTGAAAGATTTACTGCTGGAAAGTAAGCATAAATAAAAAATCCACTCAACTGAGTGGATTTTTGCTATCTATAAGATTAGTCTTTGTTTTCGTATGGCAAGATCAGATTCAAAATGATACCTGTCATCGCTGATAGGGCAGTACCTGAAAGGGTTACTGGGCCAAGTTTAAGGATGGCTCCACCAAGACCAAGTACCAACATGGCACTTGCGATGATGAGGTTACGCATTTGACCGAAGTCTACACGTTCTTTGATTAAGACTTTCAAACCATTACTTGCGATAACTCCGTAGAGAAGGATGGACATGCCACCAAGCACAGCATTTGGAATGGTTGAAATCAAGGCAGTGAATTTACCTAGGAAGCTAAGAGCAATGGCGATAAATGCAGCGTTTCGGATAACGGAAACAGAAGCGATACGGGTCATACCGATAACTCCAGTGTTCTCACCGTAGGTAGTATTGGCTGGTCCACCGAGGAAGGCAGATACAGATGTCGCGATACCGTCACCAAGAAGCGTACGGTGAAGTCCTGGTTCTTTCAAGAACTGACGGCCACAGATTTGGCTCAAGACTGTGTGGTCTCCAATGTGTTCAGAGATGGTTACGATAGCGATAGGCAAGATAGCGATTGTTTCAGGACCGAAGTATAAGTTGTACTCTTTAAAGGCTCCACCTGTACTAAATGGCAAGTAGAAACCAGGAATTTCAAACCAGTTGGCTTGAAGGACTGGGGTAAAGTCAACCAAACCAAGAAGCATTGCGAAAATGTACCCACCGATGATGGCAAAGAGGAAAGGAATGATACGAAGGAACCCTTTTCCTTTTGTATTGATGAAGGCAGCAATGAGGAAGGTTACGACAGCAACAAGGGCATTTTTCCAGTTTCCATCAGCTACAAGACCAGCATTGGTCACGGCTGAGCCTGCAAGACCAAGACCGATAACGATAATCATAGGTCCGATAACGATAGGAGGCAAGAGTTTGTCAATCCATTTCGTACCAGCAAAGCGAACACTTGTTGCGACAATGACATAAATCAAACCAGTTAGAATAACCCCTGTTTGAGCAGCAGAGACGTCGCCACCCATTTCTTTCATAGCAAGGGACATGGCTGTGATAAAGGCGAAGGATGATCCGAGATAGACTGGAACTTTAAAGCCAGTTGAAACCATATAAATTAGGGTTCCGACACCAGATGCAAAGAGGGCAACGGATACGGGCATTCCCAAAATTAAGGGAACGAGAATGGTTGCGCCAAACATGGCAAATACGTGCTGGAAGCTTAGAAGAATACCTTTACCAGCAGAAGGACGTTGATCAACGTCTAGTAACAAGTCAACAGTTGATTCCTGTTTCATAAAAACCTCACTTTTGGGCACCAAAAAAGAGCCCATTATTTTACAGCAACAGGCTCTCAGAGTAAGACTTCTTTAAAGAGAGGGGTATCTCATTAAAGAATTTCATATATTTCTGCGTCTTCGTCACCTCACAGGATGACATTAAAAACCTTTGCTTAGGATAGTATAGCAGAAAAAATTCGTTTTGTAAACGAATTTTTCCCGAGCCCAGAAATGTGAGAGCGAGGTTTGATTTTGTAAATCATTTTTTCCCGAGCCAAGAAATAAAAAAGCGAGGCGAACTTTGTAAACATTTTTTTACTAAAAAAATTAAAGCGGGCGTTTATTGGGCATGCCAGCCTTACGTGGATATTTGTTTGGGGTTTCTTTTTTCTTTTCTACCACAGTGATGTATCGTGGATCTCCATTTGGTAGGGTGTAGCTGAGGTTGTTTTCGACCTTGCTAAAAAGGAGATTGAGAGCATTCTTGGCTTCTAGCAATTCTTCGGGGGCATTGCTGGCCTTGAGTGCCAAGAGTTTTCCACCAACTTTAAGATAGGGAATGGTCAATTCAGATAAGACTTGCATACGGGCAACAGCACGAGCTGTCACCATATCAAACTGAGCACGGAAGTTCTTGTCTTGGGCAAAGTCTTCTGCACGTCCATGATAGAAGTGAACTCCGTCCAAATTCAGCTCTTGGGCCAATAGTTGGAGGAAGTTGATGCGTTTATTTAGCGAATCAATGATGGTCACATCTAACTGAGGATAGAGGATTTTCATAGGAAGACTAGGAAATCCTGCCCCAGCCCCGATATCAAGAAGTTTGATAGTTTCATTTGAAATCAAGCCTTGTAGGATGGGTGCAATCGAATCATAAAAGTGTTTGAGGTAGACTTCTTCTTTGTCTGTAATAGCGGTCAGGTTAATCTTTTCATTCCACTCGACCAAGAGTTCAAAATAGCGTTCAAATTGGTTCTTTTGCTGGTCAGAAAGTGGAAGATTTTGCTCGACGAGCAAGCTGTAAAATGTTTCTGGTTTCATAGTCGTTTCCTTCTCTAGTATTATCTTATTTTACCATATTCATTAAAATTTTGATATACTGGTAGTAATCTAAAAGCAGAAAGGAAAAAGATTATGACTTGGATTATTCTTGGAGTTTTGGCTCTAATTGTTATTTTTGTGATTGTTAGCTATAACGGTTTGGTGAAAAATCGTATGCAGACAAAGGAGGCTTGGAGCCAGATCGATGTTCAGTTGAAGCGTCGTAATGATCTCCTCCCAAACTTGATTGAAACAGTCAAAGGCTATGCCAAATATGAAGGTTCTACCTTGGAAAAAGTGACAGAACTTCGTAGACAAGTAGCTGCAGCAACCTCACCAGCTGAAGCGATGAAGGCCAGTGATGCTCTTACACGCCAGATTTCTGGTATCTTTGCAGTAGCAGAGAATTACCCAGACTTGAAAGCTAGTGCTAACTTTATCAAATTGCAAGAAGAGTTGACCAATACAGAAAATAAAATTTCTTACTCACGCCAACTCTACAACAGTGTTGTCAGCAACTACAATGTAAAACTTGAAAGCTTCCCAAGTAATATCATCGCAGGACTATTTGGCTTTAAAGCTGCAGACTTCCTTCAAACACCTGAAGAGGAAAAGGCAGTTCCTAAAGTTGACTTTAGCGGTTTAGGTGACTAAGATGTTGTTTGATCAAATTGCGAGCAATAAACGAAAAACGTGGATTTTGTTGCTGGTTTTCTTCCTACTGTTGGCTTTGGTTGGTTATGCCGTAGGCTATCTCTTCATGCGCTCAGGTCTTGGGGGCATGATTATAGCCCTAATCATCGGTCTTATCTATGCTCTGACCATGATCTTTCAATCGACAGAGATTGTCATGTCTATGAATGGTGCGCGTGAGGTTGATGAACAAACGGCGCCAGACCTCTACCATGTTGTGGAAGATATGGCCATGGTCGCTCAGATCCCCATGCCACGTGTGTTCATCATTGAGGATTCTTCTTTAAATGCCTTTGCAACAGGTTCCAACCCGCAGAATGCGGCAGTTGCAGCCACTTCGGGTCTCCTAGCCATCATGAACCGTGAGGAGCTAGAAGCGGTCATGGGGCATGAAGTCAGTCACATTCGGAACTACGATATCCGCATTTCGACCATTGCTGTTGCCCTTGCTAGTGCTATTACCATGCTATCTAGTTTGGCTGGTCGGATGATGTGGTGGGGTGGCGCAGGCCGCAGACGGAGTGATAATGATCGTGATGGAAATGGTCTAGAGATTATCATGCTTGTTATCTCTCTCTTAGCCATTGTTCTAGCACCTCTCGCAGCAACCTTGGTGCAACTTGCTATCTCTCGTCAGCGAGAATTTCTAGCGGATGCATCTAGTGTGGAGCTGACTCGTAATCCTCAAGGAATGATCAATGCACTGCGCAAGTTGGACAATAGCGAGCCCATGCATCACCACGTTGATGATGCCAGCAGCGCTCTTTATATCAATGATCCTAAGAAAGGTGGGGGACTTCAAAAACTCTTTTATACCCACCCACCTATCTCAGAACGAATTGAGCGTTTGAAACAGATGTAAACAAAATCCAGAGGTCGTCTCTGGATTTTTGCTATGTTTGAAATCTAAAAATCTTGTAAATCAACAACTTCCAAACTATTTTCTGTCAAACGATAGATACTCGTACAGACCTCTTTTAAGAAGCGCCTGTCATGCGAAACAGTGATTAAACCGCCTGGATAGGAGGCAAAGAGTTTTCTGATTTCAGGTTGAGAAGTGGGAGAAAAGTTTCGTGTAGGCTCATCCAGAAGGAGAAAGTTTGGTTTGCACAGTACTAAATCTAACAGAAGTAATTTGCCTTGTTGACCACCAGATAAGGAGCGTATTTGGTGGTGCATCTCTGGATAGCTGAAATTGAGACTGGCTAAGTGAGATTGGATTTTCTGTAATTCCTCTTTTTCCCCAGTTTGGCTGAGATAGGCTACTGGAGATAGATCCAATTCCAGTTTTTTGTGGTAATCTTGAGGCATAAAACCAAGCGAAATTTCTCTTTTGTTGCTTAGGAGTTGTTGTAACTTGCATAACAGAGTTGATTTTCCAACACCATTAGGCCCTATGATACCGATTTTATCTTGGCCACGGACAGTGAGTTGTAACTCCTGAGCTAAAATGCGCTCGCCAATGGACAAATTTTCTTTTTCCAGTTGGATTAATACTTTAGAAGCCGCTAATGGTTGGATATCTGAGAAGAATAGTTGAATTTGTTCTTCTTCAAGTGGTTTTTGAGTCATAGACTGAGCTACCTTTTCAAAGCGTTTTTCTTGAGAGAGAACATTTTTCATCTTTTTAGCCAGTAAGCGCCCAGCAACATCGTTTTTAGTGTTACGCAAGGCAGTTTCTACATTTTGCTTAACTCGGCGATGTTTTTTCATGGTTTTGTCATAGGCTCTCTGGTCGTTAGCAGCTTGCTGGCTTTGTCTGGCAAAATTAGCCTTTCTTTGCTCACTATAGCGATTATAGTCTAAATGCTCGACTAGTGTTTCCGCTTCTTTCCGGTGCTTGACCAGTCGCAGGTGGACAATAGTATCAGCCGTACGAGAAAGAAAGTCTTCATCATGAGAAATGAAAATAACGGTTTGCCTCATCTTCTGTATCTGTATTTTTAGCCAATCAACCGTCTCAAGATCCAGGTCATTTGAAGGTTCATCTAAAAAAAGAATCTCAAAGGGTTTGGCTAACTCATGGATGAGCTGAATTTTCAAAGCTTCGCCCCCTGAGAGGCTCCCAATCTTTTGGTCACTAGCGAAGCGATCACTATCAAAATGCAACTCCTCAGCCAAGCGATAGAGAATACTGTAGTCTAAATCAGCGGGATCTAAAAAGAAGTAATCGTGTAGAGTTCTATTTTTTAGCTCCTCAGGTAACTTTTGGGGAATGTAGGCCAGTGACTGAAGGTCAGACTGGATCTCTCCTTTGATAGTGAAATCAGGCAATGCTTCCCCCATTAAAGCTCGCAGTAAAGTTGATTTGCCATTTCCTTCTTCACCAATAATAGCAACCTTTTCTCCGTCTTGGATAGTCATGGTTAGGTCAGATACAAGATTTCGTAGATCTTTGTTTTGTGTGATGGTCAGATGATTGATTTTTATCATATTGTCGCCCTTTCTAGAATGTCCATAGTGCATAACAAAAAGCTCTACTTTATCTAGTAGAGCCCAAAGTCACTGTCAAAACTCTATTTTCCTCGTTAAAAAGCTCGTCAAACTAGCTTGGAGCTGCCTACCCCAACCCAAGAGGAGCATAGCTTTCTAGTTTTTTGATTTTCAATGAGGATAAAGTACTAGAAAATCTAGTACAAAAAGAGCATGCAAAAAGAGACAAAAACAAGATCTACTAAATAAAGTTCTTTATTTGATAGACTTAGTTTTTCATGTCTCCCTTACCTCCGAGTATTAGTACCTCTATCCTATACCTTTAAGGATATTTTGTCAATAGTAAATTCAAAATTTTAAACTCTAAAATCCGAAAACGGGTCCATAAAGAGTCAGTACGTGTTTGACGTGCTCGTAATGGAACTTGTCATAGTTGCGCCAAGCGGTGCGTGCTTGATCGTTTAGTTTTAGGCTCCCCAGTCCGATCAGTAGACTGGTACGTTGGTAAAATTTCTCAAGGTTGATTAAGATACTGTTGTCAAGCTTTTCCGCTTTTTTAAGTTCCTTGAGAGTGCTGTTCAGCAGTTCTTGTAGACGGAAATCATCGGCTGTACCCTGTTTGCAACTTTGGTAGCTTTTATTTAACTCGGATAGGAGTTGGTAAGCTTCGTTGATTAGTGCTTTGTCTTCCATATGAGCATCCTCCTTGCTCTGATGTATTCTTGCCTATAGTATAGCACTAAACAGAAAATATGTCATAGCAAATATGTTAAAAAGGAGATTTTAATATCAAGGTTTAAAAGGCTGTCTTGTAGCCTTTTCATGGTATAATCAAGTGAGTAAATCTTTATGGAGGAAATATGAAGTTAAATATTCAAGAAATTCGTAAGCAGCCTGAAGGCCTACATTTTGAACAAGCTTTAGACCTGGCATCAGACTTGCGTGCCCGTAATCAAGAAATTTTAGATGTCAAAGATATCCTTGCGGTAGGGAAGGTCCAATATGAAGACCGCATGTATTTCTTAGATTATCAACTATCTTACACCATTGTCCTTGCTTCCAGTCGCAGTATGGAGCCAGTTGAGTTGTCAGAGTCTTATCCAGTGACAGAGGTTTTCATGGAAGGCGCAACCAACCAACTAGATCAGGAAGTTTTAGATGATGACTTGGTCCTGCCTATCGAAAATGGTGAAATTGATTTGGCTGAAAGTGTGTCAGATAATATCTTGCTAAACATTCCAATCAAAGTCTTGACAGCTGAAGAAGAAGCTGGTCAAGGATTTGTTTCAGGTAATGACTGGCAAATCATGACAGAGGAGGAGTACCAAGCTCAACAAGCAGTCAAGAAAGAAGAAAACAGTCCATTTGCTGGCTTGCAAGGACTATTTGATGGAGACGAATAATGGTCTTGTCAAAAAAACGAGCACGTAAAGTGCTAGAAGAAATCATAGCTCTCTTCCCAGATGCCAAACCCAGCCTTGATTTTACCAATCACTTTGAACTATTGGTTGCAGTGATGTTGTCAGCCCAGACGACAGATGCTGCAGTCAACAAGGCTACACCAGGTCTCTTTGCTGCTTTTCCAACGCCTCAAGCCATGTCTGTGGCAACTGAAAGTGAAATTGCTTCGCACATTTCTCGCTTGGGACTGTATCGCAATAAAGCCAAGTTTTTAAAAAAATGTGCCCAACAATTATTAGACGATTTTGACGGACAAGTACCTCAGACTCGCGAGGAATTAGAAAGCTTAGCAGGTGTTGGTCGCAAAACAGCAAATGTCGTCATGAGCGTGGGCTTTGGGATTCCAGCCTTTGCAGTGGACACCCATGTTGAGCGTATCTGCAAGCACCATGATATTGTCAAAAAATCGGCTTCACCCCTCGAAGTAGAAAAACGTGTTATGGACATTCTGCCACCAGAGAAATGGTTGGCAGCCCACCAAGCCATGATTTACTTTGGACGGGCTATCTGTCATCCAAAAAATCCAGAATGCGATCACTATCCTCAATTATATGATTTTAGTTCGTTATAAGTGAAAATAATGAATGTTTTTACTTGATTTGAACGGGTCTTTGTGATATAGTAATGACAATAAAATATTCCTTTAAACCTGTCCCGTGAGGCAGACAAGGAGCTGGATTAAGTAGAAGGGTGAAGTCTATACTGTTTGCAGTAGGGCTCGCTTGGCTATACATTCTGAAGTCTCCTTGTTAAGGAGACTTTTCTTTTTGGAGGTTTGTCATGAAGGCAAAAGAAGTTGTAGACGAATTGACCGTCAAACGCGCGATTACTCGAATCACTTACGAGATTATTGAGCGAAACAAAGATTTGAACAAAATCGTTTTGGCTGGTATTAAAACGCGAGGTGTCTTTATTGCTCGCCGTATCCAAGAACGCTTGGAACAGTTAGAATCTCTTTCAGTTCCAGTAGTAGAGCTGGACACCAAACCTTTCCGTGACGATGTTAAAAGTGGTGAAGATACTTCTTTAATCTCTGTTGATGTGACAGACCGGGAAGTCATTTTAGTGGACGATGTGCTCTATACAGGTCGTACCATTCGTGCAGCTATTGACAACGTCGTCAGCCATGGTCGCCCTGCTCGTGTGAGTTTAGCAGTTCTAGTGGATCGCGGACATAGAGAACTTCCAATCCGTCCAGACTATGTTGGGAAAAATATTCCAACTAGTCGCTCTGAAGAGATCATCGTAGAGATGGCAGAACTAGATGGACAAGATAGAGTTCTTATTACCGAAGAAGCATAGATAGCAAAAAGGAGTTAACCATGTCAGAAAATCAACAAGCTTTGCAACATGTGGTCTCTATGGAAGACCTTACTGTAGATCAGGTCATGAAATTGATCAAACGAGGAATCGAATTTAAGAATGGAGCGCAGGCTTCCTATGAGGACCAGCATATCGTTTCCAACCTTTTCTTTGAAAGTTCGACTCGTACGCACAAGTCCTTTGAAGTAGCAGAGATTAAGCTGGGACTGAATCTACTCGATTTCGATGTGAAGACGAGTTCAGTTAACAAGGGTGAAACACTCTATGATACGATCTTGACACTGTCTGCACTTGGAGTGGATGCCTGTGTTATCCGTCACCCAGAAGTCGACTACTACAGAGAGTTGATTGCCAGTCCAACCATTACGACTTCCATTATCAATGGTGGAGATGGTTCAGGACAACATCCAAGTCAGAGCTTGCTTGATTTGATGACAATATATGAAGAATTTGGCCATTTTGAGGGGCTTAAGGTCGCTATCGCTGGGGATCTGGACCACTCACGTGTAGCCAAATCAAATATGCAAATTTTGAAACGTTTAGGCGCAGAGCTTTACTTTGCAGGTCCTGAGGAATGGAGAAGTCAGGAATTCGCAGACTATGGCCAGTTTGTAAGTATTGACGAGATCATCGATCAGGTGGATGTCATGATGTTCCTTCGCGTCCAGCATGAACGTCATGAAAGTGGAGTAGTCTTTTCAAAAGAAGGCTACCATGCGCAACATGGTTTGACGCAAGAGCGTTATGATCGCTTGAAAGAAAAAGCAATTCTCATGCACCCTGCCCCAGTCAACCGTGATGTCGAAATCGCAGACCATTTAGTTGAAGCGCCAAAATCACGCATTGTCCAACAAATGACCAATGGTGTATTTGTCAGAATGGCAATCTTAGAATCTGTTCTGGCATACAGAAAAGCAAACTAAACACAAGACGTTAAAAGACGCCAGAGAGCGTCCACGAGAGGTGACTATATGACAAAACGACTTCTAGTATTAGAAGATGGCACAGTTTTTGAAGGCAAGGCCTTCGGAGCAGATATTGATGTAACAGGTGAAATCGTCTTTAATACAGGGATGACCGGCTATCAAGAATCCATTACAGACCAGTCTTATAATGGACAAATCTTGACTTTCACATACCCATTGGTGGGAAACTATGGGATTAACCGCGATGACTACGAATCCATCAGTCCTACCTGTAAGGGGGTAGTAGTTTTTGAAGAAGCGCGTAGAGCCAGCAACTGGCGCAATCAAATGACCTTGGACGAATTCTTGAAAGCCAAGAAAATCCCTGGTATCTCAGGAATTGATACTCGTGCGCTTACAAAGATTATCCGTAAGCATGGTACTATGAGGGCAACCCTTACGCATGTTGGTGATACCATGGACCATATTGCAGACCAGCTCCAAGCAACAGTCTTGCCGACAGATAATATCAAGCAAGTCTCTACTAAGACAGCTTATCCTGCTCCTGGAGTTGGATTGAGTGTCGTTCTGGTAGACTTTGGTCTCAAACACTCCATCTTACGCGAACTTTCGAAACGGAATTGTAACGTGACCGTGGTTCCATACACAACCACAGCAGAAGAAATTCTCCATCTCAACCCTGACGGCGTCATGTTGTCAAACGGTCCAGGAAACCCAGAAGATGTTCCCCAGGCCCTCGATATGATTCGTGGTGTGCAAGGGAAGATTCCAATCTTTGGTATCTGTATGGGGCACCAACTTTTTGCCATGACAAATGGTGCCAAGACCTATAAGATGAAATTTGGTCACCGTGGATTTAACCACGCGGTCCGTGAAATCGCAACAGGACGAGTAGACTTTACTAGCCAGAACCATGGTTATGCGGTCAGTCGTGAAGAATTGCCAGAGCACTTGATCATTACCCACGAAGAAATCAATGACAAGTCAGTTGAAGGTGTGCGTCACAGATACCAACCAGGTTTCTCTGTACAATTCCACCCAGACGCAGCTCCTGGGCCACACGACGCTAGCTACCTCTTTGACGAGTTTATCGAGATGATGGAAGCTTTTAAACAAGCCAACTAAGAACGAGTAAGACTCGTCGTAGAATTTATGGAATTGAACACGGACGGAAAGCTCGGAATTTAGAGAAACCAAGGAAGAATTTCTATCCTTGGTTTCCAAAATTCAGTTGCTTTCTATTCGTCCTTTGTATCTTATTTAATGTCGCTCTGTGAGGCGACGAATAGAAAGGCAGGTCGTTTCTTTTAGTAGCTATTGGGCGAACTAAAAACTCCCTGCACTAGATTTTTTATCGAAAAATATCGTTTCTCTAAAAAATCGTCGGAGAATTTATTTAATGGCAACCCGAGAGTTGCCGAATAGAAAGGAGAAGATACATTGTTCGCGGAAGTGAACACGCCCTAAGAACTGTGTGAAAAAGATAAACATCGTCTTGACGCTAAAGGCGTCTGCACCGAGTTTCCTATTTTCACTGTGTTCTTTACGGGCTTTGTATCATAAACTATGCCTAAACGTACTGATATTCAAAAAATTATGGTGATTGGTTCTGGTCCGATTATTATTGGTCAGGCTGCTGAGTTTGACTATGCGGGGACCCAGGCCTGCTTGTCTTTGAAAGAGGAAGGCTATGAGGTTGTCTTGGTGAACTCAAACCCTGCAACCATCATGACGGATAAGGAGATTGCTGACAAGGTTTATATTGAGCCAATCACACTTGAATTTGTGACACGTATTCTCCGTAAGGAGCGTCCTGATGCTTTGCTTCCAACTCTTGGTGGTCAAACAGGGCTCAATATGGCCATGGAATTGTCTAAAAACGGCATCCTAGATGAGCTTGGAGTAGAGCTTCTGGGAACTAAATTATCGGCCATCGACCAAGCGGAGGACCGTGACCTCTTTAAACAATTGATGGAAGAGCTTGAGCAGCCAATCCCTGAATCTGAAATTGTCAACACAGTGGAAGAAGCTGTTGCCTTTGCGGCGTCAATCGGCTACCCTGTCATCGTCCGTCCAGCCTTTACCCTAGGTGGTACTGGTGGTGGTATGTGTGCCAATGAGGAAGAATTGCGTGAAATCGCTGAAAATGGTTTGAAACTGTCACCTGTTACCCAATGTTTGATTGAGCGTTCCATTGCAGGTTTCAAGGAAATCGAGTACGAAGTTATGCGTGACTCGGCTGACAATGCCCTAGTTGTTTGTAACATGGAAAACTTTGACCCAGTTGGGATTCACACAGGGGACTCCATTGTATTTGCCCCTGCGCAAACCATGTCAGACTATGAAAACCAAATGCTTCGTGATGCCAGCTTGAGCATCATTCGTGCCCTCAAGATTGAAGGTGGGTGTAACGTTCAGCTGGCCCTTGATCCGCATAGCTTTAAGTACTATGTTATCGAAGTAAACCCTCGTGTATCGCGTTCTTCTGCCCTTGCTTCTAAGGCGACAGGTTATCCGATTGCTAAGTTGGCTGCCAAGATTGCCGTCGGTTTGACCTTGGATGAGGTCATTAATCCAGTTACAGGTTCAACCTATGCTATGTTTGAACCAGCCCTTGACTATGTGGTGGCTAAGATCCCACGTTTCCCGTTTGACAAGTTTGAAAAGGGTGAACGTCGTCTTGGTACCCAGATGAAGGCGACTGGGGAGGTTATGGCAATTGGTCGTAACATCGAGGAATCTCTCCTTAAAGCTTGTCGCTCACTGGAAATTGGGGTTCACCACAATGAAATGCCTGAGCTTGCAAATGTTTCAGATGATGCCTTGATTGAAAAAGTTGTCAAGGCACAAGATGACCGTCTCTTCTACGTATCAGAAGCTATTCGCCGTGGCTACACACCAGAAGAAATTGCTGAATTGACCAAGATTGATATTTTCTACCTTGATAAACTCTTGCATATCTTTGAAATCGAGCAAGAATTGGGTTCCCATCCGCAAGATCTAGAAGTTTTGAAAACAGCTAAGCTAAATGGATTCTCAGATCGCAAAATTGCTGAACTCTGGGAAACGACAGCTGACCAAGTTCGCCAACTTCGCTTGGAAAACAAGATTGTCCCAGTTTACAAGATGGTCGATACCTGTGCGGCAGAGTTTGACTCTGAAACACCATATTTCTATTCAACCTATGGATGGGAAAATGAGTCTATCAAGTCTGATAAGGAATCTGTACTAGTCCTAGGTTCGGGGCCAATCCGTATCGGGCAAGGGGTTGAGTTTGACTACGCAACTGTTCACTCAGTTAAAGCTATTCAGGCTGCTGGCTATGAGGCCATCATCATGAACTCAAACCCTGAGACCGTTTCGACAGACTTCTCGGTATCTGACAAGCTCTACTTTGAACCATTGACTTTCGAAGATGTTATGAATGTTATCGACTTGGAGCAACCAAAAGGCGTTATCGTTCAGTTCGGTGGTCAAACAGCTATCAACCTTGCAGAGCCATTGGCAAAAGCAGGTGTGACCATCCTTGGTACACAGGTTGCTGACCTAGACCGTGCCGAAGACCGTGACCTCTTTGAGCAAGCCCTTAAAGACTTGGATATTCCACAGCCACCTGGTCAAACAGCAACTAATGAAGAAGAAGCTGTGCTTGCAGCTCGCAAAATTGGTTTCCCAGTCCTTGTTCGCCCATCTTATGTCTTGGGAGGACGTGCCATGGAAATCGTTGAAAACGAAGAAGACCTCCGTTCTTACATGCGTACCGCTGTTAAGGCTAGTCCAGACCACCCAGTTCTTGTTGACTCTTACATCGTTGGGCAAGAGTGTGAAGTTGATGCCATTTCAGATGGAGAAAATGTCCTTATCCCTGGTATCATGGAACATATCGAGCGTGCTGGTGTCCACTCAGGTGACTCAATGGCCGTTTACCCACCACAAACCTTGTCGCAAAAGGTTCAGGAAACCATCGCAGACTACACCAAACGCCTAGCAATTGGTCTTAACTGTCTTGGTATGATGAACATCCAGTTTGTCATCAAGGATGAAAAAGTCTACGTTATTGAGGTTAATCCACGTGCCAGCCGTACGGTTCCATTCCTTTCAAAAGTAACCAATATCCCAATGGCTCAAGTAGCGACTAAGTTAATTCTTGGTCAAGACCTTGGAGAACTTGGTTACCAAGATGGACTTTACCCTGAAAGTACTCGCGTTCATATCAAGGCTCCTGTCTTCTCCTTCACCAAGTTGGCTAAGGTAGATAGCTTGCTCGGTCCTGAAATGAAGTCAACAGGTGAAGTCATGGGATCTGATGCAACTCTGGAAAAAGCTCTCTATAAAGCTTTTGAAGCTTCTTACCTCCATTTGCCAACTTTTGGAAATGTAGTCTTTACCATTGCAGATGATGCCAAAGAAGAAGCCTTGGACTTGGCTCGCCGTTTCCAAAATATCGGTTACGGTATCCTCGCGACAGAAGGAACTGCAGCCTTCTTTGCAAGCCATGGACTGCATGCTCAGCCAGTTGGTAAGATTGGTGATGATGAGAAGGATATCCCAAGCTTTGTTCGTAAAGGAAAAATCCAAGCGATCATCAATACTGTCGGAACCAAGCGAACTGCTGACGAAGATGGTGAGCAAATCCGCCGTTCAGCTATTGAACACGGTGTCCCACTCTTTACAGCTCTAGATACAGCTAATGCCATGCTCAAGGTGCTGGAAAGCCGTAGCTTTGTCACAGAAGCGATTTAACTAAGAAAAAAGAGAAGACTCCAAGTCTTCTCTTTTTTGATGGGTGATAAAACACTAGGGAATTTCTTGATAAAGGTAATGAAAGGTTTTACAATGTTCTAAAAGAAGCAAAGAGGACCTAAAGATGATTATTTCAACTAGGGGAATTGAAGGAAAGAAAATCCTAGAATACAAAGGAGTTGTCTTTGGCGAAGTAGTTGCTGGGGTTAATATGTTCAAAGATATGGCGACTGATTTCCGTAATATTTTTGGCGGTCGTGCTAGTAGTTATGAAGGAGAATTGACCCAAGCGAGAGAAGAAGCCTTAGCAGAAATGATGGCGCGTGCGAGTGAACGTGGTGCAAATATTATCATTGGGGTTAAGATGGACTATGAAACCTTAGGTGCTGAGAATGGTATGCTGATGGTTACCTGTAGCGGAACAGCAGTGGTGCTTGAGTCCTAATTTGAAGAAAGAAAAAAGAACAGTCGAAGCTGTTCTTTTTATTCTTATTTGAGACCGTATTTTTTGTTGAAACGATCCACGCGTCCATCTGCTTGAGTGAACTTTTGACGTCCAGTGTAGAATGGGTGTGAGTCTGATGAAATTTCCACACGGATCAATGGGTAAGTTTCGCCTTCGAACTCAACAGTTTCGTTAGAGCGTTTTGTTGAACCGCTAAGGAATTTGTAACCAGTAGTTGTGTCCATGAAGACAACTGGGCGATATTCTGGATGGATATCTTTTTTCATTTTGCAATATTTCCTTTCTGCCATGGTCTCTTTGCGAGCCATAGATTGTTACCTTACTAGTCTATCAGATTCTGGTAAGTTTGGCAAGCTTTTTATCTATTTTTCAGCAAGTTTTTTAATTTTTGGTAGATGAGCTCGTTCTCTTCTAAACTATACGAATTTGCCCCACTAGCAAGAGGATGCCCGCCGCCATCATGTTCTTTTGCAACTTCATTGATTGGGACAAATTTACTGCGAAGACGTACGCGGTAGTGACCATCTGCTTGTTCCACAAAGATTCCCCAAAGGCTAACAGTATCAATACGGCCTGGAGCTCCAACGATGGCTGCTGTTTCCGCATCAGTAACGTCGTATTTCTTCAAGATTTCTTGACTGAGAAGAACGCGTGCAGCTCCATTCTCATCAACTTCTAAATGATCATAGACATACCCTTGCAATTTTGCAATCTTAAAGCTCATGTTATCCATCTTGCGTGTCAAACTAGCGAAGTCAAAGTTGTACTCTCTCAAGGAAGAAGCGATACGAAGGGTTCGGGCTGAGGTAGAAGGATAAAGGAAACGCCCTGTATCCCCAATAATCCCAGCAAAAAGGAGTTCAGCAGCTTGATCTGACAAGGTTAGTTGAGTATTTTCTGCAAATAGGGCAATCATCTCACTAGCACTGCTTGAGCCAGTATCGACCCAAGACAAATCACCGTAAACATCATCGTTTGGATGGTGATCAATTTTGATGGTGAAATCAGCTTGTTCATAGCGTTTATCATCGATACGAGCAGTATTGGCTGTATCGCAGACAATGACAAGAGCTCCTTGGTAGTCACTGTCTTGGACAGTATCCATTTCCGCCATCCAGGTTAGAGTTGGTTCGTTAAAACCGACTGCTTTGATGGTCTTTTCTGGAAAATGGTGTGTGAGAAGAGCTTTCAAGCCCACCTGACTCCCTAAGGCATCAGGGTCTGGTTTCATATGACGATGAATGATAATGGTATCGTATTCTTTGATTTTCTCTAAAATTTGCTGGCAAATTTCCATAAATAACCTCAATTCTTTCTCATTTCATTGTAGCACAAGAATTTTTATTTTTAAAATGAAAAAGATATGATATAATGGAGAAAGATAAATTGAGGAGGACGATATGGCATTAGCAAAAATTGTATTTGCCAGTATGACCGGTAATACCGAAGAAATTGCAGATATTGTAGCAGATAAATTGCGTGACTTGGGCTTGGATGTCGATGTGGATGAATGTACAACTGTTGACGCTTCAGACTTCTTGGAAGCGGATATCGCAATCGTTGCGACTTACACCTACGGAGATGGAGAATTGCCAGATGAAATGATGGACTTCTATGAAGATCTAGCAGATCTCAACTTGAATGGTAAAATCTACGGAGTTGTTGGTTCAGGTGACACCTTCTACGATGAATTCTGTAAGGCTGTCGATGACTTTGATCGCGTTTTTGTAGCGACAGGAGCAGAAAAAGGTTCAGAGTGTGTTAAAGTAGATCTTTCTGCTGAGGAAGAAGACATCGAACTCTTGGAACAATTCGCAGAAGAATTGGCTGCAAAAGTAGGATAAGAAACAAGCTGCGCTGACTGGAAGGAGTCGGTGCAGTTTTTAGTAGTTAAACTAGATTTTACTAGCCTATTTGGTGGCTTTTTGATACAATAATTCAAATAAAGGAGGAGACACTATGGATTTAGCTAGTATTCGGCAAGAAATTGATCAAATCGACGACCAAATTGTTAAGCTCTTGGAAGAACGAATGCACTTGGTTGAGGGTGTAGTTGCCTATAAGAAAGCTTCAGGAAAACCTATTTTAGATACTAAGAGAGAAGAAATCATTTTTGAAAAAGTCAGAAATCGAGTAGAAGATAAGCGCTATCAGGAGACCATTGTTGCGACTTTTTCTGACATACTCAAACGTTCGCGTGATTACCAGGATCAAAACATCAAATGAAAAAAGAACAATTTTATCCGCTAGGGATTTTTCTAGCTGCAATGGTGGGCGGACTTGTCCGCTATCTAGTTTCCACTTGGTTACCAGCTAGTCCAGAATTTCCTTGGGGTACCCTCCTTGTCAACTATCTGGGCATTATCTGCCTGGTCTATCTGGTGAAAGGCTATCTGGTCTATAAGGGAAGCAGTAAAGGTTTAGTTTTGGCTCTGGGTACAGGATTTTGTGGTGGCCTGACAACCTTTTCTAGTCTAATGCTTGATGCTGTGAAATTGCTCGATACTGGGCGTTATCTTAGTTTAGTCCTGTATTTGCTTTTGAGTATTGGTGGAGGCCTGCTCTTGGCTTATTATCTAGGGAGGAAGAAATGGTAATCATCTATCTTGCAATCGCCTGTGGCTTTGGAGCCCTAGTGCGGTATTTCTTTTCCCAATATAATCAATCCTCAAAATTGCCCCTAGGAACTCTCATAGCCAATCTTCTCGGTTGTTTTTTGATTGGCTTGCTCTACAACCATGTGGAGTCCAAGGAAGTTTATACTATCCTCGCGACAGGTTTCTGTGGTGGGTTGACGACCTTTTCAACTCTGAATGACGAGCTGCAAAGACTGTTAAGTGACAAGAAGGTATTTTACAGCTATTTCCTCTTAACTTACCTAGGCGGCTTTCTAGCGATTTTTTTAGGGATTCTGCTATAAATTTCTTTACTTTTAGGTGGAAATTTGGTAAACTGTATCTTGTGTGTAATGGACGCACAAAAATACAGTTTATCCGCTGAGGAAGGTTCCTCAAGATTGACAAAGATAGGAGAATAAAATGAATCCATTAATCCAAAGCTTGACTGAAGGTCAACTTCGTACAGATATCCCATCATTCCGTCCTGGTGACACTGTTCGTGTACACGCGAAAGTTGTCGAAGGAAACCGTGAACGTATTCAGATTTTTGAAGGTGTTGTTATCGCACGTAAAGGTGCTGGCATCTCAGAAAACTACACAGTTCGTAAAATCTCTAACGGTGTAGGTGTTGAGCG
>NZ_KQ970760.1:504455-506546 GCF_001579175.1 Streptococcus oralis
TAACGGTGTAGGTGTTGAGCGTATCTTCCCAATCCACACTCCACGTGTTGAAAAGATCGAAGTTGTTCGTTACGGTAAAGTACGTCGTGCGAAATTGTACTACTTGCGTGCACTTCAAGGTAAGGCAGCTCGTATCAAAGAAATCCGTCGTTAATTCGACTAAAAAACTCTGCTCACCCAGCAGGGTTTTTCTCTAGCTCCCTTAGTTCAATGGATATAACAACTCCCTCCTAAGGAGTAGTTGCAGGTTCGATTCCTGCAGGGGGCAGTAAACTAGTAATTTTCATGTAGAAATCACTCAAGTTAAAATAGAACTCCAAAAGCGTGAGATCACGCTTTTTTTTTTATCAATGATGAAAACGGGAGAATTTGCATATAATTATAAAAAGACAGGATATTTTAGTTAATTGCATATAATGATTTGATTTTTTAGGAAGTAAGGAGTAAAATTTAATTAATATGATGATTAGTTAGGAGTATAATTATGAATGGTTTAGTTTTAGGATTGGATATTGGTATTGCATCCGTAGGAGTGGGAATTCTAGAAAAAAATTCTGGAAAGATTATCCATGCGAATTCTCGTCTTTTTCCAGCTGCAACAGCTGATAATAATGTTGAAAGAAGAAACAGTAGACAGGCTAGACGATTAAATCGTCGGAAAAAACATCGTGGTGTTCGACTTCAAGATATATTTGAATACTATGATTTGTTAACTGATTTTTCTAAGGTATCCATTAATCTTAATCCATATCGACTTCGTGTAGATGGCTTGAATCAGCAACTAACGAATGAAGAGCTGTTCATAGCTTTAAAGAACATTGTTAAGAGACGTGGTATTAGCTATTTAGATGATGCTTCTGAGGATGGGGGTACAGTATCGTCTGATTATGGTAAGGCAGTTGAAGAAAATAGAAAATTACTTGCTGAACAAACACCTGGTCAAATCCAACTAGAACGTTTCGAAAAATATGGTCAGGTAAGAGGAGATTTCACTGTTGTGGAAAATGGTGAGAAACGCCGATTGATCAATGTTTTTTCAACATCTGCTTATAGAAAAGAAGCTGAAAGAATTCTTAGAAAACAGCAGGAATTCAATAGTAAAATTACATATGAATTTATAGAGGATTGTCTAAAAATCCTTACAGGGAAAAGAAAATATTATCATGGACCAGGTAATGAAAAATCTCGGACGGATTATGGACGTTTCAGAACAGACGGTATGACGTTAGATAATATTTTTGGTATTTTAATTGGAAAATGTACATTTTATCCTAATGAATACAGAGCTTCAAAAGCTTCCTATACTGCTCAAGAGTTTAATTTACTAAATGATTTAAATAATTTAACAGTTCCTACAGAGACCAAGAAACTGGGTGAGGAACAAAAGAAAGTTATTGTTGAATATGCTAAGGAAGCTAAAACCTTAGGAGCCTCAACCTTATTGAAGTACATTGCTAAAATGATTGATGCTTCAGTAGATCAGATAAGTGGTTATCGAGTTGATGTAAACAATAAACCTGAAATGCATACTTTTGAAGTCTATCGAAAAATGCAATCGCTAGAAACAATTTCAGTTGGGGAATTGTCTAGAAATGTTTTAGATGAGCTTGCCCATATTTTAACTCTAAATACTGAACGAGAAGGTATAGAAGAAGCGATTAACACAAAGTTAAAGGATTCTTTTAGTCAAGACCAAGTACTTGAATTGGTTCAATTTAGAAAAAATAATAGCAGTCTATTTAGTAAGGGATGGCATAATTTTTCCCTTAAACTCATGATGGAATTGATACCAGAACTCTATGAAACTTCAGAAGAGCAAATGACAATTCTCACACGATTGGGGAAACAAAAATCTAAAGAAACATCAAAAAGAACCAAATATATTGATGAAAAAGAATTAACAGAAGAAATTTATAACCCTGTAGTAGCAAAATCTGTCAGACAAGCTATAAAAATAATCAACGAAGCAACTAAAAAATATAGTATCTTTGATAATATCGTTATCGAAATGGCACGTGAAAATAACGAAGAAGATGCTAAGAAAGATTGTATAAAACGTCAAAAGGCAAACCAGGATGAGAAAAATGCTGC
>NZ_KQ970760.1:506802-524678 GCF_001579175.1 Streptococcus oralis
TATGGCACCAGCAGGGAGAGAAGTGTCTCTATACTGGGAAGAATATTCCAATTTCAGATTTAATTCATAATCAGTATAAGTACGAGATTGACCATATTTTACCTCTGTCGTTATCGTTTGATGATAGTCTATCTAATAAAGTATTGGTTCTAGCTACAGCAAATCAGGAGAAGGGGCAGCGAACACCGTTTCAGGCATTAGACAGTATGGATGATGCTTGGTCCTACCGCGAGTTTAAATCTTATGTAAAAGATTCTAAATTATTAGGTAATAAAAAGAAAGATTACCTTTTAACGGAAGAAGATATTAGTAAAATTGAAGTGAAGCAGAAATTCATCGAACGAAATTTGGTTGATACTCGATATTCCTCTCGCGTTGTTTTAAATGCTCTACAAGATTTTTATAAAGCTCATAAATTCGATACAACTATTTCAGTGGTACGTGGACAATTTACCTCTCAGCTAAGAAGAAAGTGGGGACTTGAAAAATCTCGTGATACTTACTACCATCATGCCGTGGATGCTTTAATTATTGCTGCTTCAAGTCAATTAAGATTATGGAAAAAACAGAATAACCCTCTGATTTCTTATAAAGAAGGACAGTTTGTTGATTCAGAAACTGGAGAAATTATTTCATTAAGTGATGATGAATACAAAGAGTTAGTGTTTAAAGCTCCTTATGACCATTTTGTTGATACATTGCGTAGCAAGACATTTGAGGATAGTATTCTATTTTCTTATCAAGTGGATTCAAAATATAATAGAAAAATTTCAGATGCTACGATTTATGCTACAAGAAAAGCAAAATTGGATAAAGAGAAAAAAGAATACACTTATACTTTGGGAAAAATTAAAGATATCTATTCTTTAGGGACTAAAACCCCTTCTAAAACTGGGTTCTATAAGTTTTTAGATTTATACAATAAGGATAAATCCCAATTTTTAATGTTTCAGAAAGATAGAAAAACTTGGGATGAAGTAATCGAGAAGATAATGGAACAATATCGACCATTTAAAGAATACGATAAAACTGGAAAATTAGTCGATTTTAATCCATTTGAGAAATATAGACAAGAAAATGGACCTATTCGTAAGTACAGTAAAAAAGGCAATGGTCCAGAAATTAAAAGTCTGAAATATTACGATATTTTATTAGGTAAACACAAAAATATAACTCCTGATGGGAGTCGAAATACTGTAGCTTTGTTATCTTTAAATCCTTGGAGAACAGATGTTTACTACAATTCGGAAACTAAAAAATATGAGTTTATGGGATTAAAGTATGCAGATTTGTGTTTTGAAGAAGGTGGTGCTTATGGTATTTCTACAGAGACGTATAATGAATTAAGAGAGAAAGAGGGAATTGGTAAAAATTCTGAATTTAAGTTTACTCTATATAAAAATGATTTAATTTTAATCAAAGATACTGAAACGAATTCTCAACAAATTTTTAGATTTTGGTCTCGTACTGGGAAAGATAATCCAAAAAGTTTTGAAAAACATAAAATAGAATTGAAACCTTATGAAAAAGCAAGATTTGAGAAAGGTGAAGAACTGGAGGTGTTAGGAAAGGTGCCACCTTCCTCTAATCAATTACAAAAAAATATGCAGATAGAAAATCTTTCTATTTACAAAGTCAAAACAGATGTTTTAGGTAATAAACATTTCATCAAAAAAGAGGGTGACGAGCCAAAACTCAATTTTAAAAAATAATTTTAAAAAGAGTTGCAAAGGCTTTTACAATGTATTATAATAGTAATTGTAAGGGACGCCTTACACAGTTACTTAAATCTTGCAGAAGCTACAAAGATAAGGCTTCATGCCGAATTCAACACCCTGTCATTTATGGCGGGGTGTTTTCGTTTTGTGAAAGAGGAAAATACGATGACTTGGAGAATTGTGCATGTCTGTCAGAGTGAAAAAATGCAATTAAAGTTGGATAACCTTTTAATTAAGAAAATGGGTCAAGACTATGTTATCCCACTGAGTGATATTTCGATAATTGTAGCAGAAGGAGGGGAGACTGTCGTAACTTTAAGATTATTAAGTGCTTTAAGTAAGTATAATATTGCCTTAATTGTCTGTGATAATGAACACTTGCCTACTGGAATTTATCATTCTCAAAATGGCCATTTCAGAGCCTATAAAAAATTACAGGAGCAATTATTGTGGACGCAGAAGCAAAAAGATAAATTATGGCAAATAGTAACCTATTTCAAAATAAACAATCAGCAAGATGTTCTTGCAATGTTTGAAAAGAATATTGATTGCATTCAATTATTAGCAGACTATAAAGATCATATTGAATATGGAGATAAAACCAATCGTGAAGGCCATGCTGCAAAAGTCTATTTTAACGAACTCTTTGGAAAAAAATTCGTACGTCTTACACAACAGGAAACGGATGTCATCAATGCTGGTCTAAATTATGGTTATGCGATTATGAGAGCTCAGATGGCACGTATTATTTCTGGGTATGGGTTAAATCCCTTAATAGGAATTTTTCATAAGAATGAATATAATCAATTTAACTTGGTTGATGACCTAATGGAACCTTTTCGGCAGATTGTCGATGTTTGGGTCTATCAAAATTTACGAGATGAAGAGTATTTGAAGTACGAGTTTCGCTTGGCGCTAACAGATACACTAAATGCAAGGATTCGTTACGGTAAAGAAACATGTTCTGTAACAGTAGCGATGGATAAATATGTTAAAGGTTTTCTAAAATGTATCTCTGATAAGGATACTAGCAAATTTTACTGTCCTGTGGTTTCAAGTATAGAATGGAGTTAAGGAAATGAGGTATGAAGCATTGAGATTATTGTGTTTTTTTGATTTACCGATGGAAACCAATCAAGAAAAGAGAGTCTATCGTAACTTTCGCAAAGACTTAATTGCTAATGGTTTTGAAATGTTGCAGTTTTCTGTTTATTATAGAACTTGTCCTAATCGAAGTTTCGCTAATAAATTCTATAAAAAATTAAGTCAGAGTAATTTACCAAGTGGGAATGTTCGTTTGCTAGCAGTAACAGAAAAACAATTTTCTGAAATGGTTTTGATTATTGGTGGGAAAACAAAACAAGAAGAAGTAGTCAGCAATAATAAGTTGGTAGTGATATGAAAATAAACATAAGTCATCCTTACAAGGAAAACATTTCATTAAACTTTGGACAGTTTACTCAAGTTGTAGGTCAAGATCAGCAACTAAAGTACTATATTTGGCAAATACTACTATGGTATTTTGGAGGTAAAAAATATAGTGAGGAAGATTTAGTTCTATTTGAACAAAATGAACCTAGAGTGCTAATAGATGATACAATTGTTTCTCGTTCGGAATTTAGTGTCATTCAAATATCCAATATCAATGATTTGATTGAACAAATGGAATATAAAAAAGGGACAGTAGCTTATGATTATATAAAGAAAAAGATTACTTCTATAGAGATAATGGAGCAAATTGAAAATATCAATGATAACTTGGATAGGATTTCATTATTATTGAATCAAAAGTTGAATCTTCAGATAGATGATATTATTTATCATAGCGAAGCAAAATATTTTAATACAGATCAATTGATTCAAAAGAGTTTTTCGCCATATTTTGGACAAAAAGATAAAAATATTTCATTTGAGTTTGTAGACAATAAGAAAAAGTTTTTATTTTTTCTTTCGATGGTAGAAGCTATGGTGATGAACAGTGATAAAAAGTTCTTGCTTGTGCTACGAAATATGGATGACTATCTATCCTATAATGAGTTTGTTAAGTGTTGCAAAAAAATGGAGTTTCTGACTAATCATAGCGATTCATTATATATTGTTTTATTTCCTTCCAATGAAGGCTATCTTCATGTCACAAAAGAAGTTTTAGAGGAAATCAATATTGTTTCCGATTATGTTGACCATTTTTATTCGTTAGATTTTATGTATGGTCGTTTTATCAATCAATATCCAATAAATCAAATACCTGATGAACAAGACTTTTTAACTTCTTTAAGAAAGGTTGGCCCCTATTTATTTAGTTCTGACATTCTTCATATGAGTTTATCTGTAGAAGATCAAGTAGCATTAAAGATTTTAAACAAATTGTATCAGTATGAAATGAAAACAAAATTCCGTATTGAAGCGGTCAATCCAATGTTATTGAAATATTTGAAAGAATAGTATTGACGAGTGAGATTTAAGGCTTTATAATACTTTTGAGGGAACAAAAATCAAAATTGACGAATTTGAGGTTTTTGTACTCTCAAGATTTAAGTAACTGTACAACGAAAAAGTCGTTTTATTGTTTCTAGGATTGGTTTTTGTACTCTCAAGATTTAAGTAACTGTACAACATTGTTTGACAGCGGGAATGGCAGCTATAGTTTTTGTACTCTCAAGATTTAAGTAACTGTACAACTGAGTTTTTCATCGTGTAGTTTATCCAGCAGTTTTTGTACTCTCAAGATTTAAGTAACTGTACAACAGTGACTGGCCTTGTCGCTAAGGAGTCAAGTTTTTGTACTCTCAAGATTTAAGTAACTGTACAACTCATCAGTGAGGCTAGGGTTGTCTTCCATTGTTTTTGTACTCTCAAGATTTAAGTAACTGTACAACTAAAATATAACAAAGTTGACATCTCAACCGGTTTTTGTACTCTCAAGATTTAAGTAACTGTACAACTTAAGTTGTATTCAGGATTTTAAATTCCTAGTTTTTGTACTCTCAAGATTTAAGTAACTGTACAACTGTTTGTGTCCTGTAACGATGAGTTTTGGGGTTTTTGTACTCTCAAGATTTAAGTAACTGTACAACCGATGATACAAATCATAAGACAAAGCGCCTGTTTTTGTACTCTCAAGATTTAAGTAACTGTACAACTATAACCCCTTTTAAGCCATTTCTCAGCTCGTTTTTGTACTCTCAAGATTTAAGTAACTGTACAACAACTTTTTTCAAATTCTAACCTCCTTTCTAGTTTTTGTACTCTCAAGATTTAAGTAACTGTACAACTTGATTAAACAGGCTAAGGCTTTGATGGTAGTTTTTGTACTCTCAAGATTTAAGTAACTGTACAACTCTTTCTTTCTGATCACGTTTCATCAATCCGTTTTTGTACTCTCAAGATTTAAGTAACTGTACAACCTTTAGCAATCAAACCGTATTTGGTAGCTAGTTTTTGTACTCTCAAGATTTAAGTAACTGTACAACCGTTGACAAACTATCCAGAGGTCTTTATAAGTTTTTGTACTCTCAAGATTTAAGTAACTGTACAACTTCGTTCCATTTACAACACTCCCATCTCTTGTTTTTGTACTCTCAAGATTTAAGTAACTGTACAACAAGTTGAGGAGGTGGAGTGATGTCATGTAGGTTTTTGTACTCTCAAGATTTAAGTAACTGTACAACGCAGCAGCAGCAACTTCTTCATAGAGCTTTGTTTTTGTACTCTCAAGATTTAAGTAACTGTACAACTTGTGAATGGAGTTGTAGCATTCCAGGTGGGTTTTTGTACTCTCAAGATTTAAGTAACTGTACAACAATGGCAATCGTCTTGGTGCTAAATGATTTGTTTTTGTACTCTCAAGATTTAAGTAACTGTACAACTGAGTGAGTGTAATACTCATCACCATTTTGTTTTTGTACTCTCAAGATTTAAGTAACTGTACAACAATCTCTTGCAGAGGTTGCTTATACTGACCGTTTTTGTACTCTCAAGATTTAAGTAACTGTACAACTGTTAAAACAAAACATTGACCTTTCTAATAGTTTTTGTACTCTCAAGATTTAAGTAACTGTACAACTAGGTCTGGGCGCGGCACAACAATTAGGTAGTTTTTGTACTCTCAAGATTTAAGTAACTGTACAACTTCATTTTTTTACTCCTTTAATTATTATTTGTTTTTGTACTCTCAAGATTTAAGTAACTGTACAACGTGAAATACATGACAGTCGGTAGGTAAGCTGTTTTTGTACTCTCAAGATTTAAGTAACTGTACAACTCGATTTTAGCAAAGCATGTATCTATAATAGTTTTTGTACTCTCAAGATTTAAGTAACTGTACAACCTGATACTGTAGAGGTAAGTTTGGCAGGTGGTTTTTGTACTCTCAAGATTTAAGTAACTGTACAACAATTCCATTGATCATTCCTAATGTCGTATTGTTTTTGTACTCTCAAGATTTAAGTAACTGTACAACAGGTTCAGAAGGAAGAAAAAGGCAATCTCAGTTTTTGTACTCTCAAGATTTAAGTAACTGTACAACATTCACGTATGGAAGTTGTTAAAGACGTGGGTTTTTGTACTCTCAAGATTTAAGTAACTGTACAACCAGCTGAAACAGCGTACTTTGTGCCAACTGTTTTTGTACTCTCAAGATTTAAGTAACTGTACAACTCTGACTTAGAAAAAAGAAAAACCGCAATCGTTTTTGTACTCTCAAGATTTAAGTAACTGTACAACTTCAGCATATCTTCATCTGCACTTGCAGATGTTTTTGTACTCTCAAGATTTAAGTAACTGTACAACGCAAAGAGATTGGTTCTTGGACGTGCAATGGTTTTTGTACTCTCAAGATTTAAGTAACTGTACAACATGGTGCTAAAAGAGCTAAGAATTATGTTAGTTTTTGTACTCTCAAGATTTAAGTAACTGTACAACGTAAATCTATGGCTGTTATGCGCGGACTCTGTTTTTGTACTCTCAAGATTTAAGTAACTGTACAACTGGCTTAATTGGATCCAGGATCAGCAATCGGAGCGGAAACTCTCTTTTTAATTTCTTATAGATTAGCTTTCCAGTATGATATAATGTCATTGAGTAGCAATCAGAGAATAAAGGAGACGAAACGATGCTAGCTATTTGTATTGATTCTATAGGCGACAAGTCAGGGACCTATAAGTTGTTAAGAAATTATTCATCCTTGCCTTTTTTTCTGATTCAAACCAGAATAAACAATCATGATACGGTCATGGAAGTGGATATTCTCGATCTGGATGAATTAAAAAAGGTTAGAGAATTAATCGGTCAGTTAACTGCAATCGGGACTATGGTTACGATAAGAGATTCGACCGGTATTATCAGTTTAGAAATACTAAATAATATTATTTCCACCTTTGAAGAGATTGCTACTGAGAGAGAAGAATTAGATGCTCTGATGTTTGAGGAGGAAGAGTGATTTGTTTTGCTAGTTTCTAAAGGTAACTCGTTTGTGACGAATTCAATATTCAAAAAGAGCACCCCGGAAGTTAGAGTGTCATCTCTACCTTTTGGGGTGTCGTTTATTTTCTATACTTAAGCATTTTACAATACCCACGTACGGATAGCATGGGCTACGCCAGATTCGTCATTTGTTTTGGTGATGTATTTGGCGATTTTTTTGAGTTCTGGATTTCCATTTTCCATAACAACGGAGTTACCGACAACTTCCAGCATGGCACGGTCATTTTCTTCGTCCCCGATCGCCATGGTTTCATCTTTGGTCAATCCGAGTTTTTCAGCTAGGTGAGTGATGGCTGAACCCTTGTCTACATTCTTTTTAAGGAGTTCGAGGTAGAAAGGAGCAGATTTGTTGATAGAGTAGCGTTCGTAAAATTCTGCTGGAATCTTTTCAATCGCAGCATCGAGAATCTCTGGTTCATCGATAAACATACATTTGACGATTTCCTTGTCAGCCATTTCTTCAGGAGTACGGTAGAAGATGGGCATGCTGACGAGGGTTGATTCGTGCACCGTGTATTTTCCGATATTACGATTGGCTGTGTAGATACCGTCCTTAGTAATAGCGTGCATGTGAACACCGAGCTTGCGACTGAGGAATTCCATATCTAGATAATCCTCATAGGTCAAGGATTCGCTGATAATCTCGTGGCCAGTAGCAGTTTCTTGGACAAGGGCACCATTGAAGGTCACTACATAGTCACCCTCGTCTCTTAACTGCAAGTCGTCCAGAAGTTTGGCAACACCTGCGATAGGTCGACCCGTTGCAATCACGATTTTGACACCAGCTTGTTTGGCGTCTTGGATGGCAGAAAAGACTTCCGGAGTGATTTTCTTTTTACTGTTAACCAGGGTACCATCGATATCGACGGCGATTAGTTTAATACTCATATATTTCCTCTATTCGTTCTTATTTGGGGTAAAATGATCGTTCTCAATCAAGTGTAAAAATTGCTGAGTGATACTTGCGAAGATGCTATTTTGATCTAACATTTCTTTTGGGAAATAGAAACGATTATCTCCGTGGCGGCTGCCAGCAAGGGATTGGACGATAGGAGACAGGCTAGAGAGTTCCGCCAGTTCTCCATTTTTTTGTAAAATTTCAATCTGTGTCCGTGGATTTTCAGATTCGGGACGATAGATATCATAAGGGAGGTCAAAGTTCTTATGGATAGCTGTGTAGTAGTCGGGATCAAAGCCAATCTCCTCAACCAATTTTCTCATGGTTGCGAGTTGGTCTTGGTCTTTTTCTGAAAAAGTAATGGATTTAAAGACCTTACGGTTGACAAAGCGTTGCGACAGGTCTGCGAGAATCTTGTCAGGACTGGTCATCCAGAGCTGGAAGTAGGTATTCATCACACCATCATCCAGAGCCAGATAATCAGACAAGGTCACATTTTTTTCAAAGAAAGGAAGAAGGTGTGGAGTAGTTCGTGAAAAGAAGTCCTTGTCTTCAGGATAGAGTTCCTTAGCGCGTTTGAGAAGATTCTGTAGGAGAACTTCCATAGCCCGTGTTGCTGGGTGGAAATAAACCTGCATATACATCTGGTAGCGACTGAGAACATAGTCTTCGATGGCATGCATGCCATTGCGCTGAAAGGCGATACCATTTTCGATAGGACGGATGACTCGGAGGATTCGAGTCAGGTCAAATTCCCCATAAGATGCTCCTGTAAAATAGGAGTCGCGCAAGAGATAGTCCATACGGTCCGCATCAATTTGGCTAGAAATGAGCTGCACGACCTGCTTGTTAGGATAGGTATGGTCGATGACACTGGCTACCTTTTCTGGGAAATCTGGTGCTACTTGTAGCAGAACTTGGTGAATCTCTGTCTCAGGACTTTGGATGATTTCCTGAGTAATGGCTTCGTGATCTGTATCAAAGAGATTTTCAAAAGTATGGGAGTAGGCACCATGACCAAGGTCGTGTAAAAGTGCAGCGGTCATGGTCAAGAGAGACTCAGCAAGATCCCATTCTTCAGGATGTTTTTCTTCAAAAATCTCCGTGATACGTCGTGCAATCTCATAGACTCCAAGACAATGGGAGAAGCGACTGTGCTCCCCACCATGGAAAGTATAGCTGGAAGTCCCTAGCTGTTTGATACGACGCAGACGTTGAAATTCTTTTGTATTGATCAAGTCGTATATGACCTGATTATTGACATGGATGTAGTTGTGAACTGGGTCACGGAATACTTTTTCGTTCATATGACCATTATAGCAAAATCCTGCTCTTTTTGGTAAAATAGTAGGACAAGAGACAAGAAAGAGGATTTGATGTGAAGATTCGGATGCGAAATACGATTCAGTTTGATGAACAGTTGGAAGTCATCGACCAACTCTATGACGTGGAAGTGCGTGAAAAGGGCGATTATAGCTATCTGCTTTTCTACAATGAGGAAAAGGAAAAAGTGGTCATTAAATTCCATGGTCAAGAACTAGTGATGACCCGTTTTTCGAGTCCCAAGACCATCATGCGTTTTCTCAAGGATAGTGATAGCTTAGCCTATATTCCGACTCCAATGGGGATGCAGGAGTTTATCATTAAAACGAATTACTATGAACTGGATGGGCAAAAGATTGAGCTCGCCTATCAACTGCAAAACCAAGAGGGACATCCTTTTGCCAGCTATCAATTAGAAATTACTTGGGGATAAGAAAAAGGTTGGCGAATGCCAACCTTATTTGATATAGAGTTCTTGGTTTTTTAGGACAATTTCTCGAACTGTAGCAAACTTCTTGAGTTTTTTAAGCTCTTCAGGATGGGTTACGAGAGTAATCACATAGCCCTCTTTGCCCATGCGACCTGTACGGCCAGCGCGGTGAGTGTAAGTTTCGATGTCTCTAGGAATATCAAAGTTTACGACACATTCTAGACTATCAATATCAATCCCACGTGCCAGAAGGTCAGTTGCAAGGAGCAGGGTTAGTTGCTTGTCTTTAAACTTTTCCAAGATAACTTTTCTAAACTTGACATTGACATCGCTAGCGAGGGAAACAGCCAAGACATCTCGATACTGTAGCTTTTCTTCTGCACTTCCTAGATCTGACAAGCTGTTAAAGAAGACCAGACCACGGAAATCCTCAACATGAGCCAGCTTTCGTAGCATATCCACACGATGGCGTTGGTCCACCTGCATGTAGAAATGTTGGATGTTGTCCAACTTTTGGTCAGAAAGATCAATGGTGCGTGTGTTTGGAGCAATTTTTTCTTGGTCAAACTTGGTCGTCGCACTCATGTAGATGAGTTGGTGGTCACGAGGTGCGTAGTGGGTAATTTTCTCAACAAAGTGAATCTGAGAATCATCGAGCAATTGGTCGAATTCATCCAGAATGATGGTTTCCACATTCATCATCTTGATTTTTTTCAATTTAATTAACTCAATTATACGGCCAGGAGTTCCAATCAGAATTTCTGGTCCTTTTTTAAGGCGTTCAATCTGGCGTTTCTGACTTGAGCCTGATAGGAAGAGCTGAGTAGTCAAGCTGATAGCTTCAGCCCACGTTTTACATACATCAAAAATCTGTCCAGCCAGTTCGGTATTTGGTGCTAGGATCAAGAGCTGCTGAGATTTTTTCTTTTTTAGCCTTAGAAGACTTGGCAGGAGGTAAGCTAGGGTCTTACCAGTTCCTGTCGGACTTACTCCTAGGAGGTTTTCTCCAGCAAGTATTGGCTCAAATAGTTGAGTTTGAATGGGGGTAAATTCTTGGAAACCGAGTTGGTCGCTCAATTCCTGCCATTCAGTGGGTAGTTTGGTTTTCATTTTTCTGCCTCAAATCTAATGCCAGCAGTCTGGCGCATGGTATAGAGTAAATCATGAACAGAGCCTGCATCATCCAGCCAGTTCTGGTAAAGTGTCTGGTCTGGTTGCTGGATCATCTGTGCAAATGCTGCAACTTCCTCAGTCATCGTATGAGGAGCCTGTTGGATAGGGAGTTGGACTTGATTTCCTCGGTGGTCGGTAAAAATAGCTGAGCGGACATGTTCAATCGTGTTAAGGGTCAAGGTTCCATCTGCTGTGTAAATCTCACAAGGAAGATTGGAAGTGATGTTTTTCCCAGCCTTGATATGAACTTGAAAGTTAGGGTAGAAGAGGATACCGTCTCCATTTAGGTCAATGCTATTGTCAAGCTGTTGAGCCTGATAAGTCGCGTCCTGAGCCTTTCCAAAGAGGCGAATAGCAGCATAGAGAGGATAAATCCCCAAATCCATAAGTGCTCCACCAGCAAAACGATCTGAAAAGACATTTGGCGTCTGTCCAGCCAATAAGTCAGGCATCTTGGAAGAATACTTGGCATAGTTGAAATCAGCTCCCAATACTAGCTTGTCTGCTAAAAAGTTTTTGATAGTAGTAAAAGCTTCCTCGTGGTAATTACGAGCTGCCTCAAAGATAAAACAGTGATTTTTCTCAGCTGTCTGTCTCAAATCCAGCCACTCTTGTGGCTGAGTGACAGCTGGCTTTTCAAGAATGACGTGCTTACCAGCAGACAAGGCAGCCTTGGCTTGAACAAAATGCAAGGAGTTTGGACTAGCGATATAGACTACATCAAAGGAAGACTTAAAGAAGTCTTCTAACTGATCAAAGAGTTGGATATCTTGATAACGAGAAGCAAAGGTTGCGGCAGTTTCTAACTTTCTAGAGTAGACTGCGACCAGCTGGTATTGTCCACTGGCATGGGCTGCCTCTATGAAGTGATGGCTGATAGCACCTGTTCCGATAACACCTAGTTTAAGCATAGATACTCCTTTTCCGACTTTAAATCCTTCCTTCATTATAACATAGAAAAGAAGGACTATCCAACAGATGGTAAAAATTTTCAAATGGGCTACGCTTTTCTCAAAGAAAGTGGTACAATATTGAAATGAGTAAATGAAACTGAAATGGGAGTGAAAATGAGATTATTACCAATAAGAAAAATATCTCGTCAGTCTAAAAGACTAGCGCTTTTTTTGACCTTTTGTGCAGGATATGTCGATGCCTATACTTTCATCGTGCGAGGGAATACACTTGTAGCAGGTCAAACCGGGAATGTGGTTTTTCTTTCTGTAGGACTCATTCAGCAGAATGTCTCGGACGCCAGTGCTAAAGTAATGACCTTGCTTTCCTTTATGATGGGGGTCTTTTTACTGACATTGTATAAAGAAAAACTCCGAATAGTAAAAAAGCCGATTTTGTCCTTGATTCCACTCGCGGTCTTATCCATAATCATTGGCTTTGTTCCCTTGTCAGTTGACAATATCTACCTAGTCCCACCTTTAGCTTTTTGTATGGGCTTGGTGACAACAGCCTTTGGAGAAGTGTCGGGTATCGCCTATAATAATGCCTTTATGACTGGGAATATTAAACGAACCATGTTGGCTTTTGGGGATTATTTCCGAACCAAGCATACGCCCTTCCTGCGCGAAGCCTTGATTTTCGTTAGCCTACTTACCAGCTTTGTTCTTGGAGTTGTCTTTTCAGCTTACTTGACGATTTTCTATCATGAAAAGACGATTCTAGGTGTTCCAGTGATGATGAGCATCTTTTACCTTAGTATGCTTTTTGCTTCTTGGAGGAAAAAAGGGAAAGAAAAAGCTTAATTTTGATTGATTTCGCTTGTAAGAAAAAAGAAGATATGCTATACTTGAAGAGTTGACTATGCACAGTCCTGTGCAACCGCACGAACATCGTTGCTCACATAGTGAGTATAAAGTGGTTCGTCCCACGATGCTAGGCGAGTCTTCACAAAAACACGGGGAAACCCTAAAAATCATAGGAGGTGCATAATGAGCACATACGCAATTATCAAAACTGGCGGAAAACAAGTTAAAGTTGAAGTTGGTCAAGCAGTTTACGTTGAAAAATTGAACGTTGAAGCTGGTCAAGAAGTTACTTTTAACGAAGTTGTTCTTGTTGGTGGTGAAAACACTGTTGTCGGAACTCCACTTGTTGCTGGAGCTACTGTAGTTGGAACTGTTGAAAAACAAGGAAAACAAAAGAAAGTTGTTACTTACAAGTACAAACCTAAAAAAGGTAGCCACCGTAAACAAGGTCACCGTCAACCATATACAAAAGTTGTCATCAACGCAATCAACGCTTAATTTTAAGGAGAACACATGATACAGGCAGTCTTTGAGAGAGCCGAAGATGGCGAGCTGAGGAGTGCGGAAATTACTGGACACGCCGAGACAGGCGAATACGGCTTTGATGTCGTGTGTGCATCGGTTTCTACGCTTGCCGTTAACTTTATCAATTCCATTGAGAAATTTGCAGGCTATGAACCAATCCTAGAATTAAACGAGGATGATGGTGGTTCTTTAAGGGTTGAACTACCGACGGCTATCCCGTCACACCAGAGAGAAATGACGCAGTTATTCTTCGAATCATTTTTCTTAGGTATGGCAAAATTATCGGAGGACTCATCGGAGTTCGTCCAAACCAGAGTTATCACAGAAAACTAACACGGAGGAAAACATAATGTTAAAAATGAATCTTGCAAACTTGCAACTTTTCGCCCACAAAAAGGGTGGAGGTTCTACATCAAACGGACGTGATTCACAAGCGAAACGTCTTGGAGCTAAAGCAGCTGACGGACAAACTGTAACAGGTGGATCAATCCTTTACCGTCAACGTGGTACACACATCTATCCAGGTGTAAACGTTGGACGTGGTGGAGACGATACTTTGTTCGCTAAAGTTGAAGGCGTAGTACGCTTTGAACGTAAAGGACGCGATAAAAAGCAGGTTTCTGTTTACCCAATCGCAAAATAAAAAGGTTCAGTAAACCTTTTTATCCCGAGCCTTGAAATGAAAAGGCGAGGAAGCTAGAAGTAGCATTAAATAAGGCTTTCCGAGTTTTCGGAGAGCCTGTTTTTTTTGTTTTTGGTACCCACGCTGATACCCATATTTTTTAAGTCTTGTATAGTTGGATTTTATGATGGATATTCTTTTCCCTTTGTGGAAAACTTCTGATTTATGGTATAATAAACAGATAGAGAAGTTGGGGGTAGAAGATGAATATTCAACAATTACGCTATGTTGTGGCTATTGCCAACAGTGGTACTTTCCGTGAAGCTGCTGAAAAGATGTATGTCAGTCAGCCCAGTCTGTCAATTTCTGTACGCGATTTGGAAAAAGAGTTGGGGTTTAAGATTTTCCGTCGGACGAGTTCGGGGACTTTCTTGACCCGTCGTGGTATGGAATTTTACGAAAAAGCGCAGGAATTGGTCAAGGGATTTGATGTTTTTCAAAATCAGTATGCCAATCCTGAAGAAGAAAAAGATGAATTCTCTATTGCTAGCCAGCACTATGACTTCTTGCCACCAACGATTACGGCTTTTTCAGAGCGCCATCCAGACTACAAAAACTTCCGTATTTTTGAGTCTACTACAGTTCAAATTTTAGACGAAGTAGCTCAGGGTCACAGTGAGATTGGGATCATCTACCTCAACAATCAAAATCAAAAGGGCATCATGCAACGGGTTGAAAAGCTTGGTTTAGAAGTTATTGAACTAATTTCTTTCCAGACTCACATTTATCTGCGTGAAGGGCATCCTTTGGCGGAAAAAGAAGAACTGGTCATGGAGGATTTAGCTGACTTACCAACAGTTCGTTTCACTCAAGAAAAGGACGAGTATCTTTACTATTCAGAGAACTTTGTCGATACCAGTGCTAGCTCCCAGATGTTCAATGTGACCGACCGTGCTACTTTGAATGGTATTTTGGAGCGGACGGATGCTTATGCGACTGGGTCTGGATTTTTGGATAGTGACAGTGTTAATGGCATTACAGTTATTCGCCTCAAGGATAATTTAGATAACCGCATGGTTTATGTCAAACGGGAAGAAGTGGAGCTTAGTCAAGCTGGGACACTCTTCGTTGAGGTTATGCAAGAATATTTTGATCAGAAGAGGAAATCATGAAAAAAAGAGGAATAGTGGCAGTCATTGTACTGCTTTTGATTGGGTTGGATCAGTGGGTTAAAGCCTATGTCGTCCAACAGATACCTTTGGGAGAGGTCCGGTCTTGGATACCCAATCTTGTTAGCTTGACCTACCTGCAAAATCGAGGGGCAGCCTTCTCCATGCTGCAAGACCAGCAGTGGTTATTTGCCGTCATTACAATGGTCGTCATGGCAGGTGCCGTTTGGTATCTACATAAACACATGGAGGACTCTCTCTGGTTGGTTTTTGGACTGACTCTAATTATCGCGGGAGGTCTGGGCAACTTTATCGACAGAATGAGTCAAGGTTTTGTGGTGGATATGTTTCACCTAGACTTTATCAACTTTGCGATTTTCAATGTGGCTGACAGCTATTTGACAGTTGGTGTCATTGTTTTATTGATTGCAATGCTTAAAGAGGAAGTAAATGGAAATAAAAATTGAAAGAGGCGGACTCCGCTTAGACAAGGCCCTGTCGGACCTGACAGAATTGTCACGCAGTCTCGCTAATGAACAAATCAAGGCTGGACAAGTTTTGGTTAATGGTCAAGTCAAGAAAGCAAAATACACTGTCCGAGAGGGGGATATCGTCACCTACCATGTGCCAGAACCAGAGGTTTTAGAGTATGTGGCTGAGGATATTCCGCTAGACATCATCTACCAAGATGAGGATGTGGCTGTCGTCAACAAACCTCAAGGGATGGTGGTTCATCCGAGTGCCGGTCATACTAGTGGAACCTT
The DNA here is from genome assembly GCF_001579175.1 of Streptococcus oralis. GTDB lineage: Bacteria > Bacillota > Bacilli > Lactobacillales > Streptococcaceae > Streptococcus > Streptococcus oralis_O. The sequence continues at coordinate 522,663 of NZ_KQ970760.1, forward strand.
GGTTAATGCCCTCATGTACCATATCAAGGACCTGTCAGGAATCAATGGGGTTCTCCGCCCAGGAATCGTCCACCGCATTGACAAGGATACGTCAGGTCTCCTCATGATTGCTAAGAATGATGAGGCCCACTTGGCACTTGCCCAAGAGCTCAAGGATAAAAAGTCTCTACGCAAATACTGGGCGATTGTTCATGGCAATCTGCCAAATGATCGTGGTGTCATTGAAGCACCGATTGGTCGGAGCGAAAAAGACCGTAAGAAACAGGCTGTAACTGCTAAAGGGAAGCCAGCTGTGACTCGTTTTCAGGTCTTGGAACGCTTTGGAGACTATAGTTTGTTAGAGTTGCAACTGGAAACAGGGCGTACCCACCAAATCCGTGTCCATATGGCTTATATCGGTCATCCAGTCGCTGGGGACGAGGTCTATGGTCCACGCAAAACCTTGAAAGGACATGGGCAATTCCTCCATGCTAAAACTCTAGGTTTTACCCATCCGAGAACAGGTGAAACCATGGAATTCACAGCAGATATTCCAGAGATTTTTAAAGAAACGCTGGAAAGGTTGCGTAAAACTGAGAATAGATAAAAGAGTTGAGATTGTTGTCTCAACCTTTTTCATTTCAAGTCTTTTCTATTTTAAAACATTCATGTTATAATGGATAAATATGAAGAATCGGAGTGAGAATATGAAGTACAAACGAATCGTCTTTAAGGTGGGGACTTCGTCCTTGACAAATGAAGACGGGAGTTTATCAAGAAGTAAAGTAAAGGCAATTACCCAACAATTAGCTATGTTGCATGAAGCTGGACATGAGTTGATTTTGGTTTCATCTGGTGCAGTAGCGGCAGGGTTTGGAGCTTTGGGCTTTAAAAAACGTCCGACCAAGATTGCAGATAAGCAGGCTTCGGCTGCAGTAGGACAAGGATTGCTCCTAGAAGAATACACAACCAACCTCCTCATGCGCCAAATCGTCTCTGCGCAAATCTTGCTGACTCAGGATGATTTTGTAGATAAACGTCGTTATAAGAACGCCCATCAGGCCTTGTCTGTATTGCTTCATCGTGGTGCCATTCCTATCATCAACGAGAATGACAGTGTCGTTATTGATGAGCTCAAGGTTGGGGACAATGATACTCTGAGTGCTCAGGTAGCGGCTATGGTGCAAGCAGACCTTTTGGTTCTCTTGACGGATGTAGACGGTCTCTATACTGGAAATCCCAACTCAGATCCAAGAGCTAAACGTCTTGAGAAAATCGAGACTATCAATCGTGAGATTATTGATATGGCTGGTGGAGCAGGTTCGTCTAATGGTACAGGTGGGATGTTGACTAAGATTAAGGCGGCTACGATCGCAACGGAGTCGGGTGTGCCAGTCTATATCTGCTCGTCCCTGAAATCAGATGCCCTGATTGAGGCGGCGGACGAGACCAAGGATGGTTCCTTCTTTGTTGCGCAAGAGAAAGGCCTTCGTACCCAGAAACAATGGTTGGCTTTTTATGCTCAAAGTCAAGGAACGATTTGGGTAGATGGTGGAGCTGCAGAAGCACTTTCAAAAAACGGAAAAAGTCTCCTTTTATCAGGTGTGGTAGAAGTGGAAGGGAACTTCTCTTACCATGATATTGTCACAGTAGCAGATAAAGAAACAGGTCAATCTCTTGGAAAGGGACGTGTCCAATTTGGCGTCTCAGCCCTAGAAGATATGCTCCGTTCTCAAAAAGCTAAGGGAGTCTTAATTCACCGTGATGACTGGATTTCCATCACTCCTGAAATCCAGCTGCTCTTTACAGAATTTTAGAGGTGAACGATGGTAAGGACACAAGAACAATTTGAACAGGTACAGGCTGTTAAGAAATCAATCAATACTGCTAGTGAAGCAGTGAAAAACCAAGCCTTGCTAGCCATGGCTGATCACTTATTAGCAGCTAGTGAGGAGATTCTAGCAGCCAATGCCCTCGATATGGCAGCAGCCAAGGGGAAAATCTCAGATGTTATGCTGGATCGTCTTTATTTGGATG
>NZ_KQ970760.1:524698-526784 GCF_001579175.1 Streptococcus oralis
ATCTCAGATGTTATGCTGGATCGTCTTTATTTGGATGAAGGACGAATCCAAGCCATGGCAAGAGGGATTCGTGAAGTGGTTACTTTACCAGATCCCATTGGTGAAGTCCTAGAAACAAGTCAGCTTGAAAATGGCTTGCTTATTACTAAGAAACGTGTGGCTATGGGTGTTATCGGTATTATCTATGAAAGCCGTCCGAATGTGACGTCTGACGCGGCTGCCTTGGCTCTCAAGAGTGGAAATGCGGTCGTTCTTCGTAGTGGTAAAGATGCCTATCAAACAGCTCATGCTATTGTCTCAGCCTTGAAGAAGGGCTTGGAGACGACTAGCATTCATCCTGATGTGATTCAACTAGTAGAAGATACCAGTCGAGAAAGTAGCTATGCCATGATGAAGGCTAAGGGTTATCTAGACCTTCTCATACCTCGTGGAGGCGCTGGCTTGATCAATGCGGTGGTTGAAAATGCTATAGTGCCTGTTATCGAGACAGGAACTGGGATTGTCCATGTCTATGTAGATAAGGATGCAGACGAAGACAAGGCTCTATCGATTATCAACAATGCTAAAACCAGCCGTCCTTCTGTCTGCAATGCCATGGAGGTCTTGCTGGTTCATGAAGACAAGGCAGCAAGCTTCCTTCCTCGTTTGGAGAAAGTGCTGGTTACAAGTCGCAAAGAAGCTGGACTGGAACCAATTCAATTTCGTTTGGATAGCAAAGCAAGTCAGTTTCTTTCAGGTCGAGCAGCTGAGGCCCAAGACTTTGACACCGAGTTTTTAGACTATGTACTCGCTGTTAAGGTTGTGAGTAGTTTAGAAGAAGCGGTTGAGCATATTGAAGCCCACAGTACCCATCATTCGGATGCCATTGTGACAGAAAATGCTGAATCTGCAGCCTACTTTACAAATCAAGTAGACTCTGCAGCGGTTTATGTCAATGCCTCAACGCGTTTCACTGATGGAGGCCAGTTTGGTCTTGGATGTGAAATGGGGATTTCGACTCAGAAACTGCACGCGCGTGGTCCAATGGGCTTGAAGGAATTAACTAGCTACAAGTATGTGGTTACTGGTGACGGACAGATAAGGGAGTAAGAGATGAAGATTGGATTTATCGGCTTGGGGAATATGGGTGCTAGCTTGGCCAAGGCTGTCTTGCAGGCCAAGACGGGTGAACAGATTCTCCTTGCCAATCGTAGTCAAACCAAGGTGGATGCTTTCATTGCCAACTTCGGTGGTCAAGCTTCCAGCAATGAAGAAATTTTTGCAGAAGCAGATGTGATTTTTCTAGGAGTTAAGCCTACTCAGTTTTCTGAAATCCTTGCTCAATATCAGACCATCCTTGAAAAACGAGAGAGTCTTCTTTTGATTTCCATGGCAGCTGGATTGACCTTGGAAAAACTGGCTAGACTTCTTCCGAGTCAACACCGAATCATTCGCATCATGCCCAATACTCCAGTGGCTATTGGGCAAGGAGTGATTAGTTATGCCCTGTCAGCAAACTGTCGTGCCGAGGACAGTGAACTCTTTTGTCAATTATTGGCCAAGGCCGGTCTCTTAGTTGAGCTGGGAGATGGCTTAATCGATGCGGCGACAGGTCTCGCAGGTTGTGGACCAGCTTTTGTCTATCTTTTTATCGAGGCTTTGGCAGATGCGGGTGTTCAATCAGGATTGCCAAGAGAAAGGGCCTTGAAAATGGCAGCCCAGACAGTAGTTGGCGCTGGACAAATGGTTCTTGAAAGCCAGCAACATCCTGGAGTTTTGAAAGACCAAGTTTGCAGCCCAGGAGGTTCGACTATCGCTGGTGTAGCAAGTCTGGAAGAACATGCCTTTAGAGGCACAGTCATGGACGCAGTTCATCAAGCCTATAAACGAACACAAGAACTAGGTAAATAAGAGGTTGGATGACTCCCAGCCTCTTTTATGGTCGATTGAATGGAGAAGACACAAAAAGATTGTCACAAAAACCTATTTTTTTGATAGAATAGAAGGTAGAAAAAAAGAAATGAGTTAGACATGTCAAAAGGATTTTTAGTCTCTTTTGAGGGACCAGAGGGAGCAGGAAAGACCAGTGTTTTAGAGGCTCTACTCC
>NZ_KQ970760.1:526925-527880 GCF_001579175.1 Streptococcus oralis
AAGTGATTTTGGACCCAAGTCATACTCAGATGGATCCTAAAACAGAGCTCCTTCTCTATATCGCAAGTCGCAGACAGCACTTGGTGGAAAAAGTTCTGCCTGCTCTTGAAGCTGGTAAGTTGGTCATTATGGACCGCTTCATCGATAGTTCCGTTGCTTATCAGGGATTTGGCCGTGGCTTGGATATTGATGCCATTGATTGGCTCAATCACTTTGCGACAGATGGCCTCAAACCTGATTTGACACTTTATTTTGACATTGAGGTGGAAGAGGGGCTTGCTCGCATTGCTGCCAACAGTGATCGGGAGGTCAATCGTTTGGACTTGGAAGGTTTGGACTTGCACAAGAAAGTCCGTCAAGGCTACCTTTCTCTTCTGGAAAAAGAAGGAAATCGCATTGTCAAGATTGATGCCAGTCTTCCTTTGGAGCAAGTTGTGGAAATTACCAAGGCTGTCTTGTTTGACAGAATGGGCTTGGCTAAATGAAACAAGATCAACTAAAGGCTTGGCAACCAGAGCAGTTTGACCGCTTTGTCCGTATTCTAGAACAAGACCAGCTCAATCACGCCTATCTCTTTTCAGGTTTCTTTGGAAGCTTGGAAATGGCGCAGTTTTTGGCTAAGAGCCTCTTTTGTAGGGATAAAGTAGGCGTTCTACCGTGTGAGAAATGCCGAAACTGCAAGCTGATTGAACAGGAAGAATTTCCCGATGTTACCTTGATTAAGCCAGTCAATCAGGTCATCAAGACAGAACGCATTCGAGAATTGGTGGGTCAGTTTTCCCAAGCAGGGATTGAAAGCCAGCAACAGGTCTTTATTATCGAGCAGGCGGAAAAAATGCATCCTAATGCAGCCAATTCTCTGCTCAAGGTCATCGAAGAACCTCAGAGTGAAGTTTACATTTTCTTCTTAACTAGTGATGAGGAAAAAATCTTGCCGACAATCCGTAGTCGGACC
>NZ_KQ970760.1:527900-536457 GCF_001579175.1 Streptococcus oralis
ATTTTTCACTTTAAAAAGCAAGAAGAAAAGCTCATCCATCAATTAGAACAAGCAGGTCTGGTCAAGAAAAAAGCGACTCTTTTAGCTCAGTTTAGTCAATCGCGTGCTGAAGCAGAAAAACTGGCAAACCAAGCAAGTTTTTGGACCTTGGTGGATGAAAGTGAGCGCCTGCTGACTTGGTTAGTAGCCAAGAAAAAAGAGAGTTATTTGCAGGTAGCCAAATTAACCAGCTTGGCAGATGACAAGGAAAAACAAGATCAGATCTTGCGAATCCTCGAAGTCCTCTGTGGTCAGGATCTCTTGCAAGCAAGAATACGACAGATTTTACAAAATTTGCTAGAAGCTAGAAAAATGTGGCAGGCTAATGTCAGCTTTCAAAATGCCATGGAATATCTAGTCTTGAAAGAAATATAAACTCAATGAAGGATAAAGAAAGGAAAGGGCTGGTTTATGGATAAGAAAGAATTATTTGATGCGCTGGACGATTTTTCCCAACAGTTATTGGTGACCTTGGCCGATGTGGAAGCCATCAAGAAAAATCTCAAGAGCTTGGTAGAAGAAAATACAGCTCTTCGTTTAGAAAATAGTAAGTTGCGCGAACGCTTAGGTGAGGTGGAAGCAGATGCTCCCGTCAAGGCCAAGCATGTTCGTGAAAGCGTCCGTCGAATCTATAAGGACGGGTTTCACGTATGTAATGATTTTTACGGCCAACGCCGCGAGCAGGACGAGGAATGTATGTTCTGTGATGAGTTGTTATATAGGGAGTAAGCATGCAGATTCAAAAAAGTTTTAAGGGACATTCTCCCTATGGCAAGCTTTACCTTGTAGCAACGCCGATTGGCAATCTAGACGATATGACCTTTCGTGCCATCCAGACCTTGAAAGAAGTGGACTGGATTGCTGCTGAGGACACGCGCAATACTGGTCTCTTGCTCAAGCATTTTGATATTTCGACAAAGCAGATCAGTTTTCATGAGCACAATGCCAAGGAAAAAATTCCTGATTTGATTGGTTTCCTGAAAGCAGGGCAAAGTATTGCTCAGGTCTCCGATGCGGGTCTGCCCAGTATCTCAGACCCTGGGCATGATTTAGTCAAGGTAGCCATCGAAGAAGATATTGCTGTTGTCACAGTTCCAGGTGCCTCTGCAGGGATTTCTGCCTTGATTGCTAGCGGATTGGCGCCACAACCACATATCTTTTACGGCTTCTTACCGAGAAAATCAGGCCAGCAAAAGCAATTTTTCGACTCAAAAAAAGGCTATCCTGAAACTCAGATTTTCTATGAATCGCCCCATCGTGTGGCGGATACATTGGAAAATATGCTAGCAGTTTACGGCGACCGCTCGGTGGTCTTGGTTAGAGAATTGACCAAAATCTATGAAGAATACCAACGAGGAAAGATCTCTGAATTGTTAGAAAGCATCGCTGAAACGCCACTCAAGGGTGAATGCCTTCTCATCGTTAAAGGTGCCAGACAGGATGTGGAGGAAAAGGATGAGGAGGACTTGTTTTCAGAAATCCAAGCACGTATCCAGCAAGGCATGAAGAAAAATCAAGCCATTAAGGAAGTCGCAAAACACTACCAGTGGAATAAAAGCCAGCTCTACGCTGCCTACCACGATTGGGAAGAGAAACAATCCAACGAATAAACAGGGAAGTTTGCCTTCTTCCCTTTTTTTGTTATACTAGTAAAAGAAAAATTAGAAAGATTTGTGGGTGTCAAACAATCCAGGGGCTTGTTTGGATATGGACGGATGTTCCACCCAAAGAGGTATTAGTGTCGTGTCTCAATCTTATATCAATGTTATCGGAGCAGGTTTAGCGGGGTCTGAAGCTGCCTACCAAATCGCAGAACGTGGTATTCCAGTTAAGCTCTATGAAATGCGTGGTGTCAAGTCAACACCTCAGCACAAAACAGACAATTTTGCAGAGTTAGTTTGTTCCAATTCTCTTCGTGGGGATGCTTTGACCAATGCTGTTGGGCTCCTCAAGGAAGAAATGCGTCGCTTGGGTTCGGTCATCTTGGAATCTGCTGAGGCTACACGTGTTCCTGCAGGTGGGGCGCTTGCGGTGGATCGAGATGGTTTCTCTCAGATGGTAACCGAAAAAGTAGCCAACCACCCTCTGATTGAAGTAGTTCGTGATGAAATTACAGAATTGCCGACGGATGTTATTACGGTTGTAGCGACTGGTCCTTTGACCAGCGATGCCCTAGCTGAGAAGATTCATGCCCTTAATGATGGCGATGGCTTCTATTTCTACGATGCGGCAGCGCCTATTATTGATGTCAATACTATTGATATGAGCAAGGTCTATCTTAAGTCTCGTTATGACAAGGGAGAGGCGGCCTACCTCAATGCCCCTATGACCAAGCAAGAGTTTATGGATTTCCATGAAGCCTTGGTCAATGCCGAGGAAGCTCCGCTCAATTCTTTTGAAAAAGAAAAGTACTTTGAAGGTTGTATGCCTATCGAAGTCATGGCAAAACGTGGCATTAAAACCATGCTCTATGGCCCTATGAAACCAGTTGGTCTGGAGTATCCAGATGACTATACAGGCCCTCGTGATGGAGAATTTAAAACACCTTATGCGGTTGTCCAACTCCGTCAGGATAATGCGGCTGGTAGTCTCTACAATATCGTTGGATTCCAAACCCACCTCAAATGGGGAGAACAAAAGCGTGTCTTCCAAATGATTCCAGGTCTTGAAAATGCTGAGTTTGTCCGTTATGGGGTCATGCACCGCAATTCTTATATGGATTCACCAAATCTTCTTGAACAGACTTACCGTTCTAAGAAACAACTAAACCTTTTCTTTGCTGGTCAAATGACGGGTGTGGAAGGCTATGTTGAGTCAGCAGCATCAGGCTTGGTTGCAGGTATTAACGCAGCTCGACTCTTCAAGGGAGAAAGCGAGGCTATTTTCCCAGAGACAACAGCGATTGGAAGTCTAGCGCATTACATCACCCATGCGGACAGCAAACACTTCCAGCCCATGAATGTCAACTTCGGTATTATCAAGGAGTTGGAAGGCGAGCGTATCCGTGATAAGAAGGCTCGTTATGAAAAAATTGCAGAGCGTGCTCTTACTGATTTAGAGGAATTTTTAACTGTCTAATTTTTTTCAAAGAATTGCTCATGGTACTATAAAAATCTTAGAAATTGTGATAAAATAGGTAGGATGAAAAAAGGAGAGTAAAAATGGCGAACCCCAAGTATAAACGTATTTTAATCAAGTTATCAGGTGAAGCCCTTGCTGGTGAACGTGGCGTAGGGATTGATATCCAAACAGTTCAAAAAATTGCAAAAGAGATTCAAGAAGTTCATAGTCTAGGGATCGAAATTGCCCTTGTTATTGGTGGAGGAAATCTCTGGCGTGGAGAACCTGCTGCAGAAGCAGGAATGGACCGTGTTCAGGCAGATTACACTGGAATGCTTGGGACTGTTATGAATGCTCTTGTGATGGCAGATTCATTGCAACAAGTTGGCGTAGACACGCGTGTTCAAACAGCTATTTCTATGCAACAAGTTGCAGAACCTTACGTACGTGGACGTGCCCTTCGCCATCTTGAAAAAGGGCGTATTGTTATCTTTGGTGCCGGAATTGGTTCACCTTACTTCTCAACAGATACAACAGCGGCTCTTCGTGCAGCTGAAATTGAAGCAGATGCCATTCTGATGGCTAAAAACGGTGTAGATGGTGTTTACAATGCCGATCCTAAGAAAGACAAGACAGCCGTTAAGTTTGAAGAATTGACCCACCGTGATGTTATCAACAAAGGTCTTCGTATCATGGACTCAACTGCTTCAACCCTCTCTATGGACAACGACATTGACTTGGTTGTTTTCAACATGAACCAACCAGGCAACATCAAACGTGTCGTATTTGGTGAAAATATCGGAACAACAGTTTCAAACAATATCGAAGAAAAGGAATAAGAAAATTATGGCTAACGCAATTGTAGAAAAAGCTAAAGAGAGAATGGCCCAGTCTCACCAATCACTCGCTCGTGAATTTGGTGGTATCCGTGCTGGTCGTGCCAATGCAAGCTTGCTGGACCGTGTCTTTGTTGAATACTACGGAGTAGAAACTCCTCTCAACCAAATCGCTTCTATCACCATTCCAGAAGCGCGTGTCTTGTTGGTAACGCCATTTGACAAGTCTTCATTGAAAGACATCGAACGTGCCTTGAACGCTTCTGATCTTGGTATTACACCAGCTAATGACGGTTCTGTGATCCGCTTGGTTATCCCAGCTCTTACAGAGGAAACTCGTCGTGACCTTGCCAAAGAAGTGAAGAAGGTCGGTGAAAATGCTAAAGTGGCTGTCCGCAATATCCGCCGTGATGCTATGGATGAAGCTAAAAAGCAAGAAAAAGCAAAAGAAATCACTGAAGACGAATTGAAGACTCTTGAAAAAGAGATTCAAAAAGTAACAGACGACGCTGTGAAACACATCGACGACATGACTGCCAATAAAGAAAAAGAAATCTTGGAAGTCTAAAAATAAACAGAAAAACTCAGTTGGCATTGCTGGCTGAGTTTTATTCGAAAGAAGGAAATATGAATACAAATCTTGCAAGTTTTATCGTTGGACTCATCATCGATGAAAATGACCGTTTTTACTTTGTGCAAAAGGATGGTCAGACTTACGCCCTTGTCAAGGAAGAAGGCCAACATACAGTAGGGGATACGGTCAAAGGTTTTGCCTACACGGATATGAAGCAAAAACTCCGTCTAACAACCTTAGAAGTGACTGCCACTCAGGACCAATTTGGTTGGGGAACCGTAACGGAAGTTCGTAAGGACTTGGGTGTTTTTGTTGATACCGGTCTACCTGATAAAGAAATCGTTGTGTCACTGGATATCCTACCTGAGCTCAAGGAACTCTGGCCTAAGAAGGGCGACAAACTCTACATCCGTCTTGAAGTGGACAAGAAAGACCGAATCTGGGGACTCTTGGCTTATCAGGAAGACTTCCAACGTCTGGCTCGTCCTGCCTACAACAACATGCAGAACCAAAACTGGCCAGCCATTGTATATCGTCTCAAGCTGTCAGGAACCTTTGTCTATCTACCAGAGAATAACATGCTTGGTTTTATTCACCCAAGTGAGCGCTACGCAGAGCCACGTTTGGGGCAAGTGTTAGATGCGCGTGTCATTGGTTTCCGCGAGGTTGACCGAACTCTGAACCTATCCCTCAAACCACGTTCCTTTGAGATGTTAGAAAATGATGCCCAGATGATTTTGACCTACTTGGAAAGCAATGGCGGTTTCATGACCTTGAATGATAAGTCTTCTCCTGAGGACATCAAAGCAACCTTTGGCATTTCTAAAGGTCAGTTCAAGAAAGCACTCGGTGGTTTGATGAAGGCTGGCAAAATCAAGCAAGACCAGTTTGGTACAGAGTTGATTTAGGTCTTATAGACATGATAAAGAAACTTGAAGAAATGAGTTTAGAGGAACTCTGGCAACTTTTTCCGATTTTTCTAGTAGAGCACAAGTTAGAGTGGAAAGACTGGTATGAATTAGAAAAAGCAAATCTAATAAAAATATTGGGTGCAAATGTTATTAAAAGAATAGAACATATCGGTAGCACTGCTATCCCTAATATTTGGGCCAAAAATATCGTTGATATTCTGTTAGAAGTAGGTAGAAAAGAGGATTTAGCAAGAGTCAGGGATTTATTGGTGAAGAATGGTTGGCTAGTGATGTCGGAGAGTCCTAACAGGATTTCGCTAAATAAAGGCTATACAGAGCAGGGATTTGCTGAGAAAGTTTTTCATTTACATTTGCGAATGACGGGAGATCATGACGAGATTTATTTTAGAGATTATCTCTGCCAGCATCCAGATATTGCCCAAGCGTATCAGGAATTAAAACTCAGTTTGTGGAAACAATTTGAACACAATCGAGACGCCTATACAGATGCGAAAACGGATTTTATAAACCACTACGTTTCAGAGGCTAAGTCCAGTAATTTTCAAGAATCAGAAAAGTTTTATCAAAAAAGTCTTGATAGGAGAAAGAATTGAGAAAATCATTTTACACTTGGCTCATGACCGAGCGAAATCCGAAAAGTAATAGCCCAAAAGCCATCTTGGCAGATCTCGCTTTTGAGGAGTCAGCTTTTCCAAAACACACGGATGATTTTGATGAGGTGAGTCGCTTTTTGGAGGAACATGCCAGTTTCTCTTTTAACTTAGGAGACTTTGACGCCATCTGGCAAGAATACTTAGAACACTAGAGACAATGAGATGAGGCTAGTATTTTATTGTTCTCTTTGCTATAATAAAAAGAAATAAATGGATTAGAGAGGTTCTTTATTTGAAGGAACATTCAATAGACATTCAACTGAGTCATCCAGATGACCTGTTTCATCTTTTTGGTTCCAATGAACGCCATCTTCGTTTGATGGAAGAAGAGCTCGATGTGGTGATTCATGCCCGTACGGAGATTGTGCAGGTTTTGGGAGAAGAAGCTGCATGTGAGGAAACCCGTCAGGTTATCCAAGCCTTGATGGTTTTGGTGAATCGTGGAATGACCGTTGGAACGCCAGATGTGGTGACAGCGATTAATATGGTTAAAAACGATGAAATCGACAAGTTTGTCGCCCTTTACGAAGAAGAAATCATCAAGGATAATACTGGGAAGCCTATCCGTGTCAAAACCTTGGGCCAAAAACTTTATGTGGACAGTGTCAAACAGCATGATGTGACCTTTGGAATTGGGCCTGCAGGGACAGGGAAGACCTTTCTTGCAGTGACTTTGGCAGTGACTGCCCTTAAACGTGGGCAGGTCAAGCGGATTATCCTTACTCGTCCAGCAGTGGAAGCAGGTGAGAGTCTAGGTTTCCTTCCGGGTGATCTCAAGGAGAAGGTGGATCCTTACCTTCGACCAGTTTATGATGCCTTGTATCAGATTCTCGGCAAAGACCAGACCACCCGTCTCATGGAGCGTGAAATCATTGAAATCGCGCCCCTTGCCTATATGCGTGGACGGACCTTGGATGATGCTTTTGTCATTCTCGATGAGGCGCAAAATACGACTATCATGCAGATGAAGATGTTCTTGACGCGTTTAGGTTTTAATTCGAAGATGATTGTCAATGGAGATATCAGCCAGATTGACCTTCCGCGTAACGTCAAGTCTGGTTTGATTGATGCCCAAGAAAAGCTCAAGAACATTCACCAAATTGACTTTGTTCATTTTTCAGCCAAGGATGTGGTTCGTCATCCAGTTGTCGCTCAGATTATCCGAGCTTATGAACCAGCTCCAGTTAAGGTTGAAGAAAAGAAGGAAGAGACAGAATAACAAAAGAAGAGCAGTTCAGATGTGAACTGCTCTTTTTTAATGAGTGTCTAGCTTTAAACAAGTTCGTCGATAGACGTATGATCTTTATCGAGTCCTTGAGCAACTGGGAGGCTAGTTAAGTAACCTTGATAAGTGGTCACACCTTGACGCAAGCCCTCATCTTCAGAGATTGCTTGTGCGAATCCTTTGCCGGCCAAAGCTTCGATATAAGGAAGAGTGACATTGGTTAGGGCGATAGTAGAGGTACGAGCAACTGCACCAGGGATATTGGCAACGGCATAGTGGAGAATACCGTGTTTTTCATAGACGGGTTCATCGTGCGTGGTCACACGGTCAGCTGTCTCGATAACGCCACCTTGGTCAACGGCTACGTCAACGATGACAGAGCCTGGACGCATTTGTTTGACCATCTCATCTGTCACCAATTTCGGTGCTTTAGCACCAGGGATAAGAACCGCTCCAATTACCACATCAGCATCTCTCACACTGGCTTCAATGTTGAAAGAATTTGACATAAGAGTTTGGATTTGGTTCCCAAAGACTTCCTCTAACACTGAGAGACGTTTCGCACTGATATCTAAAATAGTCACTTGAGCACCAAGTCCGAGGGCGATGCGGGCAGCATGTGTCCCGACGACACCGCCACCGATAATGGTTACTTTTCCTTTTGGAACACCCGGCACACCACCTAGTAGGACACCAGAACCACCAGCTTGCTTAGTAAGGAAGTGAGCTCCGATTTGAACAGCCATACGACCAGCAACCTCACTCATAGGAACGAGGAGTGGTAGTTGTCCTTGATTATCACGAACAGTTTCATAGGCAATTCCTGTTGTTTTTGCTGCTAACATAGCATCTGCTAATTCTGGCGCAGCGGCCATGTGCAAGTAGGTGAAGAGGAGAAGATCGTCGCGTAAGTATCCGTATTCAGAACCTAGTGGTTCTTTTACTTTCACGACTAACTCTGCTGCCCAGGCTTCAGCAGCAGTAGCAACAATCTCAGCTCCTTGCTTTTGATAGTCAGCATCAGTAAATCCTGAACCAAGACCAGCATTTGTTTCGATGAGGACGCGATGTCCACGAGAAACTAAGCTATGGACACCAGCAGGTGTGAGGGCGACACGGTTTTCGTTATTTTTAATTTCTTTTGGAATTCCGATTAACATAAAGGTTGTCTCCTTATTCTATATCTGGATCCTAATCATAACAATCACAGAGAGAACCAGATCATTTATTGTGATGTA
>NZ_KQ970760.1:536616-540450 GCF_001579175.1 Streptococcus oralis
TTGTGATGTACTAATTTTATATAAAAGATGGATAAAAATCAAGAAAAACCGATTGCTAGGGCCTTTATTTTTTGCTAAAATGGTTGAAAATCCTTTCCAAGGAGGGAAAGTATGGAATCAATCTTTTTAAAACTAGCCCAGTATCCAATAGTGGAGACAGAGCGTTTAGTGCTTAGACCTGTAACTTTGGATGATGCAGAAGCTATGTTTGAGTATGCCTCAGACAGAGAAAATACACGCTACACTTTTCCAACAAATCAAAGCTTAGAAGAAACCAAGAACAACATCGCTCAGTTCTACTTGGCTAATCCCTTGGGACGGTGGGGAATCGAACTAAAAAGCAATGGTCAGTTTATCGGAACTATTGATTTGCACAAGATTGACCCCATTCTCAAAAAAGCAGCTATTGGTTACATTATCAACCAAAAGTATTGGAATCAAGGATTGACGACAGAAGCCAATCGTGCCGTGATTGAGCTGGCTTTTGAGAAGATTGGAATGAACAAGTTGACCGCTCTTCACGATAAAGACAATCCCGCGTCAGGAAAGGTCATGCAGAAATCAGGCATGCGTTTTTCCCATGCAGAACCATACGCTTGTATGGACCAGCACGAAAAAGGACGAATCGTTACAAGAGTTCATTATGTCTTGACCAAGGAAGACTATTTTGCAAATAAATAAGCAGTTGAAAAGATTTTTCAGCTGTTTTTTTCTTTCTCTTACGAATAACTTAAGAGAGGAGAAAATATGGAAGCAATTATCGAGAAAGTCAAAGAGTATAAAATCATTGTCATCTGTGCTTGTTTGGGTTTGGCCTTAGGCGGTTTTTTCCTGCTAAAGCCATCTACACAAAAACCCGTCACAGAAACAAATTTGTCGGCTGAAGTTGCAGCCGTTTCAAAGGATTCATCGTCTGAAAAAGAAATCAAGAAGGAAGAAAAGGAAGAGGCTCTGGAACAAGATCAGATCACAGTGGATGTAAAAGGTGCCGTTAAATCGCCCGGGATTTACGATTTGCCATTAGGAAGTCGGGTCCATGATGCGGTTCAGAAGGCTGGTGGCTTGACAGAGGAGGCAGATAGCAAGTCGCTCAATCTCGCTCAGAAAGTCAGTGACGAGGCTCTGGTATATGTTCCAACTAAGGGAGAAGAAGCAGCTAGTCAGCAGGCTACCTCTGGAACGTCTCCTTCGACAAGTAAAGAAAAGAAGGTCAACCTCAATAAAGCTAGTCTGGAAGAACTCAAGCAGGTCAAAGGCTTGGGAGGAAAACGAGCCCAGGATATTATCGACCATCGTGAGACGAATGGCAAATTCAAGTCGGTAGATGAATTAAAGAAAGTCTCTGGCATTGGCGCTAAGACCATAGAAAAGCTAAAAGATTATGTCACAGTGGATTAAGAATTTCCCTATCCCCCTAATCTATTTGAGTTTCCTGTTACTTTGGCTTTACTACGCCATTTTCTCAGCATCCTATATTGCGCTTTTAGGCTTCGTTTTTCTGCTAGTTTGTCTCTTTATCCAATTTCCTTGGAAATCGGCTGGTAAAACCTTAGTGATTTGTAGCGTATTTGGGACTTGGTTTCTGTTTCAAACTTGGCAACAGACACAAGCTAGTCAAGACTTAGTTGCGTTTGTAGAGAAGGTGAGAATTTTACCAGATACCATTAAGGTTAATGGAGATAGTCTATCTTTTCGGGGCAAGACTGACGGACGTACTTTCCAAGTTTACTATAAACTCCAGTCCGAGGAAGAGAAAGAGCAATTTCAAGCCTTGACAGAGCTATATGAGATAGAACTAGAAGGAAAACTGTCCGAGCCAGAAGGCCAGAGAAATTTTGGTGGCTTTGACTACCAAGCCTATCTGAAAACTCAGGGGATTTACCAAACTTTGACTATCAAGAGTATCCAGTCAATGAAAAAGATTAGCAGTTGGGATATAGGAGAAAATCTGTCCAGTTTACGTCGAAAGGCTGTTGTTTGGATCAAGACGCACTTTCCAGATCCTATGCGAAACTATATGACGGGGCTCTTGCTAGGACATTTGGATACGGACTTCGAGGAGATGAATGAGCTTTATTCTAGTCTAGGGATTATCCATCTCTTTGCCTTGTCGGGTATGCAGGTTGGATTTTTTATGGATGGGTTTAAGAAGCTCCTTTTGCGATTGGGCTTGACTCAAGAAAAGTTGAAGTGGCTAATCTACCCTTTTTCCCTTATCTATGCAGGTCTGACAGGATTCTCAGCTTCGGTCATTCGCAGTCTCTTGCAAAAGTTACTGGCTCAACATGGCTACAAGGGATTGGATAATTTTGCCTTAACGGTTCTTGTCCTCTTTATCATCATGCCCAACTTTTTCCTAACGGCAGGAGGTGTCTTGTCCTGCGCCTACGCTTTTATCTTGACTATGACAAGCAAAGAAGGGGAGGGGCTCAAGGCTGTTGCCAGAGAAAGTCTAGTCATTTCCTTGGGAATATTGCCCATTTTGTCCTTTTATTTTGCAGAATTTCAGCCTTGGTCTATCCTTTTGACCTTTGTCTTTTCCCTCTTGTTTGACTTGGTTTTCTTACCACTTTTGTCTGTCTTATTCATTCTGTCTTTTGTTTACCCAGTCACTCAGCTTAACCTTGTCTTTGAATGGTTGGAGGGCATCATTCGCTTGGTTTCACAGATAGCAAGTAGGCCCTTGGTCTTTGGCCAACCCAACGCATGGCTTTTGATTCTTCTCTTAGTTTCATTGGCCTTGGTCTATGACTTTAGGAAAAATATCAAAAGAGTAGCAGGGTTCAGCCTCTTTATCGTGGGACTCTTTTTCTTAACCAAACACTCGCTGGAAAATGAAATCACCATGCTGGATGTAGGGCAGGGAGAAAGCATTTTTCTAAGGGATGTAACTGGTAAAACCATTCTTATAGATGTGAGCGGTAAAGCAGAAACCGACAAGAAAATCCAAGCTTGGCAAGAAAAGGCGACGACCAGCAATGCTCAGCGCACCTTGATTCCCTATCTAAAAAGTCGAGGAGTAGATAAGATTGATCAGCTGATTTTGACTAACACAGAGAAAGAGCATGTTGGAGATTTACTAGAGGTGACCAAGGCTTTCCATGTCGGAGAAATTTTAGTATCAAAAGGAAGTTTGACACAGCAGGAATTTGTAGCAGAACTACAAGCGACTCAAACCAAGGTACGCAGTGTGACAGGAGAGGAGAATTTACCAATTTTTGGCGGTTCTTTAGAAGTCCTATCTCCAAGGAAGATTGGAGATGAAGGTAATGAGGATTCTCTAGTTCTTTATGGAAAACTTCTGGATAAGCACTTTCTCTTCACTGGAAATTTGAAGGAGAAAGGAGTGAAAGAACTTCTAAAGCAATACCCTACCTTAGAGGTGGATATCTTGAAGGCAGGTCAGCATGGTTCCAAGACCTCATCGAGTCCTGTTTTCCTTGAAAAACTCAAACCAGAGCTTACTCTCATTTCAGTGGGCAAGAACAATCGTGCCAAACTTCCCCATCAGGAAACCTTGACACGACTAGAAACTATTAAGAGTAAGATTTACCGAACAGACCAGCAAGGAGCCATTCGCTTTAAAGGATGGAATAGTTGGCGAATGGAAAGTGTTCGTTAGGAAGAAAAGTGTTATATATTAGTAAAATAAACTAAAATCTGTTGCATCATAGCGAGAAAAACGATATAATGAAAGCGACTTCAATACTAATGATACAAATGCAATGATAACCATGAAAAATCAGTAAAAGTCGCTTTATTATCTATTGGTCTTTTTCAGTCCAGTGTATCAGCTGTGACAGTTACTAAAAGTTATCGGTATGATTGGAATAC
>NZ_KQ970760.1:540470-556037 GCF_001579175.1 Streptococcus oralis
CAGTTACTAAAAGTTATCGGTATGATTGGAATACTGTTTGGAAGTATAGTATGAATTACCACGGACATAAATATGTAAATATTTCAAGATGGTCTGCTTATTGCTCTATAATGACTATAAAGTTGGTCCGATTGGCATTATGTTCGCTATGAGGTCATTAACTACTAGACAGGAAACTATCAATCGTTAAAGAGTGAAAAAAGGAGGGCTGTATATGATAACTCTTACTCATGTTACCTTAAAAACACGACAAGTCATCTTGCAAGATGTTGATTTCACCTTTAAAAAGGGCAGGATTTATGGCCTTCTTGCTATCAATGGCTCGGGAAAGACGACACTATTCCGAGCTATGAGCAAGTTGCTTCCCCTTAGTAGTGGACACATCGCAGTTCCTCCTTCTTTATTTTATTATGAGAGCGTTGAATGGCTGGATGGAAACTTAAGTGGGATGGACTACCTTCGTCTCATAAAAAACATCTGGAAGTCAGACCTAAACTTGAGGGATGAAATCGCCTACTGGGAAATGGCTGACTATATCAGTCTTCCCATCCGCAAGTATTCCTTAGGGATGAAGCAACGCTTGGTGATTGCCATGTATTTTCTTAGTCAGGCGAAATGTTGGCTCATGGATGAGATTACAAATGGCTTAGATGAGTATTATCGACAGAAATTTTTTGATAGACTGGCACAAATCGATAGACAAGAGCAGCTGGTTCTTTTAAGTTCCCACTATAAGGAAGAGTTGGTTGATGTCTGCGATAGAATAGTAACCATTCGTCAGGGACAGATAGAAGAGGTTTAGTTTATGAAAGATGTTAGTCTATTTTTATTGAAAAAAGTTTTTAAAAGTCGCTTAAATTGGATTGTCTTAGCTTTATTTGTATCTGTACTCGGTGTTACCTTTTATTTTAATAGCCAGACTGCAAACTCACACAGCTTGGAGAGCGAGTTGGAAACTCGTCTTGTAAAAGATGAGAGAATCATCAATGAAAATGAAGTGAAGCTTTCCCAAATGTCTGACACCAGCTCGGAGGAATACCAGATTGTTAAAAGTAATTTAGACTCGCAAAAAAATCTTTTGACTCAAAAGAAAGAAATTCTGGCTTTGTTAAAAGAAGGACGTTGGAAAGAAGCCTACTATTTGCAGTGGCAAGATGAAGAGAAGAATTATGAAGTTATGTCAAATCAACCGACTTCTAGCTCTGAATTAAAAATGGCGAGCGACCGCCAACGGAAGATTTACCAAGCCCTGTATCCCTTGAATATAAAAGCCCACAATTTAGAATATCCGACCCACGGGATTGATCAGATTGTCTGGATTTTAGAGGCTATCATCCCAAGCTTGTTTGTGATTGGTATTATTTTTATGCTAACACAACTGTTCGCAGAAAGATATCAAAATCATCTCGATACAGCTCAGTTATATCCTTTTTCAAAAGTGACATTTGCCCTGTCCTCTCTTGGAGTTGGGATGAGTTATGTAACCGTGCTGTTTATCGGAATCTGTGGATTTTCTTTCCTAGTGGGAAGTCTGATAAGTGGTTTTGGACAGTTAGATTATCCCTACCCGATATATAGCTTAACAAATCAAGAAGTAACTATTGGAAAGATACAAGATGTGTTATTTCCTAGCTTGTTCTTAGCTTTCTTAGCCTTTATCGTCATTGTGGAAGTTGTGTACTTGATTGCTTACTTTTTCAAGCAAAAAATGCCTGTCCTCTTTCTTTCACTCATTGGAATTGTTGGCTTGTTGTTTGGTATCCAAACGATTCAGCCTCTTCAAAGGATTGCACATCTGATTCCCTTTACTTACTTGCGTTCAGTAGAGATTTTATCTGGAAGATTACCTAAACAGATTGATAATGTCAATCTGAATTGGAGCATGGGAATGGTCTTACTTCCTTGCCTGATTATCCTTTTGTTAGTGGGGATTCTATTTATCGAAAGATGGGGAAGTTCACGTAAAAAGGAAGTTGTTAATAGGTCTTAGCATTCCTATACGGAAGATGAGGGGAAAAATAACATAGAGAGGGAACCAACTAGGTTCTCTCTTTTTGATGCAGACATCAAGAAGAAAACAGAAAGTTTTTTGAAAAAATGACTTTTTATCTTGACAAGGAATAGAAAACTTGGTATCATATAAAAGTTGAGAAAAGCAGAAGTGAGAGCTTCTCGCCTTGTGACATCAAGTTGCCTGGCCCTACGGATGAAAAGTTTCTAAGAAACGCTATCATAACGTGCGGGCTTGTATCATTACGGGCCCGCTCTTGTTTTTCTCTAATAATAAAAAAGAGGTGAAAACCATAGCAAAGCAAGACTTATTCATCAATGATGAAATTCGTGTACGTGAAGTTCGCTTGATCGGTCTTGAGGGAGAACAGCTAGGCATCAAGCCACTCAGCGAAGCGCAAGCATTGGCTGATAGTGCAAATGTTGACTTAGTATTGATTCAACCCCAAGCAAAACCACCTGTTGCTAAAATTATGGACTACGGTAAGTTCAAATTTGAGTACCAGAAAAAGCAAAAAGAACAACGTAAAAAACAAAGTGTTGTTACTGTGAAAGAAGTTCGTCTGAGTCCAACCATTGACAAGGGTGACTTTGACACAAAACTTCGCAATGCACGCAAGTTCCTTGAAAAAGGAAATAAAGTTAAGGTATCCATTCGCTTTAAAGGGCGTATGATCACCCATAAAGAGATTGGTGCAAAAGTTTTAGCCGAGTTTGCTGAAGCAACACAAGATATTGCGATCATCGAACAACGAGCTAAGATGGATGGACGCCAAATGTTCATGCAGTTGGCGCCAGCAACTGACAAAAAATAATTGTCAGAAAGTTAAATAAAGGAGAAAAAATCATGCCAAAACAAAAAACACACCGCGCATCAGCTAAACGTTTCAAACGTACAGGTTCTGGTGGACTTAAACGTTTCCGTGCTTACACTTCTCACCGTTTCCACGGAAAAACTAAGAAACAACGTCGTCATCTTCGTAAAGCATCTATGGTGCATTCAGGAGATTTCAAACGTATCAAAGCAATGCTTACTCGCTTGAAATAATAGCCTAACAGTAAGTAAACAATTCTAGGAAATATTTGGAGGAAATAAAACATGGCACGTGTTAAAGGTGGCGTTGTATCACGCAAACGTCGTAAACGTATTCTTAAATTAGCAAAAGGTTACTATGGAGCTAAACACATCTTGTTCCGTACTGCAAAAGAACAAGTAATGAACTCTTACTACTATGCATACCGTGACCGTCGTCAGAAAAAACGTGACTTCCGTAAATTGTGGATCACTCGTATCAATGCGGCAGCTCGTTTGAACGGACTTTCATACTCACAATTGATGCATGGTTTGAAATTGGCTGAAATCGAAGTTAACCGTAAAATGCTTGCTGACTTGGCTGTTAACGATGCAGCAGCTTTCACAGCTCTTGCAGATGCAGCTAAAGCAAAACTTGGTAAATAATAATCAACTGTTTCATTCTTACTCTCGTGGTTTTTACCGCTGGAGTAGGATGAAACTTTTTTATTTACCATAAATGATTTTCTATTTTAGAGAGTAAATCACAGATTATTTCAAAGAAAATAGGATATTTCTTGTATAATAGGAATATCTAAAAGATTTGGAGTTAGAAGAAGATGATAGTAGGTATTGATTTAGGAACGACAAATTCTTTGGTAGGGGTTTATCAAGATGGCCAGGTTAAGCTGATTCCCAATGCTTTTGGTGAGTATTTAACTCCTTCTGTTGTAGCTTTGGATGACAATGATGAGATTATAGTTGGAAAAATTGCCAAGGAACGCTTGGTGACCCACCCAGACAAGACGGTTTCTCAGTTCAAGCGTTTTATGGGGACTAAACATGAGTTGACGCTAGGAAATCGAGCATATAAGGCTGAAGAATTAAGCTCCTTTATCATTCGAAAGTTGGTAGATGATGCAGAGACCTATCTTGGAGAAAAGGTCGAGGAAGTGATTGTCAGTGTACCAGCCTATTTCAACGATTCTCAACGCTATGCGACCAAACTAGCAGGAAAATTTGCTGGAGTTCAGATTGATCGGATTATCAATGAACCTTCCGCAGCTGCACTAGCTAAAAGGTCTATGGTAAATCAAGAAGATCAATCTTTTATTGTAGTCGATTTTGGTGGTGGTACTCTTGACATTTCAGTTGTAGAGCTTTTTGATAACATTGTCGAAATCGTGTCGATTGCAGGGGACAATCGTTTGGGAGGAGAAGACTTCACTGCAGCTATTGCTGAGGAATTTTTAGTCTCCAATCAATTAACCAAGGATACGATTTCCCGAGAATTTTATAGCAAAATTCTGGTACAGGCTGAAAAGACTAAGCTAGAACTCAATAGTAAAGAAGAAGTGAAGATGACAGTTCTGGACCAAGATCAGGAATACACTCTAGACTTGAGCTACCAGCGTTTTTATGAGCTTTGTCAACCTCTGCTAGCCCGTGTTAAGACCGTTTTGGACCGTGCCTTAATGGATGCACGTTATAGCTATGTATCATCTGATAACTTTGTTCTTGTTGGGGGGACTTCAAAACTCCGCTTGGTTCAGGACTTTTTATCCTACTGTATCAATCAAATGGTTCAGGTATCTGATGATCCCGATCGGATGATTGCGAGAGGTTGTGCCCTTTTAGCGGGAATAAAAGAACGGAAGGGTGAGATACGTGATTTGTTGCTGTCTGATATTTGTCCTTTTACACTAGGGATTGAGATAGTTGGAGATCGTTTTTCGCCGATTATCGAGCGAAATTCCACCCTACCTGCTTCACGCATTGAGCAGTATTATACTGCTGAATTGGGACAGAGCCAAGTCAAGATAAAGGTTTATCAAGGTGAGATGATGAAGACTTCACAAAACCTCTTCTTAGGTGAATTAGAAGTTCCCGTACCTGTGAATACTCGCGAAAAAGAAAGTTTAACAGTTCGTTTCACCTATGATTTAAATGGAATTTTGGATGTCGAAGTGAAAATTGATTCCACGCAGGAAGTTTTTAGTCATGTTATTCTCCAAGATAGCATTACCCTGACAGAAAAGGAAATCAAGGTTAAGCAAGCAGAATTGTCTCGCTATAAGATCAATGCTCAAGAAACAGAGGTTTACCGATTCTTGATGGAGAAAGCAAATCGTCTTTACAGTATGCTTTTAGGAAGAAGAAGGGAAGAACTGATGGCATCAACTAGACAATTTGAAGAAGAAGTAAAGCAAGCTTCTATGTACCACCTACCTAAACTCTATCAATCATTTTCAAACTACCTAGAGTTCCTAGAGCGAGGACTGTAGAAGAGGAGACGTTATGAATATATGGGAAACTTTAGGGATAGAGCCAACAACTGACGTCAAGCTTATTAGAAGACGTTATGCTGAACTGGTTCGCCTCTATCACCCAGAAGACCAACCAGAAATTTACCAAGAAATTGTTGAAGCATACCAAGAGGCCTTGACTTATGCGAGGTCTAGAAAAGCGAGACCAGAAAATAGACTAAGAAAAGCGAGTGACTCTAAAGAAGCTACTGAACTTGAAGAAGAGGCAAATGGAAAGCCTAATTCTAGTCTCAACTTTGAAAACTTGACTGAAGAAACGAAAACTGAGAACGAAGAGTCTGAAAGATCTAGTCTTGATTTCAGTGATTATCAGCAATCAACTGATAAAACCAGCGATTCCTTTAACTTTGAAACTTTTAAAGCAGAAGAGGATGAGCCAAAGTCCACCCTTGACTTTAGTAGTTATAATGAAGCAGCCTATTTAATTCGAAATGCGATTGAAAGTATTGTTGGGAATGATGACTATAACCTAGAGGAACAAGAACATCTATGGCGTCAGTTCTTTAGTCAGTATCAGTATGATATGGATATTGTTCAATCCGTTTTAGAGGAAATGGATGTTTATATTTTCAACAAATCGGAGCAATTTTCTATCGTCATTCCTTTGCTGGAAGACTATGTACCTGACTTTCGATACTGGGGATATTACTATAAACTCAAGTACTGGCAAGTTAAAAGAGATATAGCAGAAGAGGAAGGAAGTTCACTTGAAAGCGCACAAGAAGCCACTGAACAATTCTCTTATTCCTATCAACTTTGCCAAGAAATTCTTCAAGATTCTAACAAAGCAAATCAATTAAGTTCTTGGATAGAGTTTTTCAAGCACCCCTATTTGGCCTTTATGGTCTTGGATCAAGTAAATCAGAATCGTCAAATAATCAAAAGCGTTCCTGTTTTAACCTATATCCTTGAAAAAAACCGACAAGTCATGTATGAAGAGGATTATCCACTCTTGGATGACTTGGTTCATTACTTAGAGCAACTAAAAGAAGAATTTGGAGAAAACGTTGACTTTAGTCACTACGCTCTAGATAATCCAGATGAAGTTGAGGCAGCCTTTTATGAACTGCTCCATGCTCGCTATCAAGACGAATACAAACTGTTACGTGATTGGCAATATCTTTTTGAAACAGTCAAAGATCACACGCTCCTACTTGATTTGTTAGAAAAGGTGGACGTCTATCCTTTAACCAATGCGAAAGTGTTAGCCCTCGTTCTCCAATTTGTAGAGCGTTACAGTGATGAGGAAGCAAATCCATATCTGAAAAAGCTTCATTTCTGGAAGAGTGTCCAGTCTTATCCTTCTGTGGTAGAGGAGTACGCACTAGATAAAAAAGAAAATTTTGACTACTGGTACAATGAAGGTTATCTCTATATTGATAAGCTCACCAAGAGTGATGAAGATATCAATAATTGGGAGAAGTGGAAAAGCTACTTTAAAGGAAGACCACGCATTCTAACGGTTTTGCTTCAACAGATCTATAAGGAGTACCATCGGTTTACAGACGGGGAGCTCTTGAGATATGTTTTAACTCCTTTTCCTACTTCTAAAATGGCTAGCCAAATGATGACGGAAGAGACAGACCAGAAACTAGAAGAGATGACAGCCTATGCCTATGAACTTTGTCATCCAAAGGTCAAGTTATCTTATTTGAATTGGAAAAAAAGACAGGTCTTCAAAAATAAGTTCCTTCAGTTTTTCTTTAGCCTATTTACGATTGTGAGTTTGATACTCAGTGTTCTAGAGCAACCTATTTATAATTCTTGGGTCCATGCTGGTATGTTGTCTCTCTTTTACGTCTATATGCTAAAATTAAGGCAAACACCGATTGAGGAAGGAGTGACAGCTAGGGGTTCAAAACGAAAATTCTACCATAGTCCCCATCCATGGTTCCTATTCATCTTGCTATTGCTCCTCGTCCTTCCATTCTTACCGTTTGGTCTCATTGGTGCCCTTATGTTCATTACATTTTTCTGTCTTATCGATGGCTTCCAGGTGAGTCAAGGGCTGAAGTGGGATTATTCTTTGGATAAGCTGATTCCTATCGGTATCTTTCTTTCTGCTGGCTTCTTATCCGCTTTGGTAAATCGAAGCCAGATCATTTCCGGAGTTGCAATGATGTACTTCCATATTTTTGTAATCCTTGTGATTTGTTTGTCATTTACACGATTTAGTCCTGGATTTCCACCATCTCTGAAAAAAATTCTCCTTCCAGCAATCTTGGGAATTCTACTCTTTCAAATGTTGCCATTCGTTCACAGTCGTTTAGAGATCTTTAATCCGTATATTCTACGAAATGAGACTCTGACCATAACAGTTGTCCTCTTGTTAAATGGAATTGCCTTGTCTTATTTTACAAAGGAACAAGGCTTCATGATTGGTGTAAAGAAGGTCTTTATGATTTATGGATTGCAGATCTTTATTTTCCTAAGAAGACTGTTCCGAATCCTATTCGCACTTATCCCTGATTTTAGCAAAGTTTATTTTGAAAAAGACCTGTTAATCTTGAATAGCGAATTTGCTTTCTACTTCCTCGAGGGACTCTTTGTCCTTATCCTGCTTTTCCTTATTCGCAATATACGCAAGGAAAATCGTAAAAGTGCTGCTTAGAATGAAAGAGTAGAGAAGAGGACTCTAGTTCAAGTTCCTAGTAAATTTTTCTGAATAAAGGTATAATGGAACTATTCAAATGAAAGAGGTAATGAAAATGGCTTCAAAAATGCTACACACTTGCTTGCGAGTAGAAAATCTTGAAAAATCAATCGCATTCTATCAAGATGCTTTTGGTTTTAAAGAGTTGCGTCGTAAGGATTTCCCAGATTATGCCTTCACGATTGTCTATCTAGGACTTGATGGTGATGACTACGAGTTGGAATTGACCTATAACTATGACCACGGCCCTTATGTGGTAGGAGACGGCTTTGCCCATATCGCCCTCAGTACACCTGACCTTGAGGCACTTCATCAAGAACATAGCAACAAAGGCTATGAGGTTACAGAGCCAAAAGGCCTACCTGGAAACCCACCAAACTATTACTTTGTCAAGGATCCTGATGGCTACAAGGTCGAAGTGATTCGTGAAAAATAATCCAGTACAGTCAAGTAGAATGTTCGTTTTCTACTTGACTTTTTTACTTTGAAAGAGTATACTAATACAAATTTAACCTTTAAGGGGAGTCCAGAGAGACTCACAAGGTGTCAGATAAAAGGGATAGGGGACTCTCTGTGGAGACTTTTTAGGTGTGTCCATGAGTTCTATCCTATCTCGACTGAGACCTTGCAATAGCAAGGTCTTTTCTTTATCTGGTCCCCTTAAAATTTAAGGAGGAAAATCATGAATCCCACATGTAAGAAGCGTATGGGTGCGATTCGTTTGGAAACCATGAAGGTGGTTGCACAAGAGGAAATCGCTCCAGCAATCTTTGAATTAGTCCTAGAAGGGGAAATGGTTGAAGCTATGCGAGCAGGCCAATTTCTCCATCTGCGCGTGCCTGACGATGCCCATCTCTTGCGTCGTCCTATTTCAATTTCGTCTATTGACAAGACTAAGAAGCAGTGTCGCCTCATTTATCGGATTGAGGGGGCTGGGACCGCTATTTTTTCAACCTTAAGTCAGGGTGATAGTCTTGATGTGATGGGACCTCAGGGAAATGGTTTTGACTTGTCTGACCTTGACGACCAGAGCCAAGTTCTCCTCGTTGGTGGTGGGATTGGTGTTCCACCCTTGCTCGAAGTAGCCAAGGAATTGCATGCGCGTGGGGTGAAAGTAGTGACAGTCCTCGGTTTTGCCAATAAGGATGCTGTTATTCTTGAAACCGAATTGGCCCAATATGGTCAGGTTTTTGTTACGACAGATGATGGTTCTTATGGTATCAAGGGAAATGTGTCAGTTGTCATCAATGACTTAGACAGTCAATTTGAGGCTGTTTACTCATGTGGAGCGCCTGGAATGATGAAGTATATCAATCAAAGATTTTATGATCACCCAAGAGCCTATCTATCTCTGGAATCTCGTATGGCATGCGGGATGGGGGCCTGCTATGCCTGCGTTCTAAAAGTGCCAGAAAGTGATACGGTCAGCCAACGCGTCTGTGAAGATGGTCCTGTTTTCCGCACAGGAACAGTTGTATTATAAGGAGAGGGTTATGACTAACAAACGTTTACAAGTTTCTCTACCAGGCTTGGATTTGAAAAATCCCATCATACCAGCATCAGGCTGTTTTGGTTTTGGTCAAGAGTATGCCAAGTACTATGATTTAGATCTTTTAGGCTCTATTATGATTAAGGCGACAACCCTTGAACCCCGTTTTGGCAATCCAACTCCAAGGGTGGCAGAAACACCTGCTGGCATGCTCAATGCAATCGGTCTGCAAAATCCGGGTTTAGAAGCTGTTTTAGCTGAAAAGTTGCCTTGGCTGGAAAGAGAGTATCCTACGCTTCCAATCATCGCCAATGTTGCAGGCTTTTCAAAACAAGAGTACGCTGCAGTTTCTCGAGGAATTTCCAAGGCAGTCAATGTAAAAGCGATTGAGCTCAATATCTCTTGTCCGAATGTGGATCACGGCAATCATGGGCTTTTGATTGGGCAAGATCCTGATCTAGCTTATGAAGTGGTAAAAGCAGCTGTGGAAGCCTCTGATGTGCCAGTCTATGTCAAGTTAACCCCTAGCGTGACGGATATTGTCACCATCGCCAAAGCCGCAGAAGATGCGGGAGCAAGTGGGCTAACCATGATCAATACTCTAGTCGGTATGCGCTTTGACCTCAAAACAAGAAAACCAATCCTAGCCAATGGTACAGGTGGAATGTCAGGTCCAGCAGTTTTTCCAGTAGCCCTCAAACTCATCCGACAAGTAGCTCAAACAACAGACCTTCCCATCATTGGAATGGGGGGAGTGGATTCTGCTGAAGCTGCGCTAGAAATGTATCTGGCTGGTGCCTCTGCCATCGGAGTTGGAACAGCCAACTTTACCAATCCTTATGCCTGTCCTGACATCATCGAACATCTACCAAAAGTCATGGACAAATACGGCATTAGCAGTTTGGAAGATCTCCGTAAGGAAGTCAAAGCCAGTCTGAGATAAGCTAGACCTTCCTTATCGTCAACAAGAAACAGAATCTTCATCAATTTGTAATATTTCCGTCTGTTAACTATGTTACAATAGGGATTAGAAAACGTTATTGGAGCATTTAAATGAAACGATGGAAAGTGGCCCTAGTAAGTGCTGGCTTATTGGGGTGTTTTTTTACTGTAGTGGAGACAGCAAAAGCAGAAGAGGGAACGTGGCAAGGAAAGACCTACCTCAAAGCAGACGGGAAACCAGCCACCAAGCAATGGCTTTTTGACCAAACGCATCAGAAGTGGTTTTATCTTAAAGAAGATGGTCAACGTGCGGAAAACGGTTGGTTGACTATTGCTGGTAAGGACTACTACTTTGATGCTAATGGAATCTTGGCTACAAATACTTGGGTCAACCAATATTATGTAAATGCTAATGGTGCCAAGGCTAAGGACCAGTGGCTTTTTGACCAAGAAGGACAGAGTTGGCTTTACCTCAAGGCTGATGGTCAGAGAGCCAAAAACGAGTGGATTAGTCAAGGACAGGAAAAATATTACTTTAAAGAAGATGGCAAGATGGCCAAAGATGAGTGGATCACTCAAGGTGAAGATCAGTACTATGTCAATTCTCAAGGGAAAATCTTAAAAAATACCTGGCATGGCTCTCACTACCTATCTGATAAAGGAAATAAGGTCAAACAGTCCTGGATCTATGATGCCAACTATAGCAGTTGGTTCTATCTGAAAGCGGATGGCAACTACGCAGAAAACGGTTGGCAAACGGTTGATGGGAAAGATTATTATTTTAAACGGGGTGGTTATCTGGCTACAAATACCTGGCTTGGAAAATCTTATGTGACTTCACGTGGCCATAAGGCAAAAACAAGCTGGATTTTTGATAAAAATTACGAATCATGGTTCTATCTCAATGCCGAAGGCGACTATGTAGAAAAAGGCTGGCAAACAATTGATGGAAAAGATTACCATTTCAAATCAGGTGGCTATCTTTCTACAGAAAGTTGGATTGACCGCTTCTATGTTGCTAAGAGTGGTGCCAAGCTAAAATCAGAGTGGCTCTTTGATAAAAATTACCAGTCTTGGTTCTACCTGAAAGAGGACGGAACCTATGCTGAAAAAGGTTGGAAAACCATTAAAGGCAAGGATTACCATTTCAAATCAGGCGGCTACCTTTCTACAGAAACTTGGATTGACCGCAGTTATGTGACGACCAGCGGAGCAAAAGCAGGAAAGGGCTGGCTCTTTGATAAGAAATATAACTCTTGGTTCTATATTAAGGCTGATGGAAATTACGCCAATAAAGAATGGGTCTGGGATAATGGCTACTATTATCTCAAATCAGGCGGCTACATGGCCACAAGTGAGTGGGTTTGGTACAAGAATAATTGGTTCTACCTCAAGTCGAATGGGAAGATGGCAGAAAAAGAGCTGATTTATGATTCAGTTAACCAAGCTTGGTACTATCTCAAATCAGGTGGCTATATGGCACAAAATGAAACTGTAGATGGTCATACCTTGGATGCCTCAGGTAAATGGCATGTTGCGGATAAAACCAAGTATTATAAGGTAAAACCTATCACAGCTTATGTCTATAGTGCATCTGGAGAAATTTTGAGTTACATTAACCAAGGAAGCATCGTTTCACTGGACAGCTCGACCCGTAAAGGAGGCAGACTTGCAGTTTCGATTTCTGGCTTGTCTGGCTATATGAATCAAAGTGATTTGACAGCAGTGGATGAAGGAAGCGAGTTTATCCCTCATTATACTAGTGATGGGAAATTCCTCTACCATGAACTCTCTCCTTACACGAGTATCAAAGTAGCTCCACACACATCTGCTATGGTTATTGGTAAGAAGTACTACTCAACTGACGGGGAACACTTTGATGGCTTTACCATTAAAAATCCTTTCCTCTATAAAAACTTGAGGGAACCAAGTAATTATAGTGCAGCTGAATTGGATAAACTGTATTCGATGATGAACTTGCAGGATAGTCCTCTAGCAGGTAAAGGAGCGACTTTCAAAGAGGCTGAGGAACGTTATGGCGTCAATGCCCTTTACTTGATGGCCCATAGTGCCCTTGAAAGTGCTTGGGGTCGCAGTCAAATTGCCAGAGATAAGAATAACTTCTTTGGTATTGCGGCTTATGATACGAGCCCATATCTCTCAGCCAAGAGCTTTGATAATGTGGACAAAGGAATTCTCGGTGCAGCCAAGTGGATTCGTGAGAATTACATCGACTACGGCAGAGACCACCTTGGAAACAAGGCGACCGGAATGAATGTTCGCTATGCTTCTGATCCATACTGGGGTGAGAAAATAGCCAGCATCATGATGACCATCAATAGTAGACTTGGTGGGAAAGACTAATCAAAAAAATCAACGGTAACTACTGCAAAGTGGTTATCGTTTTTTTTGGACAAAGGAAGAAAATAGGATAATAACAGCCTCTTTATTCTTGAATAATTAGCAAAATGATAGTAAAATGTAAAAGGAAGAATTGATATAGTTATTATACAAAATAAAGGAGTTTTTTATGAAAAAGTTGCTCACCCTTTCACTTGCCTTACTTTCAGTAACAACGCTTGTTGCTTGTTCTGGTCATAAGGTAGAACAAACAGTTCCAGAAGAAAAAGTCGAACAGAAGCAAGCCAAGTTCGATGAAAAATTGTTTAAAGAAGCTGGACTCTTGCCTTTTAAAAATGAAAAGCAGTTAGAACTTGGGGAATTGGATTCCAAATCACGCGCGACGGGTGCTCATATTCAACTCAAGGACAGCGATGAGCCAACTGAAAAGAGAGAGCCTAAGTTGACTTATGATCCAGTTGGATGGCACAACTATAAATTCTTTTATGGTGATGGTAAAAAAGAAGCTTGGCTGATGAGTCGAGGCCATCTGATTGGGTACCAATTTAGTGGATTGAATGATGAAAAGAAAAACTTGGTCCCTATGACTAATTGGCTCAATGCTGGAAATTATTCTGGAACAGATGATCAAAACCAAAGTAGCATGCTTTACTATGAAAATCGATTGGACTCTTGGTTGGCCAATCATCCGAACTACTATCTTGACTATAAGGTGACCCCAATCTATCAGAAAGATGAATTGATCCCTAGACAGATTGAGTTGCAGTATGTGGGAATAGATGAAAATGGCAAACTCTTGGAAATCAAGTTGGGTGCTAGTAAAGAAAAGGTTGATCAGTATTCAGTGACGCATGTCGTTTTAGACAATGTTTCAGCTAATGCGGAAATCAATTACTTGGACGGTACTGCTAAAAATACAGTAGAAAACGAAGAAGAAAAAGCTAAGAAAGAAGCTGAGGAAAAAGCCAAGAAGGAAGCTGAGGAAAAAGCAAAGAAAGAGGCTGAAGAAAAAGAAGCAGCTGAAAAGAAAGCAAAAGAAGAACAGGAAAAAGCTCATCAAGCCGCACAAAAAAAGGAAGAAAGCCAAGAATCAAACTCGCAATCAACTAATTCAGGTGGCTACTTTAGAGATAAAAACGGAAGATGGCACAGACCAAATGGTAAATTCGCTTCTAAGAAAGAAATCAGAGAAGCCGGATTGCAGTGGTAGGAAGAATTTAGCAGATACACAGTCAAAAAGCCGTTGGAAAACGGTTTTTTGTTATAATTAAATGAAGAATGTAGAATTGAAGGAGAACAACATGACATTTGAAGAAATCCTGCCGGGATTAAAGGCTAAGAAAAAATATGTACGAACTGGTTGGGGCGGGGCTGAAAACTATGTCCAACTCTTTGACACTATCGAACAAAACGGGGTTGCACTTGAAGTGACGCCTTATTTTCTAATCAACGTGTCTGGAGAAGGGGAAGGTTTTTCCATGTGGAGCCCGACACCTTGTGATGTTTTGGCGACGGATTGGGTAGAAGTGAATGACTAAATGTGTACTCATTACAGGTGTAAGTTCAGGGATCGGTCTTGCTCAAGCCCGACTCTTTTTAGAGAAGGGTTATCAAGTATATGGAGTTGACCAAGGTGAAAATCCACTCTTAGAGGGTGATTTCTACTTTTTACAGAGAGATTTGACCTTGGGCTTAGACCCTATTTTTGATTGGTGTCCTCAGGTTGATGTTTTGTGCAATACTGCGGGAGTTTTGGATGATTACAAACCACTTTTGGAACAATCAGCCCAT
Source organism: Streptococcus oralis (assembly GCF_001579175.1). Classification (GTDB taxonomy): domain Bacteria; phylum Bacillota; class Bacilli; order Lactobacillales; family Streptococcaceae; genus Streptococcus; species Streptococcus oralis_O. The sequence continues at coordinate 555,056 of NZ_KQ970760.1, forward strand.
GAAATTCAAGAGATTTTTGAAATCAACTATGTGACTCCTGTTGAGATGACACGACATTATTTGACGCAAATGCTGGAAAGTAAAAAGGGAATCATTATCAATATGTGTTCTATTGCTTCAAACCTAGCAGGAGGTGGTGGACACGCCTATACTTCCTCTAAGCATGCCTTGGCTGGATTTACCAAGCAGTTAGCTCTAGACTATGCGGAAGCTGGAATTCAGGTCTTTGGGATTGCTCCAGGTGCTGTCAAGACGAGCATGACTGCTGCCGACTTTGAACCAGGTGGGCTGGCTGACTGGGTGGCTAGTGAAACGCCTATCAAGCGCTGGATTGAGCCAGAGGAAGTAGCAGCTCTTAGCCTTTTCTTAGCAAGTGGAAAAGCAAGCGCCATGCAAGGACAAATCCTGACAGTGGATGGTGGCTGGACTTTGAAGTAGGAGGATCTGATGGAAATCAAAAAACACTTTGGAGTCTATGCTGTTTGCTTTGAAAATGGGAAGTTACTCTGCATTGAAAAAACGAGGGGCCCTTATCAACATCGTTATGATTTACCCGGAGGCAGTCAGCAACTTGGTGAAGGATTGACGGAAACGCTGATTAGAGAAGTTATGGAAGAGACAGGATTTACTGTTAGAAGCTATTCCAATCCTCGAATCTACGATGTTTTCGTCAGGGAAGAGTTAACAAATTTTACTGTTCACCATATCATGGCATTTTATGATATTGAGGTCAACGAGAAGGAACCTCAGGTTACGATTTCGGAATCTGTCTCTGATGGTGCGAATGATTCACTCGGATATATTTGGGTGAATATTCAGAAAATCACAGAAGAAAATGCATCACCATTAGTCTTGAAGGTTAAGTCTGAATTATTAGGATTTCCAGAGCTGGACAAGACCTTGTATATGAATTGGAAGGTGAATGATGAGAAACCAACTTGTCCTTAGTGGAGAACAAATTGTTGAAAAAGTTTATCCTCAG
>NZ_KQ970760.1:556116-562331 GCF_001579175.1 Streptococcus oralis
GAGAATACTTACTTAGAGAGCTTAATCAAAACATCCTATTAGCAAGTTGTCAGCAATTTGTAAAAGATTATCTAGATACTATTTGCTCCTTGTACTCAGATGAAGAGGTTTGGTATCGTTTTTCAGAGTTAACAAATACAGAAGCTAATTGTTTAGAGGGAACTAAAGAGCATTTTGATGAAAATCATCCCTTGTTTGGATATAGAGAGATAAGGCGTTTGATGGCGTGTCCGAATGAATTTCAGGCTGAGGCAAATGTCGTTACAGAAGTTTATCAAACAAATCCCAATCTGTCTGTTATTTTTCCTTTTATCAATGATGCTGAGCAGTTAAAACAAGCTATTAGAGTATTACGTGAGCATGGTTTTACTGGAAAAGTCGGCACAATGATTGAGTTACCGTCAGCTTATTTTGACTTGGACAGAATAATAGAAACGGGTATTTCAAAGATTATAGTTGGAATGAATGATTTGACTTCTTTTGTTTTTGCGACTGTGAGAAATAGTCAATGGCATGATATGGAAAGTCCAATAATGTTAGATATGGTAAGAGATATGCAGGATAAAGCAAGGATAAAAAAGATTGACTTTGCTGTAGCAGGCTATCTGAATGCTTCTTTCATACAAAAAATGAATCAGATGGGTATCAAGTGTATTATCCACTACAGTTCTATTCCAGAGATTTCTAATTTAGAGATTGATCATCCAGACCACCTCAAACGTGTAAAAGAAGAAAGTAAAAAATTACAAAGGAGCAACCCATGACACCGCAAGAAATGTGGAATGCATACAAGCAAATTAACCCCTCTATCGGAGATGAGATAGATGCCTGGGCTTTTGGAGTGGAAGCAGATCTCTTGGCAGATTTGGTTTTAAAAGGCGAAAAGACAGCAACTGCATCAGCTTACGATCTCTACGCACTAGAAGAGGAACCCCTTCCGCAAGAAGGAACCTTTGATGTCATTTTAGACAGTCAAGATCAGGCTGTCTGCATTGTCGAAATTACCAAGGTTTCCGTTCAGCCCTTTCATCAAGTTTCTGCTGAACATGCCTTTAAGGAAGGGGAGGGGGATAAATCTTTAGCCTATTGGCGTCAGGTTCATGAAGACTTTTTCACCGAGTGGATGAGGGAAGCCGGACTGACTTTTACACCTGACAGCAAGGTCGTTTTGGAAGAATTTCGTAAAGTCTACCCACTGTAGACTGCTAGAAGAAAGAAAGTTTTGGAAATCACCGTCCAATCCTTTTTTCTTAAGCAAAACATGATATAATAAATTTGTTTGAATAAGAGTAAAACTCTTAAACTTAGAATAGGAGAAAACTATGCAAGCAGTTGAACATTTTATTACGCAATTTGTTCCTGAACACTATGATTTATTTTTAGACTTGAGTCGTGAGACCAAGACCTTTTCTGGGAAGGTGACCATCACAGGTCAAGCACAGAGTGACCGTATTTCCCTTCACCAAAAAGACTTGGAAATCGCTTCTGTAGAAGTTGCGGGTCAAGCTCGTCCATTTACAGTTGATCATGAAAATGAAGCCCTACATGTCGAATTGGCTGAGGCTGGTCAAGTTGAATTAGTCATTGCTTTTTCAGGAAAAATCACAGACAACATGACAGGTATTTACCCTTCTTACTACACAGTGGATGGTGTCAAGAAGGAAGTCTTGTCTACGCAGTTCGAGAGCCATTTTGCGCGTGAAGCCTTTCCGTGTGTAGATGAGCCAGAAGCCAAAGCAACCTTTGATCTCGCTCTCCGTTTTGACCAAGCTGAAGGTGAGTTGGCCTTGTCAAACATGCCTGAAATTGATGTGGATAACCGCAAGGAAACAGGTATCTGGAAGTTTGCGACAACACCTCGTATGTCTTCCTATCTGTTGGCCTTTGTAGCTGGTGACTTGCAAGGTGTTACCGCTAAAACCAAGAATGGTACCCTCGTAGGTGTCTATTCAACCAAAGCTCACCCATTATCAAACCTTGATTTCTCATTGGACATTGCCGTTCGCTCAATCGAGTTTTACGAAGATTACTACGGAGTTAAATACCCAATCCCTCAATCTCTTCATATCGCTCTTCCTGACTTCTCAGCGGGTGCCATGGAAAACTGGGGTCTTGTAACCTACCGTGAAGTTTACTTGGTTGTGGATGAGAACTCAACCTTTGCTAGCCGTCAACAAGTGGCCCTAGTTGTAGCACATGAGTTGGCTCACCAATGGTTTGGGAACCTCGTTACTATGAAATGGTGGGATGACCTCTGGCTCAATGAAAGCTTCGCTAACATGATGGAATACGTCTGTGTCGATGCCATCGAGCCAACTTGGAATATCTTTGAAGACTTCCAAACAGGTGGTGTGCCGGGAGCACTTAAACGTGATGCGACGGATGGCGTTCAGTCTGTCCACGTCGAAGTTAAACACCCAGACGAAATCAATACCCTCTTTGACGGAGCTATCGTCTATGCCAAAGGAAGCCGTCTCATGCACATGCTTCGTCGTTGGCTAGGTGATGCTGATTTTGCTAAAGGTTTGCATGCTTACTTTGAAAAGCACCAATATGGAAATACCATTGGTCGTGACCTTTGGAATGCCCTTGGACAAGCGTCAGGACGTGATGTTGCAGCCTTCATGGATTCTTGGTTGGAGCAACCTGGTTATCCAGTTCTCACTGTCAAAGTTGAAAATGATGTCTTGAAGATTTCACAAAAACAATTCTTTATCGGTGAGCACGAAGACAAGAACCGTCTCTGGGTGGTGCCACTCAACAGCAACTGGAAAGGCTTGCCAGATACACTCGAAACTGAAAGTATCGAAATCCCTGGCTACGCAGCTCTTCTTGCTGAAAATGAAGGAGCTCTTCGTCTCAACACTGAAAATACTGCCCACTATATTACCGACTATCAAGGAGACTTGTTAGAAGCTGTTCTTGCTGAGCTAGAGACACTTGATAACACAAGCAAACTGCAAATTGTTCAAGAACGTCGTTTGTTGGCTGAAGCAGGGCACATTTCTTATGCAGACTTGCTTCCAGTCCTTGATAAACTAGCTAAGGAAGAGTCTTACTTGGTAGTTTCAGCTGTATCTCAAGTGATTGCTGCCCTTGAGCGCTTTATCGATGAAGGAACAGCAACTGAGAAAGCCTTTAACACACTCGTTGCTAAATTGGCTCGTCACAACTATGACCGTCTTGGTTTTGAAGCCAAAGATGGTGAATCAGATGAAGACGAATTGGTCCGTCAGTTGACCATTTCCATGATGATTCGCTCAAATGATGCAGAAGCTAGTCAAGTTGCTAGCCAAATCTTTGCAGCTCACAAGGAGAATCTTGCAGGACTTCCAGCAGCAATCCGTGCTCAAGTGCTCATCAATGAGATGAAACACCATGAGACCAAAGACTTGGTCGCAACTTATCTGGATCTATATACTCATGCGACGGATGCGGTCTTTAAACGCCAGTTGGCAGGAGCTCTTGCATACAGTACAGATGCCGACAATATCCAAACCCTGATTGGCTCATGGAAAGATAAATTTGTAGTGAAACCACAAGACCTTTCTTCATGGTACCTCCAATTCCTCGGACACCAAGCTACCCAAGAAACTGTTTGGGTTTGGGCGCGTGAAAACTGGGATTGGATTAAGGCAGCCCTTGGTGGAGATATGAGCTTTGATAGCTTTGTCATCTTCCCATCGCATATCTTTAAAACAGAGCAACGCTTGGTAGAGTACAAGGAATTCTTTGAGCCACAACTCTCTGACCTTGCTCTTAGCCGTAACATTCGTATGGGTATCAAAGATATCGCAGCGCGTGTTGACTTGATTAAGCGTGAGAAAGCAGCAGTTGAAGCTGTTGTAGCCCAATATGCCAAAGCTTAATTCGTTCGAAATGTAAACAAAAACTCAACTTTCTATCTGAAAACGAGAGAGAGTTGAGTTTTTTTTAAGGCAATTTTGGTATAATAATCATAACAAGGAGGAGTTTCTGATGATAAAAATCTTATTAGTAGAAGATGACCTAGGCCTGTCAAACTCAGTATTTGACTTTTTGGATGATTTTGCAGATGTCATGCAGGTTTTTGATGGAGAAGAAGGTCTCTACGAAGCTGAGAGTGGCGTCTATGACTTGATTTTGCTTGACCTGATGTTGCCAGAAAAAAATGGTTTCCAAGTCTTAAAAGAGTTGCGCGAAAAAGGAATTACGACACCAGTCCTTATCATGACTGCTAAGGAAAGTTTGGATGACAAGGGACATGGTTTTGAGTTGGGAGCGGATGACTACCTTACCAAACCTTTCTATCTAGAAGAACTCAAAATGCGGATCCAAGCTCTTCTCAAACGTTCAGGTAAGTTTAACGAAAACACCTTGACCTATGGAGATATTGTCGTTAACCTTTCAACGAATGAAGTGAAAGTGGAAGATACTCCTGTGGAACTACTCGGAAAAGAGTTTGAGTTATTGGTTTATTTCCTTCAAAATCAAAATGTCATTCTTCCCAAGACACAGATTTTTGACCGTCTATGGGGATTTGATAGCGATACGACGATTTCCGTTGTAGAAGTCTATGTCTCAAAAGTTCGTAAGAAATTGAAGGGAACAGCATTTGCTGAAAATCTTCAAACCTTGCGTAGTGTCGGGTATATTTTAAAAGATGTTCAATAAACTAAAAAAAACATGGTACGCGGATGATTTCAGCTATTTCATTCGAAACTTTGGAGTGTTCACTCTGATTTTCTCTACCATGACCTTGATTATCCTTCAGGTCATGCACTCGAGTCTCTACACTTCTGTAGATGAAAAACTACAAGCCCTTAGTAGTAGTCCTCAAGCTGTCATCCAGTTAGCTCTGAATCGGGCAACTGAAGAGGTCAAGGATATCCAACCAGCAACTGCGGATGCCAACAAGGCTGAAATCAAGCCCAATGTTAGCTCCAATACAGAAGTTTTGCTTTTTGACAAGGATTTTAACCAACTCTTACTGGGTAATCGCTTTTTAGGCTTGGACAAGATTAAACTGGACAAGAAAGAGTTGAATCATATTCGGCAAATCCAAGTTTTCAATAGCTATGGTCAGGAAGAAACCTATCGAATGGTCTTGATGGAAACCAACTCTTCCACCGTATCAAGTAATGTCAAATATGCGGCGGTTCTAATCAATACCAGCCAGCTTGAGCAAATCAGCCAAAACCACGAGCATTTAATTGTTGTAGTCATGGCTAGTTTCTGGCTCCTGTCTTTAATTGCCAGTGTTTACCTGGCACGTGTCAGTGTCAAACCCCTATTGGAAAGCATGCAAAAGCAGAAGTCCTTTGTTGAAAATGCGAGTCACGAACTGAGAACGCCTTTGGCCGTTTTACAAAATCGTTTAGAGAATCTCTTTCGAAAACCAGAGGCAACGATTATGGAATCCAGCGAAAGTATTGCCTCCAGTCTTGAAGAAGTTCGCAACATGCGTTTCCTTACGACCAATCTTCTCAACCTTGCACGTCGAGATGATGGAATCAAACCAGAAATAGCAGAAGTTTCTCCACAATTCTTTAAAACAACCTTTGCCAACTATGAGTTGATTGCTTATGAAAATGATCGTGTTTTCAACTATGAAAATCGAATTTATCGTCCATTCATGACCGATCAGTTGCTCCTAAAACAACTCATGACCATTTTATTTGACAATGCCATCAAGTATACCGAAGAAGATGGCAAGATTGAGTTTGTAGTCTATGCTACAGATCGCCACCTCTATCTTACAGTAACGGATAACGGAATTGGAATTTCAGCTGCTGACAAGAAGAAAATCTTTGACCGCTTTTACCGTGTGGACAAGGCGAGAACCCGTCAGAAAGGTGGCTTTGGTCTTGGACTATCTTTGGCCAAGCAAATTGTAGATGCTTTACGAGGAACGATTAGCGTAAAAGATAACAAACCTAGAGGAACAATTTTTGAAGTTAAGATCGCTATTCAATCTCCTTCAAAACGTAAGAATAAATAAAAAAGACAGTTATCTAACTGTCTTTTTTGATAACTAGAAAAGAGGTTGGTAGTAGTACCAACCTTTATTTTGAAAGTTTTCGTTTCATTATCTTTCTTTGAAGTTGTAAAAGTGCGAAGCTTGTTGCCATAGCAGCGATAAATGATAAAGCTGTATTTAATTTTAAGGCTAAAAAGATAAAGCTAAAAAGCACCATAAAAATACAGAAACAAGCGATATTTACAAAAAATAAAAT
>NZ_KQ970760.1:562509-564505 GCF_001579175.1 Streptococcus oralis
AATCTTGGTAAAGCGGAGTTTGTTTCGATTCGGGAGCTTGTTCAAACTCATAAGCTTCTAGTTTTCTTGCGGACATGATTCTCTCCTTAACAGTACATAACTATTTTATCATTTTTTATGCAGAGAATTATTACAGGATTGTTACAAAACTACTAAAGTCTCTTATCAACTTCTAAGTCGCTCTCTTGACACCTACAAGGGAAAATGGTAGCATGGATGTTACACTTAAAACAGATGACCTAACCTTCTCTATTATAAATATACTGAGAAAGGAAAGGATAACTTATATAAATTGATAGCAAGCTGAGGCTTTTTCCTAAGATGATTTGTTGAGTTGCTACCTGGATACTTTTGAAGAGTATTGGTAGGAGTTGTTTTGAATGGATGATAAGACAGCGATTCTGTCTATTGGACTGGATGGCTTTTAAACTACCTCTGGGGAAAAGTTAAAGGAGATAAGCATGTATCTTGCTATCAAAGAAATAGTACGAAACAAACTTCGATATAGTTTGATTCTAACTACCATTTTTCTTATCGCTTTTATGGTCTTTTTTATGACCAGTCTAGCTCTTGGTCTTGTGCGAAACAACCGAGCAGCTATTGATAATTGGCAAGCAACGGGTGTTGTTTTATCCGACTACGCAAATGATAATTTGACGGCATCTTTTATTCCTGAAAAGGACTACAAGGATAAGAGTTCTGAAGAGACTGCTCCATTGGGCTATATGTTTGCTGTAACCAATCTAGTCGATGGTAGTGAAAAGGTCAATGTTTCCATCTTTGCTCAAGAGTGGAATTCTTTTATCTCTCCGAGTTTGACGGAGGGTCGTTATCCTGAAGGAGATGATGAGGTTGTCGTGGATCAGTCCTTTGAGAACTATGGGATGAAGCTAGGCGATGCCATTCAGCTCAATGGAAGTGATTCAAGTTACAAGATTGTAGGCCTGACTCAAGGAAATAAGTTTTTCACTGAGCCTGTTGTCTTTACGAGTCTGACAACTTATTGGACCTTACAAGGAACCTTGAAGGCCAATCGTTCCATCTCTGCCTTGGTATTGAAAAATGACATAGAAGTGTCTGGCGATGGACTGAAACAGATTTCCATTCCAAAAATGATTTCGAAAATTCCTGGTTACACACCACAGGTGAATGTATTTTCAGGGATGATTCTTGCTATGATTGTTATCACAGGCTTGATTGTGGGGATTTTTGTTTATATCATTACCATCCAAAAACTAGGACTTTATGGAATAATGCGAGCTCAAGGAATACAGATCAAAACCATTGTATGGTCTCTTTTCTGTCAAATCTTCCTCCTAGCTGGTATGGGGATTGCTTTAGCCTTGCTGGCTATTGGCGGAGTGATTTTAGTCTTACCAGCTACCTTCTTTTTCTACCCAAGCTGGATAGCTTACTCTGTCCTAAGCTTGGTAATTTCCTTGATGGCCCTTTTAGGTGGTGTCATTTCACTTCCACGCTTGCTAAAGGTGGACCCGATAACTGCGATTGCAGAATGATAAGGAGAATAGTATGACAGCATTGATTGAAATGACTCAAGTGACAAAAACCTACGGGGAAGGAAAGATGAAAGTCGTTGCCCTGCATGAGACGAATTTTCAGCTAAATGCGGGAGAGTTCGTTGCTATCGTCGGGCCTTCGGGATCTGGAAAGACGACCTTTCTAACAACTCTAGGACAACTTCAGGAAGCATCGAGTGGAAAGATTCTAGTAAAGGGGAAGGAAACAGGCAGTTTGACGGAGAAGGAAAAAACAGACCTCCGTTTTAGAGAGTTTGGCTTCATTCTCCAGGCTTCAAACTTAATTCCTTTTCTAACGGTCAAGGAACAGCTGGATTTGATTGACAGACTGGATAAGGGAAAAAATAGTAAAAGTGACCGAAAAGAGCTCTTTGAGTTGTTGGATTTGGAAAAAGTAAAAGATCATTATCCCAAGGCCCTATCGGGTGGCGAACGTCAGCGTGCGGCAATAGCTAGAG
>NZ_KQ970760.1:565138-566942 GCF_001579175.1 Streptococcus oralis
GAGTGAATGGTACAAGTTACTGTTCACTTTTTGATTGGGAAAGATAGAAATCAGTTTAACTTTTTGTGAAACTCTCAGTACCCGTAGCTGATTTTTGAGAATTGTGGTATAATTTTCCTTATGGAAAAGATTATCATTACAGCAACTGCTGAAAGTATTGAACAAGTTGAACAACTACTCGAAGCCGGCGTAGATCGTATCTATGTTGGTGAGAAAGATTTTGGCCTTCGTCTGCCAACGACTTTTAGTCATGACCAATTGCGTGAGATTGCTAAGTTGGTTCATGAAGCAGGCAAGGAATTGATTGTCGCGGTTAATGCCCTCATGCATCAAGATATGATGGACCGTATCAAGCCCTTCCTAGACTTCTTGGAAGAAATCAAGACAGACTATATTACAGTAGGAGATGCGGGTGTCTTTTACGTGGTCAACCGTGATGGCTATTCCTTCAAGACTATCTACGATGCTTCAACAATGGTGACAAGCAGTCGTCAGATTAACTTCTGGGGCCAAAAGGCTGGCGCATCTGAGGCGGTTTTGGCGCGTGAAATTCCATCTGCCGAACTCTTTAAGATGCCAGAGATTTTGGAATTTCCTGCTGAAGTATTGGTTTATGGTGCCAGTGTCATTCACCATTCTAAGCGTCCGCTTTTACAAAACTATTATAACTTTACGCATATCGATGATGAAAAGACGCGTAAGCGTGACCTCTTCTTGGCTGAACCAAGTGATCCAGAGAGCCATTACTCTATCTTTGAAGACAATCATGGTACCCACATCTTTGCTAACAATGACCTTGATTTGATGACTAAATTGACAGAATTGGTGGAGCATGGCTTTACTCACTGGAAGCTAGAAGGTCTCTATACTCCAGGTCAGAACTTTGTCGAAATTGCCAAACTCTTTATCCAAGCGCGTTGTTTGATAGAAGAGGGGGCTTTCAGTCATGACCAAGCTTTCTTGCTAGATGAAGAAGTGCGCAAACTACACCCTAAAAATCGTTTTCTTGATACAGGATTTTACGACTACGACCCGGATATGGTGAAATAAAATCGCAATATTTATAACGATGAAGTCATTCTTTTCGATAATGGGGAAAGGATGTTCTGATGGAAGTAGATGTTGTATCAGTGTTCTTATATATCAGTTTTTATCAAATTTTTCTGGAAGCTGTAGCTTGCCTAGATTGATTTGGTCAATGGAGATACTAAAAATAAAGTGAAAAAGAAGGAGACTTTCATGCCTCGTCAGAAATTGAATGAAAAACGCTACCGTTTTTCGATGCGTAAATTAGCAGTAGGGCTGGTTTCAACAGCTATCGGTAGTTTTTTCCTCATGTCGACTGCCACTGCTAACCAGTTACCGGTAACCCAGCAGGGAACAATCAATTATCAATACGTTACAGAAGCAGAGTTGAATGAAGAGGAAAAACAACTCATTATTCATGAGTTGCCAACGATTGCAAAGGAGACGGACGCGAACTACTTTTTGGTTTATCGACCAAAGAAAGAGATTTCTGTTTTACCTAAGACAGGTGAGAATAGTTTGACGAGTACTCTCTTAGCTGTTTCAGGTGTTTCACTTTTGATTGTCGCGGTTAAAGTTGGCAAGAAGGGACGTCGTTACTTGTCTGGTCTATTTCTCATTTCTGCTTTGGGAACGCAGGTTTTGGCTACACCTGTTTCGGCCTTGACAAGTAGTATCCTTAGAGCCTATAATCAAGAAATTGAGGTGCAAGCAGGGCAACAGCTTCCTCAACCGCTTGAGATTGATGGTTATGAATATGTGGGGTATTTCACACAAG
>NZ_KQ970760.1:567708-568247 GCF_001579175.1 Streptococcus oralis
CCCAACCAACGGAACCAACTCAACCAAGTCATCCGGAAGTTCCTGTAACACCAACGGAACCGGCGCAGCCAACTGTTCCTGAAAATCCAGTTGTCCCACCGACACCAGAGGAGCCAAGTAAACCGGAAGACCCCGTCACTCCTCCAACTCCGGAGGAACCGACAGCTCCTGAAACTCCAGTTGTGCCAACTAATCCAGCCCAACCTGTTGCACCAACGGAACCAACTCAACCGACATCACCCGAAACTCCAGTCGAACCCGTCACTCCCCCGACTCCGGAGGAACCAAGTAAACCAAGTAAACCAGTTGAGCCTGTTGAAGGAAGGATTGAAGAAGTTACAACGGTAGAAATACCGTATGCAGAAGAAACGATCACTGATGATACAAAATTTGTTGATGAAGTCACAACGACTTCTGGTCAAAATGGTTTAAAAACAGTTACAAAGGTTTATAAAACAGTAGATGGTCAAAAAACCAGCCAAGTTTTGTCGGTTAATGAAGTTATTACGAAACAACCAGTAAATAAGGTAACTACAAGA
>NZ_KQ970760.1:568340-583423 GCF_001579175.1 Streptococcus oralis
AAACAACCAGTAAATAAGGTAACTACAAGAGGTACAAAACCACTTCAAGTTACTGAAACAGTAGTAGAAATCGAAGAAACAGACTTCGCAACGACAACTAAGACGAATCCAGATAATTATACAGATGAAGAAACGGTAACAGAGGGTAAAAAAGGAGTTGTACAGGTAACCTACAGTGTTGTAAAAAACAACAAAACTGGGGAAATCATCTCAAAAACAAAGGTTTCACAAGAAGTAAGGATCGAGCCAGTTAACCGAGTAGTTGAAACAGGTACAAAACCAATCGAAGGACAAGAATCAGTGGAAACGACTGAAGAAATTCCCTTTGAAACGATTGAACAGCCTGATGCGACACTGAAATCTGGAACAACAGTTGTTGAAACAGAAGGTGAAGTCGGGCAGAAAAAAATCACAGCCCTTTATAAAACAATCAAAGGTGTTCGGGAAGCTAGTCCTGTCTCAAGAACAGAAGAAATTGTAAAAGCACCCGTTACTAAAGTTGTCAAAGTGGGCACAAAAATGCTAAATAGACAGCCACTCAAAGAGGCTATTGACTTAGCGAAATCAAAAAATCAGGCTGATTATGTAGAGAGTACGTTTGCAAATCTGACGACAGCTTTAACCGCTGGCGAGGGCGAATATGCCAAAGAAGATACAACACAAACTGCACTGGATGCTGAAACTGCTACACTGCAAGATAAGATTGCAACATTAGAATTCAAAGCTCCTGAATACACAGCTGTTGCCATTAAAAAAGACGAACTGAAAAAACAGGTAACACTGAACTACACGCTTAGCAATCCGCTGAACAACTATATTTCTGGGAAAGTCAATGTCTACAAGGATGGTCATCTCTTAGCAAGTAAAGCACTGGACAAGCAATCGGTTGTTTTTGATGGTTTAGATTACGATAGAACCTATATTTTTAAGCCTGAACTGACTTATCACAACAATCTTGCGGAAGTCACAAAAGAGCAAGAAACGAGTGCAGCAACTGCAAGGGTAGAATTAAGGCTCAAAAAATTAGAACTAAAAGAAGTTTCTGCTGTTGAGTTGTATCGAAGAGATGATAATGGCGCAAGATTTACGAAATTATCAGATTTAGCTGCATTGCCAACATCGCTTGGAAATTATTACGCAAAAGTCAAATCAACGACCTTTAAAGATGTGCTATTGCCTATATCAAAAGTCGAGGAAATCACAAAGGATGGCAAGCAATTCTTTCAATTTACAGCTACGATTCCCGAGCTAGTTCAGGGCGAGAATGTGACAGACTATGCAGAGGGCTATCGTTTTCTCGTTGATAAATTTGTCCCTGCACAAAACAATGTTTATTATTCCATAAAAGAACTCGTTGAAGCCATGAATCAGAATAAGGCAGGGACCTATATCTTAGGCAATCATATGGATCTGTCTCTCCTAACACCAAGGGCGAATCAGATAGCCTATGTTACTGGGGAATTTACTGGTAAGCTAACTGGTAAAAATGGGGACAAGCAGTTTGCTTTTTACGGGTCGACAGTACCCCTATTTGAGACCCTGAAAAATGCAACCGTTGAACATGTGGTCTTGAAAGACGTGAACATCAACGGTGGTCAAGATATCGGTGCTATTGCAAAAACGGCAGATAATGCTAAAATCACCAATGTTGCCGTTCAAGGGAATATCACAGCGACAAGAAATATCGGTGGTATCATTAGTTCTGCAAGAAATAGCACACGTTTAGAACAGGTTGATTTTTCTGGTACCATCACTTCCCCAGCCAATACAGGTGGCGGTTCTAAGATTGGTGGCTTGGTCGGTGTATTGGACGATTCTTATATCCATAAAGGTCATGCGAAAATCGACATTCATCTCAATCAAGCCAATAATAACAGTTATTCGACAGGTGGTTTAGTCGCTCAAGTGACGCGCTCAAGGTGGCTGAATACTGTTCACGTTAAAGATTCCTATGTGGAAGGTAAAATCACCAATACTGGCGGCGGTCGTGTCGCTGGAATCGTTTCATCAAACTGGACAAATGGAGTTATCGAAAATGTGCTGAGTGATGTGAAAGTAAGCGGTGGGAATATCGTTTATGCGGATGCCGGTGCCTTGGAAACCAATCATCGAAATGTGATGAAGAATTTCTTTGTCACCCAAAACGCTACTGGAGAACAAACCGCACGCTTTATCCCGACAGTACTGACAGATGAAGAAGCGGCTGCGAAACGAGCATCATTTGGCTTGCAAAATATTGCTAGCACAGTCTCTGACAAGTTGGCACGAACGAATGAATACAAGGTTGACTATACACGCTTGACAGACTACAATTCTGCCAAGGATAGAGCCTACAAGAACATTGCAAAACTGATTCCACTTTATAATAAAGAGCAAGTAATCAAATACGGGAACAAGGTAGGAGATAACAGTAAACTAGATACCACTGATATCTTATCAGTTGTTCCGATGAAGGATAATCGCTTTGTAAACAACTACAATGATGAAATCAACAGATTGTTGGTTCATTATAAAGATGGGACAAAAGAATATTATCAGTTGACCAACAAGCAATCGGATAGACAGACAGGGTTGGATGAGTATAGCTTAGGTGATTTGGGAGTTATCTATACACCAAACCAATTTATTCAAGATTATAGTCCAATCGTGTCAGTGGTAAGCGGTGCATTGAAAGCGATTGATTTGTATGCTGACAGTGTGGCAGAAGTTCTAGGTATTGGAGCAGATACTGCCAAGGGAGAGAAACTCAAAAAACTGTATTATGATGAACAGTTTCAGGATACTAAAGAAAATATCGAAACTTATTTGACCAATATCCTTACAAGCTCTTCTGTATTGCGAACTGATAATGCTCTGACAAATGAAGCGGTCATTCATTACATCCAAGAAAACAAAGCAGCCTTGTTGCTTGGAATTACTTATATGAACCGCTTGTACAATATCAACTTTGGTGATGTCAATATTCGAGATATAATGACCAACAAACTCTCAGAGTTTTATGGAAAAACAGATAATCCACTGGAGTTTTTGGTGAGATTAGGTCACTCTGGCTATTCTACATTGCTCATCAGTTCAAATGTGGGAACTTATAGCAGTAAGATTGCACCAGTAACAGAGAAAAAAACACTGATTGATTTCTTGGATTACAATCGTGAATTGTTTACAGATATGGACAAATACACTTGGTTTAGGGATACGACTAAAAATCACCTCTATATTGCCGAACGCCCATCAGAAGTGCCAGAGATTGCCAATGCAGACTACAAAGCATATGATAAGTTGCAAAAAGCAGAGTTTATCAATTATATCTTGCCACTCTTAACCATGCAGAAGTCCAATCTGTATATTATCTCGAACTACAGTACACTCGTCTTTGGTTCCAAAGATAGACGTCCTAATGATACGCAGGAAAATTGGCTCCGAGCGATTAACGAATCAGCAGACAACTTCCGTCACTATATCGATAACTGGTATCGAATTGCGAACGAGAATGTAAAACAACGTCTCGTCAAAGAAAGAAATCTACCTATCTGGGACGGTTACAATGCAGGTGGCTGGGCTGATCAGTATGGCAGGTACGGCCAAGCGAATGAATTTAAGTCATTGCGTGAATTTTTCGGTCCTATTGGAAAATGGTTTGGAAATAATGGTTTGGGTGCCTATGCATTGATTGGAACAAGAACACCGTTGATTCACTTTATCGCTGGCGATGTATTGACGGATTATGGTCAAAGCATCTTTACGCATGAAGTGACGCACGTTTATGATGATTCTATCTATCTGGGTGGCTATGGACGTCGTACGGGAATGGGGCCAGAGGCCTATGCACAAGGCTTGCTTCAAATCCCACGAAATGGTGGGGAGTTAGGTGTGAACCTGATGTTTACCTATCCAAATGACGGCACTCGTTGGTACAATCCACGTTCAGACGTCTTTAAAACGCAAGCAGATATTGACCGTTACATGAAGCGCTACATCGATACATTGATGGTCTTGGATCATGCTGAGGCGGATGGAGTGATTGCGACTGGCAACCAAACCTTTATGAATGGTTATTATAAGAAGGTTGATAAGCAAGTCAAAGCCAATGGTTTGGACCAGTTTGATTTGTTGAGAGAGTTGAATGATGCGGAAAAATCCATTACGATTAGGTCAATAGACGATTTGGTAAACAATAACTTCATGACCAAATTCCAACTAGGAAATGGAACTTATGATGGAAACGGTATAAAAGGGGACGCCTATGTCACACCGCATATGATGTTAGCTATCTATGGTGGAAACACAAGTACACAAGGTGCAGGAGCAGTGATGTTCAAGCATAATGCCTTCCACCTATGGGGTTACTATGGCTATTCAAATGGTTTTGTAGGCTATACTTCGACCAAGTATGCTGCAGAAGCCAAGGCTGCTGGTCAAGTTTTAGGTGACAAGTATGTCATTCAGAAAATTTCAAATGGACAATTTGAAACATTGGAACAATGGAAAGTCGCCTACTACAAGGAAGTCAAGCAGAAAGCTGAAACTTACTTTAGACCTGTAACCGTAAATGGAAAAACGATTTCAAGTTATGACCAACTCAAACAAGAGTTCCAGACGATTGCTACAAATAATCTTGGAAATCCGAGTCGTGCGATTACACAAATCATCAATCTGAAAACGGTCATCTATAAAGCTTGGTTGAAAGACACAGACGGTTTCCAAGAAGATATCGTGGGTCGTCCTTGATGCACGAGATAAAAAGTTAGTCGGTAGAGAAGAAAGGACATTTTTCTTACTGATCCACTGAGGCAACGGCCATCTAAAATCTGAGGTAAACAAGGATTTTAGGTGGTTGTTTTTAGTTTTTAGCTTGAGTATAAAACCGCCACCTCCCTACAGAAAAAGAAAAGGAAAAAATGTTCGGTTTTTTCTCTTGTATGGATGAAATTAAAGCCCATACATGGTATAATAGAGCTAGCTCTCTATTGGAGGTAGAAGTGTGGAAAATCTGAAAAAAATGGCAGGTATCAAGGCTGCTGAGTTTGTCAAGGATGGGATGGTTGTCGGACTGGGGACTGGATCGACAGCCTACTATTTTGTAGAAGAAATCGGTCGCCGGATCAAGGAAGAAGGTTTGCAGATTACTGCTGTAACGACTTCCAGTGTGACCAGTAAACAGGCTGAAGGTCTTAACATCCCGCTCAAGTCGATTGATCAAGTAGATGTTGTCGATGTGACGGTTGACGGGGCGGATGAAGTAGATAGCCAGTTTAACGGGATCAAAGGTGGTGGTGGTGCCCTTCTCATGGAGAAGGTTGTCGCAACGCCTTCAAAAGAATACATTTGGGTGGTAGATGAAAGCAAACTGGTAGAGAAACTGGGTGCTTTTAAATTGCCAGTAGAAGTGGTTCAGTATGGTGCAGAACAGGTCTTTCGTCGGTTTGAGCGAGCTGGCTATAAACCAAGTTTCCGTGGAAAAGATGGCCAACGTTTTGTGACCGATATGCAGAACTTTATCATTGACCTAGCCTTGGATGTCATTGAGGATCCAATTGCCTTTGGGCAAGAATTGGACCATGTCGTTGGTGTCGTAGAGCATGGCTTGTTCAACCAAATGGTGGATAAGGTCATCGTTGCTGGACGAGACGGTGTTCATATTTTAACTTCAACAAAAGCAAACTAATCAACATAATAAGGAGATACACTATGTCAAAATTTAATCGGATTCACTTGGTGGTACTGGATTCCGTGGGAATCGGTGCTGCACCAGATGCCAATAACTTTGTCAATGCAGGGGTTCCAGACGGAGCTTCTGACACACTGGGACACATTTCAAAAACAGTTGGTTTGAATGTGCCAAACATGGCTAAAATCGGCCTAGGAAATATTCCTCGCGAAACACCGCTGAAGACTGTACCAGCTGAAAGTAACCCGACAGGATATGTGACAAAATTGGAAGAAGTATCTCTTGGTAAGGATACTATGACTGGACACTGGGAAATCATGGGACTCAACATTACCGAGCCTTTCGATACTTTCTGGAACGGATTCCCAGAAGAAATCTTAACAAAGATCGAAGAATTTTCAGGACGTAAGGTCATTCGTGAAGCCAACAAACCTTACTCAGGAACAGCTGTTATTGACGATTTTGGACCACGTCAAATGGAAACTGGGGAGTTGATTATCTATACTTCAGCTGACCCTGTCTTGCAAATTGCTGCCCACGAAGACATCATTCCTCTGGATGAACTATACCGTATTTGTGAATACGCGCGTTCGATTACCCTTGAGCGCCCAGCCCTTTTAGGACGTATCATTGCTCGTCCTTATGTAGGTGAGCCAGGTAACTTCACTCGTACAGCTAACCGTCGTGACTTGGCAGTATCTCCATTTGCACCGACTATTTTGGATAAATTGAATGAAGCTGGTATCGATACTTATGCTGTTGGTAAAATCAACGATATCTTTAATGGAGCTGGTATCAACCATGACATGGGTCACAACAAGTCAAACAGCCATGGGATTGATACATTATTGAAGACCATGGGACTTGCTGAGTTTGAAAAAGGATTCTCCTTCACCAACTTGGTGGACTTTGATGCCCTTTACGGACACCGTCGCAATGCTCACGGCTACCGTGATTGCCTGCATGAGTTTGATGAACGCTTGCCTGAAATTATCGCTGCCATGAGAGAGAACGACCTTCTTTTGATTACTGCTGACCATGGAAATGACCCAACCTATGCAGGAACAGACCACACTC
The DNA here is from genome assembly GCF_001579175.1 of Streptococcus oralis. GTDB lineage: Bacteria > Bacillota > Bacilli > Lactobacillales > Streptococcaceae > Streptococcus > Streptococcus oralis_O. The sequence goes on from NZ_KQ970760.1 coordinate 575,086, forward strand.
GTGAATATATTCCACTTTTAGCTTACAGTTCTGCCTTTAAAGAAAACGGTTTGATTCCAGTTGGACATTTTGCAGATATCTCAGCAACAGTTGCGGATAACTTTGGTGTGGAAACTGCCATGATTGGTGAAAGTTTCTTAGATAAATTGGTATAAGATGACGCGATATACTTTACTTGTTCGGGGCATTAATGTAGGTGGGAAAAATAAAGTTGTCATGGCGCAACTTCGTCAAGAACTGACAGAGTTGGGACTGGAAAAGGTTGAAACCTACATCAACAGTGGTAACATTTTCTTTACTTCGATAGCTCCCAAAGTCCAATTGGTTGAAAAGTTAGAGGCTTTCTTTGAAATCCATTATCCATTTATTCAGAGCTTTTCCTTGTTGAGTCTTGAGGACTTTGAAGAGGAACTTGAACAACTTCCTGAATGGTGGACCAAAGATTTGGCACGAAAGGATGTCCTCTTTTACACGGAGGGATTGGATGTGGCTCAAGTGATCGAGAAAGTGAACAGTTTGGAACTGGAAGATGAAGTCGTTCATTTTGGAAAACTTGGTATTTTCTGGGGGAAATTCTCTGAGGAATCCTACTATGCAACTGCCTATCACAAAAACTTACTCAAGATGCCTTTCTACCGCCAAATCACCATTCGCAATGCTAAAACTTTTGACAAAATCGGTCAAATGCTAAAAAAATAATAAAGGAGACACAATGGCGTTTTTAAATAAGATCAAGGAAACAGCTGCCTTCCTGAAAGACAAGGGAATCCAAGCACCTGAGTTCGGTCTAATCCTTGGATCAGGACTTGGAGAATTGGCAGAAGAAATCGAAAATCCAGTTGTAGTAGACTATGCAGATATTCCAAACTGGGGCCGTTCCACAGTAGTCGGACACGCTGGTAAATTGGTATATGGAGAACTTGCAGGTCGCAAGGTCTTGGCTCTTCAAGGTCGTTTCCATTTCTACGAAGGAAATCCTCTTGAAGTCGTGACTTTCCCAGTACGTGTGATGAAAGTTCTTGGATGCGAAGGTGTCATTGTAACCAATGCAGCTGGAGGTATTGGATTTGGTCCTGGTACCTTGATGGCTATCTCAGATCATATCAATATGACGGGGCAAAACCCATTGATGGGTGAAAACTTGGATGATTTTGGTCCACGTTTCCCAGATATGTCTAAAGCCTACACTCCAGAATATCGTGCTACTGCCCATGAAGTGGCTAAAAAACTTGGTATCAAGCTTGATGAAGGTGTCTATATTGGTGTAACAGGTCCGACATATGAAACCCCAGCAGAGATTCGTGCCTATAAGACATTGGGAGCAGATGCAGTTGGTATGTCTACTGTTCCTGAAGTTATTGTTGCAGCTCACTCAGGTTTGAAAGTTCTAGGAATTTCATGTATCACTAACCATGCTGCTGGTTTCCAAGAAGAACTCAACCACGAAGAAGTTGTAGAAGTGACTGAACGTGTTAAAGGCGACTTCAAAGGCTTGCTTAAAGCGATTATTGCAGAATTGTAAGGTGTACGATGTCAAGTTTATTTAATAATCCATTTTTTAGAATTGTCCGTGGAATTTTAATAATTGTTCTCCTAACGTTGGTTTGGCTATTTATTTTTGCAGCCTTTAATAATTCTGGTAGTGAAACAAATTACGAGCCTTTTCAAGGAGCGTCCATTGTTTTTGCAGTTTTGAGTTATCTGGTCATAGTCTTTCTATTTCAATACCATAAGGTTATTAACTTAAAAGAACTCATTGGATCTTCCTATAGTGCAATTGAAATTAAAGAACAGTATGTTGAAAAATTAATTATCCAGCTTCGTGAATTAACTGATAAGATTGTGGACCATGAATTAAAAATGTCCGTGCGTAAAAATGTTTCAGACTTGTTAGAAGAAACACGTTCTGTTATTAATTCTACAAACGATGAAAACCAGGCAAATCATTCGGAGTCTAAGCGTAAATTTTATGGAGAATCTGGGACAGTTTCATCCCACACATATTCCTCTCAAGTAGAAGAAACGAAGAGTAAAATATTGGAACAAATCGAAAGGGACACCAATATTACAGCCGATCAAAGTATTAAGGATCTGATAGCTGAAATCAAAGAATCAGAAGTATTAGTTGCCAATCAAAAATTACACTATAATGAAATGGTGTCGGAATATAATAAAGCGATTTATACTTTACCCTTAGCTTTTCTAAGAACAACCTTGGGACATTTCGAAAAAGACTATTTGTAATTTGTCAACTCAAAAGTTGAGAGGATGTTCAAAATTCATACTTAATACAGAAAGGTAGAGCGAGGTGTTCTAATTTGAACACGAGCGGAAAGCTTTTCTAGAGACTCAGAAAGGAAGGGGAGTTCGGATTTGAATTGAACCTGAGCTGTTCTCTTCTATATCAAAAAATTAAGAAAGAAAGGAATTGACCCCACCCTAAAAGCAGTGGGGAAAAGATAGTTGGTCTAGCGAGCATCGCTCACTGCACCCAACTCCTATTTTCCCTTCGCTTTTTGACGGGTTTGGTATCTTTCTAAATATCAAATATAAATTAAAGAAAGGATGGGCTCTTTGTATTCACTGAACTGAATACGGGCGGAGAACTGTGTAAAAAAGATAAACTGTCTAACATCTGCGATGCTTCGTCAGTTTCCTATTTTTACTTTGTTCTCTGTCGCTATCCTAAATATACAATAAAGAAAGGTAGAGCAAGGTGTTCTAATTTGAACACGAGCGGAAAACTCGGAAAATAGATAATCTGATTGAGAAATCAGGATTTCTCGTCAGATTCCTAATTTTCAGTCGTTTTCTTGTCGCTCTTTGTATCAAAAATTATGTCTATCCATATTGCTGCTCAGCAGGGTGAAATTGCTGATAAAATTCTTCTTCCAGGGGATCCTCTTCGTGCTAAGTTTATTGCGGAGAACTTCCTTGAAGACGCTGTTTGTTTTAACGAAGTGCGTAACATGTTTGGCTACACTGGTACTTACAAGGGTCACCGTGTATCAGTCATGGGAACTGGGATGGGGATGCCATCGATTTCGATTTATGCGCGTGAGTTGATTGTAGACTACGGAGTGAAAAAGTTGATCCGTGCGGGAACTGCTGGTTCTTTAAACGAGGATGTCCATGTCCGTGAATTGGTCTTAGCACAAGCAGCTGCGACTAACTCAAACATCATCCGCAACGACTGGCCACAGTATGATTTTCCACAAATCGCTAGCTTTGATTTACTAGATAAGGCCTACCATATCGCCAAAGAACTCGGTATGACTACTCACGTTGGGAACGTTTTGTCGTCAGATGTCTTTTACTCAAACTACTTTGAAAAGAACATCGAGCTTGGTAAATGGGGAGTTAAGGCTGTGGAAATGGAAGCAGCAGCTCTTTACTATTTAGCGGCTCAACACCACGTTGATGCACTTGCTATCATGACCATTTCTGATAGTTTGGTCAATCCAGATGAAGACACCACTGCAGAAGAACGCCAAAACACCTTCACCGATATGATGAAGGTCGGCTTGGAAACCTTGATTGCAGAGTAATCAGAGAATAGATTTTCAATTACATTAGTTACAAGAACTGTTGTAAGTGATTTATTTTCAATATCTTAGAAATGATAAAGAAAGAGTTGAAAATCCAACTATTGATTTTCAACTTTTTTAGAACCCAGCTTAAGGAGAAATGTGATGGATAAAATTGAACAATTACAAGATTTGATAGATCAAAGCCACAGAATAGTCTTTTTCGGAGGGGCAGGAGTGTCAACCGAGTCTAATATCCCAGATTTTCGCAGTTCAGATGGTGTTTATAGTCATCAGTTAGGCCGTCATTTTACGGCAGAGCAACTCGTTTCTCGGACCATGTTTGAGCGCTATCCAGAAGATTTTTTTGACTTTTATAAGAAATACCTGATTTATCCAGAAGCCAAGCCTAATGCTGCTCATTACTACCTAGCTGCTTTGGAAAAAATTGGCAAGCTAAAGGCTGTTGTGACACAAAATATCGATAGTCTTCATGAAATGGCAGGCTCCCAAAAGGTCTTTAAATTGCATGGGAGTGCGGACCGAAATTACTGCCTAGGTTGTCATCGTTTCTATGACTTAACTGCCTTTCTGGCCCTCGAGGGACCTGTTCCCAACTGCTTAGACTGTGGTAAGGTGGTCAAGCCTGACGTGACCTTGTATGAAGAATCACTTGACATGGATGTCTTTAGTCAAGCTGCACAAGCTATTCGGCAAGCAGACTTGCTGATTATTGGTGGGACTTCCTTGGTTGTTTATCCTGCAGCTAGCCTAGTAAACTATTTTTCTGGGACAAATCTGGTCCTTATCAATAAAACCAGTATTCCACAAGACAGCCAAGCTACATTGGTCATTGAAGGCAAGATTGGGGAAGTCTTTTCGAAATTGAGACAATAAAAGAATTTTAGAAGATAGCAACAAAACCTTGTTACTTGAAAGAGAAAACTATCTCATTTATTGACAAAAATCTCGCTCTTTGAGAGTTATTAAAAACTGGCTGAGAAAATCAAAATACCTTCACTGATATGATGAAGGTCGGCTTGGAAAACTTGATTGCAGAGTAAAATGTAAAAGAAAATCCTGATTTCATTTGAAATCAGGATTTTTTCATGGATGCGATTTTTTCTGGGTCTGGTGTGACACGGAGGTTTTTTTGTCCTGTGTAGGTTACAAAACCGGGTTTGCCACCTGTTGGTTTGTTGAGTTTTTTGACTTCTATCATATCAACCTGCACCAGATTTGACAGACGTCCCTTGGAGAAGTAGGCAGCTAGCTCCGCTGCATCTGTCTTAACTTCATCAGAAGGATTAAGATTTCCTGAGATAACAACATGGCTGCCAGGAATGTCCTTGGCATGGAACCAAAGTTCCTCCTTGCGTGCCATTTTAAAGGTTAGTTCTTCATTTTGCAAGTTGTTTCGACCGACATAGATGATGGTCTTGCCATCGCTCGCCAGATACTGTTCTGGTTTTTTACGTTTCTGGATTTTTTCTCGCTGGCGTCTTCTAATGAAGCCTGTTTGGATTAATTCTTCACGGATTTCAGCGATTTCTTCCAGTCCAGCTTGGTTGAGAACGGTCTCCACGCTTTCAAGATAGAGAATGGTTGCCTTGGTTTCTTCGATCAGTTCAGTCAGGTATTTGACAGCTTCTTTGAGTTTCTGGTAACGTTTAAAATAGCGTTGGGCATTCTGGCTGGGGGTCAAGGCCTTATCAAGCGCAATGGTGATAGGTTGATTGGTGTAGTAGTTGTCCAAGGTAACCTGATCTTGGTCATTAGGTACTTGGTGGAGGAAGGTTGTCAACAATTCTCCTTTTTGGCGAAATTCCTCAGCATTGTCTGTCGCTAGTAACTCTTTTTCTTGTTTTTTAAGCTTATGTCGATTTTTCTGAAGTTCATTTTCAACACGACGAATCAGTTCACTGGCCTGCTGTTTGACGCGATCGCGCTCTGCCTTGTCCTTATAGTAGGTATCCAAGAGCTCTGAAAGGCTGGCAAAAGGCTCTCCTACACTGTTCGTAAAAGGAACTGGGCTGAAGGAAGTCTCTGTTAAGCATGGCTTTGTTTCTTGACTGAAAAAGTTTCGGAAAGTAGACAGTTTATCACTGACAAGAATGTTTTCCAATTCATTTGCCGTATCTCGTCCCAAACCTTGAAAGAGGCTTTGAAGATTTTTTGCAGTTAGTTCTTGGGTTTGCAAGATTTCAAAGAGTTTTTCATCTTTGGCAGTAAAAGGATTGAGAGACTCGGTACTTGGTGGAGCGATATAGCTTGACCCTGGGAGCAAGGTGCGGTAGCTGTTTTGTGAAAAACCAACGTGTTTGATGACTTCGAGAATTTTGTGGCTGCTCTTATCAACTAGAAGGATATTGCTGTGTTTGCCCATGATCTCTATAATCAGAGTCGCCTGGATATGATCCCCAATCTCGTTTTTATTGGAAACCGTGATCTCCAAGATACGGTCATTTTCCACTTGCTCAATTGACTCAATCATAGCACCCTGCAAATACTTTCTCAAAACCATGATAAAAGTAGAAGGTTGGGCTGGATTTTCAAAGGTCGTTTGGGTCAGCTGGATGCGACCAAAAACGGGATGAGCAGAGAGGAGCAGGCGATGGCTTTGGCGATTGCTGCGGATTTGCAAGACCAACTCTTGTTCAAAAGGTTGATTGATCTTCTGAATGCGACCATTGACCAACTCGCTTTGCAATTCCTCAACCATGTGGTGTAAAAAAAATCCGTCAAATGACATCGTTCTCTCCTTGTGATTGTATTCCATAGTATTATATCAAAAAGGTAGAATAAAATCATGGAAATATGGTATAATAAAGCCAAGTAAAGAGAATCGAGAAGTACATGTATATTGAAATGGTAGATGAAACTGGTCAAGTTTCACAAGAAATCTTGCAACAAACCCAAGAAATTTTGGAATTTGCAGCCCAAAAAATAGGAAAAGAAGACAAGGAGATGGCAGTTACTTTTGTGACCAATGAGCGTAGTCACGAACTCAACCTCGAGTACCGTGATACAGATCGCCCGACAGATGTCATCAGCCTTGAGTATAAACCTGAATTGGACATTACTTTTGACGAGGAAGATCTGCTTGAAAATCCTGAATTAGCAGAAATGATGTCTGAGTTTGATGCCTATATTGGGGAACTTTTCATCTCTATCGATAAGGCGCATGAGCAGGCTGAGGATTACGGTCACAGCTTTGAGCGTGAGATGGGCTTCTTGGCAGTACACGGCTTTTTACATATCAACGGCTACGATCACTACACTCCGGAAGAAGAAGCGGAGATGTTCGGTTTACAAGAAGAAATTTTGACAGCCTATGGACTCACAAGACAATAAACGAAAATGGAAAAACCGTGACCTTGTATCTAGTTTAGAATTTGCCCTGACAGGAATTCTGACTGCCATCAAGGAAGAACGCAATATGCGAAAACATGCAGTGACGGCTCTAGTAGTTATCCTTGCAGGTTTTGTTTTTCAGGTATCACGGATCGAATGGCTCTTTCTCCTAATGAGCATTTTCTTGGTAGTAGCATTTGAAATTATTAACTCTGCTATTGAAAATGTGGTGGATTTAGCCAGTCACTATCACTTTTCTATGTTGGCAAAGAAAGCCAAGGACATGGCGGCTGGTGCCGTACTTGTGGTTTCTCTTCTTGCCGCGGTGATTGGTGCACTTATCTTTCTCCCACGCATTTGGGATTTATTATTTTAAAGATTAAGAGGAAATTATGACATTTAAATCAGGCTTTGTAGCCATTTTAGGACGTCCCAATGTTGGGAAGTCAACGTTTTTGAATCACGTCATGGGGCAAAAGATTGCTATCATGAGTGACAAGGCGCAAACAACGCGCAATAAAATCATGGGGATTTACACCACGGATAAGGAGCAAATCGTCTTTATCGACACGCCAGGAATTCACAAGCCTAAGACGGCTCTTGGAGATTTTATGGTGGAATCTGCCTACAGTACTCTGCGTGAAGTGGATACCGTTCTTTTCATGGTGCCAGCTGATGAGCCACGTGGTAAGGGCGACGATATGATTATCGAGCGTCTGAAGGTTGCCAAGGTTCCAGTAATTTTGGTGGTCAATAAGATTGACAAGGTCCATCCAGACCAGCTTTTGGCTCAAATTGATGACTTCCGTAATCAAATGGACTTTAAGGAAATTGTTCCGATCTCAGCCCTTCAGGGAAATAACGTTTCTCGTCTAATTGACATCCTCAGTGAAAATCTTGAGGAAGGTTTCCAGTATTTCCCAGCTGATCAAATCACAGACCATCCAGAGCGTTTCTTGGTTTCTGAAATGATCCGTGAGAAAGTCCTACACCTAACTAGAGAAGAGATTCCCCACTCAGTTGCAGTTGTGGTGGACTCTATGAAGCGTGATGAAGAGACCGACAAGGTTCATATCCGAGCTACTATTATGGTTGAGCGTGATAGCCAAAAGGGTATCATCATCGGAAAAGGTGGCGCTATGCTTAAGAAAATTGGGACCATGGCCCGTCGTGATATCGAACTCATGCTAGGGGACAAGGTTTTCCTAGAAACTTGGGTCAAGGTCAAGAAAAACTGGCGTGATAAAAAGCTAGATTTGGCTGACTTTGGCTATAACGAAAAAGAATACTAAGTAGAGGTGGGCTCATGCCTGCTTCTTGTTTTTACAGAAGGAGGATTTATGCCTGAATTACCTGAAGTTGAAACGGTTCGTCGTGGTTTAGAAAAATTGATTTTGGGAAAGAAGATTTCTAATATAGAGATTGCTTATCCCAAGATGATCAAGACAGATTTGGAC
>NZ_KQ970760.1:583657-585049 GCF_001579175.1 Streptococcus oralis
GATTGTTGAGTCCATGGGGCGTCGTGGAAAATATTTACTTTTTTACCTGACTGACAAGGTATTGATTTCCCATCTGCGAATGGAAGGCAAGTATTTTTACTATCCAGACCAGGTACCTGAACGCAAGCACGCCCATGTTTTCATTGAGTTCGAAGATGGAGGAACGCTTGTTTATGAGGATGTACGCAAGTTTGGTACCATGGAACTATTGGCCCCCGGCCTATTGGAAGCCTACTTTGTTTCTAAAAAATTAGGGCCTGAGCCAAGAGAGCAAGACTTTGATTTGCAGTCCTTTCAAACTGCCCTTGCCAAATCTAAAAAGCCTATCAAATCTCATCTCCTAGACCAAACCTTGGTAGCTGGCCTTGGCAATATCTATGTGGATGAGGTCCTCTGGCGTGCTCAGGTTCATCCAGCTAGATCTTCCCAGACTTTGACAGCAGAGGAAACGAAAGCAATTCATGACCAGACCATTGCTGTTTTGGGTCAGGCTGTTGAAAAAGGGGGTTCAACTATTCGAACCTATACCAATGCCTTTGGGGAAGATGGAACCATGCAGGATTTTCATCAGGTCTATGATAAGACTGGTCAAGCATGTTCACGCTGTGGCACCATCATTGAGAAATTCCAGCTCGGTGGACGAGGAACTCATTTTTGTCCTCAGTGTCAAAGGAGGGGCTGATGGGAAAAATTATCGGAATCACAGGAGGCATTGCTTCGGGTAAGTCAACTGTGACAAATTTTTTGAGACAGAAAGGTTTTCAAGTGGTGGATGCCGACGCAGTCGTCCATGATCTACAAAAACCTGGGGGTCGCCTTTATCAGGTCTTAGTCCAGCACTTTGGACAGAAAATCATCTTAGAAAATGGAGAACTCAATCGCCCTCTCCTAGCTAGTATCATCTTTTCAAACCCTGAAGAACGAGAATGGTCTAAGCAAACCCAAGGAGAGATCATTCGTGAGGAACTGGCTGCACTGAGAGACCAGTTGGCCCAGACAGAAGCGATTTTTTTCATGGATATTCCCCTGCTTTTTGAACAGGGATATGCCAACTGGTTTGATGAGACGTGGCTGGTCTATGTGGACTATGATATCCAATTAGAACGTTTCATGAAACGGGATCATCTTTCTAAGGAAGTCGCCGAGTCGCGTCTGGCAACCCAGTGGTCTTTAGCAGAAAAGAGAAAATTGGCGAGTCGTATATTAGATAACAATGGCAGTCGTGATCAGCTTGTGAGTCAAGTAGTCAAGTTACTTGAAAGAGGCGATAGCTGTGCAAGAGATTAGTTGGAAAGAGAATCTTCGTGTCGCCTGGTTCGGTAGTTTTCTAACGGGAGCTAGTATTTCCCTGGTCGTTCCTTTCATGCCTATCTTTGTGGAGCAGTTGGGAAT
>NZ_KQ970760.1:585069-585675 GCF_001579175.1 Streptococcus oralis
CTGAAATTTTTGGTATTCGAAATGTTTTTCTGTTGATTGGTGGCTTCTTGTTTTTAGCTGCACTCTTAACCATTTTCTTTATCAAGGAGGATTTTCAGCCAATAGCTAAGGAGAAAGCAATACCAACAAAGGAATTGTTTGCTTCAATCAAGCACTCTCATTTTTTGATTAGTTTATTTTTGACTACCTTTGTCATACAATTTTCAGCTCAATCCATTGGTCCCATTCTGGCTCTCTATGTGCGAGACTTAGGGCAGAACGAAAATCTCCTCTTCGTCTCAGGCTTGATTGTATCTAGTATGGGATTTTCTAGTATGATGAGCGCTGGAGTGATGGGAAAGCTTGGTGATAAGCTAGGGAATCATCGACTTCTGATTCTGGCTCAGATGTATTCAGTCATCATCTACCTTCTTTGTGCCAGTGCGACTAGTCCTCTTGAACTCGGTTTGTATCGTTTTCTCTTTGGTTTAGGAACGGGTGCTCTGATGCCAGGTATCAATGCCTTGCTTAGTAAAATGACTCCCAAAGCTGGCATTTCAAGGATTTTTGCCTTTAACCAAGTTTTTTTCTACCTTGGAGGTGTTGTTGGCCCTATGACTGGTTCAG
>NZ_KQ970760.1:585793-589601 GCF_001579175.1 Streptococcus oralis
GGTAAAATAATAGGGATTTTAAGGAGTTTGATATGTATAACCTATTATTAACCATTTTATTAGTATTATCTGTTGTGATTGTGATTGCGATTTTTATGCAACCAACCAAGAACCAATCCAGCAATGTATTTGATGCCAGCTCAGGTGATTTGTTTGAACGTAGTAAAGCGCGTGGTTTTGAAGCTGTGATGCAACGTTTGACAGGTATTTTAGTCTTTTTCTGGCTAGCCATTGCCTTAGCATTGACGGTATTATCAAGTAGATAAGAAATGGGCGAGACTAGGTCTTAGCCTATTTTTATTTTTAACGACACTTACAAAGTTATCAATCAAAAAAATTATAAAAATCTAGAAAGAAAACATGAAAGATAAAATAAAAGAATATTTGCAAGAGAAGGGGCGAGTGACGGTAAATGACCTGGCTCAGGCTCTCGGAAAGGATGGATCCAAGGATTTCCGTGAGTTGATTAAGACCCTGTCTCTGATGGAAAGAAAGCACCAGATTCGATTTGGAGAAGATGGTAGCCTCACCTTGGACCAGAAGAAGAAACATGAAATCACCCTCAAAGGGGTTTTTCATGCCCATAAAAATGGTTTTGGCTTTGTCAGTCTGGAAGGCGAAGATGACGACCTTTTTGTAGGAAAAAACGATGTCAACTATGCCATTGATGGCGATACCGTTGAGGTTGTCATCAAGAAAGTTGCTGATCGTAACAAGGGAACGGCAGCAGAAGCCAAGATTATCGATATCCTAGAGCATAGTCTGACAACCGTTGTCGGGCAAATCGTTCTAGATCAGGAAAAGCCCAAGTATGCTGGCTATATTCGTTCCAAAAATCAAAAAATTAGCCAACCGATCTATGTTAAGAAACCAGCCCTCAAACTTGAAGGGACAGAGGTTCTCAAAGTCTTTATCGACAAATACCCAAGTAGAAAACACGATTTCTTTGTAGCATCTGTACTTGATGTAGTAGGACATTCTACTGATGCGGGGATTGATGTCCTAGAGGTCTTGGAGTCCATGGACATTGTCTCTGAGTTTCCAGAGGCCGTTCTCAAGGAGGCAGAAAATGTCCCTGACGCTCCCTCCGAAAAGGATATGGAAGGTCGTCTGGATCTGAGAGACGAGCTTACCTTTACCATCGACGGTGCAGATGCCAAGGATTTGGATGATGCTGTGCATATCAAGCAACTGAAAAATGGCAATCTGGAACTTGGTGTTCACATCGCGGATGTTTCCTACTATGTGACAGAGGGTTCTGCCCTTGACAAGGAAGCCCTCAACCGTGCGACCTCTGTCTATGTGACAGACCGTGTGGTTCCTATGCTACCAGAACGCCTATCAAATGGCATCTGCTCCCTCAATCCCCAAGTGGATCGTTTGACCCAGTCTGCTATCATGGAAGTTGATAAAAAGGGTCGTGTGGTCCACTACACGATTACCCAGACTGTTATCAAGACTAGTTTTCGGATGACCTATAGTGCTGTCAATGACATCCTAGCTGGCGATGAGGAGAAAAGACAAGAGTATAAGAAAATTGTTCCTAGTATCGAGCTTATGGCCAAGCTTCATGAAATTCTAGAAAATATGCGTGAGAAACGTGGTGCCCTTAATTTTGATACCAGTGAAGCTAAGATTCTAGTGGATAAAAAAGGCAAGCCTGTGGATATCGTTCTTCGCCAACGTGGCATTGCAGAGCGCATGATTGAGTCCTTTATGTTACTTGCAAATGAAACGGTGGCTGAGCATTTTACTAAACTGGATTTGCCGTTTATTTATCGGATTCACGAGGAGCCAAAGGCTGAAAAGGTGCAGAAGTTTATTGATTATGCTTCTAGTTTTGGCTTGCGGATTTATGGGACTGCTAGTGAGATGAGTCAGGAAGCCCTCCAAGATATCATGCGTGCTGTTGAGGGTGAACCCTATGCGGATGTATTGTCCATGATGCTTCTTCGCTCCATGCAACAGGCTCGCTACTCAGAGCATAATCACGGTCACTATGGTCTTGCTGCTGAGTTTTATACTCACTTTACCAGCCCTATTCGTCGGTATCCGGACCTTCTCGTTCACCGTATGATTCGCGACTACGATCGTTCCAAGGAAATGGCAGAGCATTTTGAGCAGGTCATCCCAGAGATTGCGACCCAGTCTTCTAACCGTGAGCGCCGTGCCATCGAGGCAGAACGTGAAGTCGAAGCCATGAAAAAGGCCGAGTACATGGAAGAATATGTGGGTGAGGAGTATGATGCAGTTGTATCAAGTATTGTCAAATTTGGCCTCTTTGTTGAATTGCCAAACACGGTTGAAGGCTTGATTCACATCACCAATCTGCCTGAGTTTTACCATTTTAATGAGCGGGATTTAACTCTTCGTGGGGAGAAGTCTGGTACTACCTTCCGTGTAGGACAGCAGATTCGTATCCGAGTTGAACGAGCCGATAAGATGACGGGTGAGATTGATTTCTCGTATGTCCCAAGTGAGTTTGATGTGATCGAGAAAGGCTTGAAACAGGCTGGTCGTAAAGACAGAGGAAAAAGTTCTAACCGCCAATCAGACAAGAGAGAAGATAAGAGAAGAAACAGTCGTTCCAACGACAAGCGCAAGCATTCTCAAAAAGAAAAGAAGAAAAAGGGCAAGAAACCTTTTTACAAGGCAGTAGCTAAGAAAGGAGCCAAGAATGGCAAAGGGCGAGGGAAAGGTCGTCGCACAAAATAAAAAAGCGCGCCACGACTATACAATCGTGGATACGCTAGAAGCAGGAATGGTACTAACCGGAACGGAGATCAAAAGTGTTCGAGCTGCTCGGATCAATCTAAAAGATGGATTTGCCCAAGTGAAAAACGGGGAAGTCTGGCTGAGCAATGTTCATATCGCTCCTTATGAAGAGGGCAATATCTGGAATCAAGAACCAGAACGCCGTCGAAAAACTTTTGCTTCATAAAAAGCAAATACAAAAATTGGAACAAGAGACCAAAGGGACAGGGATGACGCTGGTGCCCCTCAAAGTTTATCTCAAAGATGGCTACGCCAAGTTGCTTTTGGGTATTGCCAAAGGGAAACACGATTATGACAAACGTGAGTCTATCAAACGACGGGAACAAAATCGAGATATCGCGCGTGTCATGAAAGCCGTCAACCACCGTTAGAAAGAGAAACGAAAATGGAAAATCTAGTTGCCTACAAACGCATGCCCTTGTGGACCAAGGAGACCATGCCAGAGGCTGTTCAGAGACAGCACAATACCAAGGTCGGTACTTGGGGAAAGATTACCATCTTAAAAGGTGCTCTCAAATTTATTGAGTTGACAGAAGCAGGCGAGACTGTTGCTGAACACCTCTTTGAAGCAGGTGCTGACAATCCTATGGCGCAACCCCAAGCTTGGCACCGTGTGGAGGCTGTGACAGATGATGTGGAATGGTACTTGGAGTTTTACTGCAAGCCAGAGGATTATTTCACAAAGAAATACCAGACCAATCCTGTCCACTCAGAAGTCCTAGAGGCTATGCAGACGGTAAAAGCAGGAAAAGCCCTGGATCTGGGCTGTGGACAAGGTCGAAACGCCCTCTTTTTAGCCCAGCAAGGTTTTGATGTGACAGCTGTAGATCAAAATGAACTCTCACTTGAAATCTTGCAAAGTATAGTGGAACAAGAGGACTTGGACATGCCTGTCGGTCTCTATGATATCAACTCAGCTAGCATTAGCCAAACCTATGATTTCATTGTGTCAACAGTTGTTCTCATGTTTTTACAGGCTGAGCGCATTCCCGCTATCATCCAAAACATGCAGGAGCAGACCACCATCGGTGGC
>NZ_KQ970760.1:589628-595158 GCF_001579175.1 Streptococcus oralis
AGGACTATCCTTGCTCAGTCAACTTTCCTTTTACCTTTAAGGAAGGGGAGTTGGCAGATTATTATAAGGACTGGGATTTGGTCAAGTACAATGAAAATCCAGGTCATCTCCATCGTCGTGATGAAAATGGCAATCGCATCCAGCTACGCTTTGCGACCATGCTAGCTAAGAAAATCAAGTAAAGGTAATTTTACTCGCGAATAGTAATCATGAATAGCTCCTCTACGTAACTTTAATGTACGGTACAGTACGTTTGTCAGAGTTACTAGGGGAGCTTTTAATGGCTTCAAAAAAGTGAAAATGGTTATTATGAATTGGAACGATGAGACAAGGTTATACTCGATACTTTTTGGAAATCTCTTCAAACCGCGTCAGCCTTGCCTTGCAACATAACGGTTGCGTCTCATCTGGCAATCTCAAAGCAGTGCTTTGAGCAGTCTGCTGCTAGCTTCTTAGTTAGCGTCCTAGAACTAAATGAACTGATTTTGAGTGAACTTATTTCTAGGAAATTGGTTCCATGTCTGAAGACAGCAAAGGAGAAATATATTCATCAATATTAGTTAAAATTTTACTCAAAAGCTATTGCGCTTTTTTAATTTTTACAGTATAATGTAAGCGTGTTCATATAATGATTATTATGAATTGTAAGATTAGTTCAATTTTATTGTTAATAAATTAGGAAAAAACATTTTAGGAGGTCTTTTATGAGCCCACAGTCGAAACAACTTTTTCACAAACGTACACGATTTTCGATTCGAAAATTTGCCGTAGGTGTCTTTTCTGTTGCTTTGGGGTACAGCCTACTAGTGACAGCTGCTAGTCAGGTATCAGCTGATGCAAGCCAACCAACTCTACCGCAAAATGAAAACGTTATTAAGAGCGATATTCCTGAATCTCAACCGCAACCTACAGAGAACCCATCAGGGGATAACAACCTCGCTTCAAATGAAGTTCAGCCTAGTGAAGCCCCACAGCCAGTAGCAGAAGAGGGGAGCACTGCAGAGTCACCAAGTGAGGAAGTGACTACAGAAACTGGTGAAGAAAGTGAAGCATTTCCAAGACGAGATGAGATTGTTCGTAATGTTGCTGCTGAAAATGAAGTATTAACTGTAGAAGATGTCGAAACAAATTCGCAAAATAATCAGAGGGTTGATTTGAGTGAACATCTTGAAAAGGTGAAAAACTTGACCAACGCAAGTATTCACATCGAGTTCAAGCCAGAGGAAACAGCTCCGAAATTTTACAGTGTATTTTCAGCTTCAAGCAATAACCCAAAATATGTGAATGAGTATTTCACACTCGCTGTTAATAATGGAGTTGCTATCGTTGAAGGTCGTGGACGTGATGGGGCTCAATTTTATGGAAATTATAACGATGCCCTACTAAAAGTAACGCCTGGTCAATGGAATTCTGTAACCTTTACAGTCGAACGTCCAAATCCAACTCAAACACAAGGGCAAGTACGTGTTTATGTCAACGGAGTACTTTCACGTACTAGTCCAAAATCTGGTCAGTTTTTACCGGACATGCCTGATTTGACAGATATGCAAATCGGGAAAACCAAGCGTGGGAATGAACTCAAATGGGGAAGCAATCTGAAAATACGAAATCTTACTGTCTACGACAGGGTTTTAACCCCAGATGAAGTTGCAGAAAGAAGCCAACTCTTAAAGAGGAAACAACTTCAATCAGAACTCGCTCCAGGTGCAGAGTTAAGTGAAAAACAAGATGTTTTCTTAGGAGGAGAAAATAACCGAGGAAACCTTGATGGTATTAATAGTTACCGTATTCCTGTCCTCTTAAAAACAAACAAGGGAACATTGATTGCGGCTGCAGATGAACGCCGCCTCCATCCTATGGACTGGGGTGATATTTCTATGGTCGTCCGTCGTAGTGAAGATGGCGGAAAAACATGGGGAGACCGTATCACTCTCGCAAACCTTCGAGACAATCCAAATGCAGCAGATCCAAAACAAGGATCGCCTATCACTATCGATCAAGTACTTCTTCAAGATCCAAGCAATAACCGTATTTTCTCTATCTATGATATGTTCCCAGAAGGAAGAGGTATCTTCGGCATGTCTGAACACAAAGAAAGCATGTACGAGACGATTGATGGGAAAACCTATCAAATCCTCTATCGGGAAGGAGAGACGGGTCATTACACGATTCGTGAAGATGGCAACGTTTATTCTCCAACTGGCGAAAAGACTCAGTATCGCGTCGTGACCAATCCTAAACAGGAACATTATGCGGATATGGGAGACATTTATGACGGAGAGCGTCTGCTAGGAAATGTTTATTTTACAACCAAGAAAACCTCTCCTTTCCGTATCGCACGTGATAATTATCTCTGGCTTTCTTATAGTGATGATGATGGGAAGACATGGTCAGCGCCTCGAGATATCACCCACATGGTCAAGGCAGACTGGATGAAATTCTTAGGTGTTGGACCTGGTACTGGTCTGGTACTAAAAACGGGTCCACATGCAGGACGATTGATTGTTCCGACCTATTCTACAAACTTTGGAGGGCATCTCAATTCTCAATCAGCTCGTCTGATTTACTCGGATGACCATGGAGTGACATGGCAGATGGGGGAAGCAGTTAATGATAACCGACCGGTAAATGGGAAAACATTGCATTCTTCAACTATGACAGCTGCTGATGCGAGTCACCAAAATACAGAGTCAACAGCTGTGCAGCTAGACAATGGTCAGATCAAACTCTTTATGCGTGGATTATCAGGTGACCTACAAGTTGCAACTAGTTTGGATGGAGGACATTCTTGGCTTAAGACGATTGAGCGTTATCCAGATGTACATGATTCGTACGTTCAAATGGCCGCTATCTCTACACATTACGAAGGAAAAGAGTATGTCATTTTAGCAAATTCAAATGGATCCGGTCGCAATCGTTCCAACGGGACAGTGCGTCTAGCTCGTGTCAATGAAGATGGTAGCCTGACATGGCTTCATCATCGTCTCGTACAGGACGGGGCTTATGCTTATAACTCTCTCCAAGAAATCAAGCCAGGTGAGTTTGGACTTCTTTACGAACATAAAGAAGGAAAACAAAATGATTATACATTATCATTTAAAAAGTTAAACTGGAAATTCCTTACAGAAAATCCGCTTGCACCGACACAGGTGACTGCTCTTGCTACAGAGAAAGTAGATGAAGGCATTTTTGCTTTGACATTTGACAAAGAAGTATTGGTAAATGATATTCCTGTTTTGACACTTTCAAATGGAAAAACAGCTGAATTTTATACCCAAGCATCCAATAAAGTACTCTTATTTATGGCTGAAGAAAGCAATCAAAAAGTTACGATTACTGGTATCCAAGAAGGCAATATCGAGAGTATTCACGGACTTGCTCTTAATCTGAATAATGTAGCATTACCTTACGAGAATCCAGCTCAACCAGAGACACCAGCTCAACCGGAGCAGCCAACCCATCCAGCTCAACCGAGCCAGCCCGCTCAGCCAGAGAATCCAGCTCAACCGGAGCACCCGACTCAACCAGTTGAGCCAGAGCACCCAGTTCAGCCAGAGCAGCCGACTCAGCCAAGTCACCCGACTCAACCAGAGCAGCCCGCTCAGCCAGAGCATCCGACTCAGCCAGCCCAACCGATTCAACCGGAGCAACCAGTTGAACCAGAGCAACCAGATAATCCAGCGCACCCAGCTCAGCCAGCCCAACCGATTCAACCGGAGCAACCAGTTGAACCGGAGCAACCAGATAATCCAGCGCACCCAGCTCAGCCAGAAGAGCCCGCTCAACCGGAACAACCAGCGCAACCGTCACAGCCTGCACAACCGGAACAGCCGGCGCAGCCAGTTCAGCCAGAAGAGCCCGCTCAACCGGAGCACCCAGTTGAACCAGAACAACCAGCGCAACCGTCACAGCCTGCACAACCGGAACAGCCGGCGCAACCAGTTGAGCCAGCCCAACCAGAGCACCCAGCTCAACCAGTTGAACCAGCTCAGCCAGAACAACCAGAGCACCCAGTTCAGCCAGAGCATCCGACTCAACCAGAGAATCCCGCTCAACCAGAGAATCCCGCTCAACCGGAGCAACCAGTTGAGTCAGAACAACCAGAGCACCCAGCTCAACCGGAGCAGCCAGTTAAGTCAGAACAACCAGAGCACCCAGCTCAGCCAGAGAATCCAGCTCAGCCAGAGAATCCAGCTCAACCAGAGCATCCGACTCAGCCAAGTCACCCGACTCAACCAGAAGAGCCCGCTCAGCCAGAGAATCCAGCTCAACCAGAGCACCCAGCTCAACCAGTTGAACCAAGTCAACCAGAGGAACCAGTTCATCCGGCGCAACAAACTCAGCCAAGTCACCCGACTCAACCAGAGCAGCCCGCTCAGCCAGAGAATCCAGCGCAACCAGAGCACCCAGCTCAGCCAGAGAATCCAGCTCAGCCAGAGAATCCAGCTCAACCAGAGCAGCCAGCTCAACCAGTTGAACCAGCTCAACCAGAAACTCCGGCAGACCCAGTACTTCCTGAGAAACCTCAAAGTTTACCTCTTTATCGCAAACCAGGTATACTCGTTGAAGAGTTAGCGGATGGTCGTCTGATTTTTAGTGACCAAGACCAGAGTACAAGTATTAAAGTCAGCATTGCAGCTAATGGTTTAGAAGACACGACGACTGCTTTATCTGTCGAGACTTATTCTCTGGGGCAAGATAAAAAAGATTTGCGCGCCTACGAAATCCACTTTGCAGATGAAATCGGAAAAGCAATTCAAATCAAGCAACCTGCCCTCATCCATATACCTGTTGAGAAAAATGTAACAGCTGCTTATTTATTAGATGATAGGGGCGAAATCCTATCTCAGGTACCATTTGAAATGAGTGCGGATAAACGTTATGTCCTATTGCATGCTGCTCACTTCTCTATCTATGCGATTCGTCTAGGGGAATTTTCAAATTCTTCATCTAGTCCGATATTAGTTGATCAACCACATGAAGAAAACGAAAATCCAACCGAAACGACAGCAGTAAGTAACCAAGCAATGCTACCTAACACTGGAGAATCTAAGAATCCTTTCTTCCTCTTCTCTGCTGTACTGTCGTTAATAGCAGGATTGAGTATTCTTTTACATCCTCAAAAACGTAGAGGAAACAAGTAAGAACCTTGTTTTTACCAAAAAATAAGAATCCAATGGCAGAAAAATGTTTCATTTTCTGCCATTTTTTATGAGTAAAACACAATCAATCTACCCTAGTTGTGAAAAAATAAGAAGAGCTAATGATTTTTAATCTTTAAAGTTATAAAAGAAATGTCAATTATTCCTTAGGAGGAAATGACAAAAGATTAGAAGCCTCGGTTTTTTGTCTTCTTTTTCGAATAATAGAGAAAAGGAGGAAAACGATGTTTGTTGCGAGAGATGCCAAGGGAAATCTGGTGAACACACTAGAAGAGGAGCTTGCCAAGCAACCCTACACCTGTCCCGCTTGTGGAGGACAGGTTCGTCTACGGACTGGACAAAGTGTTCGAACGCATTTTGCTCATGAG
>NZ_KQ970760.1:595178-596371 GCF_001579175.1 Streptococcus oralis
TTTAAGGGATTGTGCCTATTCTTTTGAAAATGAAAGTCCAGAGCACCTAGGCAATAAAGAAGCTCTCTATCACTGGGCGAAAAAGGATAACCAAGTAGCCTTAGAGTATGCATTCGCTGAGATTCCGCAGATAGCAGATGTTTTGCTAAATGGCAGTCTGGCTCTGGAAGTGCAATGTAGCGCTTTGTCTCAGAAACGGTTGCAAGAGAGAAGTCAAGGCTATAGTGGTCAGGGCTATCAAGTACTTTGGATACTGGGAGAAAAACTCTGGTTAAAGGAGCGCTTGACTCGATTACAAAGAGGATTTCTCTATTTTAGTCAGAATATGGGCTTTCATGTCTGGGAATTGGATTACAAAAGGCGGGTTTTAAGGCTCAAATACTTGATACACCAAGATCTGAGAGGCAAACTTTATTTCCAGATTAAAGAATTTTCTTTTGGTCAAGGAAATCTCTTGAAAATTCTACGATATCCCTATCAAAAACAAAGTCTATCTAGTTTTACAGTCCCTCAAGACCCAACCATCTGCCACTATATCCGCCAGCAGCTGTACTACCAAACTCCCTACTGGATGAAACAGCAGGAGGAGGCCTACCAGCAAGGTAAAAATCTTTTGACCTATGAACTGGAAGATTGGTATCCACAGGTCAGACCTATAGAATCAGGTGATTTTTTGCAGATTGAAACGGATTTGACTAGCTATTATAGAAATTTTCAGGCCTACTATCAAAAAAATCCGAAAAATAATCGCCAAAAGCTCTATCCACCAGCCTTTTATCACTTATATTTCTCAAAAAATGTGGTAAAATAGAAAGGATGGAGGAATCTTATGGTATTACAACGATATGAAATAAATGAAAAAGATACATGGGATCTTTCGACAATCTACCCAACAGACCAGGCTTGGGAAGAAGCCTTGAAAGATTTAACTGAAAAAGTACAAACAGCGTCCCAGTATGAGGGACATCTCTTGGACAGCGCAGACAGTTTGCTTGAGATCACAGAATTCTCACTCGACTTGGAACGCCAAGTTGAAAAGCTTTATGTCTATGCGCATATGAAAAATGACCAGGACACGCGTGAAGCCAAGTATCAAGAGTACTATGCTAAGGCAATGACCCTATACAGTCAGTTAGAACAAGCCTTTTCATTCTATGAACCTGAGTTTATGGAGATTAGCGAAGAGCAGTATG
>NZ_KQ970760.1:596776-602536 GCF_001579175.1 Streptococcus oralis
CCTAGAAGCTCAACCAAAACTCCAAGTTTACAAGCACTTTTTTGACAAGCTTTTGCAAAAGAAAGACCATGTTCTTTCGCAACGTGAGGAAGAATTGCTTGCTGGAGCAGGAGAAATCTTTGGCGCTGCTAGTGAAACCTTCGCTATTTTGGACAATGCGGATATTAGCTTTCCATACGTGCTTGATGACGAAGGCAAGGAAGTGCAACTCTCACACGGTACTTATATCCGTTTGATGGAGTCTAAAAACCGTGAAGTGCGTCGTGGTGCCTATGAAGCCCTTTATGCGACTTACGAGCAATTCCAACATACTTACGCTAAGACCTTGCAGACAAATGTTAAAGTGCAAAACTACCGCGCAAAAGTTCGCAACTATAAGAGTGCTTGCCATGCAGCCCTCGCAGCAAACTTTGTTCCAGAAAGTGTCTATGACAATTTAGTAGCAGCAGTTCGCAAGCATTTGCCACTCTTGCATCGATACCTTAACCTGCGTTCTAAAATCTTGGGGATTTCAGATCTCAAGATGTACGATGTCTACACACCACTATCTTCAGTAGAATACAGCTTTACCTACGAAGAAGCCTTGAAAAAAGCAGAAGAAGCATTGGCAGTTTTGGGAGACGACTACTTGAGCCGTGTTAAACGCGCCTTCAGTGAGCGTTGGATTGATGTCTATGAAAACCAAGGCAAGCGCTCTGGTGCCTACTCTGGTGGTTCTTATGATACCAATGCCTTTATGCTTCTCAACTGGCAAGATAACCTAGACAATCTCTTTACTCTTGTTCATGAAACAGGTCACAGTATGCATTCTAGCTATACTCGTGAAACTCAGCCTTATGTTTATGGAGATTACTCTATCTTCTTGGCAGAGATTGCCTCAACTACTAATGAAAATATCTTGACGGAGAAATTATTGGAAGAAGTAGAAGACGACGCAACACGCTTTGCTATCCTCAATAACTTCCTAGATGGTTTCCGTGGAACAGTCTTCCGTCAAACTCAATTCGCTGAGTTTGAACATGCTATCCACCAAGCAGATCAAAATGGAGAAGTCTTGACAAGTGATTTCCTCAATAAACTTTACGCTGACCTGAACCAAGAGTACTATGGACTCAGCAAGGAAGACAATCCTCAGATCCAATACGAGTGGGCACGCATTCCACACTTCTACTATAACTACTATGTTTATCAGTATTCAACAGGTTTTGCAGCAGCTTCAGCCTTGGCTGAAAAGATTGTTCATGGTAGTCAAGAAGATCGTGACCGCTATATCGACTACCTCAAGGCAGGTAAGTCAGACTATCCACTCAATGTCATGAGAAAAGCGGGAGTGGATATGGAGAAAGAAGACTACCTCAACGATGCTTTTGCAGTCTTTGAACGTCGCTTGAACGAGTTTGAAGCCCTTGTTGAAAAAATGGGACTGGCTTAAGATGGTAGAGTCTTATAGTAAAAATGCCAATCACAATATGCGACGTCCCGTCGTCAAGGAAGAAATCGTAGAACTCATGCGCCAGCGTCAAAAGCAGGTGACAGGTTCCTTGAAAGAATTGGAGACCTTCGCTCGCAAGGAAAACATTCCCATCATTCCTCATGAGACAGTTGCTTATTTCCGTTTTCTCATGGAGACCATACAGCCCAAGAACATTTTGGAAATTGGGACGGCTACCGGTTTCTCAGCTCTTTTAATGGCGGAACATGCGCCAGATGCCAAGATTACAACGATTGACCGTAATCCTGAGATGATTGGTTTTGCCAAGGAAAACTTTGCCCATTTTGACAGTCGTAAGCAAATCACTCTTTTAGAGGGAGATGCAGTCGATGTTTTATCTACTTTGACAGAAACTTATGACTTTGTCTTTATGGATTCGGCTAAGTCCAAGTATATCGTCTTTCTGCCTGAAATCCTTAAACATTTGGAAGTTGGTGGAGTAGTGGTCTTGGATGATATTTTCCAAGGAGGAGATGTTGCCAAGGACATCATGGAAGTCCGCCGAGGTCAACGAACCATTTACCGAGGTTTGCAAAGACTTTTCGACGCCACTTTGGACAATCCAGGTCTAACAGCAACTTTAGTTCCACTTGGAGACGGCATTCTCATGCTACGAAAGAATCTAGCAGAAGTAGAGCTTCCTGAGAGCGAATGATTTTCAGAAAAATTTAAGAAATTATAGTAAAATAGATAAGGTAACACTTACCGTAAAAGGAGTAAAAATGAAGAAAAAATTATTGGCGGGAGCCATCACATTATTATCAGTAGCGACGTTAGCTGCTTGTTCAAAAGGTTCTGAGGGAGCAGACCTCATCAGTATGAAAGGCGATGTCATTACGGAACACCAGTTTTATGAGCAAGTCAAAAGCAATCCCACAGCCCAACAAGTTTTGCTAAATATGACCATTCAAAAAGTTTTTGAAAAACAGTATGGTTCAGAGGTGACTGATAAAGAAGTAGATGATGCTGTTGCTGAGGAACAAAAGAAATATGGCGACAAGTATCAAAGTGTTCTTTCACGGGCAGGGATGACACCTGAAACACGAAAAGCGCAAATCAGAACCAACAAACTAGTCGAATTTGCAGTTAAGAAAGCAGCAGAGGCTGAGTTGACTGATGAAGCCTATCAAAAAGCTTTCGAAGCCTATACGCCAGACGTGACAGCACAAATCATCCGTGTTGCTAACGAAGATAAGGCAAAAGAAATACTCGAAAAAGCCAAAGCAGAAGGTGCAGACTTTGCCCAGTTGGCGAAAGATAACTCTAACGATGACAAAACAAAAGAAAATGGTGGAGAAATCACATTTGACTCTGCTTCTACAGAACTTCCAGAACAAGTCAAGAAAGCAGCCTTTGCCTTGGATGTTAATGGAGTTTCTGATGTGATTACAGCTACTGGAACACAAGCTTACAGCACCCAATACTATATCGTTAAAGTAACTAAGAAAACTGAAAAATCATCAAACCTAGATGACTATAAAGAAAAATTGAAGACGGTTATCTTGACTCAGAAACAAAATGATTCAAGTTTTGTTCAAGGAGTGATTGGTAAAGAATTGCAAGCAGCCAATATTAAAGTCAAAGATCAAGCCTTCCAAAACATCTTCACTCAGTATATTGGTGGTGACTCAAGCTCAAGCAGTAGCTCATCATCGAACTAAGAAATGAACAATACAAATCTCTTTTGAGGTTTGTATTTTTTTATCATCTATCAATCTAAAAAACGAGCAAAATTCGAAGGATTAGAGGATAAGAGTTTTTTTCTTTCTGAAAAAGTGGTATAATAGCAATCAAAACTAGAAAATAAAACGGAATTGGGAACAGTCGTCTCTGTTCCTATTAGAGTGGTGAAATATGAAAATTAGTAAAAGGCACCTACTAAACTATTCCATTTTGATTCCTTATCTTCTTTTGTCCATTTTGGGTTTGATTGTAGTTTACTCGACAACGAGCGCGACCCTGATCCAAGAAGGAAAGAGTGCTTTGCAATTAGTGCGAAACCAAGGGATCTTCTGGATAGCTAGTTTGATTTTGATTGCCTTAATCTACAAATTGAAATTAGGTTTCCTCAGAAATGAGCGCCTGATTTTTATTGTGATGTTTGTCGAGATGATTCTCTTAGCTTTAGCGCGTTTGATTGGAATTCCTGTCAATGGTGCCTATGGTTGGATTTCTGTTGGGCCTGTTACGATTCAGCCTGCAGAGTACCTGAAGATTATTATTATCTGGTATCTGGCGCATCGTTTTTCAAAACAACAGGATGACATAGCAGTTTATGATTTCCAAGTTTTGACGCAAAATCAGTGGTTGCCCCGTGCTTTTAACGACTGGCGTTTCGTTCTCCTGGTTTTGATTGGAAGTTTGGGAATCTTCCCAGACTTGGGGAATGCCACCATCTTGGTCTTGGTATCCCTTCTCATGTATACGGTTAGTGGGATTGCCTATCGTTGGTTCTCAACGATTCTCGTTCTTTTGACCGGTAGTTCGATTTTAGCCTTGTCTGTGATTCGATTGGTCGGGGTTGAGAAATTTTCTCAGATTCCGGTATTTGGATATGTTGCCAAGCGTTTCAGTGCCTTCTTTAATCCTTTTAATGATTTAGCAGGAGCGGGACACCAGCTTGCCAATTCTTACTACGCCATGGTCAATGGTGGTTGGTTTGGACTGGGATTAGGAAACTCCATTGAGAAACGAGGTTATCTGCCAGAAGCTCATACTGATTTCGTCTTTTCTATCGTGATAGAAGAGTTTGGATTCGTTGGAGCCAGCATGATTCTAGCCCTTCTCTTCTTCTTGATTTTGCGAATCATTTTGGTCGGTATTCGTGCTAAGGATCCGTTTAATTCAATGGTTGCTATCGGTGTGGGAGGGATGATTCTTATTCAGGTATTTGTCAATATCGGTGGGATTTCTGGTTTGATTCCTTCAACGGGAGTAACCTTCCCCTTCCTTTCACAGGGGGGGAATAGTCTCTTAGTCTTATCCGTCGCCATTGCCTTTGTACTAAATATCGATGCGAGTGAAAAACGTGCCAAACTGATCAGGGAATATGAGGGTCAAACTTCTGAATCGCTGTGAGGATTGTATGGAAAGGAAAGTTTATGTCTCTTCAAAAATTAGAAAACTATAGCAATAAAGCCGTTGTCCAAGAAGAAGTCTTGATTCTGACTGAGCTATTAGAAGATATCACAAAAAATATGCTAGCGCCAGAAACCTTTGAAAAGATTATCCAGTTGAAGGAATTATCAACTAGCGAGAATTATCAAGGGCTCAATGACCTAGTGACCAGTCTTTCGAATGAAGAAATGATTTACATTTCACGCTATTTCTCAATCCTTCCACTCTTGATCAATATCTCTGAGGATGTGGATTTGGCTTATGAGATCAATCACCAAAACAATGTGGACCAAGACTATCTAGGGAAACTATCTACAACCATTAAAATGGTGGCTGAAAAAGAAAATGCAGCTACAATTTTGGAACAGCTGAATGTTGTGCCTGTTCTGACTGCCCATCCGACGCAGGTCCAACGTAAGAGTATGTTGGATTTGACCAATCACATCCATAATCTTTTGCGTAAGTACCGTGATGTCAAACTAGGCTTGATTAACAAAGAAAAATGGCACACGGATCTCCGTCGTTATATTGAGATTATTATGCAGACGGACATGATTCGCGAGAAGAAATTGAAAGTAACCAACGAAATCACCAACGTGATGGAGTACTATCAAAGTTCATTCTTGAATGCTGTTCCCCGTTTGACAGCTGAGTATAAGAAACTAGCCAAGGAACAAGGTATCGAACTCCAACATCCAAAACCGATTACCATGGGAATGTGGATTGGAGGAGACCGTGATGGAAATCCTTTCGTAACTGCTGAAACCCTCAATAAATCTGCCTTGACCCAGTGTGAAGTCATCATGAATTACTACGATGAGAAGATTTATAACCTCTATCGTGAATTCTCACTCTCAACCAGTATTGTGAATGTCAGCGACAAGGTTCGTGAGATGGCTCTTAAGTCACAGGATAACTCGATTTATCGCGAAAAAGAACTCTATCGTCGTGCCCTTTTTGATATCCAAGCTAAGATGCAGGCAACTAAGGCTTATCTCATTGAAGACAAGGAACTTCAGCCTAGATATGCCACTGCAGATGAATTCTATCAAGATTTGTTGGCCATTCGCGACTCTCTCCTTGAGAACAAAGGAGAATACCTGATTTCAGGAGAATTTGTCGAGTTGATGCAAGCTGTCGAAATTTTTGGT
>NZ_KQ970760.1:603221-604836 GCF_001579175.1 Streptococcus oralis
CTACCTTGCTTCTATTGATATGCGCCAGGATTCTAGTGTTCATGAAGCCTGTGTGGCTGAATTGTTAGCATCAGCTGGTATCAACGACCACTATAGCGATCTGTCTGAAGATGAAAAATGTAGCCTCCTCTTAAAAGAGTTGGAAGAAGACCCTCGTATCCTCTCAGCAACTCATGCTGAAAAGTCAGAACTTCTTGAGAAGGAACTGTCTATCTTTAAAGCTGCCCGCAAGTTGAAGGATAAACTGGGTGAAAATGTCATTCGTCAAACCATCATTTCTCACGCAACAAGTGTCTCCGACATGCTAGAACTAGCCATCATGCTCAAGGAAGTCGGCTTGGTGGATGCTCAAAAAGCCCGTGTTCAGATTGTTCCCCTCTTTGAAACGATCGAGGACTTGGATCATTCGGAAGAAACCATGAGAAAATATTTCTCTCTTCCTTTGGCTAAAAAATGGATTGCTTCAAAAGATAACTATCAGGAAATCATGCTCGGTTACTCTGATAGTAACAAGGACGGTGGCTATCTGTCATCGTGTTGGACCCTCTATAAAGCCCAACAACAACTGACTGCTATTGGGGATGAATTTGGCGTTAAAGTCACTTTCTTCCATGGTCGTGGTGGTACTGTAGGTCGTGGTGGTGGACCAACTTATGAAGCTATTACATCCCAACCACTCAAGTCTATCAAGGACCGTATCCGTCTGACTGAGCAAGGAGAAGTGATTGGAAACAAATACGGTAACAAAGATGCTGCTTATTACAACCTTGAAATGTTGGTTTCTGCAGCTATTAACCGTATGATTACTAAGAAGAAGAGTGATACCAACACATCAAACCGTTACGAAGCTATTATGGATCAAGTAGTGGACCGTAGTTATGATATCTACCGTGACTTGGTCTTTGGAAATGAACATTTCTATGACTACTTCTTTGAATCCAGTCCGATTAAGGCTATTTCAAGCTTCAATATCGGTTCGCGTCCAGCAGCTCGTAAGACCATCACTGAAATTGGCGGTTTGCGTGCCATTCCTTGGGTCTTCTCATGGTCACAAAGCCGTGTCATGTTCCCTGGCTGGTATGGTGTAGGATCAAGCTTTAAAGAGTTTATTGATCAAGATCCGAAGAATATCGAGTTTCTTCGTGATATGTACCAAAACTGGCCTTTCTTCCAGTCTTTACTTTCCAATGTGGACATGGTCTTGTCTAAGTCTAACATGAACATCGCCTTTGAATATGCCAAGCTCTGTGAAGATGAAGAAGTGCAAGCTATCTTTTACACTATTTTAGATGAATGGCAATTGACCAAGGATGTTATTTTAGCTATTGAAGGTTATGACGAACTCTTGGCAGAAAACTCTTACCTAAAAGACAGTCTAAACTATCGTATGCCTTACTTTAATATCCTCAATTATATCCAGTTGGAGTTGATTAAACGTCAACGTCGTGGTGAATTGTCAGCAGACGAAGAAAGATTGATTCATACAACCATTAACGGAATTGCAACAGGTTTGCGTAATTCAGGTTGATATTTTCTAAACTTCCTCTTTTTCTAGGGGAAGTTTTTGAATTGTTTAAAAAATTCTAAAAATAGTCTTGACAAGTAACTGAAAAAT
>NZ_KQ970760.1:605006-608356 GCF_001579175.1 Streptococcus oralis
AATTTAAACATTCAGAAAGTAATCATTGAAGTTTTTTAGAGAGTCTGTGGTTGGTGGAAACAGATAGATGAAAGTGATGAAAATTGGGCTGAATGTACTTAAGAATTTGAAATCATAAGAATTCGGTGAGCACACCTTACAGTGCAACTCGTGAATGCGAGAAAGAGCGATAGGGATATTCCCTATAATTGAGGTGGCACCGCGCATCGACGTCCTCACACAAGTTTTTTGTGTGAGGACTTTTTCTATGGGGAGGAAAGATATTGGAATTTAAACGATGGCATCGCTTGATGATGTGATTTAAAAAGTTAAGATAAAAGAATTAAGGAGAAAGAATATGAAAAATAAACGTTTGATTGGAATTATTGCTGGATTAGCAGTATTGGTAGTGGCTAGCTTGATTTATTCATCAATGAACAAGCCAGCAGCTAAGGAAGAGCAAAAGGTCGCTAAGGTTGGTGTTCTTCAGTTTGTTAGTCACCCATCCTTGGACTTGATTTACCAAGGAATTCAAGATGGACTAGCTGAAGAAGGATATAAGGACGACCAAGTAAAAATCGACTTTATGAACTCTGAAGGTGATCAGAGCAAGGTTGCAACCATGAGTAAACAATTGGTGGCAAATGGAAATGACCTTGTTGTTGGGATTGCAACACCAGCAGCTCAAGGACTTGCTAGTGCCACAAAAGACCTACCAGTTATCATGGCTGCTATTACAGACCCAATCGGTGCTAACTTGGTCAAAGATTTGAAAAAACCTGGTGGCAACATCACAGGGGTGTCAGATCATAACCCAGCTGAACAGCAAGTGGAATTGATTAAAACTTTGACACCAAATGTGAAAACAATCGGAGCTCTTTACTCAAGTAGCGAAGATAACTCAAAAACACAGGTAGAAGAATTCAAGGCTTATGCTGAAAAAGCAGGTTTGACAGTCGAAACATTTGCTGTTCCATCAACAAATGAAATTGCTTCAACAGTTAATGTCATGACAAGCAAGGTCGATGCGATTTGGGTTCCAATTGACAACACCATCGCATCAGCATTCTCAACAGTTGTTTCAAGCAACCAAACAGCTAAAAAGCCAATCTATCCAAGTGCTACTGCCATGGTAGAAGCAGGTGGATTAGCATCTGTAGTAGTTGACCAACACGATCTTGGAGTGGCTACTGGTAAGATGATTGCTAAAGTTTTGAAAGGTGAAAAACCAGCTGATACTCCAGTTAATGTCTTCTCAACTGGTAAATCGGTTATCAGCAAAAAACTAGCGCAAGAACTTGGTATCACCATCCCTGAGTCTGTTCTAAAAGAAGCAGGGCAAGTGATTGAATAAGGAAAAAGGAGGAGTTGGGGACATCTTCTCCCATTTTTACTAAAGAAAGAAATGAGTGAAAGAATATGATAGTATCCATTATTTCTCAGGGAATGGTCTGGGCGATTTTAGGTTTGGGAATCTTTATGACCTTTCGAATTTTAAATTTCCCGGATATGACGACTGAAGGCTCTTTTCCTCTAGGGGGAGCAGTAGCTGTAACCTTGATAACACAGGGAGTTAACCCATTTTTAGCTACCTTGGCTGCAGTAGGAGCAGGCTGCCTAGCTGGCATGGCGACAGGTCTCTTATATACTAAAGGAAAAATCCCAACCCTCTTATCAGGGATTCTGGTCATGACTTCCTGCCATTCCATCATGCTCATGATTATGGGGCGTGCCAATTTGGGTCTTCTTGGAACCAAGCAAATTCAGGATGTCTTGCCTTTCGATTCAGACCTCAATCAACTCCTGACTGGCTTTATCTTCGTTGCCCTTGTTATTGGTCTCATGCTCTTTTTCCTAGATACCAAACTAGGTCAGGCTTACATCGCTACAGGTGATAATCCTGATATGGCTCGTAGTTTTGGAATTCATACGGGTCGTATGGAACTCATGGGGTTGGTTCTTTCAAATGGAATTATCGCGCTTGCAGGGGCCTTAATTGCTCAACAAGAAGGATATGCAGATGTTTCTCGAGGAATTGGAGTGATTGTCGTAGGGCTTGCTAGCTTGATTATTGGTGAGGTTTTGTTCAAGAGTTTGACCTTGGCAGAGCGACTTATGACTATCGTTGTAGGTTCTATCGCTTATCAGTTCCTCGTATGGGGAGTGATTGCTCTTGGATTTAATACAAGTTATCTGCGTTTGTACAGCGCCTTGATTTTGGCAGTTTGCCTTATGATTCCAACCTTCAAAAGCAAATACCTGAAAGGAGTCAAGTTTAGCAAATGACAGCAATTGTAGAATTAAAAAATGCTACCAAAGTCATCACGAATGGCTTTGACGAGGAAAAAATCATTCTAAATGATGTTTCTCTTGAGATTTTTGAACATGATTTCATTACAATACTAGGTGGAAACGGAGCAGGAAAGTCAACGCTTTTTAACACTATTGCAGGTACCCTACCTTTAACAAGTGGAAGTATCCGTATCATGGGCGAGGATGTGACGCATTTTTCACCAGAAAAGCGAGCTAAGTACTTGTCTCGTGTCTTTCAGGATCCTAAAATGGGTACGGCTCCTCGTATGACCGTTGCAGAAAACCTTTTGATTGCCAAGTTTCGTGGTGAGAAGAGAGGGCTCCTGCCTAGAAGACTATCAAGTCATAGAGAAGAGTTTCAGGCTACCATTGAAAAGGTTGGAAATGGCCTTGAAAAACATCTGGACACTCCGATTGAATTTCTATCAGGTGGTCAACGTCAGGCCTTGAGTCTTTTGATGGCAACCTTAAAGCGACCAGAGTTGCTCTTGTTGGATGAACACACAGCAGCCCTTGACCCCAAGACCAGCGTGGCTTTAATGGCACTAACGGATGAATTTGTCACAAAAGATAAGCTGACTGCCCTCATGATTACCCACCATATGGAGGATGCGTTGAAGTATGGAAATCGTCTGATTGTCATGAAAGAAGGTCGTATCATCCAAGATTTGAACAAAGAAGAAAAAGCAAAAATGAAGATTTCAGACTACTATCAATTATTTGAATAAAGTAGAGATTTTTTCGTCAAAAAATAGAGAAGTAAAACTTAGAAACATGGAAGTGTTTCTGAGTTTTTTATCTTCCCATTCTATCAAGAAAAATAAGGCAAAGAGAATTACGGAAAGTGTATGAAATGGTTTACTTTTTTTCAGAAATAAGCTATACTAGATAACGTGAAACTATGATAAGATGGAGGTATTGTGTATGGTTGACAAACAAGTCATTGAAGAAATCAAAAACAATGCCAACATTGTGGAAGTCATAGGTGACGTGATTTCTTTACAAAAGGCTGGACGGAACTATTTAGGGCTCTGTCCTTTTCATGGTGAAAAGACCCC
>NZ_KQ970760.1:608583-610001 GCF_001579175.1 Streptococcus oralis
TTTTACCATTGTTTCGGTTGTGGGCGCTCAGGAGATGTTTTTAAGTTCATCGAAGAGTACCAAGGTGTATCCTTTATGGAAGCCGTTCAGCTCTTAGGTGAGCGTGTCGGTATTCAACTAGCTATGCCTATCCAGTCTCGTCCTCAACAGTTTTCTCCTCATCAAGCTCTATATGATATGCATGAAGAAGCAGCACGCTTTTACCATGCCATCCTCATGACGACTAAGATGGGAGAAGAAGCAAGGGCTTATCTCTACAAACGTGGGTTGACGGATGAAGTTCTGAAGCACTTCCAAATTGGACTAGCTCCAGCCGAGAGAAACTATCTTTACCAACGTTTATCTGGCAAGTTTGAGGAAAAGGATTTATTGGATTCGGGCTTGTTTTATTTGTCAGATGACAATCAGTTCTTTGATACCTTTTTTGGACGTATTGTCTTTCCTTTGACCAATGACAAGGGGCAGGTTATTGCCTTTTCAGGTCGTATCTGGCAAGAAACTGATGGACAGACTGCCAAATATAAAAATAGTCGCTCGACTGCAATTTTTAACAAGAGTTACGAATTGTATCATTTGGACAAGGCAAAAAAGGGAACAGGTAAGATTACAGAGCTCTATCTGATGGAAGGCTTCATGGATGTGATCGCGGCTTACCGTGCTGGTATAGAAAATGCTGTCGCTTCCATGGGGACAGCGCTGAGCAAGGAGCATGTTGACCACCTCAAACGCTTCACCAAAAAGATAGTTCTCAGCTATGATGGTGACAAGGCAGGACAGGCAGCGACAGCCAAAGCTCTGGAGGAATTAAAAGAGTTCTCAGTGGAAGTTGTCCGAGTACCTGATGCCATGGACCCAGATGAGTATTTGCAAAAGAATTCTGCTGAAGACCTGGCTTACCTTTTAACCAAGACTCGGATTAGTCCTATAGAGTTCTATATTCAGCAACTCAAACCTGAGAATAGTGATAACTTGCAAGCGCAAATCGAGTTCATTGAAAAGATTGCGCCCTTAATCGCCAAAGAAAAGTCTATCACTGCCCAGAATTCATACATCCACATTCTGGCGGATAACCTACCTTCCTTTGATTACCAGCAAGTAGAACAGATTGTAAATGAAAGTCGGATTGTTCAAAGACAGGAGAGGGTCAAGGAGCATCCTAGGCCAGTAGCGATTAGTTTGCCTGTG
Organism: Streptococcus oralis; assembly: GCF_001579175.1. GTDB lineage: Bacteria > Bacillota > Bacilli > Lactobacillales > Streptococcaceae > Streptococcus > Streptococcus oralis_O. The sequence goes on from NZ_KQ970760.1 coordinate 609,769, forward strand.
ACGCGGCAACTGACAGCAGTTATGAGAGCAGAGGCTCATCTCCTTTATAGGATGGCAGAGAATCCAGTTGTGTTAAATGACTATCGATTAAGAGGAGATTTTTTCTTTGATACCCCAGAATTTCAGATTCTTTACGAATTATTAAGTGTAGAGGGAGAAATCGGATCAGAGGAACTGTCTCATCAGACTCCTGAGGTTGAAAATGCCTGGTACCATGTTCTTGGTCTAGATTT
>NZ_KQ970760.1:610021-612045 GCF_001579175.1 Streptococcus oralis
GGTCTAGATTTGCCAACAGAGATGTCGCCTCAAGAACTTTCTGAAGTCGAAGAGACTCGTAACCGTGCCCTCCTCAGCAAGGACAATTTAAGGATTAAAAAGAAAGTGCAGGAAGCTAGTCATCTAGGAGATACAGACACAGCCTTGGAAGAATTGCAACGATTGATTTCCCAAAAGAGAAGAATGGAGTAATAATGGCAACAAAACAAAAAGAAGTAACCACATTTGATGTGCAAGTAGCAGACTTTATCCGTAACCACAAAAAAACAGGAACAGCAACAGACGATGAAATCAACTCAAGTCTGGTTATTCCTTTTACTTTAGATGCAGACGGCATTGAAGACCTTTTGCAACGGATTCAGGATGCTGGAATTTCTATCACGGATAACGAAGGGAATCCAAGTGCACGTGTCCTTAGTACAGAAGAAGAGCCTGAACTCAGTGATGAGGATTTGATTGGCTCAACCTCTGCTAAGGTTAATGACCCTGTCCGTATGTATTTGAAGGAAATTGGGGTTGTTCCTCTCTTGACCAACGAAGAAGAAAAAGAATTGGCTTTAGCTGTTGAAGCTGGTGATATCGAAGCCAAACAGCGTCTTGCAGAAGCCAACCTTCGTTTGGTAGTTTCGATTGCGAAGCGATACGTAGGTCGTGGAATGCAGTTTCTTGATTTAATCCAAGAAGGAAACATGGGCTTGATGAAAGCCGTGGACAAATTTGACTATTCAAAAGGCTTTAAGTTTTCTACTTATGCAACTTGGTGGATTCGTCAGGCGATTACTCGTGCCATCGCTGATCAGGCGCGTACCATTCGTATCCCTGTTCACATGGTGGAAACCATTAACAAGCTTGTCCGTGAACAACGTAATCTCCTTCAAGAATTGGGTCAAGATCCAACACCTGAACAAATCGCTGAGCGTATGGATATGACACCTGACAAGGTGCGTGAAATCTTGAAAATCGCCCAAGAGCCAGTATCTCTTGAAACACCTATTGGTGAAGAGGACGATAGCCATCTCGGGGACTTTATCGAAGACGAAGTAATTGAGAATCCAGTGGACTACACAACTCGTATCGTTTTGCGTGAGCAGTTGGATGAAGTCTTGGATACTCTCACAGACCGTGAAGAAAACGTTCTGCGCCTTCGTTTCGGGCTGGACGATGGGAAAATGCGTACCCTTGAAGATGTTGGTAAAGTCTTTAACGTAACTCGTGAACGTATCCGTCAGATCGAGGCCAAGGCTTTGAGAAAACTACGTCAACCAAGTCGTAGCAAACCGCTTCGTGATTTTATTGAAGATTAAGAGTGAGGATGAACATGGCTTATACAGAAGAGCAAATTGAGGTTATCAAAACCCGCATTTTAAATGCCCTAGAAGAAGTAATTGACCCTGAGTTGGGAATTGATATTGTCAATTTAGGTTTGATTTATGAAATTCGTTTTGATGGTGAAACTGGTCACACTGAAATTGATATGACCTTGACAACTATGGGCTGCCCACTGGCTGATCTTTTGACAGACCAGATACACGATGCGATGACAGATGTTCCTGAGGTAACCAATACCGAAGTTAAATTGGTCTGGTATCCAGCTTGGACTGTTGAGAAAATGAGTCGCTATGCACGTATCGCCCTAGGAATTAAATAAACAGTAGAAAAATATGAGAGACGATTGGAAAATAGGATAAATTCCTCCTTTTTCCTCTGGTCTCTCTTTCTTTTGCTGATTTTCTAGAAATAAAATGGTATAATGAAAGGTATGGAAAACGAAAAATTGCGTATTAATATGCTAAGTTCAAGTGAAAAAGTGGCTGGTCAAGGAGTATCAGGAGCCTACCGTGAGTTGGTACGTCTTCTACATCGTGATGCCCAAGATCAGTTAATTGTTACGGAGAATCTTCCTGTTGAGGCAGATGTAACTCACTTTCATACCATTGATTTCCCTTATTATTTATCTACATTTCAAAAGAAGCGTTCTGGGAGAAAAATTGGCTATGTGCATTTTTTGCCTGATACGCTTGAGG
>NZ_KQ970760.1:612365-614546 GCF_001579175.1 Streptococcus oralis
CTATGTGCATTTTTTGCCTGATACGCTTGAGGGGAGTTTGAAGATTCCATTTTTCTTAAAGGGAATTATCAAACGTTATGTTTTTTCATTTTACAACCGAATGGAACACTTGGTGGTGGTTAATCCCATGTTTATCGAGGATTTGGTGGCAGCTGGTATTCCACGTGAAAAAGTAACTTATATTCCAAACTTTGTAAATAAGGAAAAATGGCATCCACTGCCAGCTGACCAAGTAGCAAAACTTCGTCAGGAAATGGATTTAGCTGAGGATCAGTTTGTTGTTGTTGGTGCGGGTCAGGTTCAGAAACGTAAAGGGATTGATGACTTTATCCGTCTTGCTGAGGAATTGCCAGAAATTACTTTTATTTGGGCTGGTGGTTTTTCATTTGGTGGGATGACAGATGGTTATGAACGCTATAAAAAAATCATGGACAATCCACCTAAAAATCTAATTTTTCCAGGTATTGTTCCTCCAGAGCGAATGCGAGAGCTCTATGCTGTAGCGGATCTCTTCTTGCTACCAAGTTACAATGAACTATTCCCTATGACCATCTTAGAGGCAGCTAGTTGTGAAGCACCGATAATGCTAAGGGATTTAGATTTATACAAGGTCATTCTCGAAGGGAATTATCGTGCAACAAGTGATGTTTCAGAGATGAGAGAAGCTATTCTCGAATACAAAAATCATCCTGAAAAGTTGAAAGACTTGAAAGAAAAAGCTAGAGAGATTTCTAAAGAGTACTCGGAGGAACATTTACTGGAAATCTGGTTGAAATTCTATCAAGAACAGGCTGCTTTGGGCAAAAAGTGAGGTAATTTATGCGAATTGGTTTATTTACAGACACTTATTTTCCTCAGGTTTCTGGTGTTGCGACTAGTATTCGAACCTTGAAGACAGAGCTTGAGAAGCAAGGACATGCAGTTTTTATCTTTACAACAACAGATAAAGATGTGAATCGCTATGAGGATTGGCAAATTATCCGAATACCGAGTGTTCCCTTCTTTGCATTTAAGGATCGACGTTTTGCTTATCGTGGCTTTACAAAAGCGCTTGAAATTGCTAAACAGTATCAGCTAGATATCATTCATACTCAAACAGAGTTTTCACTAGGTTTGTTAGGGATTTGGATTGCGAGAGAGTTAAAAATTCCTGTTATCCATACCTACCATACCCAGTACGAAGATTATGTGCATTATATTGCGAAGGGTATGCTGATTCGTCCAAGTATGGTAAAATATCTGGTACGGGGCTTTCTTCACGATGTTGATGGAGTGATTTGTCCTAGTGAGATAGTTCGGGACCTTCTCTCTAAGTACAAGGTCAAGGTTGAAAAGCGGGTTATTCCAACTGGTATTGAGTTAGCTAAATTTGAACGCCCTGAGATTAAGGAAGAGAATTTAGCTTCCCTTCGATCTAAACTTGGAATAAAAGAAGACGAGAAAATGTTACTGAGTCTTTCTCGTATCTCCTATGAGAAGAATATCCAAGCGGTTCTAGCCGCTTTTGCGCAGGTTTTGAAAGAAGAAGACAAGGTGAAACTGGTTGTTGCTGGTGACGGTCCTTATCTGGACAGTCTGAAAGAACAAGCTGTCCAGTTGCAAATTCAAGACCAGGTGATTTTTACTGGTATGATCGCCCCAAGTGAAACAGCCTTGTACTATAAGGCGGCAGATTTCTTTATCTCTGCATCCACTAGTGAAACCCAAGGGTTGACTTATCTAGAGAGTCTAGCCAGTGGAACGCCTGTCATCGCTCATGGCAATCCTTATCTGGATAATCTGATCAGTGACAGGATGTTTGGAACCCTCTACTATGGAGAACAGGATCTTGCAGGTGCCATCCTGGAGGCTTTGATTGCCACTCCAGATATGGATGAGCAAAAGTTGGCTGACAAGTTGTATGAGATTTCTGCTGAGAATTTTGGGAAACGAGTTCACGAGTTTTACCTTGATGCCATTATTTCAAATAATTTTGAACAAGAATTGCTCGATGGAGAACCTATGAGTCAACGTTTTCTAAAAACCATTTTATATCTGCCTCAACAAGCAGTCAGCGTCCCGGTAAAAGAATCTAAACGCATTCTGAAGGCGTCTAAAAAACAGTTGTCCAGTATGCGAGACTACTGGAAAGATTGACAAAAAGTAAAAAAGGAGGAATAAAAGATGGCGAAAAAATTTATG
>NZ_KQ970760.1:615142-617773 GCF_001579175.1 Streptococcus oralis
AGCAGGGGTTCTTGCTTACTTGATTTTGTGGGCAATTGCACCTGTTTCTACAGAATATTAAATTAAAATTATAGAGTAAAAAGGAGAAACTATGGCTTTTGGAGATAACGGTAACCGTAAAAAACAATGTTTGAAAAGGTGACACTTGTTGTCGTGCTCATCATGTTGTTTGTGACCCTTGCTGGTATCTTTGCAACGGCGCTTGGAGCTTTTAGCAGATTCTAAGCAAGTTGTTTAGACAGAAACAATGACTAATGACTGGGATTTCCCAGCCTTTTTAAAGTGAGAAGAAAATATGAGTATGTTTTTAGATACAGCTAAGATTAAAGTCAAGGCTGGTAATGGTGGTGATGGCATGGTTGCCTTTCGCCGTGAAAAATATGTCCCGAATGGCGGACCTTGGGGTGGTGATGGTGGACGTGGTGGTAACGTCGTTTTCGTAGTAGACGAAGGCTTACGTACCTTGATGGATTTCCGCTATAACCGTCATTTCAAGGCCGAATCTGGTGAAAAAGGGATGACAAAAGGAATGCATGGGCGTGGTGCAGAAGACCTTCGTGTTCGCGTACCCCAAGGAACGACTGTACGGGATGCTGAGACAGGGAAAGTCATTACAGACTTGATTGAGCACGGTCAAGAGTTTATCGTGGCACATGGCGGTCGAGGTGGTCGTGGAAATATCCGCTTTGCAACACCAAAAAATCCTGCACCTGAAATCTCTGAGAATGGAGAGCCGGGTCAGGAACGTGAGTTGCAACTGGAATTAAAAATCTTGGCGGATGTTGGCTTAGTTGGTTTCCCATCTGTCGGAAAGTCAACTTTGCTTAGTGTCATCACTTCAGCTAAGCCAAAAATCGGTGCCTACCACTTTACGACAATTGTTCCTAATTTGGGTATGGTTCGTACGCAGTCAGGTGAGTCCTTTGCTGTTGCAGATCTTCCAGGTTTGATTGAGGGAGCTAGTCAAGGTGTTGGCTTGGGAACTCAGTTCCTTCGACATATTGAACGCACTCGAGTTATCCTTCATATCATCGATATGTCGGCCAGCGAAGGGCGTGATCCTTATGAGGACTACCTTGCTATCAATAAAGAATTGGAATCATACAACCTTCGTCTGATGGAACGTCCGCAGATCATCGTGGCTAACAAGATGGACATGCCCGAAAGTCAGGAAAATCTTGAAACCTTCAAGAAGAAATTGGCAGCTAACTACGACGAGTTTGAAGAACTACCAGCCATCTTCCCGATTTCTGGTTTAACCAAGCAAGGGTTGGCTACCCTTTTGGATGCGACAGCTGAATTGTTGGACAAGACTCCAGAATTCCCAATCTATGATGAATCCGATATGGAAGAAGAGGCTTACTATGGCTTTGACGAGGAAGAAAAAGCCTTTGAGATTAGTCGTGATGATGATGCGACATGGGTACTTTCTGGTGAAAAACTCATGAAACTCTTTAACATGACCAACTTTGACCGTGACGAATCAGTCATGAAGTTTGCCCGTCAGCTTCGTGGTATGGGGGTTGACGAAGCCCTTCGTGCACGTGGTGCCAAAGATGGCGACTTGGTCCGCATCGGTAAATTTGAATTTGAATTTGTAGACTAGGAGATTGATATGGGAGATAAACCGATATCATTCCGAGATGCAGATGGAAATTTTGTTTCTGCAGCAGACGTATGGAATGAAAAGAAACTAGAAGAATTGTTTAATCGTCTCAATCCCAAACGTGCTCTTAGATTGGCACGTATGAAGAAAGAAGAAACACTTTCAAATGAATAAACAAATCCCGTGATTTTTAATCACGGGATTTGTTTATTCACTAAAGAAAAATGGTGGGGCATATTTTTTAAGATTTTCAAAACATGCTTGTGCTTTTGTAGCATCTTCACAGATGATCATGCAGACATCGTCTCCGCATAGTGTAGCAACAACATCTTTGAAATCAAGGGCATCAATGACAGCTCCAAATGACTGGGCCAAACCTGGAAGAGTCTTTAGAATAACTTGGTGTTGGACAGGACGTAACATGACAAGAGCATCTTCCATATAGTTTTCCAAACGTTTCTCCCATTTAGAAATAGAACCAGTATTTAGAACATAGTAGGACTGGTCTTCTTCCCGAACTTTTGAAAGGTTCATAGTCTTGATATCACGAGATAAGGTTGCTTGTGTGACTTGGATATCATTTTCCGCTAACAAGGCTTGTAATTCTGCTTGGGTATGAATTTTATTTTTTGAAACGAGGGCGCGGATAAGTTGGTGTCGATGTTCTGATTTGTTCATAAAGTAAGTACTCCTTTTAAAAGGTACAGTAAGCGTGGACTGAACGAAAATGTCAGTCGGGTGGTAGGCGGTATTGTCACGTATGATGATTTTAAAGTCAGTAGGATAAAGAACTAGATGGAGAGATTCTCCTTCTTTTAACTTGTCACTAGTTGCGTGCAGATGAATGATATATCGATCCGTCCATCACCATTGATGTTCTTTAATGACAGTGAATCATCTAATTAGGGTAGCATTCTGTCACGGCTTGTTGTGAATTTCCTATAAATGTCAATTCACAGAGAGTTCCAACATGTGGTGTGGTAGCGTGTATGATAAATGGTGACACATGTTGATTGGGGGAGTAT
>NZ_KQ970760.1:618065-620604 GCF_001579175.1 Streptococcus oralis
CTACTAAGAGTAAATCATTTCTATTTTGAAGATTGAGGTAGCCTTTAGTGATGACACGTTGGGCGCTTGGAGTGAATGGCAGTTCGCAGAGATTTTCAAGCATGTAATAGCGACCGTTGTCAATGGTTCTAGCGCTTAAAACAGCTGGATAAGCTTGCAGATATTTCTTTTGCCCAAGTTCGAGCAGTTGGGCTGATAAGAGCCCCTTGTTTGTACTTGATTTGAGACGAAGTTTCAGCTTGACTCGACCATTTAAATGAATGTCTTGACTTACTGGAAGGTCAATGGTGATCTGATTGGCTTTTCCTTGGTAAAGTTCTGTGTTAAAGGTCTGGTAAGTCTTGCCATAACGCTCAAAATCTTCTTGTTCATAGTGGTTCTGAATCACTTGTTCTTCAGTTCCAAGTGAGAAAGTATGCAATTCATCTTGCTTGCCAAAGTCATCAAGACTCTGCCAGGTTTGAGGTTCGGTATTGTCTTGCCAGATAACAGTAGGAAGCTGATAGTCTGTTGCAAGTCCTAACAATTTCTTACTTAACAAGGCATTCATGGACTCGCGGAAGTCAATCGACTGCCAGTTATTCATATAAACATGGGCACCATGATGAAAAAAGAGGTGCTTGTTGATATGATCTGGAAGAGCATGAAACATTTGATAAACATGAAGTGGTTTGACATTCCAATCCTGGGAACCATGTGTAAAGACGACCTCAGCTTGAACCTTATGAGCATTGAGCAGATAGTTGCGGTCATGCCAAAACTGATTGTAGTCACCAGTCTTGCGATCTAATTGTTCTTTTACCTTTTCTAAATCCGCTTTGTGGGCTTCATTAGCACGGATATAGTCACCGGCTAAGAGATTGCGGGAGTAGGTTAATTCAGCAAGTGAGTCAAAATCCTCACCTGGATAACCTCCAGGACTGGTTACCAGGCCATTTTCACGATAGTAGTTGTACCAAGAGGAAATACCTGCTTCTGCGATAATCACTTCCAAGCCATCAACTCCAGTGGTTGCAAGACCATTGGACATGGTACCTAGATAAGAAAGGCCAGTTGTGGCAACTTTGCCATTGGACCAATCAGCCTTGACCTCACGCTTGCGCGTGTGGTCCGTAAAGGCACGGCAACGTCCATTGAGCCAATCAATGACATTTTTATAGGCCTCAATCTGCAGGTAGTCACCGTTAGTCATCAGACCTTGGGAATCTTTGGTGCCAACACCCGATACATAGAGATTGGCAAATCCTCGAGGGAGGAAGTAATCGTTGAGAGTGTAAGAGCTATTGATGTGAGTTAGCTTTTCTTCAGACTCAGAGACGAGTTCGGCTTGACCAAGAGGCTCGACAAAATCAATCTCAGGCTTCTCAAGTTCAATGGTGTGGGGAGGTTTGACCTCCAAGTCTCCTTCCATCTTGTAGAGAGCCTTGTCGCTGGCTTTGTCGTTGGTTCCTTGGTGATAAGGGCTTGCAGTCATAACGGCTGGAATCTGCCCATCATAGCGAGGACGAATAATACTGACCTTGACTAAATCAGGGAGACCGTCTTTATCAGTATCCACACGGCTCTCTACATAAACAACTTCACGAATGACATCATGACTAGAGAAGGTTGCCAAGCTCTTGCCGTTAAAGTAGTGGTAGTGATTATCTTCTGAAATGAGTCCATCACTAACAAGCTGATCGATGAGCGTATTTCCTTTTTTAGTTCGAGTATTGAGCAGATGGTAGAGATTTTCAATCAAATCTCCATAAATAACAGGAAATCCAGTTTCTTTACGGAATTGTTCAGCATCCTCAAAGTCAATAAGATAATTGAAGCCTAAAAGTTGAAAAACTACGGTATAGAAAATATCAGCTGTCAACTCTTTATCAGACTGAAAGAAGCTTAGTAGATCCGTTTCTCTATCTGCAGCTAGGGTAGATAGAGCGTAATCGGTATTTGTATAAGTGAAGAAACTCCAACGAATGAAGTCTTCAAACTGTCTTTTTATAGGCAGTTTAGATGATAGCTTTAAGCCAAGACTCTCTAATTCATCTAATAGTTGAGAACGAGGAGTGGGCAAGTAGCTGAATTGATTAAAACGCATGGCGCTCTCCTTTGAAGTGATAAATTTATTATATCAAAAAAAGAGGAAAAATGGAATAAATAAACTCAAATGAAATAAATTTTAAAAATAGGAATGAACTTTAAGCAAGTTATTATAAAATATTGAATAAATCTTTTAATTAAAAGCCACCTCAAAGATATTTATATGTAAATTTGCATAAGGGATTTTATTTCAATATTCGTCACTTAGCATAAAAATGTCCAAAATTACTATTAAAAATATTATAAGATATAGATATTTTATTCTTCTTAATTTTCATTTTCAAGAAACATAATGGATGAACAGTTGAAAAAATTTCAACAAGGTTTTGAAAGAAAGAGTCTGAGCCAGTTCATTATGGAACTTAAAATGGTATAATAGTACTATATTTAAAGCAAGGAGGAGATGGAATGATTGCACAGCTCGATACCAAGACTGTTTACAGTTTTATGG
>NZ_KQ970760.1:620878-623961 GCF_001579175.1 Streptococcus oralis
ACCAAGACTGTTTACAGTTTTATGGAAAGTGTGGTTTCGATTGAAAAATATGTACATACAGCTAAAGATTATGGCTATTCTCACCTTGCTCTCATGGATGTGGATAATCTCTATGGAGCCTATCACTTTTTAGAAGTGACTCGAAAATATGGAATCCAACCTTTAATTGGTCTTGAAATGACCTTGATTATATATGAGAAGGCGATCTCTTTTCGTTTTCTAGCTCTATCTACTAAAGGTTACCAAGAGTTGATGAAGTTATCCACTTTAAAAATGACTGGACGAAAAAATTGGTCTGACTTCACCAGCCACCTCGAAGATGTAGCCATTATTGTTCCCTATTTTAATGGGGTCGAACAGCTGGATTTGGGGCATGATTATTATATTGGGGTTAGTCCAGATACTCACCAAGAAGTCTTTACCAAACCCATTCTTCCACTGTATCAGGTCAACTCCTTTGAGAAAGAAGACCTACAGGTTTTGCAAATTTTGTCGGCAGTTAAGGATAATGTCAGTCTGAGAGAAGTGGATGTGCATTCACAGCAAGGGATATTTCTTCCAGCCTCAGACTTAGAAGCAAGATTTAAAAATCGCTTTCCTCAGGCACTTGCCAATCTTCAAGTTTTGATAGAGAATGTTAGCTACCAACTTGATCCAAGTTTAAAACTCCCTCGCTTTAACCCTGAAAGGCCGGCAGTAGAAGAACTTAGAGAGAGGGCTGAACAAGGCTTGATAGCCAAGGGGTTAACCTCAGTTCTCTATCAAGAGCGGCTAAATGAAGAGTTGGCTGTTATTCATGATATGGGCTTTGATGACTATTTCCTAGTTGTTTGGGATTTGTTGCGTTTTGGACGTTCCCAAGGCTACTATATGGGAATGGGGCGTGGGTCTGCTGTGGGTAGTTTGGTCGCCTACTCACTTGACATCACAGGGATTGATCCTGTTGAGAAGAACCTGATTTTCGAGCGCTTTTTAAATCGTGAGCGTTACACCATGCCTGATATTGATATTGACATTCCAGACCTTTATAGACCAGAGTTCATTCGTTATGTTCGTGATCGCTATGGCAGTCAACACGTTGCACAGATTGTCACTTATTCGACCTTTGGAGCAAAACAGGCAATTCGTGATGTTTTCAAACGCTATGGCGTTCCAGAGTACGAATTAACAAATATTACGAAAAAAATCAGTTTCCGAGACACGCTAACGACAGCTTATGAGAAGAATTTGCAATTTAGGCAGGTAATCAATAGCAAGATTGAATACCAAAAAGCTTTTGAGATTGCTCGTAAGATTGAAGGGTATCCTCGTCAGACCTCTATCCATGCTGCAGGAGTCGTCATGAGTGACCAAGATCTGACAGACTATATTCCTCTAAAATATGGTGAAGATATGCTCATCACCCAGTATGATGCTCATGGTGTTGAAGCCAATGGACTTCTAAAAATGGATTTCCTCGGTTTACGTAACCTGACTTTCGTACAAAAAATGCAGGAATTGCTTGCGGAGTCAGAGGGTGTTCATCTAAAAATCGAAGAGATTGACCTGGAAGATAAAGAAACCTTGGCTCTCTTTTCGGCTGGAAATACAAAAGGTATTTTCCAATTTGAACAACCAGGAGCCATTCGACTCTTGAAACGGGTGAAACCACAAGTCTTCGAAGAAGTGGTAGCAACGACATCCCTTAACAGACCAGGTGCAAGTGATTATATCGATAACTTTGTAGCTCGAAAGCATGGCAAAGAAAAGGTGACAGTGCTGGATCCTACATTGGAAGACATCCTGTCATCAACCTACGGTATTATGCTCTATCAAGAGCAAGTCATGCAGGTAGCTCAACGCTTTGGAGGATTCAGTCTTGGCAAAGCCGACATTCTCAGACGTGCCATGGGTAAGAAAAATGCCAAAGAGATGCATCTTATGAAGGAAGATTTTATTGCTGGTGCAGTCAAACTGGGGCATTCAGAAGAGAAAGCCAATCAAGTTTTTGCAGTGATGGAAAAGTTTGCTGGCTATGGATTTAACAGATCCCACGCCTATGCCTACTCAGCCCTTGCTTTCCAACTTGCTTATTTTAAAACCCATTATCCTGCTATTTTCTTTCAAGTCATGTTGAATTATTCAAGCAGTGATTATATAGTAGATGCTCTGCAGATGGGATTTGATGTAGCGCCTTTAGCAATCAACAGCATACCCTACCATGACAAGATTTCTCAGAAGAAAATCTATCTTGGTTTGAAAGCCATTAAGGGAATGCCAAGAGATTTGTCTTACTGGATTATTGAAAATCGTCCTTTCTCAAGCATTGAAGATTTTGTCACACGTCTTCCCAAGAATTACAAGAAACTATCGCTTTTGTCTCCTTTGGTTGAACTGGGGCTCTTTGATGACTTTGATAAAAATCGCCAGAAAATCCTAGTGAACCTACCAAACCTATTTGTTTTTGTTGAGGAGTTGGGTGGTCTCTTTGCAGATGCAAGCTATAGCTGGACTGAGGCGGATGATTTTACGGAAGCAGAGAAATTTTACAAGGAGCAGGAACTAATCGGGGTTGGTATCAGCGCTCATCCTTTGCAAACACTTGCCAAACAGGCCCTTTATCCGACAACGCCCATTGCTACTCTCACTGAGGGGTGTCAAGCAACACTTCTAGTTGAAGTGCAAAAAATAAAAGTCATTCGAACTAAGAAAGGCGAGAATATGGCTTTTCTACAGGTTCACGATAGTAAGTCTAAACTGGATGTGACTGTATTTTCAGATCAGTATCGAAAATTCGCTTCCATTTTATCCGAAGGGAAATTTTACTACATCAATGGCAAAGTTCAATCCCGAGATGGTCGTCTGCAAATGATTGCACAAGATTTGCAAGAAGCAGTGGCAGAACGATTCTGGATTCAAGTTAAAAATCACGACAACGATAAAGAAATTTCAACTATCTTAGATCAACATAAAGGCTCTATTCCTGTAATTATCAGGTATGTTGAGGAGGAGAAAACAATTGTTTCCTCCCAACATTTTGTAAAAAAAGATCCAGTTTTACAGGAAAAATTAGAGGGAATTGTTATGAAAACGATTTATCGCTA
>NZ_KQ970760.1:624043-627764 GCF_001579175.1 Streptococcus oralis
ATGAAAACGATTTATCGCTAAAAATACGGAAAATAGAAGAATTTTCCAATTAAATGTGGTATAATCAGTAGGAATGTTAAAAGAAAAAGGAGCATAACCAAATGAAACGTATTGCTGTTTTGACCAGTGGTGGAGACGCCCCTGGTATGAATGCTGCCATCCGTGCGGTAGTTCGTCAAGCAATCTCAGAAGGAATGGAAGTATTTGGTATCTATGATGGATACGCAGGTATGGTTGCCGGTGAAATCTATCCACTTGATGCTGCTTCAGTAGGAGACATCATTTCACGTGGTGGTACTTTCCTTCACTCTGCTCGTTACCCTGAGTTTGCACAACTTGAAGGCCAACTTAAAGGGATTGAGCAATTGAAAAAACACGGTATCGAAGGAGTCGTAGTTATCGGTGGAGACGGTTCTTATCACGGAGCTATGCGCTTGACTGAGCATGGATTCCCTGCTATAGGTCTTCCAGGAACAATTGATAATGATATCGTTGGTACGGACTTCACAATCGGATTTGATACAGCAGTTACTACTGCAATGGATGCGATTGATAAGATTCGTGATACATCATCAAGTCACCGTCGTACTTTCGTTGTTGAGGTAATGGGACGTAACGCTGGTGATATCGCTCTTTGGGCAGGTATCGCAACTGGTGCTGACGAAATCATCATCCCTGAAGAAGACTTCAAGATGGAAGATATCGTTGCAAGCATCAAAGCTGGTTATGAATGTGGTAAGAAACACAACATCATTGTTTTGGCTGAGGGAGTTATGTCTGCCGATGAGTTTGGTAAAAAACTCAAGGAAGCTGGAGACACTAGTGACCTTCGTGTAACTGAACTTGGACACATCCAACGTGGTGGATCACCAACCGCTCGTGACCGTGTATTAGCATCACGCATGGGTGCACACGCTGTTAAACTCCTTAAACAAGGAATCGGTGGTGTCGCTGTTGGTATCCGTAACGAGAAAATGGTTGAAAACCCAATTCTTGGAACAGCAGAAGAAGGAGCTTTGTTTAGCCTAACAGCTGATGGTAAGATTGTTGTTAACAACCCACACAAAGCTGATCTTGAACTCTCTGACTTGAACAAGAGCTTGTCCTAATCAACTTTTATTAATCTAGTAAAATGACCAAAAAGGTCGAATTATATAAAGGAGTCACAAAAAATCATGAACAAACGTGTAAAAATCGTTGCAACCTTGGGTCCTGCGGTAGAAATCCGTGGTGGTAAAAAATTCGGTGATGACGGATACTGGGGAGAAAAACTTGACGTTGAAGCTTCAGCAAAAAATATTGCGAAATTGATTGAAGCTGGAGCAAACACTTTCCGTTTCAACTTCTCACACGGTGACCACCAAGAACAAGGTGACCGTATGGCAACTGTTAAACTTGCTGAAAAACTTGCAGGTAAAAAAGTTGGTTTCCTTCTTGATACAAAAGGTCCTGAAATCCGTACTGAATTGTTCGAAGGCGATGCAAAAGAGTACTCTTATAAAACTGGTGAAAAAATCCGTGTTGCAACTAAGCAAGGTATCAAATCAACTCGCGATGTGATTGCTTTGAACGTTGCTGGCGCTCTTGACATCTATGATGACGTTGAAGTTGGTCGTCAAGTTTTGGTTGACGATGGTAAACTTGGTCTTCGTGTTATCGCTAAAGACGATGCAACTCGTGAATTTGAAGTAGAAGTTGAAAATGATGGCGTTGTTGCAAAACAAAAAGGTGTAAACATCCCTAACACTAAAATTCCTTTCCCAGCACTTGCTGAACGTGATAACGACGACATCCGCTTTGGTCTTGAGCAAGGTATCAACTTCATCGCGATCTCATTCGTACGTACTGCTAAAGACGTGAATGAAGTTCGTGCAATCTGTGAAGAAACTGGAAACGGACATGTTCAATTGTTCGCGAAAATCGAAAACCAACAAGGTATCGATAACTTGGATGAGATCATCGAAGCAGCTGATGGTATCATGATCGCTCGTGGTGACATGGGTATCGAAGTACCATTCGAAATGGTTCCAGTTTACCAAAAAATGATCATTACTAAAGTGAATGCGGCTGGTAAAGTTGTTATCACTGCAACAAACATGCTTGAAACAATGACTGAAAAACCACGTGCGACTCGTTCAGAAGTATCAGACGTATTCAACGCTGTTATCGACGGAACTGATGCAACAATGCTTTCAGGAGAGTCTGCAAACGGTAAATACCCACTTGAATCAGTAACAACAATGGCTACAATCGACAAGAACGCTCAAACTCTTCTTAATGAATATGGTCGTTTGAACTCAGATACATTCGAGCGTAACTCTAAGACAGAAGTTATGGCTTCAGCTGTTAAAGATGCTACTAACTCAATGAACATCAAATTGGTTGTTACCCTTACTAAGACTGGTCACACAGCACGTTTGATTTCTAAATACCGTCCAAATGCTGACATTTTGGCAATCACTTTCGATGAATTGACTGAACGTGGATTGATGTTGAACTGGGGTGTTATTCCAGTAACAACTGAACGTCCTTCAAATACTGACGATATGTTTGATCTTGCTGAAAAGATTGCAGTTGAACAAGGCTTGGTTGAATCTGGCGACGATATCGTTATCGTTGCTGGTGTGCCACTTGGAGAAGCTGCTCGTACAAACACAATGCGTATCCGTACAGTACGTTAATCTAACTTTTAAAGCCTATCATATCAAGCTCCAAAGCTTGTGTGATGGGTCTTTTTTTGTGAACAAAAATAAAAAAAGAGGCAGGAAATAATCAAGAGTAATGGGAAAAAATTGAAAATTATGGTATAATAGAATGAAAAGACCTTTTTAGTAAATTTTGAAAGAGTATAACATGAGAAAAATTGTCATCAATGGTGGACGTCCATTGCAAGGTGAGATCACCATTAGTGGTGCTAAAAATAGTGTCGTTGCGCTTATTCCAGCTATTATCTTATCAGATGATATTGTCACTTTAGATTGTGTTCCAGATATTTCAGACGTTGCTAGTCTTGTCGAAATCATGGAGATCATGGGGGCGACTGTTAAGCGTTATGATGATGTCTTGGAGATTGATCCAAGAGGTGTTCAAAACATTCCTATGCCTTATGGAAAGATTAATAGTTTGCGTGCTTCTTATTATTTTTACGGAAGTCTTTTAGGGCGCTTTGGTGAAGCTACGGTTGGACTTCCTGGTGGATGTGATCTGGGTCCTCGCCCGATTGACCTTCACTTAAAAGCCTTTGAAGCTATGGGGGCTAAGGTGAGCTATGAGGGAGATAATATGAATTTATCTGCCCAAGGCAAGGGTCTTCATGGAGCAAGTATTTACATGGACACCGTTAGCGTTGGTGCAACGATTAACACCATGATTGCCGCGGTCAAAGCAAAGGGACGTACTGTCATTGAAAATGCGGCCCGTGAACCAGAAATCATTGATGTGGCTACCCTTTTGAACAACATGGGGGCCCATATTCGTGGCGCCGGTACTGATATTATCATTATTGATGGTGTTGAGACGCTTCATGGGACTCGTCACCAAGTCATTCCAGACCGTATTGAAGCTGGAACTTATATTTCACTTGCTGCTGCGGTTGGTAAAGGAATTCGTATTAACAACGTTCTTTATGAGCATCTTGAAGGCTTTATCGCCAAACTAGAGGAAATGGGCGTTCGTATGACTGTCTCTGAGGATAGTATTTTCGTTGAAGAGCAGTCAGACT
>NZ_KQ970760.1:627984-628890 GCF_001579175.1 Streptococcus oralis
CGTTGAAGAGCAGTCAGACTTGAAGGCAATCAATATTAAAACTGCTCCTTATCCTGGTTTTGCAACTGATTTGCAACAGCCTATCACGCCACTTTTATTAACAGCTCAAGGCCGTGGAACGATTATTGATACCATTTATGAAAAACGTGTCAACCATGTTTTTGAGTTAGCAAAAATGGATGCGGATATTACGACTACGAATGATCACATTATCTATAAAGGTGGTCGTACCTT
Source organism: Streptococcus oralis (assembly GCF_001579175.1). GTDB lineage: Bacteria > Bacillota > Bacilli > Lactobacillales > Streptococcaceae > Streptococcus > Streptococcus oralis_O. Next base: position 628,219 of record NZ_KQ970760.1, read on the forward strand.
GCATGGAGCAAGTGTTAAAGCTACAGATTTGCGAGCAGGTGCCGCTCTTGTGATTGCTGGATTGATGGCTCAAGGCCAGACCGAAATTACAAATATTGAGTTTATCCTTCGTGGCTACTCAGATATCATTGAAAAATTACGTAGTCTTGGAGCAGATATTACACTCGTCGAAGACTAAAACCATTGAGGTGATTATGAATATTTGGACCAAATTAGCAATGTTTTCTTTCTTTGAAACGGAGCGCTTGTATTTGCGTCCTTTCTTTTTTAGTGACAGTAAAGCCTTTTATGAGATTGCTTCTGATCCAGAAAATCTGCAATTTATTTTTCCCAGTCAAGCAAGTTTAGAGGAGAGTCAATATGCTCTTGCCAACTATTTTATGAAGGCTCCTCTAGGTGTCTGGGCAATTTGTAATCAAGACAATCAGGAAATGATTGGTTCCATCAAATTTGAAAAAATCGACGAAATCAAGAAAGAAGCAGAAATCGGTTATTTCTTAAAAAAAGATGCTTGGTCGCAAGGTTTTATGACAGAGGCTGTTAGCAAACTCTGTCAACTTTCCTTTGAAGAATTTGGTTTAAAACAATTATCCATCATCACTCATCTGGAGAATCAAGCTAGCCAAAAAGTAGCCTTAAAATCGGGATTTAGTCTCTTCCGACAGTTTAAGG
>NZ_KQ970760.1:629593-631963 GCF_001579175.1 Streptococcus oralis
AAAATGAGGGACTATCTTGAATTTCGTTACGTAAAAGGAGATTTCAATGAGTAAACACCAGGAAATTTTGTCTTATCTGGAAGAGTTACCAATTGGGAAGAGAGTTAGTGTTCGTAGTATTTCAAATCACCTAGGTGTTAGTGATGGAACAGCCTATCGGGCTATCAAAGAAGCTGAAAATCGGGGAATTGTTGAGACTCGCCCCCGCAGTGGAACCATACGTGTCAAGTCAAAGAAAGTAGCTATCGAACGGCTAACCTATGCAGAAATCGCAGAAGTGACTAGCTCTGAGGTTTTAGCAGGTCAGGAAGGGTTAGAGAGAGAATTTAGTAAATTTTCTATTGGCGCCATGACTGAGCAGAATATCCTCTCTTATCTCCATGATGGAGGCCTTTTGATTGTAGGTGACCGTACTCGTATTCAACTTTTAGCGCTTGAAAATGAAAATGCAGTCCTTGTAACTGGTGGTTTCCATGTCCAAGATGATGTATTGACTCTAGCCAATAAAAAAGGTATCCCTGTTCTGAGAAGTAAGCATGATACCTTTACAGTCGCAACCATGATTAACAAAGCTCTCTCAAATGTTCAGATTAAAACTGACATTTTAACAGTCGAAAAACTCTATCGTCCGAGTCATGAGTATGGCTTTTTGAGAGAAACGGATACAGTCAAAGACTATTTAGATTTGGTACGTAAGAACAGAAGTAGCCGTTTCCCAGTCATTAACCAACACCAAGTGGTTGTCGGAGTTGTTACCATGCGTGACGCGGGAGATAAGTCACCCAGCACAACGATTGACAAGGTGATGACGCGAAGTATCTTCGTAACAGGTTTGGCAACTAATATTGCCAATGTCAGCCAACGAATGATAGCTGAAGACTTTGAGATGGTTCCCGTTGTTCGAAGTAACCAGACTCTACTTGGGGTCGTAACTCGAAGAGATGTCATGGAAAAAATGAGCCGATCTCAAGTATCAGCTTTGCCAACTTTTTCAGAGCAAATCGGGCAAAAACTATCCTATCATCATGATGAAGTCGTCATTACTGTTGAGCCCTTCATGCTGGAGAAAAATGGTGTCCTTGCTAATGGTGTCTTGGCTGAAATCCTCAACCATATGACCCAAGACCTTGTTGTCAATAGCGGGCGAAATCTCATCATTGAACAGATGTTGATTTATTTCTTACAGGCTGTTCAGATTGATGATACTCTTCGTATTCAGGCTCGCATTATTCATCATACTAGGCGCTCAGCTATTATTGATTATGATATTTATCATGGTCATCAGATTGTATCAAAAGCAAATGTTACAGTGAAAATCAATTAGAATCTAGGAGAAAAAATGATAACTTTAAAATCAGCACGTGAAATCGAAGCCATGGACAAGGCTGGTGATTTCCTAGCTAGTATCCATATCGGCTTACGTGATTTGATTAAGCCAGGCGTGAATATGTGGGAAGTAGAAGAGTATGTTCGTCGACGTTGTAAAGAAGAGAATTTCCTTCCTTTACAGATTGGCGTGGATGGTGCAGTCATGGATTACCCCTATGCCACTTGTTGCTCTCTCAACGACGAAGTAGCTCACGCTTTTCCACGTCATTACATCTTGAAAGATGGCGACTTGCTCAAGGTTGACATGGTACTCGGAGGTCCGATTGCCAAATCCGACCTCAATGTGTCAAAACTCAACTTTAATAATGTTGAGCAAATGAAAAAATACACCCAAAGTTATACTGGCGGTTTAGCAGACTCATGTTGGGCTTATGCGGTCGGTACACCGTCTGAAGAAGTGAAAAACCTGATGGACGTGACCAAGGAAGCTATGTACAAAGGGATTGAGCAAGCAGTTGTCGGCAATCGTATCGGTGATATCGGTGCGGCCATTCAAGAATACGCTGAAAGTCGTGGTTATGGTGTAGTGCGTGATTTGGTTGGTCACGGAGTTGGTCCAACTATGCACGAGGAGCCAATGGTCCCTAACTATGGCGTCGCTGGTCGTGGTCTCCGTCTCCGTGAAGGAATGGTGCTGACTATTGAACCCATGATCAATACTGGGGATTGGGAAATTGATACAGATATGAAAACTGGCTGGGCTCATAAAACCATCGATGGCGGCCTGTCTTGCCAATATGAACACCAGTTTGTGATTACAAAAGACGGTCCTGTCATCTTGACAAGTCAAGGTGAAGAAGGAACGTATTAAAACGAAAGGAGCTTAGCTCCTTTTTTATATAAATAGACAAGCATAGCAAAGTTGTCACAAATTTTTTCTTTTGTAGTAAAATAAGATTAGAATTTTGTGAAAGTAGGTAATTCGTTGGAATCTATTATATTTTTAGTATCGGTTTTTTTAGCCGGCATTCTGTCTTTCTT
>NZ_KQ970760.1:632109-634899 GCF_001579175.1 Streptococcus oralis
ATCGGTTTTTTTAGCCGGCATTCTGTCTTTCTTTTCACCCTGCATCTTCCCTTTGCTACCAGTCTATGCTGGTATTTTACTGGATGATCAGGGAAATTCGAAAAGCTTTCGATTTTTCGGAAGAGATGTTGCATGGTCAGGCTTAATTCGGACCTTGTGCTTTATTGCTGGGATCTCCCTCATTTTCTTTATTTTGGGATTTGGAGCTGGTTTCCTGGGGCATATGCTCTATGCTGATTGGTTTCGTTATCTTATGGGAGCAGTCATTATCCTCTTGGGCCTTCACCAGATGGAAATTTTGCATTTCAATAAACTGGAAGTGCAAAAAACAGTCACCTTCAAAAAATCACAGTCGAATCACTATCTGTCAGCATTCTTGCTTGGGATAACCTTTAGTTTTGGTTGGACCCCTTGTATCGGACCGGTTTTAAGTTCGGTCTTGGCTCTTGCAGCTTCAGGAGGGAATGGTGCTTGGCAAGGAGCTGTACTAACCTTAGTGTACACATTGGGAATGGCCCTACCTTTCATCGTTTTAGCCTTGGCTTCGGGCTGGATCATGCCCTATTTTAGTAAATTAAAACCCCATATGATCCTACTAAAGAAAATCGGGGGAGCTTTGATTATTTTGATGGGCTTGTTATTGATGCTAGGGCAGTTAAATGCCTTGTCAGGAATTCTTGGATAAAAGGAGAAAAAGATGAAAAAAGTTATTTTTGCGGGATTGAGCCTCATGTCTTTATTGTTGTTGATTGCCTGTGGCGAAAAAGAAACCAAACAAACGGAAAGTCCCAAACAGCCTGCTGTACAACAAATCGCAGTAGGAAAGGATGCACCAGACTTCACCTTGCAGTCTATGGATGGCAAAGAAGTCAAGCTATCAGACTATAAGGGAAAAAAGGTCTATTTGAAATTCTGGGCCTCTTGGTGTGGTCCTTGTCGAAAGAGTATGCCAGAGTTGATGGAATTAGCTGCAAAACAAGATCGAGACTTTGAAATACTAAGTGTTATTGCACCTGGCCTCCAAGGTGAAAAAACAGTTCAAGACTTTCCAAAATGGTACCAAGAACAAGGCTACAAGGATATACCAGTTCTATATGATACCAAGGCAACTACCTTCCAAGCCTACCAAATTCGTAGCATTCCAACAGAATACTTGATTGATAGTCAAGGAAAAATTGGAAAAATCCAATTTGGTGCTATTAGCAATGCAGATGCTGAAGCAGCATTTAAAGAGATGAAATAAATTAAAGAATACGAAAAAATCGCGAAGAATCGCGATTTTTTTATAATTTTTCATTGATAAAGCGGATGAATTGGTTCCACCAAACTTTTAAGAAGAAGGCTTTTTCAACTTTCTTTTCAGAAACCATTTCAAAAGATGGTTTTTCAGAAGTGAGGTAGCCTTGTCCGATCAAATCTTGGTCATCATAGGTTAGAGTACCGACAACCTTTCCTTCTTCCAAAGGAGCAGTTTCTGATGTTGATTTTGGTGTGAATTGAAGAGCTGATGTAGTTCCGCTTCCAACTCGTTGGACAACTGCAATATCTGATTTAGCAACTGCAGGCACGCTGTCTTCTTTTCCATCAAGGACAGTAACCTTACTATCTTTGTAAGATTCACCTTTTTTAACAATAGTCTGAAGGCTAAAGTTTGCAGAGATATAGTCTAAAAGAGAAGAAGTAGCTGTAAATCGTGCATAAGGATTACCGTCTTGTTGATCGGCATCTAAAACAACTGTAATGATACGCATCCCTTTTTCGACAGTGGTTCCAACGAAAGAAGCTCCTGCCTTATCAGTTGTTCCTGTCTTTAAACCGTCAATTCCTCCTCGGTAGGCTGGCATCCCCTCCAACATAGAGTTTGTTGAGTGGATTTCAAGTCCTGCAAAGGTAGAAGTTGGCTTTTTGGTGATTTCCAAAACCTGCGGATAATCTCGGATGAGGTTACGAGCAACGATGGCAACATCGTAAGCACTAAGTTTATTTTCCTCGTCTTTCTTAGAATCTGGATAGATGTTATCTCCAAGAGTCTCGTTGTTTAATCCAGTTGTGTTTACAATAGTTGCATCCTGGATTCCCCATTCCAAAAGTTTCGCCCTCATTTTGTCAACGAAGTCTTTCTCAGAACCGGCAATCTTTTCTGCTAGCGCAATTGCAGCACTGTTTGCACTGGATACCATTGTAGCCTCTAATAGTTGTTCAACAGTATAATTTCGAGCTTCCATAGGGACGTTACTTGCTTCTGAATTGGTGGTGAGCTGGTATGGATAGTCAGAAATATCAACAGGGGTTGATAGGCTGATGGTTCCTTGTTCCAAGGCCTCATAAACCAAATAGACAGTAACAAGTTTTGTAATAGAAGCAATCTCGACAGGCTGACTCGCATCTTTTTCATAAAGGATTTTTCCTGTTGTTGCTTCAACAGCAATAGCGTGCTTAGCAGCAACATCAAAACTTTGAGCTGAAACAGTAGAGATAGTGGCAAAAGTAAGAAGTGTTAGTAAGGATATAATTATTTTTTTCATATTAGCTTTATTTTATCATAAAGGGAAAAAATATTCTTGCTTTTATGCTGAAGCCTTCGTATCTTTTTTTAGAAATATGGTAAAATAGATAGAAGGAGGATAGTTATGTTCCGTAGAAACAAATTATTTTTTTGGACAGCCGAAATCTTACTATTAACCATTATTTTTTATCTTTGGAGAGAGATGGGGTCCATCATTACTCCCTTTGTCACAGTTATCAATACGATTATGATTCCATTCTTATTGGGGGGATTTTTCTACTACC
>NZ_KQ970760.1:635091-652053 GCF_001579175.1 Streptococcus oralis
GGTGGGGATTTTTCTACTACCTGACAAATCCAATCGTAACCTTCTTGGAGAAAAGATGTAAGATCAATCGTTTGATTGGTGTCTTTGTCACTCTTTGCGCCTTGATTGGAGCCATCGTGGTTGGTGTAGTTTATCTCTTACCTATTTTGATCAACCAGCTGACAAGTTTGATTATCTCTAGCCAAAATATCTACAGCAGACTGCAGGATTTGGTTATTGATTTATCAATGAATCCTATTTTCCAAAATATTGATATCCAAAAAACCATTCAACAGTTAAATCTATCCTATGTTGATATTCTCCAAAATATCCTTAATAGCGTCAGCAATAGCTTAGGAAGTGTCCTTTCTGCTTTATTTAGTACGATCCTCATTCTAATTATGACTCCGGTCTTCTTGATCTATTTCCTACTGGATGGCAACAAATTTTTACCGATGTTGGAACGAACAGTTCTCAAACATGACAAGCTGAACCTAACCAGTCTCTTGAAAAACTTGAACGCAACTGTAGCAAGATATATCAGTGGAATTGCGATTGATGCTGCCATAATTGGATGTTTGGCCTATGTGGGTTACAGTGTTATTGGTTTGAAGTATGCCTTAGTCTTTGCTATTTTTTCTGGAATTGCCAATCTGATTCCATATGTTGGTCCAAGTATTGGTTTGATTCCGATGATTATTGCAAATGTATTCACCGATCCTCAACGAATGTTAATTGCAGTTGTCTATATGCTGATTATTCAACAGGTTGATGGCAATATTCTCTACCCTCGTATCGTTGGAGGGGTTATGAAAGTTCACCCAATCACCATTTTAGTCCTTCTCTTACTATCAAGTAATATCTATGGTGTGATTGGTATGGTAGTAGCAGTACCTAGCTATTCTATCTTAAAAGAAATTACTAAGTTCTTTGCGAAATTGTATGAAAATCATAAGGAAGCCAAAGAACAAGAAAAAACAGAATCAGTTTAAAAATCAGGGAAACCTGGTTTTTTTACTTATATAAATAAGCTTTAAAACTAAAATATGATAGAACAGAGGATCTTGATAAGAAGCGGAAGAAAGGGATCCCATAAGATTTAGATTAATTAACAAAATATGTGTAAAACACTTGCAATTTAGCTGAAATTTGATAAAATAGTAAGGAAAGTTAGACTGTATTGCCTACTGTCTATCTATAAAATATATTTTATTGGAGGCTTTTACTCAAATGGCAAAAGAAAAATACGATCGTAGTAAACCACACGTTAACATTGGTACTATCGGACACGTTGACCACGGTAAAACTACCCTAACTGCAGCTATCACAACTGTTTTGGCACGTCGCTTGCCTTCTTCAGTTAACCAACCTAAAGACTATGCGTCTATCGATGCTGCTCCAGAAGAACGCGAACGCGGTATCACCATCAACACTGCGCACGTTGAGTACGAAACTGAAAAACGTCACTACGCTCACATCGACGCTCCAGGACACGCGGACTACGTTAAAAACATGATTACTGGTGCCGCTCAAATGGACGGAGCTATCCTTGTAGTAGCTTCAACTGATGGACCAATGCCACAAACTCGTGAGCACATCCTTCTTTCACGTCAGGTTGGTGTTAAACACTTGATCGTCTTCATGAACAAAGTTGACTTGGTTGATGACGAAGAGTTGCTTGAGTTGGTTGAAATGGAAATCCGTGACCTTCTTTCAGAATACGATTTCCCAGGTGATGACCTTCCAGTTATCCAAGGTTCAGCTCTTAAAGCTCTTGAAGGTGACACTAAGTATGAAGACATCGTTATGGAATTGATGAACACAGTTGATGAGTACATCCCAGAACCAGAACGTGACACTGACAAACCATTGCTTCTTCCAGTCGAGGACGTATTCTCAATCACTGGACGTGGTACAGTTGCTTCAGGACGTATCGACCGTGGTACTGTTCGTGTCAACGACGAAATCGAAATCGTTGGTATCAAAGAAGAAACTTCAAAAGCAGTTGTTACTGGTGTTGAAATGTTCCGTAAACAACTTGACGAAGGTCTTGCCGGAGATAACGTAGGTGTCCTTCTTCGTGGTGTTCAACGTGACGAAATCGAACGTGGACAAGTTATCGCTAAACCAGGTTCAATCAACCCACACACTAAATTCAAAGGTGAAGTCTACATCCTTACTAAAGAAGAAGGTGGACGTCACACTCCATTCTTCAACAACTACCGCCCACAATTCTACTTCCGTACTACTGACGTTACAGGTTCAATCGAACTTCCAGCAGGTACTGAAATGGTAATGCCTGGTGATAACGTGACTATCGACGTTGAGTTGATCCACCCAATCGCCGTAGAACAAGGTACTACATTCTCTATCCGTGAGGGTGGACGTACTGTTGGTTCAGGTATGGTTACAGAAATCGAAGCTTAATTCGATTTAGTTCCCAGAAGAACAATTATTTAAGTCAGACACTAAAAGAATCTTGCTTTGCAAGGTTCTTTTTTCATTCAAATTATCTTAGAAGGCCTTCTAGTATAGCGATATGATAGATTTTTTGGTATAATAAAGGTTATGGAAATCGAAAAAACCAATCGCATGAATGCGCTTTTTGAATTTTATGCTGCGCTTTTGACAGATAAGCAGATGAATTATATTGAACTCTACTATGCAGATGATTACAGTCTTGCGGAGATTGCTGAAGAGTTCGGTGTTAGTCGCCAAGCTGTTTATGACAATATCAAGCGGACAGAAAAGATTTTAGAAGACTATGAGATGAAATTGCACATGTATTCAGACTACATTGTCCGTAGTCAGATTTTTGACCAGATCTTGGAGCGCTATCCTAAGGATGAGTTTCTTCAGGAGCAGATAGAAATTTTAACAAGCATTGATAATCGGGAGTAATCATGGGCAGTGTAGTTGTTTATCAAGGATTACCTTGCAAACTATTAGCCGCAGAGGAACCATTTCCTACTCGACTACAGATTATCTCGCCCAATGATATCTCCAAAGCTATGCAAATAGGTTTTAGCTGTTGGGGATATCCAAATGAAATCATGAAAGAAATCACACCCGAAGAACTTGAGTGTTTGCAACATTTCGGACGATTTCCACTGAATTGAGTAAATAGGAGAAAAAAATGGCATTTGAAAGTTTAACAGAACGTTTGCAGAACGTCTTTAAAAATCTACGTAAAAAAGGAAAAATCTCTGAGGCTGATGTCCAAGAAGCAACCAAAGAAATTCGTTTGGCCTTGCTGGAAGCCGACGTTGCTTTGCCAGTTGTAAAGGACTTTATCAAGAAGGTTCGTGAACGCGCAGTCGGACACGAGGTCATTGATACCCTTAATCCAGCACAACAGATTATCAAAATCGTTGATGAGGAATTGACAGCCATTTTAGGATCTGATACGGCTGAAATTATCAAGTCACCAAAGATTCCTACGATTATCATGATGGTTGGTTTGCAGGGGGCTGGTAAAACAACCTTTGCTGGTAAGCTGGCTAACAAACTCAAGAAGGAAGAAAATGCTCGTCCTTTGATGATTGCTGCAGATATTTACCGCCCAGCTGCCATTGATCAGTTGAAGACGCTTGGACAGCAGATTGATGTTCCTGTTTTCGCTCTTGGAACAGAAGTACCAGCTGTTGAGATTGTTCGACAAGGTTTGGAGCAAGCGCAGGCTAATCACAACGACTATGTTTTGATTGATACGGCAGGGCGTTTGCAGATTGATGAGCTCTTGATGAATGAGCTTCGTGATGTTAAGGCCTTGGCTCAACCAAATGAAATCCTGCTCGTCATTGATGCCATGATCGGTCAGGAAGCGGCCAATGTTGCCCGTGAGTTTAATGCTCAGTTAGAAGTGACTGGGGTTATTCTTACCAAGATTGATGGGGATACTCGTGGTGGTGCGGCCCTATCTGTTCGTCACATCACTGGAAAACCAATCAAGTTCACTGGTACGGGTGAAAAGATTACAGATATCGAAACCTTCCACCCAGATCGTATGTCAAGCCGTATCCTTGGTATGGGGGATATGCTGACCTTGATTGAGAAGGCTTCTCAGGAATACGATGAGCAGAAAGCCCTTGAAATGGCTGAGAAGATGCGTGAAAACACCTTTGATTTCAATGATTTCATCGATCAGTTGGATCAAGTGCAAAATATGGGGCCAATGGAAGACTTGCTCAAGATGATTCCAGGTATGGCTAACAATCCAGCTCTTCAAAATATGAAGGTGGATGAGCGCCAGATTGCGCGTAAACGTGCCATCGTGTCTTCTATGACTCCTGAAGAGCGTGAAAATCCTGATTTGTTAAATCCAAGTCGTCGCCGTCGTATTGCTGCAGGCTCTGGAAATACCTTTGTTGAAGTCAATAAATTCATCAAGGACTTTAACCAGGCCAAACAGCTCATGCAAGGTGTCATGTCTGGTGATATGAACAAAATGATGAAACAAATGGGCATTAATCCAAATAACCTCCCTAAAAATATGCCAAATATGGGCGGGATGGATATGTCTGCCCTTGAAGGAATGATGGGACAAGGCGGCATGCCAGATATGTCAGCTCTTGGAGGAGCTGGAATGCCAGATATGAGCCAGATGTTTGGTGGTGGACTCAAGGGTAAAATCGGTGAATTTGCCATGAAACAGTCTATGAAACGCATGGCTAACAAAATGAAAAAAGCGAAGAAGAAGCGGAAATAAGAAAAAGGAAAGCAGAGGTGCTTTCCTTTTTGATATAAAATATGTGCATTCTATGATTAGGCAATTTTCTTAATCGAAAAATTACTAAATAGAAAGAGTAATCTCAAATCCTTGCATCCATTCGGATTTTACTACGATGTCGATTTTTAAAGCATCTGCTAATTGTTTGACAAGATAGAGACCCATGCCTGTTGATTTTTTCCTTGTCTCTCCTGAATCACCAGTAAATCCTTTTTCAAATATATGAGGGAGGTCGCAAGCTTTAACTCCACAGCCATTATCCCTAATAATCAGACTTGTGCGCCCCTTGTCACTTGACATAGAAATTTTGAATTCTGGCTTGTCAGAGCTATATTTAAGGGCGTTGGCTAGTATTTGAGACAGGATAAATTCAAAACTGCGTTGGTCGGTGTAGTAGTTTCCCTGTATATTTTCTAGATGAATCGTAAAATTTTTTTCTTTAATCAAGGGATCAAAGTTTTCCAAAAGATCTTGGATACACTCTTGGAGGTCGACATCTTCAAATAGAAAATCATTTTTTTCACTTTTAACCCTGTAATAGAATAGTATCTGTGATACATTTCCTTGGATTTGATTTTTTACATAGTCTAACTTAAAAGCTGTATTCTTAGGCAGCTGGTCACTTTGATTGTCCAAAAGGAGGGAAAGAAGCGATAGAGGGAGTTTGATTTCATGAACCCATTTTTCAACATAGTCCTCGTACTCGGATAGTAATGAGTTGAGTTTTCCTATTTCCGCCTGCCTTTGGTAAAGCGCATTTGCGATTTCTTCGATGCTTTCTTTCTCTGAGGCGCTTGATAAACGCAATAATTCCAGCTCCGTATCTATCTTAGGATTGGCTATGAAGGCTTTATAAGCAGCTGATTTTTTTCTTTCTTTTCTTATAAGTAGGAGTGATAGGATAAAAAAGAGTAGGACTGTAGCTAAGAGATAGAGGAGGATGAGGACTTGAAACTTTCTCACGTCTGAAAGCCAAAGCAGGACAGCTGTGAATAGATCAAATGCTAAAAGAACAAGTAACCAGGGAAGGTAAGTAGCTAGATATTTAAGATTCTGTTTCATCTGGACTTACCTCTTTTATCTTGTAACCAATACCTCTGACGGACTTGACTTGAAGGGCAATGCCAGCCTGTTTCATCACCTTTTTGAGCCTTGCAATATTTACTTGAAGAGCATTTTCATCGATAAACTCAGTTGTGTTCCATAATTTCATACTTAATTCTTCTTTAGTGACGACAGGAGCATTAGTAACCAATAAGGTTTCTAACAGTTTTCCTTGATTTTGGGGGAGTAATATAGATTGTCCATTGATATAAAGGGTATAGGTCTGTCTATCCAGCAGAAAATTATCTTTTTCAAGTAGATTTTGTCTGCCTTCATAGCGTTTCAAGATATTTTCTATACGTGCCAAAAATCTTTCTTTCTTGAAAGGCTTTGTTAAGTACTCGTCTGCCCCTAATTTCAGGGCATAGATTTCATCTTTTAATTGTTCACGAGAGGTGAGAACCAATATGGGCACAGAGCGTTTGGACTTGAGATTTTTAAAAATTTGAAAACCTGTTTCTCCCGGCAAATTCAAATCAAGTATGATTAGATCCGTATTGTATTGCAGCACTTGCTGGCTTGTATCTTTGAAGTCAGTCAACTTATCAACTTGATAACCCGCTTTCTCTAACAAGATAACAATTTCATCTCGAATCAAGGCTTCATCTTCAATTACCAGAATATGCTTCATATCGGCTCCTCCTTTTCCTATTTTATTCTACTTTATTCATCTCTTTTGGGTTCCATTAAGGACAACAAGTAATTATTGCTATTTTTCTTTACAATTCTGATATAGATGACTTCAAAACCAGCTAAGAGCAGTACGATTAGCATAGCTGTCATAAATTTCTGCCCCATAACCATTCTTGCGCTAGCGGGTACAATTCCTGTGAGGAGGGAGCTCACTCCGAAGCTACTACTGATAAGTGCAAGGGCTATTGGTAGACCGAAATACCAGTTAATTTGCTTTTCTGACGATTTACAAAGAGTTTCGTAGTTGGCTCCGAGATGGATCAAGGTTTGGTATCGTCTGTAGGATTGTCTTTGTCCCATCAAAAACTGGACACCGATGATTGTATTTGCGACAACAAGGAAGATGATAGCCAGATATATAGTGATATAGCTGGCAGAGATAATGTAAAATAATTGTCTTCCCATATTTTGTATATAACTTTCATAGCCAAGAGAGGTTTGATTCAGCTTTTCATTTGTATCTGAGATAGCTCTCATCAGGCCTTTTTCCTTGACTAGCTCAGGAGCCAAGATACCGCTGACATAGTTCGAATAGTGACCGTCTGTATAGTTCATAAAGACTTCATCTGTGACTATGAGGGCAACAGAGAGGGTGATTTCACGATCCGTTACAATCGGTAAAGACTGTACTTCGCCAATCAATTTTATATCATTTCCCATGACGTTGATTTGAGGATTTGTCTTTAGGACAGAGTTAACCAAGTTCTCATCAGGGAGAAAATCTTTTCCCATATACAAGTAGGCTTCCTTACTAGTTAATTCTAAAGGAGGGAGATTGGCAGCTTTTCTAAGTTCATTGTATTCGGAAACTGGTATGAGGTGGGAAGTAGTAGACTGTTTAAATCTTTGGAGCAAAATTTCCTTGTTCTTGCTGCCTTTTTGCTTTTTCAACTCATTGATGATCTCTTCGAAGGACACGGACTCGTTTTCTTTTGGTTTCCCGACTTTGATTTGTAGAATCTTTGAGAACTGTGATGCTAGTCCTTCTGATTCAAGCTCTTTTTTAACTGTATTCACATCAAGATTTTCATCTGATTCCTGCTTGCTATCTCTAAATGTATAATCTAAGACATGAGCCTGATTACCAGAATTGCCACTTGCAATGGCAACACCTGCACCAAAGAGGCACAAGGCAGAGAAGATTAAGAGCGAGCAGATGGCCAGTATAGTTGAGCGCTGGATAACTAATTCCTGAATCTGTCTAAAATTATAGGTATGGAGTTTTCGATGGCTACCAAGATTGATTAGAATGTCTATAAATAAACGCATACCAAAGAAGAGTAGGATAGTTCCTAGAGTTCCCAGGAAAACAGTGATGCCCATGGTTATGACACTTTCCCAAGCACGTCCACTCATCCCCAAGTAATAGGCTGTTCCGAGAAGCAAGATTCCGAGGACGGAAGCAAGAAGGTATACCCCCTTGGGAAGTAGTTTCTTCATACCAGAAGGAGAAAAGGCAAGAAGATCTCCGATTTCCTTATTGGCTGTTTTTGCACTTAAAAGAACAAAGACGACTAATTTAACAGCTAGGAAGCCGATGACTGTATAGAGTAGAGCTGTAGTAGATAGAGAAAATTGATGTTCAATAATCCCCAACCCAACAATTTTGGCTGTTATTAGACTAATTAGTTCCGAAATTAAGATGGCAATAGGAAGGCCTATTCCAAGAGCAAGGATACTGTTTCTCAAATCCTCAAGGAGAAGTAGTAAGAAGAGTTTGCTTCTCCGCATGCCTAGTGTGAGATAAACACCAAATTCATGTTTTCTCCTTTCCATCTGCATACTGCTTGCGAAATAGACTAGAAAGAATAGAATAAAGAGAGTTGCTACATAAAGAATGGGAATCATGCCAAAGAGTTTATTTACAGCATCACTTTCTATTTGTTTTAGAAAGATTATCACATCTTGATGAGACAAAGAAAGGATGATGTAAAAGGAGATAATAGAAAGAACCATGGAACTGAAATACAAGCCATTATTCTTTCGATCCCTCTTGCTATTTCTTGAGACTAATTTAGAAAACATTGCCATCACCTCCAGCTAGGGCTGCCATGACCTTTAGTATTCTGTGGTAGAAGTCTTCTTGACTTTCTCTTGGATAATCGCGACGGATTTCATGGAAGAGTTTTCCGTCTTGGATAAACAAGATGCGGTTGCAAAAGCTGGCTGCGACGGAATCGTGGGTCACCATGAGAATGGTGGTTTCTTCCACTTGATTCATTTCGGATAATTTTTGCATCAAAATGGTCGCATTTTTTGAATCCAAAGCCCCAGTGGGCTCATCCGCAAATACAATCTTAGGGTCTAAAATCAAGGCACGAGCAGCAGCTACCCTTTGCCGTTGACCACCTGATAATTGAGATGGGAACTTATCCAGAAGTTCAGAAATATCTAGATATTGGGAAAGCAATTCTAACCGAACCTTGCTTTCGTTGGCATCGACCTTGTGCAAAGACAAGGGGAGTAAAATATTTTCTTTGGCTGTCAGATTGTCCAAAAGCTCAAAATTCTGGAAGAGGTAGCCAGTTTCCCTGCCACGATAATCAGATAACTGACTACCTTTTAATTGACCTAAATCTTTTTCTTGCATTTGAATAGAGCCGTCAGTTGGCTTTATGATTGTGGCGAGACAGTTAAGAAGGGTTGTTTTCCCAGAACCGCTACTCCCCATAATTCCTAAGAACTCACCTTTTACAACTTGAAAAGATATGCCGTTCAAGGCCTTGGTGATATTCGGCTCTTTTCCATAATGCTTTGTTAATGATTCTACTCGTAAAATGGTTTCCATGTGAAACACCTCCATCTTTTGTTACTTTCATTATAGTATGAATCAGAGTAGAATAACACTTACGGATGATGTAAGAAATCTTTATCGCTGACTTCTATGGTCAGTTTATTGGACTTATACTTATTATATTATAGCATGATTTTAGGGATTTAAAAAGGGGAGTTGAAGCTCAAGGACTTTCCATATTACAAAAAATTCTGATTTTAAAAATATGAAAGAAAAAGCCTTAGAAAGATTGATTTCTAGGGCTTTTTAAAATCATTAACTCTATTCCCACTCAACAGTTGCAGGTGGTTTACTTGTAATATCGTAGACGATACGGTTAACGTGATCCACTTCATTTACGATACGTACTGAGATCTTTTGAAGAACTTCCCATGGAATTTTGGCAAAGTCAGCTGTCATACCATCGATAGAAGTGATAGCGCGGATGGCAATGGTGTAGTCATATGTACGACCGTCACCCATAACACCTACTGAACGAACGCCTGTGTTGACAGTGAAATATTGCCAGATATCGCGGTCAAGTCCCGCTTTAGCAATTTCTTCACGAAGGATTGCGTCTGATTCACGGACTGTTTCAAGTTTTTCTTCAGTGATTTCACCCATGACACGGATCGCAAGTCCTGGTCCTGGGAATGGTTGGCGCCATACAATGTGGTCTGGCATACCAAGCTCTGTACCGAGAGCACGAACCTCATCCTTGTAAAGAGTATTGAGTGGCTCGATAAGTTCAAATTGCATGTCTTCTGGAAGGCCACCTACGTTGTGGTGTGACTTGATGGTTTGGGCTGTATCAGTTCCAGACTCGATCACGTCAGTATAAAGAGTTCCTTGAGCAAGGAATTTCACATCTTTGAGCTTGCTTGCTTCGTCATCAAAGACATAAACAAATTCGTTACCGATGATCTTCCGTTTTTGTTCAGGGTCAGAAATGCCAGCAAGTTTGTCAAGGAAGCGTTTTGCAGCGTCTGCTTTGACGATATTCAAACCAAACTTACCACCAAGCATCTCCATAACTTGGTCTGCTTCCCCTTTACGAAGAAGACCGTGGTCTACAAAGATACAGATTAATTGATCGCCGATTGCTTTCTGGAGAAGAACGCCAACGACAGAAGAGTCAACACCACCAGATAGACCGAGAAGGACACGTTTGTCTCCAACAGTTTCACGGATTTTTTGAATCTGCATCTCGATAAAGTTATCCATTGACCAGTCGCCTTTAGCCTTACAGATATTAAGTGCAAAGTTGCGAAGGATATCATTTCCATAGACAGAATGGCGAACCTCTGGATGGAATTGGATACCGTAGATATGTTTGTCTGGATTTTCAATAGCTGCATAAGGACAGTCAGCAGAAGTTCCAGTACGAACGAAATCAGCTGGAATCTCTGTAACAGCATCGCCATGGCTCATCAAAACAATCTGTTCTTCTGGTGTACCTTCAAAGAGGGCAGAAGGAGTGTGAGTAAGTGGGGATTGACCATACTCGCGGTTTCCAGCATCACCTGCTGGGACAACCTTACCTCCAAGTTTGTGGGTAAGAAGTTGCATACCATAGCAGATTCCCAAAATTGGAATACCAAGTTCAAAAATTTCTGGGTCAATATCAAATGAACCTTCTTCGTAAACAGAGTTTGGTCCACCTGAGAGAATGATCCCTACCGGGTTAATCGCACGAACCTCTGCTGCTGAAATCTTATGGCTTTTTAGCTCTGAAAAAACACCAATTTCACGGATACGGCGTGAAATTAGCTGGTTGTATTGGCTACCATAGTCCAGTACGATGATTTTTTCGACATCTTGCAAATCAGTTGAAATCTTGCTCATCATTTTCCTTTCTCAAAAGAAATATCTTTTTCAATATTCTATCACAAATAGGGGCGAATTACCAACTAAACAAGGCAAAGTTTGACTTTTTCTTAGCAAATACGGTACAATGGAGAAAATAAAGAAAAGAAGTGAGAATCATGTTACCAGCTTATATGAAAATCCACGATCAGATCAAGAAGGATATAGATGAGCATCATTGGAAAATCGGAGAGAGACTTCCAAGTGAGCGAGATTTAGCTGAACAGTTTCAAGTGAGCCGGATGACATTACGCCAGGCTATCTCTCTCTTAGTTGAGGAAGGAGTTTTGGAGCGTCGTGTAGGAAGTGGGACCTTTGTCTCTAGCACTCGTGTCCAAGAAAAAATGCGGGGCACCACTAGTTTTACGGAGATTGTCAAATCCCAAGGGAAAGTTCCTTCTAGTCAGCTGATTTCCTATAGGAGAACCATTCCCAATGAGCAGGAAGTGGCAAAGCTAGGTATTTCACCAACTGAGAATATCATCCGTATGGAGCGGGTTCGGTATGCCGATCAAGTTCCACTAGTCTATGAAGTCGCATCCATTCCTGAAAAATTTATTAAGAATTTTAAAAAAGAAGAAGTAACCAGTCATTTCTTTCAGACCTTGCAGCAACATGGCTACCGGATTGGCAAATCCCAACAGACCATTTATGCGAGATTGGCTAAGGAAAAGATTGCTCACTATCTAGAAGTTGAAAAGGGGCATGCCATTTTAGCCTTGACTCAGGTTTCTTATCTCGATGATGGGACGGCTTTTGAATATGTTAAGAGTCAGTATGTGGGTGAACGCTTTGAATTTTATCTTGAAAACAACTAGTCTAGAAAGGCTAGTTTTTAGTTTCTAAGAAGATTAGAATTGTCAAAACAATTTGTCTAGGCTTGATTTTATTCATTATTTACTATAAAATGAGAAGGAAAAACGTCAAACTTTTATATTGCAAATAGGAGAAAAAATGACAAAAACATTAAAACGTCCTGAGGTTCTTTCACCTGCTGGGACTTTAGAAAAACTGAAAGTAGCTGTTCAATATGGTGCGGACGCAGTCTTCATCGGTGGACAGGCCTATGGTCTTCGTAGCCGTGCTGGAAACTTTACCTTTGAGCAGATGGAAGAAGGAGTCCAGTTTGCTGCTAAGTACGGTGCCAAGGTCTATGTGGCTGCCAACATGGTTATGCACGAAGGAAACGAAGCTGGTGCTGGAGAATGGTTCCGTAAGTTGCGTGACATCGGGATTGCCGCAGTTATCGTGTCAGATCCGGCCTTGATTATGATTGCAGCAACCGAAGCACCAGGACTTGAAATCCATCTTTCAACTCAAGCCAGTGCAACCAACTATGAAACTCTAGAGTTCTGGAAAGAACTTGGTCTAACTCGTGTGGTTTTGGCTCGTGAAGTTTCAATGGAAGAATTGGCAGAGATTCGCAAACGTACAGATGTTGAGATTGAGGCTTTTGTCCATGGAGCCATGTGTATTTCTTACTCAGGTCGCTGTACGCTTTCAAACCACATGAGTATGCGTGATGCTAACCGCGGGGGCTGTTCTCAGTCTTGCCGTTGGAAATACGACCTCTACGATATGCCTTTTGGTCAAGAACGTAAGAGTCTTAAAGGTGAAATCCCAGAAGAATTTTCGATGTCTGCCGTTGACATGTCCATGATTGACCATATCCCAGATATGATTGAAAATGGTGTAGATAGTCTCAAGATTGAAGGTCGAATGAAGTCTATTCACTATGTTTCAACAGTAACCAACTGCTACAAGGCAGCTGTGGATGCTTATCTCGAAAGCCCTGAAAAGTTTGAATCCATCAAACAAGACTTGGTGGATGAGATGTGGAAGGTTGCCCAGCGTGAATTGGCAACAGGATTCTACTATGGTACGCCGTCTGAGAATGAGCAGTTATTTGGTGCTCGCCGTAAGATTCCTGAGTATAAGTTTGTAGCTGAAGTCGTTTCTTATGATGAAGCAACCCAGACAGCAACCATTCGTCAACGAAATGTCATCAACGAAGGCGATCAAGTTGAGTTTTATGGACCAGGTTTCCGTCATTTTGAAACCTATATCGAGGATCTTCACGATGCTAAGGGAAATAAAATCGATCGTGCTCCAAATCCAATGGAACTCTTGACAATCAAGGTTCCACAACCTGTACAAGCAGGTGACATGGTTCGTGCTCTGAAAGAAGGGCTCATCAACCTCTATAAGGAAGACGGGACAAGTGTTACAGTTCGTGCCTAGATAAGGAAAAGGGAATGATTCAAGCACAAGGTTTATTGGTAGATGATGAAAGCAGATGTGTTCATTATCATAGTGAAAAGGATGTTGTTGCACTCCAGTGTTATGAATGCAAGAAATACTACGCATGTTATCAGTGTCACAATGCGATGGAGACACATGTATTTTCTCCCTATCACTTGGCGCTTTCTGAGGATCGACCGATTTTATGTGGGGCTTGTAAGAGGACTATGACATTTCAAGAATATCAAAAACAGATAGCTTGTCCATTCTGCTCATGTCCGTTTAATCCAGCTTGCAAACTTCATCATTCATTTTATTTCAAATAGACAAAAATAGATCCAAGTTTTTAAGCTTGGGTCTTTCATTTTGTTTCAGAAAAATTAGAAAAAATACGGAATTTCTCACCTTAAAAAGAAAACTTTTCCATATAATAGTACTAAAAATAGTAAAATTAGAAATTAATTATCTTAAACGCTTTCAATGTTAGTAAAAAGTTGACAAAAACAAATTTTAGGACTAAACTAAGGAAGTAAATTTAAATAAAAAAGGAGAATTCATTATGAATTTAACATTTTTGGGTCTTTGTTTTGCCTGCTTTGGTGTTTCAATCGCTGAAGGAATGATTATGAGTAGTCTTTTCAAATCTGCTGCACGCCAACCTGAAATTATCGACCAATTACGTAGTCTGTTGATTCTTGGGGTTGCTTTTGTTGAAGGTACCTTCTTTGTAACCTTGGCGATGTCATTCGTTATCAAATAGACCACTCTATTTAGAAAAAGAGGTGTCAAACCATGGAAGAAAGTGTGAATCCAACCTTAAATATTGGACCTATATCCTTTGATTTGACCCTACTTGCCATGTCTCTTGTAACTGTTTTGATGGTCTTTGCTTTTGTTTACTGGACTAGTCGTAAAATGACAATCCGTCCAAAGGGGAAACAAAATGCTCTTGAGATGATTTATGATTTTGTGATTAGCTTTTCCAAGGGAAATATTGGGGAAACTTATATGAAGGATTATTCCTTGTTCCTGTTTTCTCTATTTTTGTTTATCTTGGTAGCCAATAATATTGGTTTAATGGCAAAAGTACAAACAACAAACGGTTATAACTTGTGGACTTCCCCAACAGCTAACCTTGGATACGACTTATCCCTCTCGTTATTGATCACTTTGATCGCCCATGTAGAAGGAGTTCGTCGTAGAGGCATTAAAGAATATTTGAGAGCATTTGTTACACCTGGCTTTATGACTCCGATGAACCTTTTAGAAGAGTTCACCAATTTTGCCTCTTTGGCAATTCGGATATACGGAAATATTTTTGCCGGTGAAGTCTTGGCTGGCTTGTTACTAGCCTTAGCACAAAATGCCTTTTATTGGTATCCTTTGGCCTTTATCGCAAACATGTTATGGACAGCCTTTTCGATTTTCATTTCATGTATTCAAGCCTATGTCTTTACCATGTTGTCATCGATGTACATTGGTAAGAAGATAAATGCTGGGGAAGAGTAAGTAGAGGAGGATTAGAAGATGGATTTAACTATTAGTACCATTATTGGTGACTTTATTCTTATCGCTGGTTCCTTCCTTTTGTTAATCTTTTTAGTTAAAAAATTCGCTTGGGGAAATCTTACCAATATTTTAGATGAACGTGCTGAAAAAATTTCTTCAGATATTGACGGAGCAGAAGCTGCCCGTAAGAAGGCCGAAGAACTCGCTAGCAAACGTGAAGCTGAGTTGGCAGGTAGCCGTTCGGAAGCTAAGACAATTATCGAGAATGCAAAGGAAACAGCTGAGAAAAGTAGAGCTGACATCTTGGCTGAGGCGAAACTGGAAGCAGGACGCTTGAAAGAAAAAGCTAACCAAGAAATTGCTCAAAATAAAGCGGAAGCTTTACAAAGCGTTAAGGGTGAGGTAGCAGATTTGACGATTAGTCTCGCTGGTAAAATCATCTCACAAAACCTTGACGGACAAGCCCATAAAGAACTCATTGATCAGTACATCGATCAGCTAGGAGAAGCTTAATGGACAAAAAGACAGTAAAGGTAATTGAAAAATACAGCATGCCTTTTGTCCAATTGGTGATTGAAAAGGGAGAAGAAGACCGTATCTTTTCTGACTTAGCTCAAATCAAGCAAGTCGCAGAAGAAACAGACTTGCCTTCTTTTTTAGGTCAAGTGGCAGTAGATGAGTCGGATAAGGAAAAAACCGTTCGTTTCTTCCGAGACTCAGTGTCACCATTAATGCAAAACTTTATTCAGGTGCTGCTATACAATCACAGAGCAAATTTATTTTATGAAGTAATTGTAGATTGTTTGAGTCGACTTGAAAAAGAAACGAATCGATTTGAAGTAACGATTGCCTCCGCTCATCCATTAACAGATGACCAGAAGGCGCGATTGCTTCCTTTGATTGAGAAAAAAATGTCTCTGAAAGTTCGGACTATCAAAGAACAAATCGATGAAAGTCTCATTGGTGGTTTTGTCATTTTTGCCAATCACAAGACAATTGATGTGAGTATTAAACAGCAACTTCGTGTTGTTAAAGAAAATTTGAAATAGAAAGTGGTGTTCTTTTGGCAATTAACGCACAAGAAATCAGCGCTTTAATTAAGCAACAAATTGAAAATTTCAAACCCAATTTTGATGTGACTGAAACTGGTGTTGTAACCTATATCGGGGACGGTATTGCACGTGCCCACGGCCTTGAAAATGCCATGAGCGGAGAGCTCTTAATTTTTGAAAACGGCTCTTATGGTATGGCGCAAAACTTGGAATCAACAGACGTTGGGATTATCATTCTCGGTGACTTCACGGATATCCGTGAAGGAGACACTATCCGTCGTACGGGTAAAATCATGGAAGTTCCTGTCGGTGATAACTTGATTGGACGTGTTGTGGACCCACTTGGTCGTCCCGTTGATGGTCTCGGAGAAATCCATACTGACAAGACTCGTCCAGTAGAAGCACCAGCTCCTGGTGTTATGGAGCGTAAGTCTGTATCAGAACCATTGCAAACAGGTTTGAAAGCTATTGACGCCCTTGTACCGATTGGTCGTGGTCAGCGTGAGCTGATCATCGGTGACCGTCAGACAGGGAAAACAACCATTGCAATCGATACCATCTTGAACCAAAAAGGTCAAGATATGATTTGTATCTATGTAGCGATTGGACAAAAAGAATCAACCGTTCGTACGCAAGTAGAAACACTACGTCAGTACGGTGCTTTGGATTACACAATCGTTGTGACAGCCTCAGCTTCACAACCTTCTCCATTACTCTTCCTAGCTCCTTATGCTGGTGTTGCTATGGCAGAAGAATTCATGTACCAAGGGAAGCATGTTTTGATTGTATATGATGATCTTTCAAAACAAGCGGTAGCTTACCGTGAACTTTCTCTCTTGCTTCGTCGTCCACCAGGTCGTGAAGCCTTCCCAGGGGATGTTTTCTACCTCCACAGCCGTTTGCTTGAGCGCTCAGCCAAAGTTTCTGACGAGCTTGGTGGTGGATCAATCACAGCCCTACCATTTATTGAGACGCAAGCAGGAGATATCTCTGCCTATATCGCAACCAACGTGATT
>NZ_KQ970760.1:652284-690452 GCF_001579175.1 Streptococcus oralis
ACAGATGGACAAATCTTCCTTGGAGATGGACTCTTTAACGCAGGTATTCGCCCAGCTATTGATGCGGGTTCATCTGTATCTCGTGTAGGTGGTTCCGCTCAGATTAAAGCCATGAAGAAGGTTGCTGGTACTCTTCGTATCGACCTTGCTTCATACCGTGAGTTGGAAGCCTTCACTAAGTTCGGTTCGGACTTGGATGCGGCTACTCAAGCTAAGTTGAATCGTGGTCGTCGTACGGTAGAAGTATTGAAACAACCTGTTCACAAGCCTTTGCCTGTTGAGAAACAAGTGACGATCCTGTATGCTTTGACACACGGATTCTTAGATACAGTTCCAGTGAATGATATTGTTCGTTTTGAGGAAGAGTTCCATGCCTTCTTTGATGCACAACATCCAGAGATTTTGGAAACCATTCGTGAAACAAAAGACTTGCCAGAAGAAGCAGTCTTGGATGCTGCGATTACCGAGTTTCTCAATCAATCCAGCTTCCAATAAGAATAGAGGTGTCAGATGGCAGTATCTCTAAATGATATTAAAACAAAAATCGCCTCAACCAAGAATACTAGTCAAATCACTAATGCCATGCAAATGGTATCAGCTGCTAAGTTAGGGCGCTCTGAAGAAGCAGCTCGAAACTTTCAAATATACTCTCAAAAGGTTCGTAAACTCTTGACAGATATCCTTCACGGAAATGGAGCTGGTGGTTCAACTAATCCTATGTTGATTAGTCGTCCAGTTAAAAAGACAGGCTATATTGTCATCACTTCAGATCGTGGTTTGGTTGGGGGTTACAATGCTTCCATCCTTAAAGCTGTGATGGAGCTGAAAGAAGAATATCATCCAAATGGAGATGACTTTGAAGTCATCTGTATTGGTGGTATGGGAGCTGACTTTTTCAAGGCTCGTGGCATTCAACCAATCTATGAATTACGAGGTTTGGCTGACCAACCTAGCTTTGATGAAGTTCGTAAAATTATTTCAAAAACGATTGAAATGTATCAAAATGAACTTTTTGACGAACTCTATGTCTGCTACAATCACCACGTTAATACGCTCACCAGCCAAATGCGTGTGGAGCAAATGCTTCCAATTGTTGACTTGGATCCAAATGAAGCGGATGAAGAGTATAGCTTGACATTTGAGTTGGAAACAAGCCGAGAAGAAATTTTGGAGCAATTGTTGCCACAGTATGCTGAAAGTATGATTTACGGGGCTATTATCGATGCCAAGACAGCTGAAAATGCCGCAGGTATGACAGCTATGCAGACAGCGACTGATAATGCCAAGAAAGTTATCAATGATTTGACAATCCAGTATAACCGTGCCAGACAGGCGGCGATTACACAAGAAATTACAGAAATTGTAGCAGGTGCTAGCGCCTTAGAATAAGGCTTTACCCTGTAGGTATCAAAATGAACTTAGGACCTAGATAAACTAGGAACCGATAGTATCTTATATAGAATAGGAGAAGGAGATGAGTTCAGGTAAAATTGCTCAGGTTATTGGACCCGTTGTAGACGTCTTGTTTGCAGCAGGGGAACCACTTCCTGAGATTAACAATGCACTTGTCGTCTACAAGAATGACGAAAGAAAAACAAAAATCGTCCTTGAAGTAGCCTTGGAGTTGGGTGATGGTATGGTCCGTACGATCGCCATGGAATCAACAGATGGTTTGACTCGTGGAATGGAAGTTTTGGACACAGGTCGTCCAATCTCGGTTCCAGTAGGTAAAGAAACTTTGGGACGTGTCTTCAATGTTTTGGGAGATACCATTGACTTGGATGCTCCTTTTGCTGAAGACGCTGAGCGTCAGCCAATTCATAAAAAAGCTCCAACTTTCGATGAATTGTCTACCTCTTCTGAAATTCTTGAAACTGGGATTAAGGTTATCGACCTTCTTGCCCCATACCTTAAAGGGGGGAAAGTCGGACTCTTCGGTGGTGCCGGAGTTGGTAAAACCGTATTGATCCAAGAATTGATTCACAATATTGCCCAAGAACACGGTGGGATTTCCGTATTTACTGGTGTTGGGGAACGTACCCGTGAGGGGAACGACCTCTACTGGGAAATGAAAGAATCAGGCGTTATCGAGAAAACAGCCATGGTATTTGGTCAGATGAATGAACCACCAGGAGCACGTATGCGTGTTGCCCTTACTGGTTTGACCATCGCCGAATACTTCCGTGATGTAGAAGGCCAAGATGTGCTTCTCTTTATTGACAATATTTTCCGTTTCACTCAGGCTGGTTCAGAAGTATCTGCCCTTTTGGGTCGGATGCCGTCAGCCGTTGGTTACCAACCAACACTTGCAACGGAGATGGGTCAATTGCAAGAGCGTATCACATCAACTAAGAAGGGTTCTGTAACCTCAATCCAGGCTATCTATGTCCCTGCGGATGACTATACTGATCCAGCGCCAGCAACAGCCTTCGCTCACTTGGATTCAACGACTAACTTGGAACGTAAGTTGGTACAGTTGGGGATTTACCCAGCTGTTGACCCACTGGCTTCAAGCTCTCGTGCCTTGGCACCTGAGATTGTTGGTGAGGAGCACTATGCTGTAGCTGCGGAAGTCAAACGTGTCCTTCAACGTTACCATGAATTGCAAGATATCATTGCTATCCTTGGTATGGATGAACTTTCTGATGAAGAAAAGACTTTGGTTGCACGTGCCCGTCGTATCCAGTTCTTCTTGTCTCAAAACTTTAACGTTGCAGAACAATTTACTGGTCAACCTGGTTCGTATGTACCAGTAGCGGAAACAGTTCGTGGCTTTAAGGAAATCCTTGAAGGAAAACATGACCAGCTACCAGAAGATGCCTTCCGTGGTGTCGGTTCAATCGAAGACGTCATTGCTAAGGCAGAGAAAATGGGATTTTAAGAGGTGACCTATGGCTCAGTTAACTGTCCAGATCGTGACACCAGATGGCCTCGTCTATGATCACCATGCCAGCTTTGTATCGGTTCGAACTCTGGATGGTGAGATGGGGATCTTGCCACGACATGAAAATATGATTGCGGTTTTAGCGGTTGATGAAGTAAAGGTAAAGCGAATCGATGATGATACTCATGTAAACTGGATTGCAGTGAACGGAGGGATTATCGAGATTGCCAATGACATTATTACCATTGTAGCCGACTCAGCAGAGCGTGCTCGTGATATCGATATCAGTCGTGCGGAACGTGCCAAACTTCGCGCCGAACGAGAAATCGAAGAAGCCCATGAAAAGCATTTAATAGACCAAGAACGACGTGCTAAGATTGCTCTTCAACGTGCCATTAACCGTATTAATGTTAGAAATAAACTATAAAAAATGAACTTGAAACTCAAGTTCATTTTTTTATCTTAGTTAGAAAAACTGATACAAACTGCTTCTGGGACATGGAAGTCGTTAGAAAGCTCTGCAAGACGACCACTTTCAGGATTGCGCTTAAAGACCGTTGCATTATCAGAATCTTGGTGAACAGCAATCAAAAATTCCTGATCAGGTGTGATATCAAAATCACGTGGTGTTTTACCGTGACTTGGAACAATCTCTAATAATTCCAAACTACCATCAGCTAGGATTGTATAGACTGCAATGGAATCATGGCCTCGGTTGGAAGCATAGAGGTATTTACCATCTTTTGAAAGACGTATAGCAGCAGTGCCGTTAAAGCCCGTATACCCGTCCGGCAAGGTTGAAATAACTTGCATGCGTTCAAACTCACCAACACCATCATAAATCAAGACCTCAATAGTGCTATTCAGTTCGCAGATGAGATAGGCAATCTTATAGTGGTGATGAAAAACGATGTGACGAGCACCTGCTCCAGCCTGGCTTTGATAAGTATTGAGTTTACTTAGTTTGCCTTCTGGACTAACATCGTAGGTCGTTACTTCATCCGTACCAAGGTCACATGTCACGAGATACTGATCAGGTGTTAGGTCTGTATAGTGTACATGTGGGGAAGTTTGGTTTTCATGAGGACCTTGTCCGCTATGCTGATCTAGATCCGTTTGGATGAGGCTACCATCCGCTTGACGTTTATAAACTAGAACTTGACCTTTATGATAGTTGGCACCGTACACGAGGCTACGCTTTTCATCCACTGCCACATAGCAATGGGGAGCGCCTTCTTCAACCACGTGATTTAGCAAAGCGCCATCTGTCTTGTAAGCAGCGATTCCACCTAAGCCATTCTGGCTCCCTACGGTGTATAAGTGTTGTTTCTGGTCAAAGGCAAGGTAGGTCGGACTTGGTTCAGCAGCAAAAAGTTCAAGGTTTGTAAGCTGGCCGGTTTCTGTATCAAAGTCTGCCTTGTATATCCCTTTAGATAAGCGACGAGTATAAGTTCCAAAATAAACAGTTTCTTTCATGTCCATACCTCTTAATAATGATAAGTTCATTATACCACAAAATAACTGCCATGATGCATCAGTCTTATTTATGTAAGCACTTTAAAAAAGAGTTATTTTAGATTAAAAATGGTATAATGAGAGAATGACAGAAAGGATGTATTTATGGAACATAAAGAGAAACATTTTAGCCTATCCTGGTTCTTTAAGTGGTTTTTAGATAACAAAGCTATCACTGTATTTTTAGTAACCTTGTTACTGGGGTTAAACATTTTCATTCTAAGTAAGATTAGTTTTATTTTTTTACCTGTTTTAGACTTTTTAGGGGTTGTCATGTTGCCAGTTATTTTATCTGGTTTACTTTATTACCTCCTCAATCCGATTGTTGACTTGATGGAGAAACACAAAATCAATCGTGTGCTTGCTATCAGTATTGTTTTTTTCATTATTGGAATTTTTATCATTTGGGGGCTGGCAGTCGCTATTCCAAATCTCCAACGCCAGGTCTTAAACTTTGCAAAGAATGTGCCTAGCTACCTCGAAGATGCTGACCGTGTTATCAATGATCTTGTAACCAAACGCTTGCCAGATGATTTTAGACCGCAGTTAGAGCAAGTACTTGCAAATGTTTCTACAGAAGCGACGATGTGGGCCAGCAAAATCTCTTCTCAAGCTGTTAACTGGGTCAGTTCTTTTATCAGCGGAGCTTCTCAGGTTATTGTAGCGGTTATTATCGTACCCTTCATGCTCTTTTATCTCTTGCGCGATGGAAAAGGTTTACGTGATTATTTAACTAAGTTTATCCCAACCAAGTTAAAAGAACCTGTGGGTGAAGTCCTATCAGATGTCAATAAACAGCTGTCAAACTATGTTAGAGGACAAGTTACAGTAGCTATTATTGTAGCTATCATGTTTATTATCTTCTTTAAGATTATTGGTCTACGCTACGCTGTCACTCTAGGTGTAACGGCAGGTATTCTAAATCTAGTCCCTTATCTAGGTAGTTTCCTCGCCATGCTGCCTGCCCTTGTTTTAGGTTTAATAGCAGGACCTGTCATGCTATTGAAAGTTGTGATTGTCTTTATCGTAGAACAAACGATTGAAGGACGCTTCGTTTCACCTCTTATTCTAGGGAGTCAGCTCAATATTCATCCCATCAATGTCCTCTTTGTTCTCCTAACTTCAGGTTCTATGTTTGGTATTTGGGGAGTCTTGCTGGGAATTCCTGTCTATGCTTCTGCCAAGGTAGTTATTTCTGCTGTCTTTAACTGGTACAAAAAGGTCAGCGGTTTGTATGAAGAAGAAGGGGAGGAAATCAAGAGTGAACAATAGTCAACGCATGCTCCAGGCTTTGGATGAACAGGATTTAACCAAGGCGGATCAGTATTTTCGTAAAGCACTTGAAACTGATTCGACCGAAGTTCTCTATGAATTAGCAAATTATCTTGAGGGAATTGGCTTTTATCCCCATGCCAAAGAAATCTATCTAAAAATTGTGTCAGAATTTCCAGAAGCGAATCTAAACCTAGCAACTATTGCTAGCGAGGATGGCAATGTTGAGGAAGCCTTTGCCTATCTGGAAGAAATCACACCAGATAGTGATTGGTATGTATCGGCTTTGGTATTGAAAGCAGATCTCTATCAGTTAGAAGGATTGACGGATGTAGCGCGTGAAAAGTTACTGGAAGCCTTAAATTATTCAGATGATCCCATATTAGTTTTTGCTTTGGCTGAGTTGGATAGCGAGTTAGGAAATTATCAGGAAGCTATTCAGGGCTACGCTCAGTTGGACAACCGCTATATTTATGAACAAACGGGCGTATCAACCTACCAACGAATCGGCTACGCTTATGCCCAATTAGGCAAGTTTGAAACTGCAACTGAATTCCTAGAAAAAGCCTTAGAACTAGAATACGATGATCAAACTGCTTTTGAACTGGCTAGTCTTTACTTTGATCAAGAAGAGTATCAAAAATCTGTTCTTTACTTTAAGCAGATTGATACCATTTCACCTGATTTTGAAGGATATGAGTATGGTTATAGTCAAGCCTTGCACAAGGAACATCAGGTGGAGGAAGCCCTTCGTATCGTTAAACAGGGTTTGGAGAAAAATCCATTTGAAACTCGGCTCTTGTTAGCGGCTTCTCAGTTTTCTTATGAATTGCATGATGCTAAGGCAGCGGAGGACTTTCTCCTTACTGCAAAAGAAGATGCAGAAGATCTTGAGGAGATTTTCCTTCGACTCGCAACCATTTATATGGAACAAGAGCGATTTGAGGATATTATCGCTCTTCAAAGTCAAGAACCCGAAAACCTTCTGACCAAATGGATGATTGCCCGTTCTTACCAGGAAATCGAGGATTTAGATAAGGCTTATGAGTTCTATCAAGAATTGTCATCTGACCTCAAGGACAATCCAGAGTTTCTGGAGCAATATACTTATCTTTTGCGTGAATTGGGTTATTTTGAAGAAGCTAAGATGCAAGCAAAAGCATATTTAAAACTGATTCCAGATGATGTTCAGATGCAAGAACTTTTAGAAACACTTTAATTGAAACTTAATCCTATAGCTAAACTGCAGCCTATCTATGATTAATAGCTGCAGTTTTTTTATCGAAAAATCCTCTGGCAAGGGCCAGAGGATAAGAGCTTATTTCATTGTTGGGAAGAGCAATACATCACGGATAGTAGTTGTATCCGTGAGGAGCATGCAGAGACGGTCGATACCAATACCCAAACCACCTGTTGGAGGCATACCGTATTCAAGAGCCTCAATGTAGTCGTAGTCGATACCTGTAGCTTCATCGTCTCCAAGCTCTTTAGCTTTAGCTTGAGCTTCAAAACGGCTAAGCTGATCGATTGGGTCGTTCAACTCGGTAAAGGCATTACCGTACTCCTTAGTCATGATGAAGAGCTCAAAACGGTCAGTAAAGCGTTCGTCTTCAGGATTTTTCTTCGCGAGTGGAGAGACAGCTACTGGATGTCCGTAGACAAAGGTTGGTTGGATCAAGGTTTCTTCAACAAACTCTTCAAAGAAGGCATTGATAATGTGACCAACCTCAGTGTAGTGTTTCTCAACTGGAACTTTCTTCTCAGCAGCGATAGCTTTTGCTTCCTCGAAAGTCATGTCTTGCCAGAAATCAACACCAGTAATTTCTTTGATAGCATCCACCATGTGAACACGTTTAAATGGTTCGTTAATTTTGATTTCAGTTCCTTGGTAGTTAACTGGACCATCGCCTTTAACAGCTTTAGCAACGTGTTGGATAATACCTTCAGTTAAGTCCATAATGTCTTGGAAGTCAGCATAAGCTTGGTAAACTTCGATAGAAGTAAACTCAGGGTTATGAGTAGCATCCATTCCTTCGTTACGGAAGATACGACCAATCTCGTAGACACGTTCCATACCACCAACGATAAGGCGTTTCAAGTGAAGTTCCGTCGCGATACGAAGCACCATATCAATGTTTTGGGCATTGTGGTGTGTGATAAATGGACGAGCAGCAGCACCACCAGCTTCGTTATGGAGGACAGGTGTTTCTACTTCAAGGAAGCCTTTTTGGTCAAGGTAACGACGGATTTCAGAGATGATTTTTGAACGAGTGACAAAGCGCTCAAAGCTTTCACGATTAGAAATCAAGTCAAGGTAACGTTTACGGTAAATTGTTTCAACGTCTGTCAAACCGTGGAATTTCTCTGGAAGTGGGCGAAGTGCTTTAGACAAGTGAGTGATATGTGTTGCCTTGATAGAGAGCTCTCCCATGTCGGTACGCATGACTTCACCTTCGACACCGAGGAAGTCACCAAGGTCTGCTTTTTTAAAGATTTCGTAGTTTTCTTCACCGACTTCGTCTTTACGAACGTAGATTTGGATTTGTCCTTCACGGTCTTGGAGATGGGCAAAGCCAACTTTCCCTTTTCCACGTTTGGTAACCAAGCGACCTGCGATTGTAGCAGTTTCGTTTAATTCATGTAATTGTTCTTTATCAAGTTCTGCAAATTTGTCTTTTAGTTCTTGAGAGTTAGCATTACGTTCAAAACGTTTTCCGAAGGGATCGATTCCTTGCTCACGGAGCGCAGCCATTTTTTCACGGCGAACGATCTGCTGGTCATTTAGTTCTTCCATATGTTCTGTAGACATGGGTTCCTCCTAATTTTACTCAAAATTTGATACGATGAGTCATTTTTTGCGATACTCCCATTTTATCATAAATAGCAGAGAAATTCACGGATATTCTTTGAAAACTAAAAAGAACTTGACTATTAAGATCAAGTTCCATTATTTTTCTTGATAGGAAGTGTCATTCCATCTTTCCAGAGTGAAGGTTTCAAAATCATCGGTCTCTAAAACTGTCAGACTAGCATTGGCCAAGCCTCCATCTTTGCGAAGGTGAGCCTCTTTATAGCCTAAGAGAGTGCGTAGGCTAGCAGTGAGATTTGCCCCATGCCCGACAATCAGAATGTTTTCAGCCGGACTTTCTTTCAGAGATTTGATAAATCGAATAGTACGCTGAGTCGTAGAGTAGAGAGATTCGGCTTCAAACATCCTCGTATCAAACTGGGCCAGATTAGAGCGAAAGGCCTTGATTTGTTGTGGGTAGATGGCATTGAGCGTAGCAATTTTTAATCCCTCTAGTTTGCCAAGTTGCCATTCACGTAGGTCAGGAATGCTCTTCAAAGGACAAGGGGATTGGAGTTGACTCTGGATAATTTCAGCAGACTTAACTGCTCTGGGTAAATCACTAGAATAAATCGTATCAAAAGGAATTTCCTTGAGATACTGCCCCAGTTGTTTTAAAACGTCAATGGACTCTGGAAGAAGGGGAGAGTCACCACTAGCACCTTGAAAACGTCCTTCAAGATTCCAGACAGTGCGACCATGACGGACAAAATAGAGTTTCATTACTTACTTTCCTCCAAGATGTCAGCAAAGTCCGCTTTTACAAAACTGGCTAAGTCTCGAGGGCGTATTATGATGCTATGTCCGACTTCCCCAGCAGAGACAATCATTTGGTCTAAATCCAAAGCAGTCTGATCAATAAAAATAGGATAATTGTGTTTTTGGCGAATGCCGACGGGGTTATTAGCCCCATGAATATAGCCTGTCGTTTTTTCCAGATCTTTTTGAGGAATCATGTTGACTTTTTTATTAGCAGAAACTTTTGCTAGTTTTTTCTCGGCGAGGTGTTCTGTTATGGGAACAATTCCAATAATCGGTCCTGTTTTATCTCCCAAAAGAGCCAAGGTTTTATAGATTTGGTTTCTGTCGTATTCAGGAGGAAGTTCTCCTTCAAGCGCATTGATTTGAATACCAGTATGGTCAATACCTGCCTTGGTCAAGATTTGTTCGACCAAGGTTTTTTTAATCTTGACTTTTTTTGCCATTATTTATACTTATCCTCCAACTGACTCATCCAGATACCAAGCCAAATTCCAAGCGCAAAGAAGAAAGCAACGAGAACATAGCTCACAATGGAGAGTCCAGAGTATTGGATACTTTCAGCATTTCCAGCATTTGGAATCAAAATTAAGAGAGTACTTGAAAGAACAATCCCAATGATAAAGTGATAAACACGGGAGTGGTAGTTGTTCAAGGCGTGGTCCATTAATTTTGAAAGAATGATGAGGGTTGCACCTGCACCAATTCCGATAGGAAGGAAGGTTCCGAATAAATCAAAGGTCTTAAAACCAGTTAGCATTGGAGCGTACAGTCCTAAAATCAACAGTAGATTTGAAGGACTTAAACCAGGCACCAAGACACCTAAAGCTAAAAGAGCACCCGCTAAGATGAAACTAGCGAAACTAGCACTGAGAGAACCAACAACAAAGTTTAGTGCATAAAGCCCGACACCTGAAAGGATAAAGGTGGTCCAGAACCAGACTAGGTCGATCTTATCACGATCAGATTCCCGAGTAGATTCTTTAAGGAGGCTAGGAACCGTACCGATGATAGCTCCAGCAAAACTCCATAAAACATAGACTTGGTAATTTTCTAGCAGATACTCGATTGGATAAGAAAATAAACCAATGCCTAGCAACATCCCGATTGCTACTGGGATAAAGTATAGGACATTCTCTTTAAAATCCTTAAAGGGATGAGCCAGAAAAGAAATCATTCGCTCGTAAATTCCCAAAATAGCTGCCAGAACACCACCAGAAATTCCAGGTAGGATAAATCCTAAGGCGATGACGATTCCTTTAATAACTCGTACAATCCATGAAAACATCATAAAATCCTCAATTTCATAAAATTCTTCTCTATTCTAACAATTATAACACAGACAGCAAAAAAATGAAAAAACAAGTAAAAAAGTTACGATTTTCACTTGTTTTATGGTCTTAAAAATAGCTTTCTGAAGGTTTCTTCTTTTTCCTTCAAAGTAGAAATCAGGTTAATATCTAAATGATGCTCAAAACCAGCAATTCTTCCTTTTGAAGTATACTGATGGAGATCGTAGTCTAAGTCAGTATTAGGAGTGGTTTCAAAGTAACCAGAGTCTGTTCCATAAGATGGAATCCAGACAGCAGAGAACTTCTCTGTATTGATGCTATGCTCTTGCATAAAATAAACACCAATGTAAATTCCGATATTTTTAGCACCGAGCGCTTCTAGTTTAGCCCTAAAAGCTTCAACCCCCTCGTTCATATCGGACATTGTTTTTTCTTCAACGTCAAGCCAGTAGTAACTAGGGTTGTAAGGAGAAGCAGCATTATAGAAAACTTCAGCGGCTTTTTCCATTTCTTCCTTGCTGGGGCTAGCTAGATAGGCATAGACTCCAACTGGGACATTACGCTTTTGAAATTCTGTAATATGACTTTTATAGGCTTTATCGATACCATTGGCATAAGCCGCATCATTTTTTTCAGTATGTTGAGCCCCATTGTGAACGCGAACAATAACACCAGAAATATTTTGAGACAAGGTATCATAGTTGATTTCCTCAGGTCTTTGCCAACCAGAAACATCAATAATAGGTTTGTCAAGATTATGCAAGGCCTGATTTTCAACCTGGACTGCATTGGGTTTTGACTTGACAGGATGGTCTTCATAGGTTGGTTTATTGAGGATCAAAATAGCTATAAATATAGTAAATAAAGTAAAAATAATAGCTGGATTAATCTTTTTTCTCATATTTAATTAGTTTAACGTAAATAAATAAAAAAATCAAAGAAAACATCGTAAAAAGTGAATATAACAGTCTCTTATCCCTATTTCCTTGTTTGTTTACTCCTAAGAAACTAAATTATGGTATAATAAAAGGGAATTTCTAGAGAAAAGAGAAGATTATGTCAAATTATGCCATTATTTTAGCAGCGGGTAAAGGCACTCGCATGAAATCAGATCTTCCAAAGGTACTTCATAAAGTAGCAGGAATTTCAATGTTGGAACACGTTTTTCGTAGTGTTGGTGCTATTCAACCTGAAAAAACAGTCACTGTAGTGGGTCACAAGGCTGAGTTAGTTGAACAAGTCTTGACTGGACAGACAGACTTTGTAACTCAGTCTGAACAGTTAGGAACTGGTCATGCTGTCATGATGGCAGAGCCAATTTTGAAAAATTGCTCTGGTCATACTTTGGTTATCGCTGGGGATACGCCTCTGATTACGGGTGAAAGCTTGAAAAATCTCTTGGATTTCCATATCAATCACAAAAATGTTGCGACGATCTTGACAGCTGAAGCGGCAAATCCTTTTGGATACGGTCGAATTGTCCGTAACGATAATGCAGAAGTTCTTCGTATTGTTGAGCAGAAGGATGCGACTGATTTTGAAAAACAAATCAAGGAAATCAATACAGGAACTTACGTTTTTGATAACCAACGTCTTTTTGAAGCTCTTAAAAATATCAACACCAACAATGCCCAAGGAGAATACTATATTACTGATGTGATTGGTATTTTCCGTGAGGGTGGTGAGAAGGTTGGGGCCTATACTCTCAAGGATTTTGATGAAAGTCTTGGGGTAAATGACCGTGTAGCTCTTGCGACTGCGGAAGCAGTGATGCGCCGTCGTATCAATCAAAAGCACATGGTTAATGGTGTTAGCTTTGTCAATCCAGAAGTAGCCTACATCGACATTGATGTTGAGATTGCTCCTGAGGTCCAAATCGAAGCCAACGTTACCTTGAAAGGTCAAACGAAGATTGGTGCGGAGACTATTTTAACAAATGGAACTTATATTGTAGATAGTAATATTGGAGCTGGGGCTGTGATTACGAATTCCATGATAGAGGAAAGTACAGTTTCAGATGGCGTGACTGTAGGTCCTTATGCCCATATCCGACCAGGTTCAAGCCTAGCTTCCCAAGTTCATATTGGAAACTTCGTAGAAGTTAAAGGTTCTTCAATCGGTGAAAATACCAAGGCAGGTCATTTAACCTATATCGGAAACAGTGAAGTAGGCAGCCATGTTAACTTTGGTGCTGGTACGATTACAGTAAACTACGATGGCAAAAATAAATACAAAACTGTCATTGGCAACAATGTCTTT
This sequence comes from Streptococcus oralis, assembly GCF_001579175.1. GTDB lineage: Bacteria > Bacillota > Bacilli > Lactobacillales > Streptococcaceae > Streptococcus > Streptococcus oralis_O. The sequence continues at coordinate 665,114 of NZ_KQ970760.1, forward strand.
GTTGGATCAAATTCAACCATCATCGCCCCTGTAGAACTTGGAGATAATTCTCTTGTTGGAGCTGGTTCAACCATTACCAAGAATGTACCTGCGGATGCTATCGCAGTTGGACGTGGACGACAAGTTAACAAGGATGAGTACGCAAGGCGCTTGCCTCATCATCCTAAGAACCAGTAGGAGTCGATTATGGAATTTGAAGAAAAAACGCTTAGTCGAAAAGAAATCTATCAAGGCCCTATCTTTAAACTGGTGCAAGATCAGGTAGAACTGCCAGAAGGCAAAGGTACTGCCCAACGTGATTTAATTTTTCACAATGGAGCTGTTTGTGTTCTAGCTGTGACAGCTGAGGATAAAATTGTACTTGTTAAGCAATATCGGAAAGCCATCGAGGCTGTTTCTTATGAGATTCCCGCAGGAAAACTGGAAACTGGTGAAAATGCAGATCCAATGGCAGCTGCACTTCGTGAATTGGAAGAAGAAGTTGCCTACACGGCTAAGTTAGAACTGTTGTACGATTTCTATTCTGCGATTGGTTTTTGTAACGAAAAATTGAAACTCTACCTTGCAAGTGATTTGACTAAGGTAGATAATCCTCGTCCGCAAGACGATGATGAAACCTTGGAAGTTCTAGAAGTGAATCTAGAGGATGCCAAGAACCTGATCCAGTCAGGTCATATCTGTGATGCCAAGACTATCATGGCAATCCAGTACTGGGAACTACAAAAGAAATAGAGGAGCAACCCATGGGAAAACCTTTATTAACAGATGAAATGATTGAACGTGCCAACCGTGGTGAGAAAATATCAGGACCACCTCTTCAAGATGATGAGGAAACAAAGATCCTACCAACGTCTTCACAACATTTTGGTTATTCACGTTCTAGAGACCACGGTTTTAGTCAAGATACCTTAACAATCGAAGTAGAGCCAACGATTCATAAGAGCCGTCGTATTGAGAACACGAAGAGAAATGTTTTTAATTCGAAACTCAATCGCATCTTATTTGCAGTCATCCTACTCTTGATTTTATTAATTTTGGCGATGAAACTCTTGTAATTGAAAGGACATGAAATGAAAATTGGAATCATTGCTGCCATGCCGGAAGAGCTTGTATATCTGACTCAGAATTTGGACAAAGCTCAAGAAGTTCAGGTCTTGGGAAATACCTACTATACTGGTACTATTGGCAAGGCAGAAGTTGTCCTAGTTCAGAGTGGGATTGGGAAGGTCATGTCGGCTATGAGTGTAGCTGTTCTAGCTGACCATTTTCAAGTAGAAGCCATCATCAATACAGGATCAGCAGGGGCTCTTGCCGAAGAGATTGCCGTTGGTGATGTCGTGATTGCGGATAAACTAGCTTATCATGATGTGGATGTGACTGCTTTTGGCTATGCTTATGGTCAGATGGCTGGTCAGCCTCTTTACTTTGAATCCGATAAGAACTTTATCACTAGGATTCAAACAATTTTATCTCAATTAGAGCAGACATGGCACCTAGGCTTTATTGCTACAGGAGACAGTTTTATAGCTGGGGAAGATAAGATTGCTAGTATCAAATCCCACTTTCCAGATGTTCTAGCTGTTGAGATGGAGGGTGCAGCCATTGCTCAGGCAGCTCAGGCTCTTGGCTTACCTTTCCTAGTCATTCGAGCTATGAGTGACAATGCCAATCACGAGGCCTCTATCTCATTTGATGAGTTTATCATTGAAGCTGGACGTCGTTCTGCCCAAGTCTTACTAGCCTTTTTAAAGGCTTTGGATTAAGCGGAAATTTGACAGTTTATCTAGCTTATGATAAGATTTAAATAAAGAAAAGCTAGAAAACGTTTCAGAGGATATTATGAGTATTGAAATGACCGTCAGTGAGATTGCAGAGGTCTTAGGTCTATCTCGTCAAGCAATCAACAATCGTGTCAAAGAACTTCCAGAAGAGGACACGAAAAAAAATGACAAAGGTGTAACTGTAGTTACTCGAAGTGGCTTAATCAAGCTTGAAGAAATCTACAAAAAAACGATTTTTGAAGATGAGCCAGTCAGTGACGATGTAAAACAACGCGAACTGATGGAAATCTTGGTCGATGAGAAGAATGCTGAAATTCTTCGATTGTACGAGCAACTCAAGGCCAAGGACCAGCAGTTGGCAGAAAAAGATGAGCAGATGCGCATCAAAGACCGTCAGATTGCAGAGAAGGACAAACAGTTGGATCAACAACAACAGTTAACTCTTCAAGCCATGAAGGATCAAGAAACCTTGAAACTAGAGTTGGACCAAGCAAAAGAAGAAGTCCAAGCAACTAAAAAAGGCTTTTTTGCTCGCCTGTTTGGAGGAAAATAAAGAAGCTGTTTGGGTTATTCGCTAACCTAATGGCTTCTTTTATTATTTATAGTTAAAATCGAGTCGAAATTGAGGGAAAAATGGAAAAATTACGAGATTATATTGCCTTTGATTTAGAGTTTAATCAACACGATGGGGTTACTCATTTAATTCAAGTATCAGCAGTCCGCTTTCAAGATGGACAAGAAAGTGCTGCTTTTGATTCTTATGTTTATACTACAGCCCCATTGAAGAGTTTTATCAATGGTTTGACTGGGATCACAGCTGAAACATTGAAAGATGCGCCGAAAGTAGAGCAAGTTTTAAAAGATTTTCAGGCCTTTGTTGGCAAATCACCAATCGTTGGCTACAATGCAGCTAAGAGTGATTTACCTATTCTCTTGGAGCATGGTATTGATTATCGTGACCAGTATAAGGTTGATCTATATGAGGAGGCTTTTGAACGCCGTAGTTCTGATTTACACGGCATAGCCAATCTTAAATTGCAAACTGTTGCAAATTTTTTAGGCTTTCACGGGAAGTCTCATAACAGTTTAGAGGATGCCCGTATGACAGCGCGTGTCTACGAAGCCTTTTTGGAATCGGATGAAGGAAAGCTATTAATAGAAGACCAGAGTAGTTTTTCTATGAATAATCCTTTCGGTAGCTTAGATTTATCCCAATTTTTAGACTAGGAGTGCCTATGAAACCTGAAAAACCTAAGAAGCTAGGTTTTAGGAAGATATACTATAACCTAGATAAGATTTTATTTCTATTTTTCTTGATATTTATGATGGTTGAGTTTGTCTGGCTACCATTGAATTCTTGGATTGCAGGGATGTTGCTCAGACAAACAGGCTATTTGTTTATTTCTTACAATAACTTTCTTGCTATTATTCAAGGCTCACCTTTTGTCAGTTTAGCCTTTCTCATCTTAATTGCAATCAATCTCTTGGTTGCTTATTTTCAGATTTGTCTTTTATTCATTGGGGCGCGTCACCTTCTCTACCATGAAAAGAGAACCTTGATTGAGTATAGTCGAAAAGTCTTTCAACAGAGTTTTCTATTTATGAAACGATTCAGTTTCTGTAAAATGGCCTTTGTCTTCTTTTACGTAGCTATGCTTTTTCCTTTCATCAGGAAAATTTTAAAAATCTATTACCTTAATAAGATTATTATTCCAGATTTTATCGTTACCTACCTTGAAGATAAGTATTGGCTAGTTGGTCTGCTGATTCTGTCCTCTGCTTGGATTTTACTCTATATTTCAGTTCGTTTCATGTTTGCTCTTCCCAAGATTCTCTTTGAAAAGAAAACAGTGAGAGAGGGAGTGAAATATAGTCTGCAAAAGACAAAAAAACACGTTATCTTTTATGCTTGGAACTTGCTTCTCATTATCATTAAAACCTACCTCTTTTTCTTTCTACTCTTGATTCCCATATTGTTTGCTCAAGTTGTAATGGATGAATTAACTCATAAAGAATCCCTAGTCCTAGGGGTAATCAATTATGTTTTGATAAAGAACTTCCATTATATGACCTTGACTTATTTTCTCGTTAAATTTGTTTCATTTTTAACTGGTGAAGAACTTGAAATCATGCCAAGAAGGAAGAAAGACCATTTGATGAGATGGGGAGTAATGGGCTGCGCTAGTATCGTTTTTGCTTTAGAGGGTTATATCTATCTTGAGTCTCCTGACACGAGTACCCCTTTGGTTATTTCTCACAGAGGAGTTTCCAATAAAAACGGAGTTCAGAATACAGTCGAGTCGTTAGAGAAAACAGCTCAACTAAAACCAGATTTGATTGAAATGGATATCCAGGAAACCAAGGATGGTCAGTTTGTAATGATGCACGATGCCAACCTCAAAAATTTAACAGGTATTAATGCTACGCCGCAAGATTTGACTCTAGATGAATTAACAAATACAGATATTTACGAGAATGGTTATCAGACAAAGATTTCAAGTTTCGACGCTTATCTGGAACGCGCCAATGCTTTAAACCAAAGATTGCTGATTGAGATTAAAACCAGTAGAAAAGATAGCCCTCAAATGATGGAACATTTCCTTGAAAAATATGGGACGACCATCAAAAAATATGGGCACCAGATTCAATCCCTTGATTACCAGGTGATTGATAAGGTTTTGAATTATGATTCTGAGATTCCGTCCTACTTTATTATGCCTTATAACAGTATCTTCCCAAGAACAAAGGCAACTGGTTATACCATGGAATATTCAACCTTGGATGAGTACTTTGTTAATAAACTTTGGACAACAGATCAAAGGTTATATGTATGGACTGTTAATGGTTCTGACGCTTTCGACAAAGCCATTCGCCTAGGAGCCAACGGTATGATAACAGATGACCTAGAAATGGTACAGTCACAGGTATTGATGGCTCAGGATGACCCTGAATACACTGATTTGATTCTTAAGAAAGCCATGGAATTTTTTGACTTCTAAGAAAAAAGAGAAACATTCGTTTCTCTTTTCTTATGGATTAGAAAGGCAATTTTCCAGCGAAAGCACCAAGTTTCTTCTTAGTCGTTTCGTCGATTTGGTCTATCGCAGCATTGATAGCTTGAACAGTCATGTCAGAAAGAGTTTCAAGGTCTTCTGGGTCAACGACGGCTGGGTTAAAGTTGATGCTTACAACTTTCTTATCTCCAGTTAATGTTGCTTGGACAAGGTCTTGAGCAGATTTTCCAATAAATTCTATAGCAGCAAGTTCTGCTTGACTTTGTTCCATTTGTTTTTGAAGTTTTTGTGCTTGACGCATCATGTTTTGCATATTCATCATAGCGGTTTACAGTTTCCTTTTTCTATTATTTTCCTTTTTATTTTAACAATTTTAGGATTAAAAGTCTAATAATAGTTTGTTATCTTGTTGAGAATAGCTTAAACAATCGACATCTTAAAATTACTAAAAAAGAATCTTACGTTTTTCCTAGCTTATTTTTGTATTTAAAAAAATGTGTTTAAGTTTTCTTTAAGGTTTATATTATATTCTAAAGAACTCTATGTTAACCGAACGTTAAACGGAGGATATAGAGGATAATCTATTTTTCTTTCTTAATTTGTTTTGATCTTTTCAGATTTAGTTACAAATTGTTCACTTTTTACGATAAATAGTGTGTTAGTTCAACTAAATGGTGCTCTATCTTTTCTTCATGATGGAGGCAGATTATGATATAATAGATGGTAATGAGTTTTTTAGAATAAACTAAAGGAGAATATAAATGATCTATGCAGGAATCCTAGCCGGAGGAACTGGCACACGCATGGGAATCAGTAATTTACCAAAACAATTCTTGGAGTTGGGTGATCGACCTATTTTGATCCACACAATTGAAAAATTCGTCTTAGAACCAAGTATTGAAAAAATTGTTGTTGGAGTTCATGGAGACTGGGTGTCACACGCTGAGGACTTGGTTGACAAGTATCTTTCTCTCCACAAGGATCGCATCATCATTACCAAGGGTGGGGCTGATCGCAATACCAGTATTGAGAAGATTATAGAAGCCATTGATGCCTATCGTCCAATCACTCCAGAAGATATCGTGATTACCCACGACTCTGTTCGTCCATTTATCACACTTCGCATGATTCAGGACAATATCAAACTCGCCCAAAATCATGATGCGGTTGACACAGTAGTAGAAGCGGTTGATACCATTGTTGAAAGTACAAATGGTCAGTTTATCACGGATATTCCAAATCGTGCTCACCTTTATCAAGGTCAAACACCTCAAACCTTCCGCTGCAAGGATTTCATGGATTTGTATGGTTCCCTATCTGATCAAGAAAAAGAAATTCTGACGGATGCATGTAAGATTTTTGTTATAAAAGGGAAAGACGTTGCCCTAGCTAAAGGGGAATATTCAAACCTTAAAATCACAACGGTGACAGACTTGAAAATCGCGAAAAGCATGATTGAGAAAGACTAAGGCTATGATTAATCAAATTTATCAACTGACCAAACCAAAGTTTATCAATGTAAAATACCAAGAAGAGGACATTGATCAGGAGAATCATATCCTGATTCGTCCAAATTATATGGCGGTTTGTCATGCGGATCAACGTTACTATCAAGGGAAGCGTGATCCAAAGATATTGGCTAAAAAACTTCCTATGGCTATGATTCACGAGTCTTGTGGAACTGTTATTTCAGATCCAACTGGGACTTATGAAGTCGGTCAAAAGGTAGTTATGATTCCAAATCAACCGCCTATGCAGAGTGACAAAGAGTTCTACGAAAACTACATGACTGGAACCTACTTCCTATCTAGTGGTTATGATGGCTTTATGAGAGAATTTGTCTCTCTACCAAAAGATCGTGTTGTGTCTTATAATGACATTGAGGACACAGTCGCTGCCATTACCGAGTTTGTGAGTGTGGGTATGCATGCCATGAATCGTTTCTTAAATCTTGCCCACAGCAAACGAGAGCGAATCGCTGTTATTGGAGATGGTAGTTTGGCTTTTGTGGTTGCCAATATTATCAATTACAATCTACCAGAAGCAGAGATTATCGTAATTGGTCGCCATTGGGAAAAACTAGAGCTCTTCTCTTTTGCAAAAGAGTGCTACATTACTGACAATATACCAGAGGATTTGACCTTTGATCATGGATTTGAGTGTTGTGGTGGTGATGGTACAGGTCCAGCTATCAATGATTTAATTCGTTACATTCGACCTCAGGGAACGATTCTCATGATGGGAGTGAGCGAGTACAAGGTTAATATCAATACGCGAGACTCTTTAGAAAAAGGTTTATTATTGGTCGGTTCGTCTCGATCTGGACGGATTGATTTTGAAAATGCAATACAGATGATGGAAGTCAAAAAGTTTGCGAATCGTCTGAAGAATATCCTTTATGTTGAAGAGCCTGTGAGAGAAATCAAGGACATTCATCGTGTCTTTGCTACAGACCTTAATACTGCTTTTAAAACAGTATTCAAGTGGGAAGTATAGAAGATGGAGGTTAATTGTGGAGAAACTCATCAAAGAAAAAATTTCTTCTTTACTATCTGAAGAAGAGGAAGTCCTCAGCGTTGAACAACTGGGAGGCATGACCAACCAAAACTATTTGGCCAAGACAACTAATAAGCAGTATATCGTTAAATTTTTCGGAAAAGGGACCGAAAAGCTCATCAATCGTCAAGATGAAAAATACAATCTTGAATTGTTGAAAGATTTGAATCTCGATGTCAAGAATTATCTTTTTGATATTGAGTCAGGAATCAAGGTAAATGAGTACATTGATTCTGCAACAACGCTTGATTCTACTTCGATTAAGACCAAGTTTGAAAAGATTGCCCCGATTCTACAGACCATTCATGCATCAGGTAAAGAACTAAGAGGGGAATTTGCACCTTTTGAAGAAATCAAAAAATACGAATCCTTGATTGAGGGAAATATCCCTTACGCCAATTATGAAGCTGTGAGAAAAGAAGTATTCTTGCTAGAGAAAAGATTGGCTGATTTGGGTGTTGACAGAAAGTCTTGTCATATCGATTTGGTTCCAGAAAACCTTATCGAGTCACCTCAAGGTCGCTTGTATTTGATTGATTGGGAATACTCTTCCATGAATGATCCAATGTGGGACTTGGCAGCTCTCTTTTTGGAGTCTGACTTTACAAATCAGGAAGAAGAAGATTTCCTTGCTTATTATGAAAGTGACAAAACTCCAGTATCTCGTGAAAAGATTCGAATCTATAAAATTTTGCAAGATACCATCTGGAGTTTGTGGACAGTGTACAAAGAGGCTCAAGGTGCTGACTTTGGAGATTATGGTGTGAGTCGTTACCAAAGAGCTGTTGACGGTTTGACCTATTATGGAGGTTAGGATGAAGAATAAAAATGGTGTTTCTTTCGGTCTGCTCTCAGGTATCTTCTGGGGATTAGGCCTAACAATCAGTGCTTATATCTTTTCAATTTTTACAAATCTTTCACCCTTTGTGGTGGCAGCGGCACATGACTTCTTGAGTATCTTTATTTTATTAGCTTTTCTCTTGATTAGAGAAGGGAAGGTTCGCTTGTCAATCTTTCTAAATATTCGAAATGTAAGTGTTATTATCGGAGCTTTGCTAGCAGGACCAATAGGTATGCAGGCCAATCTTTATGCGGTTAAATATATTGGTAGTTCACTAGCTTCATCTGTATCGGCTATTTACCCAGCAGTTTCAGTTTTGCTAGCCTTCTTCATTTTGAAACACAAGGTTTCAAAGAATACAGTATTTGGTGTTTTCTTGATTATTGCAGCGATCATTGCTCAAACCTACAAGGTTGAACAAGTTAACTCGTTTTACATTGGGATTCTTTGTGCCCTTATCTGTGCCATTGCCTGGGGGAGTGAAAGTGTTCTCAGCTCCTATGCTATGGAAAGTGATTTAAGTGAAATTGAAGCCTTGTTAATCCGACAAGTAACCTCATTCTTATCCTATCTAGTGATTGTGCTCTTTTCTCACCATTCATTTGCAGAAGTGGCAGATGGGCAATTATTCGGCCTCTTGATTGTCTTTGCGGCCTTTGATATGATTTCCTATTTAGCTTATTATATCGCCATTAATCGCTTACAACCTGCGAAAGCAACAGGTTTGAATGTGAGCTATGTAGTCTGGACTGTCTTATTTGCAGTTATTTTCTTGGGTGCACCGCTAGATATGCTGACAATTATCACTTCACTTATTGTTATGGCTGGTGTTTATATTATTATTAAAGAATAAAGGAGATTCGTGTGAAAGCGATTATTTTAGCAGCGGGCTTAGGAACTCGTCTGCGCCCTATGACTGAAAATACCCCAAAAGCTTTGGTTAAGGTTAATCAAAAACCCTTGGTAGAATACCAAATTGAGTTTTTGAAAGAGAGAGGAATTGATGAGATTATCATCGTTGTCGGTTACCTCAAGGAACAATTTGACTACCTAAAAGAAAAATATGGTGTCCGTTTAGTCTTTAACGACAAGTATGCTGATTACAATAACTTTTACTCACTTTATCTAGTAAAAGAAGATTTGGCTAACAGCTATGTCATTGATGCAGATAACTATCTTTTCAAAAATATGTTTCGAAATGATCTTAAACGTTCTACCTATTTCAGTGTTTATCGCGAAGACTGTACCAACGAGTGGTTCTTGGTTTACGGTGATGACTGCAAGGTTCAAGATATTATTGTTGACAGCAAGGCTGGTCGCATTCTGAGTGGAGTTTCATTCTGGGATGCACCAACTGCTGAGAAGATTGTTGGCTTTATTGACAAAGCTTACGAAAGTGGTGAATTTGTTGATCTCTACTGGGATAACATGGTTAAGGATAATATCAAAGAATTGGATGTCTATGTCGAAGAATTAGAAGGAAATAGCATCTATGAAATTGATAGTGTAAAAGATTACCATAAGTTAGAAGAGATTTTATCTACTATTGAGTAAGGAAAGAGAAGAAGGCTTGAGCCTTCTTTTTTTGTGTATTTTATAACAAGAATGTTTGATATTGATTGTATTCTTTGAATGAAACAAAAATTATAAAAAAATGAACAAAATAAAACAAAAATTATTGACAACGATTTCATATAGTGTTATACTTATAGCATAAAAGATAATTGAAAGAAGGGAAAATGTTATGGGATTAGATCATTTCTTTGACAAAAACCTGGTGTTTTGCTTAGAAGCGGATAATCAAGAACAACTCTTTGATCAGGTAGCAAGCTTGTTGGAAGAACGAGAAATTGTCACTCCAACTTATCGTGAAGCCTTGATCACGCGTGAAAAGTCATTTCCAACTGGCTTAGATATGGAATTTCTAGGTAAGGACTTGCCAAATGTGGCGATTCCTCATACAGATATTGTTCATAATCTAGCTGAGAAAGTAGTGGTTGTTCGATTAGAAAAACCAGTAACTTTTCACAATATGATAGCTCCTGATAAGGAAGTAGAAGTATCCCTACTCTTCTTTATCATTAACAACTCAAGTTCAAGTCAAACAAATATTCTGGCTCAGTTGATGGACTTTTTCACAGGAAATGGACATCTGGAAGATCTATCAAAAATTTCCGAACCAGAAAAACTTTATGCTTACATTGCTGAAGCAACCGCTTAATCTTGTCTATTAAAATATAAAATCGGAGGAAATCCAAATGATTAAAATTCTTGCTGCCTGCGGTGCAGGTGTTAACTCAAGTCACCAAATTAAAAGTGCTCTAGAAGAAGAACTTTCAAGCCGTGGATATGACGTTCACTGTGATGCAGTCATGGTTAAAGATGTGAACGAAGACCTTATGAAAGGTTACGATATCTTTACTCCGATCGCTGCAACAGATCTTGGTTTTGAACCAGGTATTCCAGTAATCGAAGCTGGACCAATCTTGTTCCGTATTCCTGCAATGAGCGCTCCAGTATTTGACAATATTGAAGCAGCTATTAAAGAACACGGATTAAGCTAATTTATTCTTTATCTTGTTAACATTCATATAACTAAAAAAACGGGAGGAACTATTATGGATGTCATTATCGAACTAGCCAATAAGATTTTCAAGCCAGTCTTGGAAATGGGTGGTCCTATCATCATGCTGATCATCTTGACAGTATTGGCCTTACTATTTGGAGTGAAATTCTCCAAAGCGCTTGAAGGTGGTATTAAACTTGCCATCGCCCTTACTGGTATCGGTGCCATCATCGGTATGCTTAACGGAGCTTTCTCAGCATCACTTGCGAAATTCGTTGAAAACACAGGTATTCAGTTAAACATCACTGACGTTGGTTGGGCACCACTTGCTACGATTACTTGGGGATCTGCTTGGACACTTTACTTCTTGCTTGTGATGTTGATTGTCAACGTTGTGATGCTTGCTATGAAGAAAACGGACACACTTGATGTCGATATCTTCGATATCTGGCACTTGTCAATCACTGGTCTTTTGATCAAATGGTACGCAGACAACAATGGAGTTAGCCAAGGGGTTTCACTATTCATCGCGACTGCTGCAGTTGTCCTTGTCGGTGTCTTGAAAATCATCAACTCTGACTTGATGAAACCAACATTTGACGACCTTCTTAACGCACCAAGTTCATCACCAATGACTTCAACTCACATGAACTACATGATGAACCCAGTTATCATGGTTTTGGATAAGATCTTTGATAAAGTATTGCCAGGTCTTGATAAATACGACTTTGACGCTGCAAAATTGAACAAGAAAATCGGTTTCTGGGGATCTAAATTCTTCATCGGTTTCATTCTTGGTATCGTTATTGGTTTGATGGGTACTCCACACCCAGTTGCAGGTGTAGAAGGAGCCGATAAATGGGAACTTGTCATTAAAGGTTGGTTGAGCCTTGGTTTGACTGCCGGTGTCTGCTTGGAGCTCTTCTCACTTATCGGATCTTGGTTCATCGCAGCTGTAGAACCACTTTCACAAGGTATTACAAACGTTGCTACTAAACGTCTTCAAGGACGTAAATTCAACATCGGTCTTGACTGGCCTTTCATCGCTGGTCGTGCTGAAATCTGGGCTTGTGCCAACGTACTTGCACCAATCATGTTGATTGAAGCAGTGCTTCTTTCAAACGTAGGAAATGGTATCTTGCCACTTGCAGGTATCATCGCCATGGGTGTGACTCCAGCTCTCTTGGTTGTTACACGTGGTAAATTGCTCCGTATGATTATCTTCGGAACACTCTTGTTGCCTCTCTTCCTTCTTTCTGGTACTCTTATCGCACCATTCGCGACAGAACTTGCTAAAGGTGTAGGTGCCTTCCCAGAAGGTGTGAGCCAAACTCAATTGATTACCCACTCAACTCTTGAAGGACCAATTGAAAAACTATTTGGTTGGGCAATCGGTAATGCTACAACAGGTGATATCAAAGCAATCCTTGGTGCGGCAGTCTTCCTTGTATTCTATGTAGGTATCTTTGCTTGGTATAGAAAACAAATGATCAAACGTAACGAAGAATACGCAGCAAATGCTAAATAATTCGCTCCTATAAAATGTAAATTGTGAAAACTAGGTTGTTAATTTCCTACATTGGGAGTGGCAACCTAGTTTTTTATATAAAGATCTAAAAATAGTTGGAGAATATTATGGTAATTGAAATAAAATCAGATCAGTTAACGGTCCAGTTTAAAACCTTAGGTGGCGCCTTGTCGTCGATCAAGGATCGAGAAGGCATTGAGTATTTGTGGCAAGGAGATGCCGCTTACTGGAGTGGACAAGCGCCAGTACTTTTTCCAATCTGCGGCTCTTTAAGAGAAGATACAGCCTTCTACAGTCACGAAGATGGAACGGAGACGAAAGGAAACATTCCTCGTCATGGTTTGGTCCGTAAAAAAGAATTTGACTTAGTTGATCAAACAGAAAACAGCGTAACCTTTGCTATCGAAGATGATGAGAATACTTATCAAAACTACCCTTATCATTTCCGTCTTGAAATCACTTATCTAGTGACCGGCAAGACTGTTCGTACTCAATACAAAGTCTTCAATAAAGAAACTAGCAAGGTCATGCCATACTTTATTGGTGGACATCCAGGCTTTAATTGCCCTCTGCTAGATGGCGAAACTTATGAAGATTACTATTTAGAGTTTGAGAAAGAAGAGACTTGCTCTGTTCCCCGTCCTTTCCCAGAAACTGGCATGTTAGACTTTCAAGATAGAAGTCCATGGTTGGATTCACAAAAGGAAGTGGATCTCAGTTACGATCTGTTTAGTCTTGATGCAGTGACTTTGGATGAGTTGCAATCCAGAACAATTGCCCTTCGTTCTCGTAAGCATGAGAAGGGATTAAAAGTACACTTCCAAGAGTTTTCAAATCTCATTATCTGGTCAACTTTGAATAAGGGACCTTTCATTGCGTTTGAACCATGGTCTGGCTTGTCAACATCTCTTGAAGAAGGAGATCATTTAGAAGATAAGAAAAACGTTCGTCTCCTAGAACCTGGTCAAGTAGATCAGATTGGCTTTGATATTGAAATATTTTAGATAAAAAACCACAAAAACAAACATTTACTGTTGACTTTTTCTATAAATAGGAGTATATTATGTTTGTAAACAACAAATGATGTTTGTAACAAACAAACAATCGCTTGTTATATTCTCTTTTGAGGAGAAAGTTTGTTTCCAGGAACTTGATTTCCTGGACTTGGATAAGATGATATTCATCTCATTCAATCAAATTTATCACTAAACTGCTAGAAAGTCTTTTGTAGGTAAACTGCTAACTATAAAAGTCTTTACTAGCCTAGAAAAATAAAAAGGAGTATACAATATGTCTATTGTTATCGGTGCAGATGCTGCAGGTTTGAGATTGAAAGAAGTTGTGAAAGACTTCTTGGAAAAAGAAAACTTCCACGTTGTGGATGTTACAGCTGAAGGTCAAGACTTTGTTGATGTAACTCTTGCTGTTGCCGCAGAAGTAAACAAAGAAGAACAAAATCTTGGTATCGTGATTGATGCTTATGGTGCTGGTCCATTCATGGTCGCAACAAAAATCAAAGGAATGGTTGCCGCAGAAGTATCAGATGAACGCTCAGCATATATGACTCGTGGCCACAACAACTCACGTATGATCACTATGGGTGCACAACTTGTTGGTGATGAATTGGCTAAAAATATTGCTAAAGGTTTTGTTAACGGTAAATACGACGGCGGACGTCACCAAATTCGTGTTGATATGTTGAACAAAATGTGCTAATTAGATTACAGTAAGAAAGGTAAGATAAAAATGAGAATTGCAATTGGATGTGACCACATCGTAACAGATGAAAAAATGGCGGTTTCAGAATTTTTGAAATCAAAAGGATATGAAGTCATTGACTTTGGTACTTATGACCACACACGTACTCACTACCCAATCTTTGGTAAAAAAGTTGGTGAAGCTGTTACAAGCGGTCAAGCCGATCTTGGGGTATGTATCTGTGGTACTGGTGTTGGTATCAACAACGCTGTAAACAAAGTCCCAGGAGTTCGTTCTGCCTTGGTTCGTGATATGACAACAGCTCTTTATGCAAAAGAACAATTGAATGCCAATGTTATTGGTTTTGGTGGTAAAATCACTGGTGAACTGCTTATGTGTGATATCATTGAAGCTTTCATCAATGCTGAATACAAACCATCAGAAGAAAACAAAAAATTGATTGCGAAAATTGAGCACGTTGAAACTCACAATGCTCATCAAGCAGATGCAAACTTCTTTACAGAATTCCTTGAAAAATGGGATCGCGGTGAATACCACGACTAAGAGGTGACGCATGATTTTAACAGTCACAATGAATCCATCCATTGATATTTCTTATCCTTTGGATGAATTAAAAATTGACACTGTCAACCGTGTGGTGGACGTGACCAAGACAGCTGGTGGTAAAGGTCTCAATGTTACACGAGTGCTTTCAGAATTTGGTGATTCTGTTGTTGCTACTGGTTTGGTCGGTGGTAAACTTGGTGAGTTTTTAGTAGAGCATATTGACGATAAAGTAACGAAACGTTTCTTCTCCATTCAAGGAGAAACTCGTAACTGTATCGCTATTCTCCACGGAGACAACCAAACAGAAATCCTTGAAAAAGGGCCTGAAGTTTTGGAACAAGAAGGGCAAGATTTCTTGGTTCATTTCGAGAATCTTCTTGACACTGTGGAAGTAGTAGCCATCTCTGGTAGTCTGCCAGCAGGTCTTCCAGTTGACTACTATGCAAGCTTAGTAGAACTTGCTAATCAAGCAGGCAAACCAGTTGTTCTAGACTGCTCAGGTGCAGCTCTTCAGGCTGTCCTTGAATCACCACACAAACCAACAGTTATTAAACCAAATAACGAAGAATTGTCTCAGCTTCTTGGGAAAGAAGTTTCTGAGGATTTGGATGAATTAAAAGAAGTTCTTCAAGAGCCTCTATTTGCAGGGATTGAGTGGATAATTGTTTCACTTGGTGCAAATGGTGCTTTTGCAAAACATGGGGACACTTTCTACAAGGTAGATATTCCAAGAATTCAGGTGGTCAATCCTGTTGGATCTGGAGATTCTACTGTGGCAGGGATTTCCTCAGGACTTCTTCATAAGGAATCGGATGTAGAACTCCTCATCAAGGCCAATGTCCTTGGTATGCTCAATGCTCAAGAAAAAATGACAGGTCATGTCAATATGGCCAACTATCAGGCTCTATATAATCAATTAATAGTAAAAGAGGTATAAAATGGCTTTAACAGAAAACAAACGTGCATGCTTAGAAAAACTTTCAGATGAAAATGGAATCATCTCAGCTCTTGCCTTTGACCAACGTGGCGCTTTGAAACGTCTCATGGCTCAATACCAAACAGAAGAGCCAACAGTTGCTCAAATGGAAGAACTTAAAGTATTGGTTGCAGATGAATTGACAAAATACGCATCCTCTATGCTTCTTGACCCTGAGTATGGTCTTCCAGCTACAAAAGCGCTTGATGCCAATGCTGGTCTTCTCCTTGCTTATGAGAAAACTGGCTACGACACAACAAGCACCAAACGCTTGCCTGACTGCTTGGATGTTTGGTCTGCCAAACGCATCAAGGAACAAGGTGCAGATGCTGTTAAGTTCTTGCTTTACTACGATGTAGATAGCTCTGACGAACTCAACCAACAAAAACAAGCCTACATCGAACGCATCGGTTCTGAGTGTGTGGCGGAAGACATTCCATTCTTCCTTGAAATCCTCGCTTACGATGAAAAAATTGCTGATGCAGGTTCTGCAGAATATGCCAAAGTGAAACCACACAAGGTTATCGGTGCCATGAAGGTCTTCTCAGACCCACGCTTTAACATTGATGTCTTGAAAGTTGAAGTTCCTGTTAACATTAAATATGTTGAAGGCTTCGCTGAAGGTGAAGTAGTATATACACGTGAAGAAGCAGCAGCCTTCTTCAAAGCGCAAGACGAAGCAACAAATCTTCCTTACATCTACTTAAGTGCAGGTGTATCAGCTAAACTCTTCCAAGAAACACTTGTCTTTGCCCACGAATCAGGCGCAAACTTCAACGGTGTTCTTTGTGGCCGTGCAACTTGGGCTGGATCAGTTGAAGCCTACATCAAAGACGGTGAAGCAGCAGCTCGTGAATGGCTACGCACAACTGGATTTGAGAACATTGATGAACTCAACAAAGTTCTCCAAACCACAGCGACTTCATGGACTGAACGTGTGTAATAAAACCATTAAAGACTGAAATTTTAATACTTACAAAAATCCCCACCAATCGGTGGGGATAGTTTTATGGTTTAGAAAGAATGATTTTTGTTTGTTTCGAAAGTTGGTCGAAGGTTTCTTTACTCAGTTTGGCATCTGAAACGATAGTATCAATCTCTGAGATATTGTAGAAAGTGTAAAAATCAAACTTATTAAACTTACTGTGGTCTGCCAGTAGATATTTTTTATTGGCATTATTCAAGGCGATTCGTTGTACCTCGCCCTCTTCTTCACTGAAAGTAGCAATTGCCTTATCCTTAATACCATTACAGCTAACAAATGCCTTAGAAAACTGAAGGTTTGTCAAATCCTGCAAGGTGAGTGTCCCCACAAAAGCACCAGTGATAGCGCGATAATTTCCACCAATCAAAATCAAATCTGTTAGTTTTCGTTCGTTTAGGATGAGAAAAACTGGAAGACTGTTTGTTACAACACGAATATTATCGATAGGGAGCTCACGAGCAAAACACTCTAAGGTTGTTCCTGGACCGATAAAAATGGTTTCTCCTTCGTCAATCAAACGACCTGCAAAACGACTAATTTCTTGTTTTTCAGCAATCTGTAAGCCTTGTTTTTCAACGTTTGACCGTTCGTTGTTTAAGAGAGAACCTGTACGAAGTTTTTCAGCACCACCATGCACACGGACCAGTAAATCTTTATCTGCCAATTCTTGTAAGTAGCGACGAGCTGTCATATCTGATACATCCAGACGCGTCATGATTTCTTTTACAGTAATAGTTCCCTTTGTATTTACTGTTTCTAGAATACTATCTAGTTTCTCTTGCTTTAGCATCCTTATCACCTCGATTTCTACTATTATTATCTTACCATAAAACGCTCAATATATCAAATAGAAAAAAACAAAATAAAACAAAAAACAAAAATATCATGGTTGTTTTAAACAAGCCATGATATTTTGAATGATTGGCCAAATTAGTCTAAACCGTAGTTGTAATCATCATCTTGCATGGCTTCAACTTCACCAAGGAGGTAACCATTTCCGACTTGAGAGAAGAAGTCGTGGTTAGAAGTTCCTGTTGAAATACCGTTCATGACGATTGGGTTGACATCATCTGCTGAGTCTGGGAAGAGTGGATCTTGCCCCAGGTTCATGAGAGCCTTGTTGGCATTGTAGCGAAGGAAGGTCTTGACTTCCTCAGTCCAGCCAACACCGTCATAGAGGCTCTCTGTATAACCTTCTTCGTTCTCGTAGAGAGTATAGAGCAGGTCGTACATCCATTCTTTGAGTTTTTCTTGCTCTTCTTCAGGTAATTCATTGAAACCAAGTTGGAATTTGTAACCGATGTAGGTTCCGTGAACAGACTCATCACGGATAATCAACTTGATAATTTCCGCAACATTGGCCAGTTTGTTGTTACCGAGATAGTAGAGGGGTGTAAAGAAACCAGAGTAGAAGAGGAAGGTTTCAAGGAAAACGCTGGCAACCTTCTTTTCAAGAGGCGTACCATTGAGGTAGATTTCGTTGATAATTTCAGCTTTTCTTTGTAGGTAGGGGTTGGTGTTGGTCCATTCAAAGATTTCTTCAATTTCAGCCTTGGTATTCAAGGTTGAAAAGATAGAAGAATAAGATTTTGCATGGACAGATTCCATAAATTGGATGTTGTTAAAAACAGCTTCCTCATGCGGTGTACGGATGTCAGAACGAAGAGCCTGAACCCCTGTTTCAGATTGCATGGTATCAAGAAGCGTTAAACCACCAAAGACTTTTCCTACCAAGTCTTTTTCCTTGTTTGATAGTTTTCTCCAGTCGTCAAGGTCATTTGACAAGGGGATACGAGTGTCGAGCCAGAATTGCTCCGTCAGCTTTTCCCAAGTTGATTTGTCGATGACATCTTCGATGGCATTCCAGTTAATGGCTTTGTAGTATGTTTCCATAAGGTGTATTTCTCCAATGTAATAGTAATTATTATGCAACCTTGCTTAGTTTTATAGAACCTATTTCAATGATATCATATTTTTTTATTACGGAGTAAGCAATAAATGTCATGAGTATAGCGTAAATTGGTCCCCATTTACTATTTAAACAAGTAGTACAAATTTTTTCCATTAAATCACACAGCTTTCACATTGGTTAGCACCGACTTCTCCACCGTCGTCTGTAAAGGTACGAACGTAGTAAATTGACTTGATTCCCTTGTTAAAGGCATAGTTACGAAGGATTGACAAGTCACGTGTCGTTTGTTTGTTTTCTTTCTTCCATTCGTAAAGACCTTTTGGAATGTCGCTACGCATGAAGAGGGTGAGTGAAAGTCCTTGGTCCACGTGCTCTGTTGCAGCAGCGTAAACATCAATCACCTTACGCATATCCATATCGTAAGCAGAAGTGTAGTAAGGGATAGTATCTGTTGACAAACCTGCAGCTGGGTAGTAGATCTTACCGATTTTCTTCTCTTGGCGTTCTTCGATACGTTGCGTAATCGGGTGGATAGAAGCAGAAACATCGTTGATGTAGCTGATAGAACCATTTGGAGCAACAGCAAGGCGGTTTTGGTGATAAAGTCCATCTGCTTGAACCTTTTCGCGAAGTTCAGCCCAGTCAGCAGCACTTGGAATAAAGACATCTTTAAAGAGTTCTTTAATACGGTCTGATTTTGGAACAAATTCGCCTGTCACATACTTGTCGAAGTAGCTTCCGTTAGCATAGTCTGATTTTTCAAAGTTGTGGAAGGTGATACCACGTTCACGCGCGATGTTATTAGATTCTACCAAGGTCCAGTAGTTCATAAGCATAAAGTAGATGCTTGTAAATTCAACTGATTCAGGTGATCCGTATTCGATGAGTTGTTGTGCAAGGTAGCTGTGAAGTCCCATAGCACCAAGACCAAAGGTGTGAGCCAAACTGTTTCCGTGGTCGATAGTAGGTACAGCTACGATGTGTGAACTATCTGTAACGAAAGTAAGGGCACGAACCATCGCACGGATAGAACGACCAAAGTCAGGTGAGGTCATCATGTTGACCACGTTAGTTGATCCAAGGTTACATGAGACATCTGTTCCCATTTGAAGGAATTCTTGAGCATCGTTGATCAAGCTTGGTTCTTGAACTTGAAGAATCTCAGAACACAAGTTACTCATGATAATCTTACCATCTACTGGATTAGCACGGTTGGCTGTATCAATGTTGACGATATAAGGGTAACCAGATTCTTGTTGCAATTTAGAGATTTCAGTTTCCAAATCACGCGCCTTGATTTTTGTCTTACGGATATTTGGATTTGCTACTAGTTCATCATATTTTTCAGTGATGTCGATATAGTTGAATGGCACGCCATACTCAAGCTCTACAGAGTAAGGGCTGAAGAGGTACATTTCTTCATTTTTACGAGCCAATTCGTAGAATTTATCTGGTACCACAACTCCAAGTGAAAGGGTCTTCACACGAACTTTTTCATCGGCATTTTCTTTCTTAGTAGAAAGGAAGGCGATGATATCTGGGTGAAAGACATTGAGATACACTACACCAGCTCCTTGACGTTGCCCCAATTGGTTAGAGTAAGAGAAACTGTCTTCGAAGAGTTTCATAACTGGAACGACACCAGAAGCGGCTCCTTCATAACCTTTGATAGGTGCACCCGCTTCGCGAAGGTTACTGAGGGTAATTCCCACACCACCACCGATACGAGAAAGTTGAAGGGCAGAGTTGATGGAACGTCCGATAGAGTTCATATCATCCGTCACTTGGATCAAGAAGCAAGATACCAACTCTCCACGACGCGCACGACCAGCATTCAAGAAGGAAGGAGTAGCAGGTTGGTAGCGTTGGTGGATGATTTCATTGGCAATATCAATCGCAACAGCTTCATTACCGTCAGCAAAATAGAGTGCATTAAAGAAGACACGGTCTTCCATGCTTTCAAGATAGTATTCCCCATCGTTAGTCTTCAAGGCATATTGATTGTAAAACTTATAGGCAGCCATGAAAGACTTGAATTGGAAGTTTTGGTCTTTAATAAATTGAGACAATTCTTCTAAGAATTCTGGGCGGTATTTTTTGATAAATGCTGTTTCAATGTAGTTGTGTTCAATGAGGTAGTTGATTTTATCAGTGATTGAATCAAAAACCATAGTGTTTGGAACTACATTTTCTTTAAAGAAGGCATCCAAGGCTTCTTTATCTTTATGCAGCATGATTTGTCCATTAACAGGACGGTTGATTTCGTTATTGAGACGGAAGTAAGTCACGTCCTCAAGATGTTTTAATCCCATAAAATTTCCTTTATCTAATTACAAAAGAAAGGCCTCTAAGTTAGCCCTAGAAGCAGTTTCTTCAGGATGATGTACTAAGATTATGCTAACTGTTTTAGTTTTCCTGGTTGGAAACCTGAAAAAACTTCAGTTGGTGTTTGGATAATAGGAGCTGCGCTGAAACCGAGCTCTTTAACTTGATCGATGTACTCAGGTTGCTCGTCAAGATTAATCTCACGATAAGCCACATTGTTGCTGTCCAAGAAACGCTTGGTCATCTTACATTGGACACAGTTGTTTTTAGAATAAACGGTTACCATTTTCGTAACTCCTCTTTCAAAATAGATTACTTTCTTAGTATATCAGAAAAAAAAACTTTGTCAATCATTTTAAACTAAATCTTGTGCTAAAAAGTTGCAGTTTTAAAATCAAAACACAAGATATAGTGTTTTGTCGGGGTGTAAAATTAGTTTTTCATTGAACTATCAAAGTTTATCGAAAGAAAAAAACTACATACTGTATAGTGGTAAGTAAAATAGAAGATTTTCAGCAAGTTATCAGAAAGGAAATAGAAGAAAGTCCATAAAACACTTGAAAAATAATCTAGAAGGTGATATAATACAGTCTTGTAAGGGTTATCACATATAATCCAAAAAAGAAATAACTAAAGGAGAGTCAAACTATGGCTTCTAAAGATTTCCACGTAGTGGCAGAAACAGGTATTCACGCACGTCCAGCAACATTGTTGGTTCAAACAGCTAGCAAATTTGCTTCAGATATCACTCTTGAATACAAAGGTAAATCAGTAAACCTTAAATCTATCATGGGTGTTATGAGTCTTGGTGTTGGCCAAGGTGCTGACGTTACAATTTCAGCTGAAGGTGCAGATGCTGACGACGCAATCGCTGCTATCACTGAAACTATGGAAAAAGAAGGATTGGCATAAGGAAAATGACAGAAATGCTTAAAGGAATCGCAGCATCTGACGGTGTTGCAGTTGCAAAAGCATATCTACTCGTTCAACCGGATTTGTCATTTGAGACTATTACAGTCGAAGATACAAACGCAGAAGAAGCTCGCCTTGATGCTGCTCTAAAAGCATCACAAGACGAGCTTTCTGTTATTCGTGAGAAAGCAGTAGGTACGCTCGGTGAAGAAGCTGCTCAAGTATTTGACGCTCACTTAATGGTTCTTGCTGATCCAGAAATGATCAGCCAAATCAAGGAAACTATCCGTGCGAAGAAAGTGAATGCAGAAGCAGGTCTGAAAGAAGTTACAGATATGTTTATCACTATCTTTGAAGGCATGGAAGACAACCCATACATGCAAGAGCGCGCAGCGGATATCCGCGACGTGACAAAACGTGTATTGGCAAATCTTCTTGGTAAAAAATTGCCAAACCCAGCTTCTATCAATGAAGAAGTAATTGTCATTGCACATGACTTGACTCCTTCTGATACAGCTCAATTGGACAAAAACTTTGTAAAAGCTTTTGTAACCAACATTGGTGGACGTACAAGCCACTCAGCTATCATGGCACGTACACTTGAAATTGCTGCTGTATTGGGTACAAACAACATCACTGAAATCGTAAAAGACGGTGACATCCTTGCCGTTAACGGTATCACAGGTGAAGTTATCATCAACCCAACTGATGAACAAGCTACAGAATTTAAAGCAGCTGGTGAAGCTTATGCTCAACAGAAAGCTGAATGGGCACTCTTAAAAGATGCTAAAACAGTAACTGCGGATGGTAAACACTTTGAATTGGCTGCCAACATCGGTACTCCAAAAGATGTTGAAGGTGTCAATGACAACGGTGCTGAAGCTGTTGGTCTTTACCGTACAGAGTTCTTGTACATGGATTCTCAAGACTTCCCAACAGAAGACGAGCAGTACGAAGCCTACAAGGCAGTGCTTGAGGGAATGAACGGTAAACCTGTTGTTGTTCGTACAATGGATATCGGTGGAGATAAGGAACTTCCTTACTTCGATATGCCTCACGAAATGAATCCATTCCTTGGATTCCGTGCCCTTCGTATCTCTATCTCTGAGACTGGAGATGCTATGTTCCGCACACAAATCCGTGCTCTTCTTCGTGCGTCTGTTCACGGTCAATTGCGTATCATGTTCCCAATGGTTGCGCTTTTGAAAGAATTCCGTGCAGCTAAAGCAGTCTTTGACGAAGAAAAAGCAAACCTTCTTGCTGAAGGTGTTGCAGTTGCGGATGATATCCAAGTTGGTATCATGATCGAGATTCCTGCAGCAGCTATGCTTGCAGACCAATTTGCTAAAGAAGTTGACTTCTTCTCAATTGGTACAAACGACTTGATCCAATACACAATGGCAGCAGACCGTATGAACGAGCAAGTTTCATACCTTTACCAACCATACAACCCATCAATCCTTCGTTTGATCAACAACGTTATCAAAGCAGCTCACGCTGAAGGGAAATGGGCTGGAATGTGTGGTGAGATGGCTGGTGACCAACAAGCTGTTCCACTTCTTGTCGGAATGGGCTTGGATGAGTTCTCTATGTCAGCAACATCTGTACTTCGTACACGTAGCTTGATGAAGAAACTTGACACAGCTAAGATGGAAGAGTACGCAAACCGTGCCCTTACAGAATGCTCAACAATGGAAGAAGTTCTTGAACTTCAAAAAGAATACGTTAATTTTGATTAATCGAAAAGTCCTTGCAACCCAGTTGCAGGGGCTTTTTTAAAGAATTTTTAAGAAAATCTTTTTTATATAAAGTCCATTCTAGAGAAAGTAGTGGTGAAGAATAAAAAAATACTTAACTGGTTCATAAAATTCTTGACAAGTTGCAAATTTAGGAGTAAACTATTAACCAGTTAATTAATAGAGAGGAGTTTCTGCAATTTAGAAATGAATTGCAAATAGAAATATCAAAAAGAAAGAGAGTTTCGATGAAAATTAATAAGAAATACCTTGCTGGTTCTGCGGCAGCTTTGATTTTAAGTGTTTGTTCTTACGAGTTGGGACTTTATCAAGCCAGAACGGTTAAGGAAAATAATCGTGTTTCCTATATAGATGGAAAACAAGCGACGCAAAAAACGGAGAATCTGACTCCTGATGAGGTTAGCAAGCGTGAAGGAATCAATGCGGAGCAAATCGTCATCAAGATAACAGACCAAGGCTATGTCACTTCACATGGCGACCACTATCATTATTACAATGGTAAGGTTCCTTATGATGCGATTTTTAGTGAAGAATTACTCATGAAAGATCCAAACTATAAGCTAAAAGATGAGGATATTGTCAATGAGGTCAAGGGTGGATATGTTATCAAGGTAGATGGAAAATACTATGTTTACCTTAAGGATGCTGCCCATGCGGATAATGTTCGTACGAAAGCAGAAATCAATCGACAAAAACAAGAGCATAGTCAACATCGTGAAGGTGGGACTCCAAGAAACGATGGTGCTGTAGCCCTGGCACGTTCGCAAGGACGCTATACTACAGATGATGGATATATCTTTAATGCTTCTGATATTATAGAGGATACTGGTGATGCTTATATCGTTCCTCATGGCGATCATTACCATTACATTCCTAAGAATGAGTTATCAGCCAGCGAGTTGGCTGCTGCAGAAGCCTTCCTATCTGGTCGGGGCAATCTGTCAAGTTCAAGAACCTATCGCCGACAAAATAGCGATAACACACCAAGAACAAACTGGGTACCTTCTGTAAGCAATCAGAGAACTACCAATACTAATACAAGTAACAACAGCAATACTAACAGTCAAGCAAGTCAAAGTGATGACATTGATAGTCTTTTGAAACAGCTCTACAAACTGCCTTTGAGCCAACGACACGTAGAATCTGATGGTCTTATTTTCGACCCAGCGCAAATCACAAGTCGAACCGCCAGAGGTGTAGCTGTCCCTCATGGTAATCATTACCACTTTATCCCTTATGAACAAATGTCTGAATTGGAAGAACGAATTGCTCGTATTATTCCCCTTCGCTATCGTTCAAACCATTGGGTACCAGATTCAAGACCAGAAGAACCAAGTCCACAACCGACTCCGGAACCTAGTCCAAGCCCGCAGCCTGCACCAAATCCTCAACCAGCTCCAAGCAATCCAATTGACGAAAAATTGGTTAAACAGGCGATTCGAAAAGTAGCTGATGGCTATGTATTTGAGGAGAATGGAATCTCACGTTATACTCCTGCCAAGGAACTTTCAGCAGAAACAGCAGCAGCCATTGATAGTAAACTAGCCCAGCAAGAAAGTTTGTCTCATAAACTCAGAGCTAAGAAAACCAACCTCCCATCTGGTGATCGAGGATTTTACAATAAGGCTTATGACTTACTAGCAAGAGTTCATCAAGACTTACTTGATAATAAAGGGCGACAAACTGATTTTGAGGCTTTGGATAAACTCTTGGAACGTCTCAATGATGTCTCAAGCGATAAAGTCAAGTTAGTTGATGATATTCTTACCTTCCTAGCACCGATTCGTCATCCAGAACGTCTAGGGAAACCAAATGCGCAAATTGCTTATACAAATGATGAGATACAAGTAGCTAAGTTGGCAGGCAAGTATACAACGGAAGACGGTTATATCTTTGATCCCCGTGATATCACTAGTGATGA
>NZ_KQ970760.1:690472-709794 GCF_001579175.1 Streptococcus oralis
GGGATGCCTATGTAACTCCGCATATGACCCATAGCCATTGGATTAAGAAAGATAGTTTGTCTGAAGCCGAAAGAGCGGCAGCCCAGGCTTATGCTAAAGAGAAAGGTTTGACTCCTCCTTCAACAGACCATCAGAATCCAGGAAATACGGAGGCTAAAGGAGCAGAAGCTATCTACAACCGCGTGAAAGCAGCCAAGAAAGTGCCGCTTGATCGTATGCCTTACAATCTCCAACATACTGTGGAAGTCAAAAACGGAAGCTTGATTATTCCTCATTATGACCATTACCATAACATCAAATTTGAGTGGTTTGACGAAGGTCTTTATGAGGCTCCTAAGGGCTATACTTTAGAGGACCTCTTTGCGACTGTGAAGTACTATGTTGAACATCCAAACGAACGTCCACATTCAGATAGTGGTTGGGGAAATACAAGTGACCATGTTCAAAGAAACCAAAATGGTCAAGCTGATAACAATCATACGGAAAAACCATCAGTAGAGAAACCTCGGACAGAAAAACCTGAGGAAGAAAAACCTCGCGAAGAGAAACCTCAGAGTGAGAAACCAGAGTCTCCAAAACCAACTGAGGAGCCAGAAAAAGAATCGCCAGAGGAACAAGAAGAACCTCAGGTTGAAACTGAAAAGGTTGAAGAAAAAGTGAGAGAGGCTGAAGATTTACTTGGGAAAATCCAGGATCCAATTATCAAGTCTAATGCCAAAGAAACTCTCACAGGATTAAAGAATAACTTGCTATTTGGCGCCCAAGACAACAATACTATTATGGCAGAAGCTGAAAAATTATTGGCTTTGTTAAGGGAGAGTAAGTAGTCGTAGCAACATTTTCTAACTCCTAAAAACAGGATAGGAGAGCTAGAAAAGATAAAATCGAAAAATGAGAGCAGAATATGAGTTCTAGTTCTCATTTTTTTCATGAAAACGTGCAAAATAACTTGACATATAATGTAAATAAAGATAAACTATTTACTAGTTAATTAAATGGTTAAATACTAGTTAAGGAGTAATGATGAAAAAAAGAACGATCCTATTATTGATGGCCAGTTTGTTGGCTCTTGTCTTAGGAGCATGTAGTCAAAAAGAAAAACAAGAAGCAAAAGGGATGAAGATTGTAACGAGTTTTTACCCAGTCTATGCCATGGTCAAAGAGGTATCAGGTAACTTGAATGATGTTCGGATGATTCAGTCAAGTAGTGGAATTCACTCATATGAACCTTCAGCGAATGACATTGCTGCCATTTATGATGCGGATGTTTTTGTCTACCACTCGCATACACTGGAGTCTTGGGCGGGAAGTCTGGATCCAAATTTGAAAAAATCAAAAGTTAAAGTTTTAGAAGCCTCTGAAGGGATGACCTTGGAACGTGTACCAGGTTTAGAAGATGTAGAAGCTGGTGATGGTATTGATGAAAAAACACTTTACGACCCTCACACTTGGTTAGATCCTGAAAAAGCAGGCGAAGAAGCGCAGATTATTGCGGATAAACTTTCGGAGCTTGATAGTGCCAATAAGGAAACTTATCAAAAAAATGCCAAAGCCTTTATCTCTAAAGCTCAAGAATTAAGCAAGAAATACCAGCCTATTTTTGAAAAAGCGAGTCAAAAGACTTTTGTTACGCAACACACAGCCTTTTCTTATCTTGCTAAACGGTTTGGATTGAAACAACTCGGTATAGCAGGAATTTCTCCTGAACAAGAGCCAAGTCCTAGACAACTAACAGAAATCCAAGAATTTGTCAAAACCTATAAGGTCAAAACCATCTTTACTGAGAGCAATGCTTCTTCTAAAGTTGCTGAAACCTTGGTCAAATCAACAGGGGTTAGTCTGAAAACACTGAATCCTTTGGAAGCAGACCCCGAAAATGACAAAACTTACTTAGAAAATCTAGAAGAAAATATGAAAGTTCTTGCAGAAGAATTAAAATGAGGAGATGATGAAAATGAAGAAAAAGTATCTTGTGGCGGGATCGGCTTTAGTCCTTTCCCTAAGTCTTTGCATCTATGCACTGAACCAACACCAGGTAGAAGGAAACAAAGATAATAACCGTGTGTCTTATGTCGATGGGAAACAAGACTCTCAAAAAACAGAGACTCAGACACCCGATCAAGTTAGCAAAAAGGAAGATATTCAGGCAGAACAAATTGTCGTGAAAATTACCGATCAAGGTTATGTGACTTCACACGGTGATCATTTCCATTATTACAATGGTAAAGTTCCTTTTGACGCGATTTTCAGTGAAGAACTGTTGATGAAAGATGCCAATTATCAACTCAAAGACGCTGATATTGTCAATGAAATCAAAGGTGGCTACATTATCAAGGTGGATGGTAAGTATTATGTTTACCTTAAGGATGCGGCACATGCTGATAACGTTCGTACAAAGGACGAAATTGAACGCCAAAAACAAGGTCATACTCACGATGCACCAACTTCTAACAGTGCAGTGACCCTTGCACAATCACAAGGACGCTATACTACCGATGATGGATACATCTTTAATCCATCTGATATTATAGAGGATACTGGTGATGCTTATATTGTTCCTCACGGTGGACATTACCACTACATTCCAAAGAGTTCCTTGTCTGCTAGCGAATTAGCAGCTGCTCAAGCCTACCTATCTGGAACTAGAAAACAACCGAGTGTGACTGACTATCGTCCAAGTCAAAATGGAACCAGTCAAACTACTAATCCTAGTCAACAAACAGAAACACCAAGCAAACCAGAAGAGAGCCTTCAGAGTCTATTGCAGCAACTCTATGCTCTTCCAAGTAAGCAACGTTATGCAGAATCAGATGGCTTGATTTTTGACCCTGCTAAGATTTCAAGCAGAACACCAAGTGGCGTAGCGATTCCTCATGGAAATCATTATCATTTCATTCCGTATACAAAGCTTTCTGCCTTGGAAGAAAAGATTGCACGAATGATTCCACTTGCTAGTGACAGTGGGAAACCAGCACCTTTGGAAAAACCAAGCAAACCAGTAGAACATCCTGATCAGCAAGGCCATCATCATGACCAAGACGGTAACCATGGAAGTCAGGGGACCAACCATGAAGATCATGACCACGATGGAGAGAACCATGACCATCATCATGACGAAGAACATGATCATGACTTTGCAGCTGAACGCGTTATCAGTGAGGATGAGCAAGGTTTTGTAGTTTCTCACGGAGATCACGCTCATTATTTCTTTAAGAAGGATTTGACTGATGCTCAAATTAAAGCTGCCCAAAACCACTTGAAAGAAAATCATCAGTCTGAGCCTGTTCAACCACTTGCCAAGACTGTGGAAAGTTTCTCAAGAGATGCTAGCGATGAAGAAAAAATCAAGTATATCTCACAGACCTACGGAGTACCGCTCGAAGCGATTCGTATTTCAAATGGATTCTTTGTCTTTGGAAACCCGGATCAAGCCTATGATCCTACTCATATTCACCCGTATGCTGTTCGTAAGGAACGTGTTCGTATTCCGCTGCAGACAGGTGACCCTGAACTTGATTTCTTAAATGAACTTTTTACAACTGCTTTACGTGACAATGTATCTCCTTATAGTTTGCAAGTTGAGAATGGTAGCTTTGTCATTCCTCACGGTGATCACAATCACTACATTAAGGTTCAGACAAAGGGATATGAAGTAGCCTTGAAAAACAAGATTCCTACCTTACAATCAAGCTATCAGCTTGGAGCTTTTGACGAGCAGACTGTTCTTTCAAAAGTTGATCAACTGTTAGCAGATAGTAGAAGTCTCTACAAAGACCAACCTATCATGCAGAGACGGGTTGAACTTGCTTTGGGGCAATTTACTGAAAACATGAAAAAACTGGCGACCAACTCAACTGCTGGTTACCTAGCAGCCTTGGATCTCTTTGATAAGCAATATATCCATGTGGATCAAAGTGTTTCTCCAGTTGAAACATCACCTTTGGACAAGAAATACCAAGCCCTTGTAGATAAGATCAATACACTGGATACAGATACTTATGGTTTGCCTAAGAAGGATCTCTTGCTTCATTTGCAGGATGCGAAGTTAGCACAAGATGAGACAGAGTTGGATGCGATTGAAGCGAAACTGCAAGCCTTGCAAGATTTCCGCGATCGTACAGGGGTTACAACAGTAGAGTACATCAAGTATTTCTATGAACATGTATCTGATGGTCGTTTGAGAGAAGAACTTCGAAACCGTGTTGCCAAGCTGACTTGGGAACTTTACCAGTCACAATCTTTCCTCAAAGCAACCGACTTGAACAAGTTATTCCCAACTATTTACCAAACTAAGCTAGAAGTAGAAGAAGCTCTCAAAGAAGAACCTGTTTCTACAAAAGCAGGCAAAACCATTCTGGATACGGAAAAAGTGGACAGTCAAACTGCTAAGACAGCCATCTATGAATTCCTAAAAGAACTCTACGGTGATTTTATGCCAGAAGAGCGGGTTAGCCATGTCAAGAAGGAAGAAGTAGATGCTCTCCTATCAAAAGTCGTTCAACTTCTGGCGCGTGTCAAAGAAGACGGTGTCAAACAATCCCTAGCTGAAGAAGCAGCCAATATCAAAGCAGCCACAGAAAAAGAAAATGCAGACTTTGACGAAGCTAAAACACAACTTGAGGATCTTTTAAATCGCATTGCAGCGACTATCAAACGAGAAGAAAAAGAAGCAGAACAAGATCCACAAACGGTGATTATCTACCAAAAACTCTACAATGTCTTGCTCTCTCTTCACAAGTACTTAGAGGATAACAAAGGATCCGATGCTGACTTTGAACGTGTTGATGCCCTATTTGATCAACTAGCAGCTAAAAGCAGTGATAAAGAAGGTCTCCTCACTCTAGCTAAAGAAATCATTAGCTTGAACCAAGAACTTCGTTCAAAAGCAAGTGAAACTGACAGCCAATCTAAGTCTGAGAAAGGCAGTGAAACAACTGCTTCTCAATCAAATGAAAAACAAGCACAAAGTGAGTCTGAGCCAAGTGCTCAATCAAACGTATAAAAAGAAAGACGAAGTAGCTGAGCTACCTCGTCTTTTTTAGTCTTTATAAGATACAATCCCAATGATGGTATCTACTGCGCGCTCCATAGTTTGAAGGCTGACGTATTCAAAACGTCCATGCATGTTTTCACCACCTGCAAAGATATTAGGAGTTGGGATTCCCATAAAGGAAATCTTAGACCCATCAGTCCCACCGCGAATTGGCTCGATAATTGGCGTGATTCCTAGATCTTCCATAACGGCTTTGGCAATGGTAACGGGCGTCATATCTTTCTCGATGACTTCTTTCATATTGTAGTACTGGTCAGTGAAGTTTAAGGTAACACGATTACTACCAAGCTCTTGATTCATCTTATCAGCGATGTCCTGCATGGCTTCCTTACGAGCTTCAAAGGCATCTTTTTCAAAGTCTCGAATGATATAGCTTGCACGCGCCTCCTCTACACTACCTGACACATCCATGAGATGATAGAAACCTTGGTAACCATCTGTCAGTTCAGGACGATCATTCCCAGGAAGTTGATTATGAAAATCAATCGCTAGCTGAAGGGCATTGACCATCTGACCTTTAGCAGTACCAGGGTGAACATTGCGCCCTTGGAAATGGAGTTCAGCAGCAGCTGCTGAAAAAGTTTCGTACTGAAGTTCACCTAGTGGGCCACCATCAACGGTATAGGCAAAGTCAACGTCAAAATCTTCTGCATCAAACTTGTTAGCTCCAACACCAATTTCTTCATCTGGTCCAAAACCAACACGAATCTCACAGTGTTTGATTTCGGGATGAGCAGTCAGATATTCAATAGCAGTCATAATCTCAGCAATACCTGATTTGTCATCGGCGCCCAGCAAGGTCGTGCCGTCAGTTGTGATAAGCGTTTGGCCATGATATTTTTCAAGACTCTTGAAGTCAGAAGGATCTAGTTTAAAACCAGAAGAACCTAAGTCGATGACTCCACCATCATAGTTTTCGATAACTTGCGGCTTCACACCTTCTGCATTAAAATCAGCAGTATCCATATGGGAGATGAAGCCAATTTTGCGAGTGAGCTTTGGATCATTAGCTGGTAAGGTTCCAATAGCAAAACCATTTGGTAAGTAGTAGACATTTTGCAAACCAACACGTTTCATTTCAGGAATAAGAACGTTGGTCGCAAAATCTACCTGGCTTTGCGTACTTGGAGTAGTAGTAGAGTGTTCGTCAGATCGCGTATTGACCTTGACATAGGTCAAAAACCGTTCTAAAAGGTTCGGGTAATTCATAAAAACTCCTTTATTTCTCATAAAATAAAGCATACTATTCAGGAAAAAACGATTATGAAATTTCATGAATTTTGAAAAAATATAATAATTCAAATTCAATAGACTTTTAAATGAAATTTTGGACATTCTAGAGTAAAATATATGCATTGATATTTTATGAGATTTTTTTATTCTTTTTTCATTTTACCATAGAATAGTTTGAAAGACAAAGAAGAATCATACTCTTTTATTAATTGATATAATATAAAATTAATCATATTAATTGACACTGCGTGAACTTTATTGTACAATTATCTTGTAAATGTCCTAGATTGATATAGTAACAATATTAGTACATTCTAGTTAAGGAGAATAAAATGAACATTCGCTTCGATTTTAAGAAAGTTCAAATTATTGCGCGCCGTTTAGTTACACTGTTAGCTATTCTCTTTTTGTGTGCTCCGATAAGTCTGTTAAATGCGGATTCTACCATAGAACCCCAGACAAGTCTTCATAAAACAATTACCCCGATATCAGGACAAGAAGACAAGTATGAGTTGTCCTTGGATATTACTTCCAAGCTTGGAACGGAGACCCAGTCAGAACCCCTAGATGTTGTTTTGGTAGCCGACCTTTCTGGAAGTATGAATAAAAGAGATGTTCCTTCTTCTACTGGCCGAACAATTACAAGATTGGATGCTTTAAAAAATACCCTTAAAGGAACTCGAGATCGTCAGGGCTTAATTGATACGATTTTATCCAATTCAAATAATCGATTGTCCATGGTAGGTTTTGGTGGAAAAATCGATAATAAGTTTGCGGAACAAGCATGGAATTCCTACTACAGAAAATGGGAGTGGGGGTATCGGTATTGGCCGTATGAAGAGAGAACAGCATTTTATGATGGTGTATCCCCATGGGATGATGCGGATACAATTTTAAATTGGAATAACGATGCTAGTGGTTCAAAGACTGCGGTCAGTAATATGAGAATTGCTGGTGGTCAATCAATAGGGACTGAATCAGGAATCGGTACAGGAACCAATATTAGCGCGGGTATTCGTATTGCCAATCAATTGATAGATAGTGCAAGACCAAATGCAAAGAAGGTTGTTATTGTTCTATCAGATGGTTTTGCCAATATGTATTACAACGACAGTGGTTATACTGTTTATAACTATAATAATCAAGATGGATCAGAAACGGCGCCTGAATGGTTCTGGAATAATTTAGATGTATCTATCAATAATCTAGCCTATAGTCTTGCTCCAAAACTTGATGGTTTTTATTCCATTAAATTTCGTTATTCAAACAATGTCGACAGTATTACTAGTCTGCAGTATTATATCAGGTACCACAATTCTTCCATTCCTAATGAAATCCTATCCGCAAACAATGAAGACCAGTTACGGGACAGTTTTAAAGATATCACTGATAAGATTCTGCCACTGGGAATTCACCACGTGACCATCAAGGATGTTCTTTCTAAGTATGTCCAGCTATTACCAAACGGATCCTCAGAGTTTCGTGTCGTTAAAGAGAAAGATGGTAGCAGTGAAACATTAAGCAAAGAGCAAGTAACTTTTGAAACCAAGACAAGCTCAGAAGGTTTAGTGGAGGTTACGGCTAATTTTTCTCCTAATTATTCCTTGGAAGATGGCGCTAGATATGTCCTAAAATTTAAAGTTACATCTAGTCAAGAAGCTCTAGATGCTATCGCTGGTGATAAGAAGATAGAGGCTGGTGATGCTGAGGGGGCTGATGTCAATAAACTCTATTCCAATAAAGGTGCCAGTATCACATATTCCTATGGAATAGGCACCTCTCAAACCAAGACCAAAGATTACTCTGACAAACCAACCTTCAAGCCTTCGGATCCATTAACGGTTCCAGTGGAAGTTGAATGGCAGGGTGTAACGGGTGTGAGAACAGTTATAACAGCTAATCAACCAAGTAATGTTGAACTCAAATTGGTTCAAAAGAACAAGAACGGAGGTTCTGATAATCAGGACTATCGAAAGACTAATGTAAATGTTAGAACAAATATCTTTAATGAAACGAGAAACTTTGAAAAAGTTGCTAAAGGATATCAATACGATTTAATAGCACCTGATGTTCCCGCATTTACTAAAGAAATAAAAAATGTTGGTACAGAATCTAACCCATCCTTTAAGGTAATCTATAAACAATTACCAAGTCTGACGATTAAGAAAGTGTTGGAAGCTGAAAGCAACTTGAACAAAGAGTTTAGGATTAAGGTAAAACTAACCTCTCCTGATTCTAAGCCATTGAATGGAACTTTCGGAGAGATAACTGTTGTGAAGGGTGAAGCAGAGATCCGTGTCGAAAAACGAAAGCGTTGGAAAGGTATTCTAAGCTATCTTCCTCGGGGAACCCATTACAAAGTTGAAGAAGAAGCGGCATCAACGAACGGTTACCACGTTACATATGAGAATCAAGAGGGGGATCTGAATAAAGACGAAACAAGCACTGTGACGAATCACAAGCTTCCAAGTTTATCCGTTACAAAAAAGGTTACGGGTGTATTTGCCAATCTATTAAAATCCTTCAAGATTACCATTAACATCAGGGATGCTCAGAATAGTCCACTGAATGGAACCTATAATGCAACGGTTAATAATAAAAGAACCCCTCTGCAATTTACGAATGGTCGAGCGTCTATTGATCTCAACAAAGATCAAACCATAAAAATTGATGGACTTCCACTCGATAGTCACTATACCGTAGAAGAGGAATCAAACTCTGCTCGTGGATATCAGGTTACCTATGAAAATCAAGAAGGCAAGCTTGATGGAGACAAGTCTGCGACAGTCACGAATAATAAGAATAGCGTACCTGAAACTGGAATTGACTTCCTCAGCAGTACACTCGTGTTAGGATTAATCCTTCCTCTAGGAGGAATCTTCTTTACAATCCTACTCGGATATCTAGTGGTACATAGGAGAAAATAATGCTACTTAAAAAGAAACATAAGAAAACAGTAACACAAGTCAATCGGGATAAGTCTCCGCCGAGTGTATGGGGAGATATCCTCTACTTAGTCAGTAAGCTTCTGATGGTTGGGTTTGTACTGGCCACCCTTTACTTTTTTGTCTTTGGGCTATTGAGATACAATGACGATGGCATGAAACCGGCCTTAAAAGATGGCGATTTGGTTGTCTATTATAGGCTTGATAAACGTTATTCGATTGGTGATCTGCTCGTCTATAGTTATAAGGGCAAGGAAAGAGTGGCCCGTGTCATTGCGACCGAAGGAAGTACGATCGATATAAACGAAAATGGTCTCATCATCAACGGTTCTCCTCAACAAGAGCAGGATATCTACAAAGAAACGCTGCTCTATAAGGAAGGGGTTACCTTCCCAATGAAAGTCCCAGCAGGACAACTCTTTGTCCTCGGAGACAATCGAACAACGGCTGTAGATAGCCGTGCTTTTGGAACCATTCCTATACAGGATACCCATGGCAAGGTAGTAACAGTCCTAAGACGACGGGGCTTTTGATGACAATTTATGAAAAAAGAAATTTAAAAATAAAAGGAATAATCATGAAAAAAACATTTTTTAAAAAATTAGTTACTGCAAGTATTGCAGCTGTAACCGCCTTGTCGGTCTTTAGAGGAGTGCCAACATTTGCGGATGAAAACTCTGATGCAACCGCAATATCAAATACAGAAACAGATGTACAAGTGTCCATTAACAAGGTGTTGAATATTGCGGAAGGAATCACTACACCTTATGCTCACTTTACCTTTACTTTCAAACCCAAAACTGGTAACTCGAATAACGGAGTGCCATATGAAACAGTCAATGCCACAAATGGTCAAATAGCAGATAAAACAGTAGATTATTCAGGAAAAGATGTTTTAGTAAATGGTGAAAAAAGTATTAAGAAAAATACTGGAAATATTTTTGCAAATGTGACCTACACACATGCTGGAGAATATGTTTACACTGTTGCTGAAAAACAAAATGAAGGTTGGAGAGCAATGCAAAAAGATGGTGTTGCAATTGACTCAATGACATTTGATAATCGTAGCTACGAAATGCATGTTATTGTAAAAAATAAAGTAATTAGTGGTAGTGGTGTGTACATATCTTCTGTATACTTTAAACAAGATACAACAGAGGCTACAGCTAAAGTGAAGCCATCTGAAAAAGGGATTATGTTTAAATATGATTTGTTTACAAATATCTATCGTAAAAATGCTGGTAAGATAACAGATCCTAACAATTCCTACCCTAACGATCCTCACCTTGGACATTATGATCCTAATGCTAAATCATTAGTAATTAAAAAAGTTTTGTCAGGTGCTACTGCAGATAAATCAAAAGATTTCACTTTCAAGCTTACTTTTACAAAAGCATCTACAGAAGATAAAACTTCTATTGTAGGAAAAATTGGTAATGAATCTAAAACATTTGAATATGGAAAAGAAACAACAATCACATTACGCCACGACCAATCCTTAGTATTTGACACTATTCCTGCAGGTACTCGTTATAAATTGGTTGAAACAGGATCTCAGGGATATACAGCTTCAGCTGCTTATTGGGAAAATGGAGTATCTAAAACTCAAACAGGCAGAATTTCAGCCGATTTCACCCAAAACAGCGTTCTTGTTGGTGAAAAAGTAAATAAAAACACAATCACCAATAGTGTTCAAGACGTTACCCCTACTGGTCTCTTGATTGACAACCTTCCTTTCATTTTGATGATTGGTCTTGGTTTGGCTGGATTTGTTGTTTTGTCTAAAAAACGCAGAGAAGCTTAAGCAAGTGGTTTGAACGATGAAAATCAAGCGTGAGAAACCAAAAAGGAGTTTGTCTAGGCGTCTGGTACTTGCTGTAGATGCGTTGATAAATCATATCTTGCTTCTCTTGGCAGCCTTAGTCTTTCTCTTTGGTTTCTACGCCCTTTGGGATTCCAATCAGGTCTATTCTCAGGCTTCGTCTAGTGAGTATGAAGCCTATAGACCAGTGAGTACCAGTGAGAAAGATGAGCTTGCTAGTTTTTCTGGCTTTCACAAGCTACAGCAAGTCAACCCAGAAGTCCTCGGTTGGATCAATGTCTATGGCACCAATATCGACTACCCCTTGGTCCAAGCCAAAGATAATGAAAAGTACCTGAACAAAGATTCCAAGGGAGAATTTGCAGCTACAGGAGCTATTTTCCTTGAGGCTCGAAATGAATCCAAGTTCGAAGACTTTAATACTATCATCTACGGACACCATGTAGAAAATGGGGTTATGTTTGGAGATGTAGCAAAGTTTTCTGATAAGGAGTTTTTTGACCAGCATCGCTACGGTAGTATTTACTATAATGGCGTTGAAAAAGGTCTTGAGATCTTTGAGATGCTCGAGGTGGACGCCTATGACTTTAACATCTACAATCCAGGTATTAATGGAGATGATCGGCGCCAAGAATATATCGATCACTTACTCTCGGTTGCCATCCACAAGCGGGATATTACACTGGGGCCGAATGACCATATCATCCTCCTCAGTACCTGTTTCCTAGACGTAACAAATGGGAGACATATCGTAGTTGCCAAGATTACGGATACGGTTCCAAAGAACACCTTCCATACGAAAAAATCAAAACCATTCCCTTACAGTGTCTTTGATGATTCGTCGCTCGGACGATTTCTCTCATCGATTCCTTTGTGGATATGGTACATCATCTTATTTATCTTGCTCTTGTTATTGATCTTCTTGCTCATCATCCTATACTTGATCCTGCGTCGTAGAAGAGAAGCAAAAGAAGGAGCAGATACCATTACTGACTAAACTACCAATAAAAGAGAAAGGGACAGCCTCTCTTGCTCTTTTATTTTCAAGGCTAGAAAGGAGAAAGAAGTGAATATTAAAATGTCTACGAGTCGCAAAGTCATAAAGGTCATTCTATCCCTCTTTTTAGCTTTTTTCTGTCTTTTTACCGGTGATAGTGTCCTTGCGAGCGACTACGATCACTATAATCCCATTGAAAAAGATGCCAGCAGTACGGATTTTGAAACCCTGCAGCACTTGAATAAGGATGTTTGTGGTTGGATTAGCCTTGATGGAACCAAGGTAGACTATCCCCTCTTGCAGAGTCAGGACAATGTCAAATACCTTGACCGCAATGCCTTTGGCGATTATACTGTATCAGGTTCTATATTCCTAGACTATCGTTTTAACCCCAACTTTACCGACTTTAACACCATCATATACGGTCACTCTATGGCCTCTGGTGCCATGTTTGGTGAGATACAAAAGTTTGCTAACCAAGAGTTTTTCGAAAATCACCGTTATGGCTCTATCTATTATAACGGTCGAGAACGTGGGCTTGAGATTTTTGGGATTTTAGAAGTAGATGCTTATGACACGGAGATTTACCGAACTTTAAGTTCCAACGATGAGGAACACCAGGCATACTATCAGTATCTGTTAAGCAAAGCCAAGTACAAGCGAGATGTTTCCTTGACTTCAACGGATAAGATTGTTTTATTAAGCACCTGTTTCCTTACTATTACCAACGGACGGCATATCCTCTTAGCTAAAATAACGGATGCACCAGCAAAAGTAGCGCAGGATAAGAGTGGGGAAGCAGTAGGAACACGGTATTTCGATCACGGAATTCCCAGTCATTGGATTTATATCCTAGCCTTTCTACTCCTGCTTATCGTCCTCTTACTTCTTATCCTCATCATCCTAATCATGAGACGAGATAAAAAGACTAAAGACAAAAAGAAATAGTAGACGTCGGAAGCGTTTACTATTTTCTTCTTTCATGATAGAATAGATAGTGAAAATAATAACATAAGGATGATAACATGAAAAAAGCCATATTAATGATGACCTTTGGATCTCCAGAGGAGATTAGTTTTGAAGGAGTAGCAGAATTCTTTACAAACATTCGTCGTGGAGTTAGACCCCAAGATCACGAGATTCAGACTCTCTATGACAACTATGTCCTTATCGGTGGGACGCCCTTGCAGCGGATTACACGTGAGGAGGTTGATTTAGTCAAGGAACGTTTAGGCGAGGAGTACGGTATCTACTTTGCCAACAAATTTTCTCACCCCTTTATCCCAGACGTCATCCAACAGATGGAGACTGATGGTGTTGAAGAATGTATCTGCTTGATTTTGGAACCTCATTATTCCTTTTACTCAGTCATGGGGTATGAAAAGTTTCTGGAAAGCCAGCAGATTCGATTTTTAGTTATTAAGGACTGGTATCAACAACAGGCTTTGCTGGACTTCTGGACAGATGAGATTAGCAAAATTTTACGGAATCATGTGGGAGAAGAATCTTTCAAGGTAATCTTTTCAGCACACAGTGTTCCCATTTTTGCCTTAGACTATGGAGATCCTTATATCGACCAGATTTTCGATAATAGCAAGCTAATCGCTGAACAACTCGGTCTAATGAAAGATCAGTATACCAATACTTGGCAGAGCGAAAGCGATATTGGAATCCCTTGGATCAAGCCAGATGTCTTAGAGTATTTACGAGAACAAAAGCAACATCCCGAGCATTATATTTTTATCCCGATTAGTTTTATCAGTGAGCACATCGAAGTCTTGTTTGACAACGATGTAGAATGTTATGAGTTGTGTCAAGAATTAGGTGTCACCTATCATCGCCCACCTATGCCCAATACGGATAGCCGTTTAATTGACGCTTTAGTTGCTACTGTAAGAGCCAATGAACACAAAGAATTCAAAGCTTTTCTCCCAGAAGAAGAAACCTTTGATGAGTTAGCTCCTTCGGCAACTACCAAGGACATCATGGAGGAGACAGACGACCTTCAGATGCCAGAATTTGTCAAAAAACTCATTGAGAAAAAAGGTCGTGAAAATGTGAAGATGCCTTACTTGATTAAGAAAATGCTCGAAAAGGCTGGAAAGTTACCAAAAGAGTAAAGAAAAAAGGATTTAGCTTTAAGCTAGATCCTTTATTTGTCTTATTTTTTCTCAAGAAGAGCTTTGATTTCTTGAAGAACTTCGAGTTCAGTTGGAGCAGCAGGAGCTTCCTCAACCACTTCCTCTTTCTTACGAAGATTTTGAGCTTTTTCAATACCTTTGATAACAAAGAAGAGAACTGTACCCACAACGAGGAAGTTGATAACAGCGCTCAAGAAGCTACCATAACCAACACCATTCCATGAAAGTTCAGCGATACGTTCAACGTTCGCAGCTTTCAAAGCTGGGTTCAAGAGAAGTGGAGTGATGATATCATTAACAAATGTAAGTAACGATAGCACCAAATGCAGAGGCAATGATCACACCGACAGCGAGGTCAACAACATTACCACGAAGCAAAAATGCTTTAAGATCCTTTAACATTTTCATAAATTCCTTTCCAAAATTTCATTCTTATTATACCCTAAAATCGAACGAATTGCAAGATTAATGTTTTAGAGAAGAATTAGTCTTTTTAAAAATATAGATTTTACTGAGAATATAGTTTAAAATAATAATCAATATCTGTGCTAATATGGTCTCAATAGTATTAACTTTATCTATATTATATTCAACAAACTGACCAATAACATCAGGAAAGGTTGTAACAAAGATATAAGTTAAAAGAAGGTCCAGGCCAAGAGTAGAGAGACGGGCTAAGGAAAATTTAACTAGTCGAATTGGCCAATTCTTCCTCTCTTGTTTAAAAACAAATGTATCATTTGTGATAAAGGCAAAAAGAATACCGATAATATTCGCCAGTGCAGTTGCTAGGATTTCCTGATGACTGATATGGTAGATAGCTAAACGTGATAAAATAGATACTAAAGTACTAGCACCACCAAAAAATAGATAAGAGAGGATTTCGCTATCAAAAAAAGTTTTTATTAGTTTTTTCATGATTTTAGTATAGCATAAAGTCATATATTGTGCTATACTGGTAAGGTTGATTCACTCAACCCTTGGTGCTTAGCTTCTTTCACCAAGCATATTTTACGCGGGAAACCGCCAAAGGAGAAAACATGAAAAATTTAACTGTTCGTGACATGGCAGATATTGCCATTGTTGCTGCTATCTATGTGGTTTTGACCATTACCCCACCACTAAATGCTATTAGCTTCGGTGCTTACCAGTTCCGTATTTCTGAGATGATGAATTTTTTGGCTTTTTACAATCCTAAATATATCATCGGTGTGACGATTGGTTGTATGATTGCTAATTTCTTTAGTTTTGGCCTAATTGATGTCTTTGTCGGCGGGGGATCTACCCTAGTTTTCCTTAGTCTAGGTGTTTGGCTCTTTAGCAAGTATAAGAAAGACTATTTGTTCAATGGTTTGATTCGAAAAGATCATTTCTTATTTTCAATCCTATTCTCTATTTCAATGATTACCATTGCAGCAGAACTTCATATCGTTGCTGAAGCTCCATTCTTCTTTACTTGGTTTTCTACAGGGATTGGAGAGTTTGCATCGCTTATCGTTGGTGCAATCCTAATCGGAAAATTGGGACAGCGAATCGATTTAACAAAATAAGAAGTTTATAAGCTAGATTCTTGATAAATCTAGCTTTTTTCATTCCAGAAAATTAAAAGAGAGCGCTTGACAAGAGCATAGAACTATAGTATACTTTTTAGGTAAGCTGATTTAGCTCAGTTGGCAGAGCGCATCCATGGTAAGGATGAGGTCGCCGGTTCAATCCCGGCAATTAGCATTATTTAGACAGGAAAACTCTTTTTATTCGAGAGTTTTTTATATTTACCCCGCATTAGCCTTGACATAGTCAGCAAAGCATAGTAGAATTAAACTTGCGATGAGTCGATAGGTAGTCTTCGGACTACTATTGAGCATAAGGAGGTCATAACGCAGGAGCGGACCTTGATGAGTTGTGTGAACCTGCTCATCACATGAAGATGCCTCTTAGTCCCTAGTCAATGACTAGGGATTTTTTATTTTCAGAAAATATAACCCAAAAATGCTTTTCAATTTTTAGAAAAAGTAGTATAATACATCTATTATAGAAATTTTTAGAAAATTCCGAAAGAGGTTATTTATGGGATATACAGTTGCTGTAGTCGGCGCGACAGGTGCTGTCGGAGCTCAGATGATAAAAATGTTGGAAGAATCATCACTTCCTATTGATAAAATTCGTTACCTTGCTTCTGCACGTTCAGCTGGTAAGACTTTGAAATTTAAAGATCAGGAGATTACGATTGAGGAAACAACTGAAACAGCCTTTGAGGGTGTTGATATTGCTCTCTTCTCAGCTGGTGGTTCGACATCTGCTAAGTATGCTCCCTACGCAGTTAAGGCTGGTGCTGTAGTGGTTGATAACACATCTTACTTCCGTCAAAATCCAGATGTACCATTGGTTGTCCCAGAAGTAAATGCTCATGCCTTGGATGCCCACAATGGAATCATTGCCTGCCCGAACTGTTCAACAATCCAAATGATGGTGGCTCTTGAGCCTGTTCGTCAAAAATGGGGCTTGGACCGTATCATCGTTTCAACTTACCAAGCGGTTTCAGGTGCTGGTATGGGAGCGATTCTTGAAACACAACGTGAACTTCGTGAAGTCTTGAATGACGGTGTGAATCCACGTGATTTGCAAGCGGAAATCTTGCCTTCAGGTGGTGATAAGAAACACTATCCAATCGCCTTCAATGCTCTTCCTCAGATCGACTTGTTCACAGACAATGATTACACTTACGAAGAGATGAAGATGACAAAGGAAACCAAGAAAATCATGGAAGATGATAGCATCGCAGTGTCTGCAACATGTGTTCGTATTCCAGTCTTGTCAGCTCACTCTGAGTCTGTTTACATCGAAACAAAAGAAGTTGCGCCAATCGAAGAAGTGAAAGCAGCTATCTCAGCCTTCCCAGGTGCAGTTTTGGAGGATGATGTGGCTAACCAAGTTTACCCACAAGCCATCAATGCTGTTGGCTCACGAGATACCTTTGTCGGTCGTATCCGTAAGGACTTGGATGCTGAAAAAGGAATTCACATGTGGGTTGTTTCAGATAACCTCCTCAAAGGTGCTGCTTGGAACTCTGTACAGATCGCAGAAACGCTTCATGAGCGTGGTTTGGTCCGTCCAACAGCTGAGCTGAAATTTGAATTGAAATAATGGTTTAGGAGTTCGAATGAACTCCTTCTTTGAAATAGAGAGGTGTTTCTCATGTCTTACCAAGATCTAAAAGAATGTAAAATCATTACTGCCTTCATCACTCCTTTCCATGAAGATGGCTCCATCAACTTTGATGCCATTCCAGCCCTTATAGAGCATTTGTTGGATCACCATACAGATGGGATTTTGCTGGCTGGAACGACTGCTGAAAGTCCAACCTTGACCCACGATGAAGAGTTGGAACTCTTTGCTGCTGTACAAAAGGTTGTCAAGGGACGTGTTCCTTTGATTGCGGGTGTAGGTACCAATGACACACGTGACTCGATCGAATTTGTCAAAGAAGTAGCAGAATTTGGTGGTTTTGCAGCTGGGCTTGCAATCGTACCTTACTATAACAAACCTTCTCAAGAAGGGATGTATCAGCATTTCAAGGCGATTGCTGATGCCTCAGATTTGCCGATTATCATTTATAACATTCCAGGGCGTGTGGTTGTCGAATTGACTCCTGAGACTATGCTTCGTTTGGCTGACCACCCAAATATCATCGGTGTTAAAGAATGTACCAGCTTGGCAAATATGGCTTATTTGATTGAGCATAAGCCAGAGGGATTCTTGATTTATACAGGTG
Source organism: Streptococcus oralis (assembly GCF_001579175.1). Taxonomy (GTDB): domain Bacteria; phylum Bacillota; class Bacilli; order Lactobacillales; family Streptococcaceae; genus Streptococcus; species Streptococcus oralis_O. The sequence continues at coordinate 708,436 of NZ_KQ970760.1, forward strand.
AGGACGGAGATGCTTTTCATGCTATGAATCTTGGTGCAGATGGAGTTATTTCTGTTGCCTCTCATACAAATGGAGATGAAATGCACGAAATGTTTACTGCTATTGCAGAAAGTGATATGAAGAAAGCCGCAGCTATTCAGCGTCAGTTCATTCCTAAGGTAAACGCCCTCTTCTCTTATCCAAGTCCTGCACCTGTCAAGGCAGTTTTGAACTACATGGGATTTGAGGCTGGACCAACTCGTCTACCTCTCGTTCCAGCACCAGAAGAAGATGCCAAACGCATTATCAAGGTTGTTGTAGATGGTGACTACGAAGCTACAAAGGCAACTGTAACAGGTGTCTTAAGACCAGATTACTAATAAAGACAATAAAATCCATGACCGCAAGAACGATCATGGATTTCTTATTTTCCTAAACAGAATTGGCTAAAGAGTTGGGTGATGAGTTCATCTGGAGCAGCATCCCCAGTGATTTCTCCGAGAATTTCCCAAGTACGAGTTAAGTCAACTTGAAGCAAGTCAACTGGCATCCCCAGTTCCAGGCCTTCATTAACTGCTTGTAGGCTTTCAACTGCTTTTTCAATCAAGGAAATATGACGGGCATTTGACAAGTAAGTGGCGTCTTGCTCAACTAGACCAGCATTTTCAAAGAAGAGGTTGTTGATTCTATCTTCAATCTTATCGATATTTTGATTTTTAAGGACTGAAATGCGAATGACATCTTCTGGTAGTTCCGAAGTTTCAATTGCTTCAGGCAGGTCAGTTTTGTTAAGCAGAATGATTCGATTAGTATCCTGACTGATTTCTAAGAGTTGTCTGTCTTGTGCTGTTAGTGGTTCACTAGCATTTAGCACCAGTAGAACTAAGTCAGCTTCCTTGAGGGCTTTTTTGGAACGCTCAACACCGATTTGTTCCACGATGTCATCTGTTTCCCTGATACCAGCTGTATCAATCAATTTAAGAGGAACACCATTGATGTTGACGTATTCTTCGATGACATCTCGAGTAGTACCAGCGATATCAGTCACGATAGCCTTGTCTTCACGCAAGAGGTTGTTGAGAAGGCTGGATTTTCCAACGTTGGGACGGCCGATGATAGCTGTTGAAATTCCTTCACGAAGGATTTTACCGCGACGAGCTGTTTTAAGGAGATTGGTCAAGAGTTGTTCAAACTCCTTAGTTTTCTCACGGACAACTGCAGTAGTGGCTTCTTCAACATCGTCGTACTCAGGATAGTCAATATTGACCTCAACTTGGGCAAGCGTATTGAGGATTTCTTGCCGAGTATTGTTAATAAGATCAGAAAGGGAACCGTCCAATTGTTTGACTGCAATATTCATGGCCTTATCTGTCTTGGCAC
>NZ_KQ970760.1:710211-713181 GCF_001579175.1 Streptococcus oralis
TCCGCTCAGGCGGACAATCCCAATGGCCCCTTCGCCTAGTGGAGTAGAGATAGCAGCTATGGTATCAAATTCACGTGTAATCATATTTCTTCCTTTAAAACACTTTTCTTGGAAATATCTCCAAGGCTCTTTTCAAATTGTAACAAATTTAAACCATTTCTTCAATGGATGTACTTGGAGATTGAAAAAGCCTAAGCAAATTCGCTTAAGCTTGCTTATTTGGTACGCATTTCACCTTGAGGGAAATAAGTTCCTTCAGGCATGTCGTTGATAATGACATGAACAGCAGACTGAGGTGCTCCTGTGTTGCGGACAACTGCTTCAGTAACCTCCTTAGCAAGAGCTTTCTTTTGCTCGAGCGTACGTCCTTCAAACAAATCGATGCGAACAAATGGCATAATAGCTTCCTCCACTAGTTTTTGATTTCTTCTATTTTACCACATTTTGCCATTTAAAGCTTTTGGAAAATATGGTATACTAGAATGTAGCAAAAATTTAGAAATGGACGTGAAATAGAAGCATGGCACAGTTGTATTATCGTTATGGGACTATGAACTCAGGTAAAACGATTGAGATTCTTAAGGTAGCCTATAACTATGAGGAGCAAGGAAAAGGTGTTGTCATCATGACCTCTGCTCTTGATACACGTGATGGTGTTGGTTATGTATCTAGTCGGATTGGTATGAAACGACCAGCTCTTGCGATTGAAGATGATACAGATATCTATGGCTTAATCCGAGATTTGGAAGTCAAACCCTACTGTGTCTTGGTCGATGAGGCCCAGTTTCTCAAGCGTCACCATGTTTACGACCTAGCTCGTGTTGTCGATGAGTTAGACATTCCTGTCATGGCATTCGGTTTGAAGAATGACTTTCGCAATGAACTCTTCGAAGGTTCCAAACATCTCTTACTCTTAGCAGATAAGATTGACGAGATTAAGACTATTTGCCAGTATTGTAAGAAAAAAGCGACTATGGTTCTCAGAACCCTAGACGGAAAGCCTACTTATGAGGGAGAACAAATTCAGATTGGTGGCAATGAAACCTATATCTCGGTTTGCCGTAAACATTATTTTGCCCCTGAAATCAATAAGGAGAATGAAGAAAAATGAACATCTATGATCAACTACAAGCTGTAGAAGACCGTTATGAAGAATTAGGAGAATTGCTCAGCGACCCTGATGTGGTATCTGATACCAAACGTTTCATGGAATTGTCCAAAGAAGAGGCTTCAACTCGTGATACAGTAACGGCCTACCGTGAGTACAAACAAGTCCTTCAAAACATCGTTGATGCTGAAGAGATGATTAAGGAATCAGGCGGAGATGCAGACTTGGAAGAAATGGCCAAGCAAGAACTGAAAGATGCTAAGGCTGAAAAAGAAGAATACGAAGAAAAATTAAAAATACTTGCTTCTTCCAAAAGATCCAAACGATGACAAGAATATCATCCTTGAAATCCGTGGAGCAGCTGGTGGAGACGAAGCAGCGCTTTTCGCCGGAGACCTTCTAACTATGTACCAAAAGTATGCGGAAGCCCAAGACTGGCGCTTTGAAGTCATGGAAGCTTCTATGAACGGCGTCGGTGGTTTTAAAGAAGTTGTTGCCATGGTTTCTGGTCAGTCTGTATACTCTAAACTTAAGTATGAGTCTGGTGCCCACCGTGTTCAACGTGTCCCTGTGACAGAAAGTCAGGGTCGTGTTCACACCTCTACAGCGACTGTCCTTGTCATGCCAGAAGTCGAAGAAGTAGAGTACGATATTGATCCAAAAGATCTTCGTGTTGACATCTACCACGCATCTGGTGCTGGTGGTCAGAACGTCAACAAGGTTGCAACTGCCGTTCGTATTGTCCACTTGCCAACCAATATCAAGGTTGAGATGCAGGAAGAACGTACCCAGCAGAAAAACCGTGAGAAGGCCATGAAAATCATCCGTGCGCGTGTGGCTGACCATTTTGCACAGATTGCCCAAGATGAACAAGACGCTGAACGTAAGTCTACTATTGGTACTGGGGACCGTTCAGAACGGATCCGTACTTACAATTTCCCACAAAACCGTGTCACAGACCACCGTATTGGCTTGACCCTTCAAAAACTAGATACCATTTTGTCTGGTAAATTGGATGAAGTGGTGGATGCCTTAGTGCTCTATGACCAAACACAGAAATTAGAAGAATTAAACAAATAATGAAATTAGCTCAATTATTTTCAGATTTTGAAGAAGAATTGATAAGACAAGGAGAGGAAGCAGAAAGCCTCTCTTTTGTCTATCGTAGCCTGAAAAAACTCTCTTTTACAGATTTCGTCTTTGCCCTCCAGCAAGAAGTAACAGAGGAAGAAAAACAATTTGTAGAGGAAATTTACCAGCAGTTAACGGCCCACAAACCAGCTCAGTATATCATTGGTCACGCAGAATTCTTTGGAATGCAGTTAAAAGTGGATGAGCGGGTTTTGATTCCTCGTCCAGAAACAGAAGAGTTGGTGGAACTCATCCTCACAGAAAATCCTGAGGAAAATCTTAATGTCCTAGATATTGGGACTGGAAGTGGCGCCATAGCTCTTGGATTAGCTAAAAACAGACCAGATTGGTCAGTGACAGCAGCAGATATTTCACAAGATGCACTAGACTTAGCAATGGACAATGCTATAAATCAAAATCTTAATATATTTTTTAAAAAATCTGATTGTTTTGCAGAAATTTCTGAAAAATATGATATAATTGTATCCAATCCACCCTATATCTCTCGAGAAGATGATTCAGAGGTCGGTTTGAATGTTTTACATTCAGAGCCTCATCTAGCTCTCTTTGCAGATGAGGATGGCCTAGCTATTTACCGCAGAATTTCGGAAGATGCAAAAGATTATCTCAAAGATGGTGGTAAGATTTACCTTGAAATTGGATACAAGCAAGGTCAAAGTGTTCCTGCGCTTTTTAGGAAACATCTTCCTGAAAAACGGGTACGAACACTC
>NZ_KQ970760.1:713201-716020 GCF_001579175.1 Streptococcus oralis
CACTCAAGGACCAATTTGGTCAAGATAGGATGGTTGTAGTTGATGATGGACAGGATTAGACAAGAATTGGAAAAGGGCGGAGCTGTTGTTCTACCAACTGAGACAGTTTATGGCCTCTTTGCTAAGGCCTTAGATGAAAAAGCTGTCGACCATGTATACCAACTCAAACGTCGTCCTAGAGATAAGGCGCTCAATCTTAATGTTGCTTCTCTAGAGGACATCTTGCACTTTTCAAAGAAACAGCCAACTTATCTACAAAATCTTGTAAAGACTTTTTTACCAGGTCCCTTGACCATCATTCTCGAAGCCAATGACAGAGTGCCCTATTGGGTCAATTCTGGTCTTGCAACGGTGGGATTTCGGATGCCGAGTCACCCCACTACACTTGATTTGATTCGAGAGACAGGTCCTTTGATTGGGCCGTCTGCCAATATTTCAGGTCAGGCTAGTGGAGTGACCTTTGCTCAAATTCTAGAGGATTTTGACCAAGAGGTTCTGGGTCTGGAGGACGACGCTTTTCTAACTGGACAGGATTCGACGATTTTGGATTTGTCTGGAGACAAGGTGAAAATCTTACGCCAAGGGGCCATTAAGCGAGAAGACATTCTTGCTCGGTTGCCAGAGATTTCTTTTGAGGAGGAATGAGATGCTAAGAGATTTGCAAGAAACAGATGTGAATGCTATATGTGAGATTAACAAAGAGGCTTTGGGTTATTCTTTTAGTCCAGAGGACACAGCTAGTCAACTAGCTAGACTGTCTCAGGATTCCCATCATTTCCTACTTGGCTATGAGGATGAAGTCAGCCATGTCCTACTTGGATATGTCCATGCTGAAGTTTATGAATCTCTTTATTCCAAAGCAGGATTTAATATCTTAGGCTTAGCGGTTTCACCTCAAGCACAAGGACGAGGTATCGGTAAATCCTTGTTGCAAGGGTTGGATCAAGAAGCAAAAAGACGTGGCTATGAGTTTATCCGCTTAAACTCTGCCGATCATCGTCTGGGTGCTCATGCATTTTATGAAAAAGTTGGTTATACTTGTGATAAAATGCAAAAACGGTTTATTCGCATTTTTTAGTTTATTTCTTATTGAGAAACCAAACTAAAGGACCAGTCACACTAAAAAGGAGAAGACCTATGATTTTTGACAAAGATAATTTTAAAGCATACGACGCTGATCTCTGGAATGCTATTGCCAAAGAAGAAGAACGCCAACAAAACAACATTGAGTTGATTGCTTCGGAAAACGTGGTTTCCAAGGCTGTTATGGCAGCTCAAGGGTCTATCTTGACAAACAAATATGCCGAGGGTTACCCAGGACGTCGTTATTATGGTGGAACTGATGTAGTAGACGTGGTAGAAACTCTAGCTATTGAACGCGCGAAAGAAATTTTCGGGGCTAGATTTGCCAATGTCCAACCACACTCAGGAAGCCAAGCCAACTGTGCTGCTTACATGGCCTTGATTGAGCCTGGTGATACGGTTATGGGAATGGATTTGGCTGCTGGTGGGCACTTGACCCACGGAGCTCCTGTTAGCTTCTCTGGTCAAACCTACAACTTTGTTTCTTATAGCGTGGATCCTGAAACAGAACTCTTGGACTTTGATGCCATCTTGAAACAAGCACAAGAAGTAAAACCTAAACTAATCGTAGCAGGTGCTTCAGCCTATTCTCAAATTATCGACTTCTCAAAATTCCGTGAAATCGCAGACGCTGTCGGGGCTAAGCTCATGGTAGATATGGCTCATATCGCTGGTTTGGTTGCTGCTGGTCTACATCCAAGTCCAGTTCCATACGCTCATATCACAACAACAACGACCCACAAAACCCTTCGTGGACCACGTGGTGGTTTGATTTTGACAAATGATGAGGACCTAGCGAAGAAAATCAATTCAGCTATTTTCCCTGGTATCCAAGGTGGACCTTTGGAGCATGTTGTGGCGGCTAAGGCGGTTTCCTTCAAAGAAGTTTTGGACCCAGCCTTCAAGGAATATGCTGCTAATGTCATCAAAAACAGCAAGGCTATGGCGGCTGTCTTCTTGCAAGACCCTGACTTCCGTATCATTTCTGGTGGTACTGAAAACCACCTCTTCTTAGTCGATGTTACTAAGGTTGTAGAAAACGGAAAAGTGGCTCAAAACTTGCTGGATGAGGTTAATATTACTTTAAATAAAAACTCAATCCCTTACGAAACTTTGTCACCATTCAAGACAAGTGGGATTCGTATCGGAGCAGCAGCCATCACTGCACGTGGATTTGGTGAAGAAGAATGCCGTAAAGTGGTTGAACTCATCATTAAAACTCTTAAGAATGCAGAAAATGAAGCTATCTTAGAAGAAGTGAGAAGTGAAGTCAAAGCGTTGACAGATGCCTTCCCATTATACGAGGACTAATACTTTTATGGACATTTATATTAAGAAAGCCATTATCCATCAGTTCAGCCCAGATGATACGGAGTTGTTCCTAGCGGATAAGTTTCTCAATATTACTCCAAAAATCGAGGAATACCTACGTAAAAAAATCGAACGCGTGTATTCAGATGAAGCTAAGACTGGGATTTTCGAAGAAGAAAATCCCTTCTTCAATCACATCACAGATGATTTGTTGGAGACATCAGTAACACTGGCTAATCTCTGGAAAGAGGAGTTCAGTATTTCTGAAAACCTCAAGACCAATGACTTGGTTTTTGTTCAGTTTTCTAAAGAAGGCGTGGAACATTTCGCTTTCTTGCGAATTGCCCTGCGGGAAACCTTGACCCACCTTGGGGGAGAAGTTGATAATCCAATCAAGCTAACTCAGAATAACTTGCCTGGATTTT
>NZ_KQ970760.1:716319-724796 GCF_001579175.1 Streptococcus oralis
CTGATGAGGCCTTGGTCGTCAATCTTCAAAGTCGCAAGTACCACCTGATAGAAAAACGCATCAAGTACAACGGAACTTTTTTGAACTACTTTTCAGAAAATCTCCTTGCTGTCGCTCCTAAGATTTCTCCCAAGAAATCCATCAAGGAATTGGAAAAAACAGCCCAGAGAATTGCTGAGTCCTTTAACACAGATGATTTTCAGTTTCAATCCAAGGTCAAATCAGCGATTTTCAACAATCTGGAAGAAAACAATGAGTTGTCTCCTGAGAAATTGGCTAACGACCTTTTTGATAACAATCTGACAGCTCGTTTGAGCTTTATCGACCAAGTCAAGGAAGCCGTACCAGAGCCCGTTCAATTTGATGAAATTGATGCCAGTCGTCAGTTGAAAAAGTTTGAAAACCAAAAACTGTCCTTGTCGAACGGAATCGAGCTCATCGTTCCCAACAATGTCTATCAAGACGCTGAGTCTGTGGAGTTCATTCAAAATGACAATGGAACCTACTCCATTTTAATCAAAAATATAGAGGATATTCAAAGTAAATAATGTTTAAACTAATACGAAGAGTGCTAGTGCTAGCAGTCCTTCTTTTTGCTGGATACAAAGCCTATCACATTCGTCAGGATGTAAAGCAAGTCATGACCTACCAACCTATGGTTCGAGAAATCTTGAGTGAAAGAGATACTCCAGCAAATGAAGAGTTGGTGCTCGCCATGATTTATACCGAAACGAAAGGAAAAGAGCGGGACGTCATGCAGTCTAGTGAGTCCGCTAGTGGTACAACCAATACCATTAATGATGATGCCGCTAGTATTCGACAAGGAATTCAAACTCTAACAGATAACCTTTATCTTGCACAGAACAAAGGAGTGGATGTCTGGACAGCTGTTCAAGCCTATAATTTTGGACCTGCCTATATAGACTTTATCGCTCAGAATGGCAAGGAAAATACACTAGCATTAGCCAAGCGTTATTCCCGAGAAACGGTCGCTCCTATCCTTGGAAATACCACTGGAAAGACCTACACCTACATCAACCCAATTTCTATCTTTCATGGTGCAGAACTCTATGAAAATGGAGGAAATTATTACTACTCGAGACAGGTACGCTTTAACCTGTATATCATGAAATTCTTTAATTTCTTTTAAGCATCTGGTTTGACCAGATGTTTTTCGCTATAAGCTTTCTTTAAGATTGTTTTATTACCCTAGAAAGGTAAAGGAGGGAATACCCTATGAGAAAGAAATTCTTTCTAACAAGTGCTGCAATATTGTGGGCCGCAACAGCTATGACGAGTGTCCACGCAGCAACAGATGTTCAAAAAGTAATCGATGAAACCTATGTTCAACCTGAATATGTTCTTGGCTCTTCGCTAACTGAAGACCAGAAGAATCAAACTCTTAGCAAACTTGGCTATGACGCATCGAAAGACACCAAAGATATCAAAACTATGACACCTGATATCTATTCGAAAATCATGAATGTGGCTAATGATGCTAGTTTACAGCTCTATTCGTCGGCTAAGATTCAAAAGCTGGGTGACAAATCACCTCTAGAAGTCAAGATTGAAACGCCTGAAAATATCACCAAGGTGACGCAGGATATGTACCGTAACGCAGCAGTGACGCTGGGAGTGGAGCATGCCAAAATCACAGTTGCAGCTCCTATTCCAGTTACAGGTGAGAGCGCCCTAGCTGGGATTTACTACTCGTTAGAGGCCAATGGTGCTAAAGTACCGCAAGCCAATAAGGACTTGGCCCAAGAAGAACTAAAAGCCTTGTCCGATATCAATGCTGAAAACAAGGACAAGTCAGGCTACGATGCCAATAAGCTCAATGTGGCTTTGGCAGATATCAAGGCAGGAATCGCAAAGGCAAAAGAAGCCAAAGGAAATCTGACAGAAGAAGATGTCCGCAAAATCGTTGAAGACACGCTAAAAAACTACAAACTCGATCAGGTCATAACAGGAAACCAGGTCAATATCATCATCAATTTTGCCCTTAACCTCTCAAAGAGTGACATTTTGAACAATGCTGATTTCACTAAAACCCTAAATGACCTCAAGGAAAGCATTGTATCTCAAGCTGGAGATAGTTTTAAAAATATCAACCTCAACTTTGATGCTAATAAAGCGCTAGAAGAGGGGGGCAACTTCTTTAGCTCTCTTTGGCAAGCCATTGTCAACTTCTTCAAGAGTTTTGGTGCTTAGGTCATTTCATGATATAATAGATGGTAACAGAAATGTTGCCGTCTTTTTTTGTCGGCCAATAGAAAGTGAAAAATATGTTAAAGAAAAATGATATTGTAGAAGTTGAAATTGTCGATTTGACCCATGAAGGTGCTGGAGTTGCTAAGGTAGAAGGTTTGGTTTTCTTTGTAGAAAATGCTCTACCAACTGAGAAAATCCTCATGCGAGTCCTTAAAGTCAATAAAAAGATTGGCTTTGGGAAGGTTGAAAAATACCTTGTTCAGTCACCTCATCGTAACCAAGACCTTGACCTAGCTTATCTACGCTCAGGTATCGCTGATTTTGGGCATCTTGCCTATCCAGAGCAGCTCAAGTTTAAAACCAAGCAAGTAAAAGATAGCCTATATAAGATTGCTGGAATCATGGATATAGAGGTCGCAGATACTCTTGGCATGGAAAATCCTGTCAAGTATCGTAATAAGGCTCAGGTTCCTGTTCGTCGCGTTAATGGTGTTCTAGAGACTGGTTTCTTCCGTAAGAATTCTCATGCTCTGATGCCTCTTGAAGATTTTTATATCCAAGATCCAGTGATTGACCAAGTTATTGTGGCTTTACGTGATTTGCTTCGTCGCTATGACTTAAAACCCTATGATGAGAAGGAACAGTCTGGTCTGATTCGAAACCTTGTTGTACGTCGTGGCCATCATTCAGGTCAAATTATGGTTATTTTGGTGACAACTCGTCCTAAAATTTTCCGAGTTGAACAGTTGATTGAACAAGTCATCAAGCAGTTCCCAGAGATTGTGTCTGTCATGCAAAATATCAATGACCAGAATACCAATGCCATTTTTGGGAAAGAATGGCGGGTTCTCTATGGTCAAGATTACATTACGGACCAAATGTTAGGCAATAGCTTCCAAATTTCTGGACCAGCCTTTTACCAGGTCAATACAGAAATGGCAGAGAAGCTTTATCAGACAGCCATTGACTTTGCGGAGTTAAAAGCAGATGATGTGGTTATCGATGCTTATTCTGGTATTGGAACGATTGGACTATCCGTTGCGAAACATGTTAAGGAAGTCTATGGAGTTGAGGTCATCCCAGAAGCAGTTGAGAATAGCCAGAAGAATGCAGAATTGAACGATATCACCAATGCCCACTATGTCTGTGATACAGCAGAAAATGCCATGAAGAATTGGCTCAAAGAAGGTATTCAACCAACAGCTATCCTAGTCGATCCACCACGCAAGGGCTTGACCGAAAGCTTCATCAAAGCAAGTGCCCAAACAGGAGCTGACCGCATCGCCTATATATCTTGTAATGTGGCAACTATGGCGCGTGATATCAAACTCTATCAAGAATTAGGCTATGAATTGAAGAAAGTACAACCAGTTGATCTTTTTCCTCAAACACATCACGTTGAGTGTGTAGCTTTGCTTGTAAAAGCCTAGAAACCTTGTAACGAAAGGGGTTAAGAAAAGCCTTGTAGGTAAGGCTTTTTCTTATGTGCTGGGGAAGTATCAAAGTGAGAATACAAGTTGAGTATCTTGATGTGATAACCTGATAGGCTGTCAATCTATTTCCATAAACCCTAGGGGGTACAGTGTTTTTTCCATTGACAAGGAGTTTGTGGGAATAGAAACGTACCCCCTAAATTAAGCGTAAACAGGGTTTGAACTAGGAAAAAGTAGAAGTTAGATTACACAAATAAAAGCAATAAAAGTCTTGAAACATAAAAATTCAAGGTTTTTATTGCTTTTATTTTATACTTCTTACAGTTTTCTGATAGGAGTACTTCCTAGTCAACTTACTTTCTTTCACGGTTTCAATATTAAAAATGAAGTAGTGATCACGATTATCTTTGGCATTTTCTTTATTTAATTTGAAGTAGTTCTTCATAGATTTAGCCATAGTAAGCATGATGTCATCCGTTAAGAAAGTCAAAGGTATGTCTAACGCAGAATATTTATAGAAGTCTGTCTCAAATTTACGATAGCTATCGCTGAAATAATCTATTTGCAATTCATTTTTATGAAATTCAAGCTGACTCATGATTTCCCTCCGATTCTAACTGGATATTGATGATTTCTAAAATTGGAATGTTCTCGTAGCCACTTGGTGTTTTAAGCAGTACTTGCTCATTTTCGATATTTGCTATAATGCCTGTATATGTTTTAACTTCTAATGATAGGCATAAAGTGACCTACGACTTTGCCAACAATGCGTGGTTCATCTTCATAAGGAATAAACTTATCTGGATACTTATCATTTAAGGATACCATTCTAAAACCCTCTTTTTCGCGATAAAGTTTTTTGATAAAGACTGAATCATTCCACGATAGAGCGTAAACTGCGCCATCATAGTCGAATCCACTGGAACGAATAAGAGCTACCTCACCATCTTGATAGATTGGTTCCATAGACTTACCACTAATCCAGGCAGCGATATCATATCCAAGCTGTTCTTCATCTGAGTATACAGTTTCTGTTTCATATTCATCAAATAAAGATTCTCCAAGACCGGCAGAAAGTTGGATATCTGATAGTACCTGCACTGTGAAAAGTGGAGTGGCTTTTGAGTATTGTTGTGAAAGTAGTAATTCTTCAACATATTCCTCAGCTTTTGCTTGATTATCAGGAGATAACTGAAGATAATTATTGACAATATTGTACTCAGATTCAAAGTAGGATACTTCAACATCTAAGATTTCAGCAAGTGCAACTAGATTTTTTTGGTTAGGTTTGGCACGTCCAGATTCCCAGCTATTGTATGACGATCGATTGATATTGAGCAAATCAGCTATTTCAGTCTGAGAAAAACCTTTAGAAATCCTCTTTGTTTTGAGATTTTTTTTTGAAAACATGGTATAATACTCCTATGTTGTTTTATAGAACAACAAAATTTTATCAAATTATTTTAAAAAAGACAAGCTAGAGTAGATTAAGGATTTGAAATCTAACTTTATGGTATAATAACAGTTGATTGCAAAAAATAATTCTTCCTATCTTAACGTTGATTTGTTTTAGAAAGTGAGTGTATAGATATCAAAAATTTTTATTTAGAATTATTCAGTACACCGTATTATCAGTTTATTGATGAATTATCAGAAACAGAACATGAGAAAAAAAATTATTAGGTAGTTTCTATACAGATTATAGAGTAGCTACTGAGTTAATTATGAGAATGATAGACGTAGCTCCAATTGACTTATTAAATAGTAGTAAATTATCAATAATTGATCCATTTTCTGGAGACGGAAGATTGATTCAAATTTTTCTAATAGAGTTGAATTCAGTTTCAAAACTAAAAGGACGTGAAGTCAACATCACTCTTTGGGATGTTGATGATGAAGCCTTATCTAAGAGTGAACACATAATAAATAAAGTAAAGTCAGAACTTGGCTTCAAAGGTAATTTATCAATTGAAAAAACAGATTCTTTTGTTAACTATATTGATCACATAGGCTTATTTGATTTTTGTATAACAAATCCACCTTGGGGTCTTTTGAAACCTTTAAAGATAATCAACAGCAGAAGTAGTGATGACGTTGTAAATAGCTATAAAAACGCTTTATCTGCATATGATGATTATTTCAAAAAAGAGTTTGTAACTTCTCAGCCTAAGAGTAAGTTTGGTAGATGGGGTACTAATTTAGGTAGAGCTGGAGTTGAAGTTGCTACTTGCTTAGTGAGAACTGGTGGGATTTGCGGTTTTGTTTCTCCGTCATCCTTGTTTAATGATCAAGTTTCATTCAATTTTAGAAAAGTTTTATTTGAAAAATATAAGATTGAAAGTATTTCCTATTTTCCAGCTAAATTAAAGCTATATGGCAGTGCTGATGTATCTAGTGTTACTGTAGTATTGACAAGTGGAATTACTGAACAGATAAGTATTAATCTTTATAATGTAAAATTTGAAAAAGAAAGTACTTGTTTCGAATCGAGTGATTTATTAAGAATTAAAGATAACGAATATAGAATTGGATTAGAGAATGGGGTTGAGTTGTTAAAATTTGATAACCATTTTGATGACTTTAAAACATTAAATGAAGTTTGCGAGCAGAATGATTTAGTTTTTACTAGGGAACTAGATGAGACTAGAATTAGCGAAAAGTTGATAGACTTCAGTAAATATATGTTCGCTAAAGGATTTATGGTTGACCGATATAGCTTTGAAAATGCTAATCTATATTTAGATACGAACAAAATTAAAATTCCTAAAAGCGTAAATTATAGTAAGCTAGTTTGGCGTGATGTATCGCGCAGTACTCAGAGTAGGAGAATTAAAGCAACCTTACTTGAACCAAATTTTATTGCTGGAAATTCTCTAGGAGTGATTTATAGTACTAATAATGACTTGAATAAGCTAAAGTTATTACTAGCAATCTTTAATTCAATTGTTTTCGAATTTCAAACTAGAAACAAATTAGTTTCGAATCATGTGCCAGTTGGAGTAATTAAAACAATAAAAGTTCCTGATTTAGTTGAGAATCAAGATATCACAGTACTAGTAGAAAAAAGAATGAGGGGAATTGAAGTTGATTTTGAATTGGAGGTTCTAGTCGCAAAAATGTATGGTCTAAAAAAAGATGACTTTATTTCTATAGCAAAATCATTTAATTTTAATAAAGATGATATTACGATTCTATCAAAAACTTGGGAGAAATATTTAAAATGATTTTTAACCATTACGCATCTAAACTTAGTGATTTAGATATGCAGATTATTAACCATGTTCCGCCAGGGGGAAATTGGAAGAATATTCCGGAATCAGTGCCTTCAAAGAGATTGGAGCAAATTAGAGAAAGCTATAAGGCTGGGAAAGGTAGCAGGTCGACGTACTATGGTAGGTTACAGCCAAATTTGCCTTCTTATACTATTAATACATATTTTAATAGACCAGGCAATGGATGTCATATCCATTACGAGCAAGATCGTACTTTAACTCAAAGAGAGGCAGCAAGACTTCAGACGTTTCCTGATAGTTATGAGTTTCTAGGTTCTAAGACTGCAGTAAATAATCAAATTGGTAATGCAGTTCCGCCATTATTAGCTTACCAAATAGCAAAAAAATTACCTAAAAAAGGAAAATTTATAGATTTATTTTGTGGAGCTGGCGGTTTAGCATTAGGTTTTATTTGGGCAGGTTGGACTCCTGTAATTGCAAATGATATAGATAAAAATGCCATTGAGTCTTATAAGTTAAATATCGGTGAACATACTATCCTTGGTGATATAAATGATACAGAGGTTTTTAACAAAATAGTTGAAGTCGCTCTAAAAGAAAAGGAACGAGATCCAGAAACACCTTTATTTATCTTGGGAGGACCACCCTGTCAAGGTTTTTCAACGGCTAATACACGACGTGGGAAAGATGATTTGAGGAACTGGTTATTTAAGTCGTATGTTAATCTTCTTAGAGAAATTAAACCAACAGGTTTTGTTTTTGAAAATGTAAAGGGTATTACAAACTTAGATGGTGGTAAGTTTTTTACAATGATAAAAGATGATATGCTTTCATGTGTAGAAGCTATAAAAGTGAATAAGATTAATTCAGCTGAATTTGGAGTTCCACAGAGAAGAGAGAGGGTTATTGTAATTGGAGGTGAATCTTTGCTTGTCGATTCTTTTGAGTTAGAACCGATTAGTAAACTACCGAATAGTGATAATATGTTGCCAACTATATTCGGAGTGAGAGAAGCACTGGATGATTTACCAAAAATTAAGCAGTCGGAAGATGGTAGTAATTTAGATTATCGTTATTTACCCCAGAACCACTTTCAAAAATTTATCAGAGGTTACCTAACAGCAGAAGAGTATCTATATGATTTCGTAATAGATAATTCTCATAACATTATTGAAAACTGCTAGAATGTTTAAGACAAGAGTGCATGAAAATTGCCCAGTTTTAAGAGGTTATTATTAAGACTCTTAAAGCTGGGCAAATCATGCTTTTTTATTTTTAGTTTAAAAGTGGCAAATGTTTAAAAATTATTCTATTTCCCTTGAATAACGAGGGCCATCCCAATTTTTTTCAAGTAATTTTGCGACTTTTTCCATAATTTTAATCATCAATTCATTACCTTTCTGAAAGGCAACGATATCTTGTGTGTTGTAATTAGAAATGAAGGACTTAAGTTCATTGTCCTTATCGTCATCTTTTGTTAAAATCGTATAAAGCTCAGAGTTTTTATCTTTAAGAGAATCTTCTATTTCACTAATCTCCTGTAATAATTGTGATTTTAGGGTTTCAATTTCTGAATCATTAATTTCGAGAATATTTCTAC
>NZ_KQ970760.1:724816-728741 GCF_001579175.1 Streptococcus oralis
AGGGTTTCAATTTCTGAATCATTAATTTCGAGAATATTTCTACTATCTTTATTAGCATATTCAACAATTGATTCAAATGCAACACGGATTTTTCTTACTTTTTGATTTGATACATATTGTAAGTTACTATCTTCTTTCTTGAATCTAGAAGTTATAATATTTTTTTCAGAAACAGTATAGTCAATTAAAGCATAAGTGTAGTTTGCATATTCAAGATTTAAAAGTGTAAGCAAAAAGAGAGGATGACCTTGTTCGAATATGTAATTAATTAGACTTAAAGCAAAACCTCTGTTATCTCTCATAATCCGACTTAAGCGAAGTGCAGTAGAGGAATCAGTTACTTTATGTTTACATAAGTTCCAAATTGGTGCAGCGTACCAACTGACAACATTAATTCCATTTTTCTCTTGTTCAATTAGATGTTCAACATCAGTTAGATACATTCTGTTATTCTTGGCACTATTACAAGAGTTACACAGTAACTGAAATTCTTCACGATGCGAGAAGCCTAACGAAATTGGTCCGATGTGATCAGCGCTAATTGTACTGGAATGGTCAGTGTTCAGTGTAGAACCTTTGTTTGCACATCCAAAGGTTTGAATTTTCTTGTCAGAATTAACTATCCCCATTAATTTATTAGCAACAATCCAATTACCGTCAGTCCATAGTTCAAAAGCTCGTCTGTCTGTTGCGTATGACGCAAGATTCTCTTTTGAACGTCCCTTATCTGCTTTACTACGGCAACAGATATTGAATGTATGGAATCCATCTAGTCGATCTGGAGCGTTTGACATTGCCCCAGGGCTGAGAAAATTTTTAGGTTCTAGAGGGATATAATTGTCATGTATCCATTCACACCAAGTATTAGCATCATTTCCAAGATGGGGAATATTGTTTATTTGTTTACATTTGAATAACTGAGGTAATGAATCAAAGGCTTTTTCCCCATATAAGTCAGTGAAATCTTTAATAAATTCTTCTACATGTGTGGTATTATTTAATTCTAAGTCATAGTTATAAAAGTCCAACTTTTCAATTCGTTTAATTAAATTTACTCCAAGGTAGCAAAAACGAATATCCATTATACGGCCACAGACTTTGCAAGGTTTCTCTTTTGTGGGGTGAATTTCCTTAGCGACTTTACTAATCCAATGATTTGAATGAACGTCAATTCCGATTTCTTTAGCTTTATTTTTCCACCACTCAAGGCGTTTATCATGAGTAAATTGGAATTTACCGCTTGTTCTATTAGATGGAGCTTCCCACTGTATAGTTTTATCGTCTTTATAAATATCGGGCATACCTTTATAATTAGGGTGGCTGATGATAGACTGTTGGTATGCTAGAAAGGTTGCACTAGAATTAATAATACCTTTAGGTTGTTTTTTTGTAGCCATATGATATTCCTTTGATTTAAATTTTAGTTTTTATATAATATAATTATATCAGATCTCATTATAAAAAAAAGTAGTTATATAGCTTTAAAGCCAAATAATGTTAAGATATTAAAATTAAGAAAATACCATTCTAACAAAGGAGGTAGTTATGTTAAATCGTTCATTTGAAAATTTTCTTGAAAGTCGGTATTATAATGAACTTTACAAAGCTGTTGATGGATACATTAATAGAAATAGGTCAGACATACCGGTTATGTCACACGCTATAACAGACCCTAATTATATAAAACTGGATGATTTTTCTATCAAAAAGGTTTTATCTAGAAAAGTTCAAGATAGATTTATTATTTCAGACCTTCAGGTTATTGCAAACCTTGAAATAAAGGGGTACACTAAATATGGTTATGAATCTGACAGTAGTAATATTTGGTTACGAGTCAAAGTTATGTACAAATTAAAACAAGGCATTTATGATTTTAAAATAATGAGCGTTGTCCCATTTGAATCTTCCGATTATGATAGGTCTAATTTAGGTTTAAGTCCTGAATTTGTCCCTTATATAAAAGCAAAGGAAATGGATGACATTGCTGAGGAGATACTAAAACAATACTATCCTGATGCACTACAAGTTCCGATGTCACTTCCGATTGATGAGTACCTTGCAAATATTGGATTAACGAAAGTTGAAGGGAGACTAACAAAAGACAGTTCCGTTTTTGGTGAGATGGTATTTAAAGATACCGAAGTTGTATTTTATGATTCGGATATCCCAGAAACTAAGTTGATTAGAGAAAAGACTATTCTTGTAGACCCCGATGTAATTTGTTTACGGAATCAAGGAAGCTATAATAATACGGTTGTTCATGAATCCGTTCACTGGCTACTTCATCGCTATCACAATGAATATAAGATGCTCTTTGATGATAATCACCGTTTGAGTAGTAGTAAAAGTGATAGATCATCATTATCTTCGTCTACTTGGAGTGATTATGATTGGATGGAGTGGCAAGCAAATGGAATTGCTGCTAGAATTTTAATGCCAAAGAAAGCAACTAAACAGATGGTTCAAGAGTTTTTTGTCAAATACTCATTAGAGTTTGAACAGGAGAAAAAAGCTCTAATGTTCGAACAAGTAATTGATGATTTGGCAGAATTCTTCCAAGTATCACGGTTGGCTGTGAAGATTCGGCTATTACAACTAGGCTATAGTGAATTTGAAGGTACTTACAATTACGTAGGCAATGAATACATCAGAAGTTATGCTTTTGAAGTTGGGGCATTGAATAAAGGTCAAACGTTCACTATTTCTTTCAATAATGCCTGTATGCTTAATGCGACTAATACTAAATTTAAGGATTTGATGAATACAGAGCATTTTGTATATGTTGACTCCCATTTTTGTTTGAATGATGAAAAGTATGTAGAGATGGTTGATTTAGGTATTTACCAGATGACTGATTATGCGTACGAACATATGGATGAATGCTGTTTAACATTTGATGTTCGATATCAAACCGATGGAACTTTATCGTACAAAGATTTCAACGATTACATTATGTATCGAGGGAGTAACCCTGAACTTAAGATTAAAGTTGATTTTTCAGAATGCCTCATAAGTCAGGAAATACTTGGAAATGTGCCGGAGTACACTTCGGAAGTATATACAAAGGTTGCTGAGGTAATGGAACAGCTACCGGGGAATTTTTGTGGGACAATGGTATATCACCGCAAACGTAGAGATTTCTCACGAGAGGAGTTGGAAGAACACTCAACTGTTAGTGTTTCAACTATTCAACGTATGGAAAAAGATAAGGAATACCAAAAGACATTAGGTAAACTTATGGCCATTTGTATTGGCTTAAAATTATATCCTACATTTAGTTTCGACCTTATTGATAAGAGTAATTGTAAGTTTGATGATACTATTGTTTTTCACGGTGTTTACAAGATGCTATTAAGAAACTGTTACCATCTAACCGTCGATGAATGTAACCAAAAACTTAGAGAGATGGGAATCTCAGTTCCAATTGGAGGAGAATAAAATATTTTTATATTTACCGTTCATGTGATGAACGGTTTTTTTGTATTTACGCTTGTGTTTTGTGGAGTACAAAAAGTGGCAGTGGTTAGAATGATTGTTGTAGAGGTATTTAAAAGTGTTCATTTCATGACCTGTTAAAAACATTTGAGAGGGGCTATACTATTATTAAAAGTAACATCAGGTTACTAATAGAAACATCCTATAAGAATTCTTGCTACTGATCATAGCTATTGACCTCAAGGGAGGATTATAGGAATCACAGCTCAGTCTGTGAGGTCAACTGACCGATACATAGAGGAAAGTACTATGCGGTCAATAATATATTTAATGCATATTGAGTTGTCAAAACTGCTTTCGGTATTAACAGAAAGTCAGTCAAACAATGACAATTCAAGAAAACAAACGTCAATCAAAGTATACCCCTTCAAGATATAAAAATGAGAAGTCATATAACGATGTACCTTGTGAACTTAATCAAGTTCTCGCT
>NZ_KQ970760.1:729002-729856 GCF_001579175.1 Streptococcus oralis
AGAAGTCATATAACGATGTACCTTGTGAACTTAATCAAGTTCTCGCTCCCTTCGTCATTAGAGATAAAGAGATGAGACAGAGCAAAGATATTCACCCTAAAAACTTAAAAACATTTAAGTTTTATGGAAAAGCTATACTTGTAGGTTTTGTACCAGTTAATATTGAGGATTTTGACAATGTCATTAAAATCTTCAATATGGATGTTAACGAGTATCTTAATCGTTATACGAAAGGTAATGACTTATCATTAGATGAGATGTTGGATAAAATGTCTAATAACGAAGAAGTAGGTTTCGATCCTACTGGAGTAGACTCTCACGAAGAGATTATTATGATGTTAGAAACAATTCGTGAACTGATAGAAGAAGTAGAACGTCGAAATAAGAAATATGGCCAAATTCTAAGACTTATTTATGAGAATATGGACATCGCAAAACAAGATATTATTTCTACACTTGGAATGAAAAAGACTCAAGGTTATGAAGCTATCAAGAAAGCTCAAGCAATGGCCAAAGAAGTCTATAGAGAATTAAATCAATAATAAAAGAAGTCCGCTATCCTATCAAGGATGCGGATTTTCTTTAGCCTTTTTGATAGAAGTAACATTCATACCCTTCAGCTCGTAGATTGATGTCTTTCATCCAGATTGGAGAAATGGACATTTGATTAGATATTTCATCTAGATTTTGCTTTGGCAAGCACTCGATGATAAGCTCATCGTGAATATGGCCAACGATTTTCTTGTCTTTTAGTTGTTTTATCGAATGGGCTAGTATATCTCGACTAATTCCTTGAACTATATTTTCTACAAACTTTGGACCATAACTTTCCAATCTTTCCCATCGTTTTGCAG
>NZ_KQ970760.1:729988-737800 GCF_001579175.1 Streptococcus oralis
CCCTTCATAAGTTACCGATTCCCCTCCGAATTGATTCTCTCCAATTCTTGGCTTGACATAAGCTAATCTTCGCCCAGAGGGAAGAGTAATAAATAACATTCCTCTTTCAACACTGAATCGAATTCCATGACTCTCCGTTTCAGTTTGTTCCTTGATAGCAGTCTTGACGGCATTATCGATATCCCACCACAGCAGAACGATGTTAGGGTTGGCTGATCGCCATGAATCAACAAGAGGTTGTAGTTCTTCTTCAGCTAATCCCATCTCAATAGCTCCCATTGCTTTAAGAGCACCTACAGCTCCACCATAGCCTAGAGCTAGCTCTGCAATCTTTCCTTTTTGACGTAAGTGTGCATTAACTCCATGTTTCTCTACTGGAACATGGAACATTTTACTGGCACTAGCGCAGTAAATATCCTCTCCTTTATTAAAAACTTTAGTTCTCCACGTCTCACCTGCTAGATGGGATAGGACTCGAGCTTCAATAGCAGAAAAGTCGCAAACAATAAATTTCTTATCTTTACTAGGTATAAAAGATGTTCGAATAAGCTGTGACAGTGTGTCTTGAATATCGTAGAGAAATTCAACAGTATCACTATCTCCAGACTGAAAGAGTATTCTCGCTTCATTTAAATCTTTTAAGTGGTTTTGTGGTAGGTTTTGAAGTTGCACTAATCGTCCAGCCCATCGCCCAGTACGGTTTGCTCCATAGAATTGGAACATTCCTCTTACACGTCCATCTTTACAAACACAATTCATCATTGCCTGATATTTGGATACACTTGATTTTGCTGCTTGCTGACGTAATTTTAGAACCCTTGCAGTTTTTTCATCAACTTTATGTAAAAGGTTATTTACAGTCTTTTTATCTAGTGAATCTGTTTCTATATTGTGTTCACGTAACCAACCAATCATCTGTAGAACGGAGTTGGGATTTTCAAGACCTGTTAAAGCTTTCAATTCTTCTTGGATTTTTGCTTTACTCTCTGCATCAATTTTGATAGCTGACTGGACAAAGTCAACATCAACTCCAATACCGCAGTCATTGATATTCTGATCAAGGTGGTACTCATCCCATACAAAGTCAGGAACAGGGAAGTTTTGCAACCTTTTTTTGATTGCTAGTTCAACTTCTACATCTCGTTTATTATATTCGATAAAATTTTTCCATTTCTCTGGCGCGTGATTTTCATAATTACGTGTTCGACCACCATTTACTTTTGTGGGTTTACAAGGAAGGCAGAAGTAGCGAATTAATTCACTCCCAACTTTTAGTTTTTGTTCACGAAGTTTAAGAACCGTACCTACACCTTCAAGTGACAAGGGCAATCCCAAGTAAGCAGACCAAATCATGCTACATCGCCAAGAGTTTGGGGATAAATAGTTCTCGTTAAGTAAGATAGGGTAATGTCTCTTAATCCAATTAGATAGGCAAATGCGCTCAAATGTTGCGTTAAAAGCCCATTTAATGACTGTATCATCAAGCAAGGCTTGTAGGATGACATTTGGAAGTTTATTCTTAGTCAGATCATAAACAATTACAGGAGCATTATTGATAGATACTGCTAGAAGAAGGATTTCAAAAGATTCATCTTCCGCATATCGATAGACTCCAGTTTTCCGTAGGTCTACATCACAATAAGTTTCTATGTCTACTGATAGTTCTTTAATTTGCATAATTCATCCTTTCTTAAAAAGGTGGCAGAAAGAACTGCCACCATGTTTTAGTGTTTATTTCTGCGACTAAAGAATCGTTCTCTCTCATATCTGATGTCATTGCGAATACTAACATATAAAAGATGGCTGAGTAAAGCGATTGTGAGACAAGATGCGACAGTCCATAGGAATTCAATTATTGTCATTTGCATTCACCATTTTTTGTTTTCTCTCTTTTTCTGATCGGATATCATCTCGAATTGTCATAAATGCAGCATATAGTCCAGTGAATAGCCAAACTGCCATTAAGATAGTCATAAAAATTGAAAAAATCATCTTTCATATCTCCTTTCTTAGTTTAAGAAATCATCATCGTCTGTAGCGAAGTCATCTTCAGCACTTGTACGACCTCCTAGAGGCTCACCATCTCGTAATTTTTGCAGGTTATTAAGACCGCAAGCAATTCCCTTATTTCCGTTTGAATTGAAAGCGTAGAAGGAGATGCTGGCACGTCCATAGATACCGGAGTATAACTCTGAAGTATCAATGATTTCTTGACGGTTAGCATCAACAATACCAGGTTTATGTGGAGAGTTCGCATTCACGAAGTAGGCATTGCGATAAGCTTCATCATCAGGACGTTCCAAGTCCCCATCTCGTAGTGGTGTTTTTAATACTTCTAATGATGGAACGGATTTTCCGTTCACTTTTAGTTTAGATTCACCTTCTTTATAGGCTTGTTCAATTGCTGCTTTAATTTTATCAATAGTTTGAACATCATCTTTTGAAATGATGAGTGACACGCTATACTTTGGTTTACCACCATTAATAGCTTTTGGTTCATTAGCGTTTAAATAACTAAAACGTGTATCTTTTCCTGTAATAACTTTTGTTGTCATAAGTTTAGTCCTCTATAAAATCTGTTTTTGCTAGGTTCATTTCTTGACGATTATCATCAATTGGAACGAGTGTAGGTTTTCCATTTGGTTTTATAATTAGATTATCAAGAAGCTCATTAAAGGCTTGTTTTCCAAGCAGTTTAGTCATCCCAGTAATGTTCAGTAGTTTCTTTTCATAGGGGTCAAATCCTGCAGCAGTTACTGTTTGAATTACTTTATTTTCATCTGAGAATTTTCGAATAGAACGTCCTTCAACTAGCTTGTAACCTGGGATTGTATGGCCATTTGTAGCTAAATTTAAAGCATGATTTCTGACATCGTTAGCCCATGTTATCAATAGTTCAATTTTAGGTAAAATCTCCGATATATCTTTATTACTGAGAGTAGCAGGATCAGCAAATTCAATCTTGGCAAGTTCTAGATTATCTTCTGCACGTTTGCGACAGATACTTTTTATTTTGCAGAACTGGCAGTGTTTTCCTGATTTCATTTCTCCTTCACCCTTGAAAGCTAGTTCAGCTTTAGGAGATAGTTCAGTTTCAGCCCAGTGAAGTAGTTTTTCTTTGTCCATTTCAAATGTTGAAACATTGTGCTTTCGTGGTTGGAAAATAGTCATTGTCACTTTATCAAAACTGTATAAACCTTCAAACATTTCTAAAGCACCTAGAGCATAGCACATCATTTGGGGGTTATGGTCAGCATCAACCAGTACACCGAGACCGTGTTTATAATCGATGATTTGTAGCAAACCATCAGCCACAATAATACAGTCTCCTGTTCCAAAACCTTCTGGAACCCATTTTGAGAAATCTAGTCGCTGTTCAACAAGAACAGTTGGATCTCTAGAATATGTTTTTGCGATTTCTATCTGTTCAACTACATAGTTCCGATATTCTTCTGCGCAATGTTGCATTTCCTCATTATAGAAAGTTAAGTTTTCAGTAGGATCACGCGCCTTACGTCCAAGTGCACTCTCAACTAAATAGGCACACAACTCATGGGCATCTGTTCCTTCCAATGCATACGTTGAAACCTTATCTTCTAATTTTTCGGTTAATCTTACTGATGGTGGACAATTTAGCCATCGATGAGAAGCAGAAGCGGATAATACAGCATGATTAGTCAATACCAATACCTCCAGCCTCTTCCATTAAAGCTGAGTAGTTTTTAGGATCTAATTTTGAAAGTGAGTCAGCACCATAAGCTTTTAACAAAGCTCGAATCTCATCTTTAAATCCTTCACTTGCTTTTGTAGCAAGTACACCACGTAATTCTTCAAGAGTAACATGTCTTGATTCTTCCATAACTTTTTCGTGACTTGAAGAAGTGTTTTCTTCAGACAGTAGTTCTTGAAACTCCTCTATCATTTTTAACTTGCACTTTGCTGATTCCTTCATTTCATTTAATAAGTCATTCAGTTGTTTCATTTTGCTCATATTGTTCGTCCTCCTTGATTTTTTTAGCTAGTTGTTTTGAGATAACACTGATGGCAGTCAGTGTATCTACTAATTGTTCATCGTGTTCAATCAATTGTTCTTTTGTCATTTCACATCCTCCTATCTTTATAGGTAAGAATCACTTTAGAATTTCCGGATTTTAAAAAATATTTTTCTATTCGATTTCTAATTCTTACACCTGTATAGGTAAAAAGAGATGATTGAATTCCGGTTTTTTCAAAAATTAATAAAAAATTTAAAACAAAGAAAACTCTCCCTTTGACATATAAAGGAAGAGTATTTTTTTTGAAATAAATTTCTGCTGAACCGGAAAATAGCAGGCAAATTTTACCTATAAAGATAGAAAGAGAAATAGACTCTCAATTTATTAGCAGATTAAGGAGGAGTTGCGGATGCAATTTTCGTTATGTCATTCTGGAAAGACAGGTATCCAAACAAGTACTGTATATCCCAATAAAGTCAGAATAACAGATGACAAATCATTATTGAATGCAGTTCATTACGATCATGTAGGTGCAGAGTTTACCAATCACACTCGCTCAAACTCAAATTTTATAAAATCAAATGTTATTGTCATGGATATTGATAATGACAAGACAGACAACCCTAATGAGTGGGTTACAGAAGAGAACATTAAAGAAATCTTTATTGATTATAACTTTGCTTTGGTTACTAGTCGAAACCATATGTTGTCTAAGGGTGCTATGATAGCACGTCCAAAGTTTCATATTTATTTCCCAATTAATGAAACGAACGATAGGGAAGCTTATGTAGCAATGAAAGAAGAGCTCACGAATAGGTATCAATTTTTTGATGATAATGCAAAAGATGCTGCAAGGTTCTTCTTTGGCAATCCTAAAGCTAAAGTTATATGGAATGATTCATGGATGACTATCGACGAAGGTTTAATTCAACTTAATTCTATAGATATAGAAGAAGATTTTGATGCTGACTTTTATAGACCACCTAAAAGACCTATCGCTGAGGGAAGTCGAAATTCAACAATGTCAGTTTTTGCGGCTAAAATTCTTAAAAGATTAGGGGTTACACAAGAAGCAAGAAGTGGTTTTGATGAGCAGGCATCTAGATGTGAGCCACCATTAGAGAAATCTGAACTAGACACAATCTGGGGAAGCGCGGTTCGATTTTACAATAAGACTATTAAAGCTTCAGATGATTATATTTCACCAGATAGTTTCAATAGGCCTTCTTTAAAACCGGATGATTTTTCTGATATCGGAGAAGCTGGAGTATTAGCTAGAGAGTATGGCGATGTTTTAGCTTATACAAATGCGACAGACTATTTAACTTTTAATGGTCAGTATTGGAAAGAAGATAAACAATTGGCTATAGGAAAGGTTCTTGAGTTTATGGACTTCCAACTAGCAGATGCTCTTGAACAATACGAAAAGTCCGTAATAGAGTTAGTCAACTCCGGAATTGATGAATCAGTAGTGCGTGAAGGTGGTAAAGCTCTTGCTAAAGTGATTGAAACACCGATCCAACAAAAACTTCATTCTATTTATCTTTCCTCAAAAGCTTATTATCAGTTTGTGATGAAGCGAAGAGATTATCGCTATATTACTGCGACTCATAATACTGCAAAACCAATGTTAGCCATTGATTTATCAGAACTTGATAAGGACGATATGTTGCTCAATACTCCCAACGCTACCTACAACTTAAGAAATGGACTTAGGGATTACCATGAACATGATCCAAAAGATTACATTACAAAAATGACCACTGTATCTCCAGGTAATGAAGGCTTTGGATTATGGAAGGAAACTTTAGCTACTTTTTTCTGTAATGACCAGGAGCTGATTGATTATGTACAGGAAATCATCGGTATGACGGCAATAGGAAAAGTCTATCAAGAACATATGATTATCGCTTATGGCGGAGGAGCAAATGGGAAATCAACCTTTTGGAATACAATTGCAAGGGTACTCGGAAGCTATTCTGGCAAATTATCTGCAGATGCTTTAACCATGAATAATAAACGAAATGTGAGTCCAGAACTTGCTGAGTTAAAAGGGAAACGTCTTGTTATTGCTTCTGAAATGGCAGAAGGAATGAGATTGAATACTGCAGTGGTGAAGCAAATTACCTCAACTGACGAAATTCAAGCAGAAAAAAAGTATAAGGATCCATTCCATTTTGTTCCATCTCATACGCTGGTACTTTATACGAATCATTTACCAAAAGTTGGGGCTAACGACGATGGTACTTGGCGTCGTTTGGTTGTTATTCCATTTAATGCCAAAATTACTGGTTGTTCAGATATTAAGAATTTTGCGGATTATCTGTATGATAACGCTGGGCCAGCAATTTTATCGTGGATTATTGAAGGTGCGGAAAAAGCCATCAGAGCAAATTTTAAAACATCAGTTCCAAAAGCAGTAAAAAACTCTGTCAAATCCTACCGCGAAGCTAATGACTGGTTGGGACATTTCATCAATGAAAGTTGTGAAGTGGGAGAAACATTAAGTGAGAAATCAGGAGAACTGTACAGCAAGTATCGTGCATATTGCCTTCAAAATTTAGAATACACACGAAGTACAACTGATTTCTATGCTGCACTTAATCAAGCTGGTTATGAACGAAAACGGACTAATAAAGGGAATTTTATTATGGGGTTATCATTAAAAGCTGATGACGATGACTTTCTAAACTAATGACTTACACAGTGAGGCTGTATCACCACTAGATTTTAAATCAAGTATTTTTGGAGTGTAAGTCGTTGAAGTATTCAGTGAAAAATAATTTGTGAAGTATGGTCAAAAAGTTTATGGATTAAGTTCCACGACTTCCATTTCTTTGTTTAGTGTAAGTCAATGATGGTCTTTTCTAAAACTATCTCTATAGGAAATTTAACTAAGAAAAAGTATATAAGGAAAGTTTAGGAAATGACCTCATTAGACCTCCACCATTTAAATCTGATGAGAGGACAAGTATGAGAGAAAAAGTGATTGAACAAAAGTTAGCAAGCGAGGTTTTAAAGCGTGGTGGTATCTGTCCAAAGTGGGTATCACCCTCCTTTTCAGGAGTACCTGACCGACTGGTATTCTTACCCAATGGCAAGTTTGGTTTGGTGGAAGTAAAAGCACCTAATCAACATCCTAGAGCTTTGCAGGTGTCACGGCATAAGTTATTTGAACATTTAGGATTTCGAGTCTATGTTTTAGATAATAAGAAAGATATTGAGGGGATATTGGATGAAATTGAAACTGCATGACTATCAAGAAGTCACCAAAGACTTTATCATAAGAAACCCTCATGTAGCAGTCATTTTAGACATGGGGATGGGAAAAACAGCTACAACCCTGTCAGCCATTAACGATCTAATGTTTGACCGTTATGAGGTCTCAAAGGTTTTGGTAATTGCTCCGCTTAGAGTCGCAAATACAGTATGGAGTGACGAAATAGAGCAGTGGCAAGAACTGTCTCATCTGAGATATTCAAAAATTGTGGGTACTCCAAAACAACGACAAGAAGCACTCCAAAAAGATGCGGATATCTACATTGTAAATCGTGAAAACATCCCTTGGTTAGTTGAAGAGTGTCATCCGCATTTCAAGTGGGATATGATTGTCATTGATGAATTAAGTTCATTCAAATCATGGCAATCAAAACGTTTTAAAGCTTTTATGGCCATGCGCCCTTACATGAAACGAGTGGTAGGTTTAACAGGCACACCAAGTTCTAATGGATTGATGGATCTATTTGCGGAGTTCAAGGTCATTGATGGCGGTGTTCGTTTGGGACGTTTTATCGGAGAATACCGAAGTCGTATTTTA
>NZ_KQ970760.1:737915-746995 GCF_001579175.1 Streptococcus oralis
ACGAAAAAATCAGTCCATCTCACAAACGCAGAAGCAAAAAGATATAAAGAGTTTAAAAAGGAATCTGTTATTTCTGATTCTAACGAAATTGAAGTAACAGCAGCAAATGCTGCTAGCTTATCCAATAAACTGGTTCAAATGGCAAATGGTGCAGTTTATTCTGACGATCACAAAATTATCAAGTTACATGATCAAAAACTTGATGCACTTGAAGATATTATTGAAGCAGCAAATGGAGAACCTGTGTTGGTTGCTTATTGGTTCAAACATGATTTACTACGTATTCAAGAACGATTGAACAAGCTTAGGGTTAAAAGTACAGTTCTTAAAAGTGAAACTGATATTCATGAATGGAATAAAGGGAACATCACTGTTGGTTTGCTACACCCAGCTAGTGCAGGACATGGTCTAAATTTACAAAAGGGAGGTCATCACTTAGTGTGGTTTGGGTTAACTTGGTCTCTTGAACTTTACCAACAAACCAATGCTAGACTTTGGCGTCAAGGGCAACAATCAAACACAGTCATTATTCAGCATATTGTAACGGAAGGTACAATTGATGATGATGTTCTAAAAGCTTTAACTGCTAAGGACGCACAACAATCACGTTTGATTGAAGCAGTAAAAGCACAAGTAGGAGGTTGATATGGATAAAGTAGACTACTATTTTCAACACTATCAAGATGCAAAAAGAGATTTAATAATTGCAAAGAACTTGATTGAAAACTATAAACCCATTTCAGAGGATGCTTTTCTCTATTCTCTTGCTACTAGACAGACAAATGAAGAACGTGTTAAAACGAGTAAAACAAATGTTAGGACAGAAAATATGGCTCTATCTTTTCATGATAAGTTCTTAGCAGAGGAAAGAGAATATCAGGAGTCATTGTTTGAAAAGTACTGTCATTTAAAAACTGATCTCGATTTCTTTGAACTTGCTGTTTCTTCTGTTGATGAAATTATGAGGGATGTAGTAGTTGATTTAGTCTTAGTTGGATTGACATGGGATGAGTTACTACCTAAGCATAATGTTTCTAGAATGACAGTTAGTCGATATAGACAAAAAGCCTTAAAACAAGTAAAAGAATATTACCGTTTTGCTGGGAAAACCTTGAGTATAAATGGCTAATGATACTAGGGTGTTACTAAGGTGGTACTACCCTGTTACTAAGTTGTTACTAAGATGGTACTGCTTTTTAAAAATGACTGTGATATACTTAAGATGTCAAAAAAGGTAGAAAATCGGCTATGTTCACTGGATAAAATTCTTGTTCTACGGTAATATACACCTAGAAAAATAAGAGGAGAATAACCATGTGGACCAGAGGGCAGATTCATTATCACGGACAAATAGTTGATTACATAGCAAAAGTCAGTGACCAACCTTCTGATGTAGGTATTGATTTAGGATGTGTATTCAAATTAGAGGTTGATGTTGCTGAAAAGACTATCATTTCTTATGACAGAGGATGGGATATCTACCCAGAATCTGATGAACAGGAAGATATACTCGAAGTGGTTTTGAAAGCTTTAAAAGTTTAAAAATATCTTTAAAATAATGCACAAATAACTGGATATATCCCGCTCTTAGAGGTAATACGGTCTCAAATAATCAACCGCATTTATTGCTTAAAAACGTTGATACAAAGCCTTTTCCAAGAAATTGGAATTGGCTTTTTTATTTTTAGTACCGTTTTTGGTACCGTCTTGGAAAACTAACCTTTTGCACTATCCAGGTAATCTACAAATTTTGTGATAGCTTTCTTCTCTCCTGCTACTGTAGAATGGCTATAAGTATCCAGGGTCATTTGACTACTTGCATGACCTAATCTTTTGGCCGCATTGACAGGGTCAACCCCTACTTCAATCATCAAGGTTGCATGAGTATGTCTGAAACCATGAGGAGTTATCTTCTTCAAGCCATGTTTCCTGATAATGCGCTTCAGTACACTATTGATATAGTCCTGGTATAAAGGCTCTATCTTTCCATCTCGGCCAACAAACGTAAACATATAATCACTATCAATCAATGGGGTAACTGACAGTTGCCCCTTTTCTTTTCTGCTCTTTTGTTTCCACTCTTTCAAAATCAAGACTGTCTCAGTATCTAAAGGGATTTGCCGTATGGAAAACCTGTTTTTAGTGCTTTTCTCAACTGCTTTCCCTTTGATTCTACCTAGATTTTTGCTGATAGAAAGTAATTGATTATCAAAATCAATATCAGACCACCTCAAAGAATACAACTCCCCTTTCCTTAAGCCACTATAAGCCAACAAACGAAATAAGGCATAGTTTTTATAAGGCTCTTCTGCCTTAATAATGGCTAAAAACTCATGCAACTCCTCAACGCTAAAGAAGTTATCTGACTTCTTCCGCTCTCTTTTTGGGAGTATCACTTGTTTCATTGGGTTGTCTGTAATCAATTTCATTTTCAAAGCAAAATCAAACACTTGACTAGTGTAGGATTTGACCTGTTTGATATTTCTAAAAGTCTGACCTTTCTCGGTAATAAAGTCCTGGCATTGCCAAGGAGTAATTTTGGAAATTTTCGTCTTTCCAAGAACTGGCAAGATATGAATTCTAAACAAGTCATCTGTACGGACACTTGTCGTCCTCTCTACTGTATTTTGATAAGTTTTGAACCATTCCTCAAAAACTTCATCAAAACGTCTCTCAGAGGCTCTCAGAAGCCCTGAGAGGTCGCCTGACGCTTTTTTGTGGTAAATCATAGCTTCATACTGTCTAGCCTCTCTAAGGCTCTTAAAACCGCTTTTAAAGAAGTCCTGACGTTTGCCATCAATCACCCTGTAGATTCTGACCTTATAAAGATACCCTGATTTAGACTTTTTAGCCTTATATTTAATAATAGACATTCTAATTTCTCCTTTATTTTTTAAGGTTTCGGAGCTTATAAAATAAAGAAATCATGATTGTCAGTTATTTCTTACTCTTCTTCTCTTCTTGCCGTCTCTTGTATTCGTCAGAATTTACCCATGCCTCCCAGACATAATGATAGGGAGAGTCTTCTGCACCTGATTTGTTAATCAGGAAAGGAATAAGGCCTTGTTTCTCATCAGCTATAAATTCCTTAACAGCTTTAACTAAAACAGGGTTGAAGCCTTTTTTAGTTGCTAGAAAATCAATGTAATCAGACAATGCCTCTGACTGATTGAGTTCTGCAAGTATAATGGCAAGGTCATCACCAAAAGGTGTCCATTTAGTAATTTTATGTTCTATACTTGTACCTTTTGTCAACACTTTATAGAAATCTTTGATCATTTCTTTAGGTGCTCCTGGATCTTTCAATACAGGATTATCATCAAGCCCTAGTAAGTAAGGGATAGATACTCCAAAGTATTCTGATAGAATTTGCGCATTTTTAGCATTTGGACTTCTACTCCCTTGATTGTAATTTCCGAGAGTAGAGTAGCCTATACCTGTAGCCTCACTTATTTCTTTAAGAGATAATTTACTGTTTTTAACAAGTGTTTGAAAGTTTGTCAAATAATAATCCTCCTTTTTGACATATTATAACACAAATTACACAAAAGAGAAAAAACTCTTGACACAAAACACAAAAGAGATTATAATTTAATTCAAGATACACATTTGTGTATTTAATTCGGAGCTTATAAAATTAAGAAAGGGGTCAGAATATGACAGAAAACTTTACCATCCACCTCCCAAAAGCAACCGAAATGAAGTTGCTTGCCCGTTACGATACCATGCTTCAGAAAGCCATCGAAAAAGCCCTTGAGGACCAGGAACTCTATAAACCTATGGTTCGTATGGCAGGCTTGTGCCGTTGGTTGGATATCTCAACGACAACGTGCATAAAATGGCAACGTGAAGGCATGCCTCACATGGTCATTGATGGAGTGACCTTGTACGATAAACACAAGGTAGCACAATGGCTACAACAATATGAAAGGTGAGAAATATGAATTACGATGACGAAAACTATCTAATTCCAAAAGTGCTTTTTCGAGATGAATTTTATAAGTGCTTAACTCCCTCTGCAATTATAGTATATACTGTCCTACTAGATAAAATGCAGGAAGCACCGACTAAAAATTGGATAGATGAAAATGGAGATGTTTATCTTAACTATCGTATAGTAGATTTGGAAAAAATATTTGGTTTTGGTAATAAGAAAATTATAAGGATCCTAAAATCTTTAGAAGAGTGCAATCTTATTGAACGTGAAAGAGTTCCAGTTTTCTATCGTGCCAACTTACCGTACAGAATTTATATTAACGAGGTATAAACAATGATAAAGATTTATTTTGGAAAAGATACAGCACTTAATCAGGCTATCCAGTCACGATTGGATAGCTATCAGCTTGAATATCAAGTATTCTCAAGTAAAGATATCGATACTAAAACGCTGATGGAATGGCTTTTTAGAACAACTGATATATTTGAACTGTTAAGTACTAAGATGTTGAAGTATAAGTTAAATACGCAAATTACACTTAGTCAATTTGTTAGAAAGATTTTGAAAGACGTAGATAGTTCCTTAAAACTCCCCATTGTTGTAACAAAAGAAGCCATCTATTCGAACATGACTCCAGAATATGTTGGGACACTCTTGCCAAAAGAATACCGTAAAGCAGAACGAGAGAACTTATTTAGGAAACTTGAAGAGCTAGATGAAGGTAGACATTTTTGGAGAAATTTTGAGATTGTCCGTAAACAATCTGAATTGCCTTGGTTTGAATTACATAAGTTGTTATTTGCTGATGTGTCTGACGATTTAGGAGAAATCAAAAAAGCTAAAGACCGATTCTCTAAATACAAGAAAAACAAGCAGATCCCACCTGAAGATATCATCGAAAAAATCCTAGAAGTATTTTTGATTGAAAGAGTTGACCTTTTCCAAAAATCTGTTTCAGATTTACAAAATTTTTAGTCCTAAAACAGTTATGAAAACAACTATGAAAATATTTTGAAAATGATATTTTGAGGCTAAATTTTTGAGCTTTCTCAAAATTTATAACGCGGGCCCCTCTAACAGCCCGCTATGTTCCCATTTCGTGGGATTTTACTGCACCCATTTTTTGGCAAGTTTGACCGTAGCAAAATGAAAATGGTCCGACGAAGTCGGCTTGGGGTTGCTCCCCCAAGAATGTCATTTTACGGAGGTCTTTGCGCAGACAAAAAAGAGGCGCCGATAGGCGACTTCTACAAGAAAGGAGGTTGATTTGGAATTAAAAGTTAGCTTGGACAACATCACTATTACAGCTTATATCAAACCTATCAAACTCCTTGATCTCAAAAGTTTGATAGAAAGTCATACAGCCATTATCGTCCAGACTGCAATGACTGATATGTTTAGAGCAATCACTCGGGACGGAAGTCACGTTAGACTCCTCCTAGACTACGACAAATTAAAAGGACAAGCCTTTAATGCTCGCCCTTTCAGGATAGAGTTTAACCCCAATAAACTCCGACAGATTGATATTAATATCTTAGATACAATTATACCATATCTTGAAGATATTGCAATCTCTCGAGTCGATTTAGCTTTTGATATATTTGAAGTTGATTGTAGTGAGTTTATTCTTGAAAAGAAAGGCCGCCCTACTGCTACCAAAGAATGGAGAGACCAGAATGGAAAACTAGAAACTAAATATCTAGGCGCCTCCAGGTCAGAAAAGCAAATCAGACTCTATAACAAAAAAGTTGAACAATTAGAAAATGGCTCTGATGAAGACAAGAAATTTGCCCAGCAGTTCCAGCATTGGTGGCGCTTAGAATTTCAGCTTCGGAGTCGCTCGGTTGAAGAAATATTTGAAGTCATTGACTCTGTTATCTTTAAACCGTTTAACTTTGAAGGTTTAGGCATAGAGGCTCAACTTTACTTACTTGCCCTTACTCGTGATAAAGGAATCTGGAACAAAGTCAGTAAAAACACACGTACAAAATACAAGAAACTTTTACAGACCTATAAAACATCTGATATTGACTATCTGAAATTGATGAAAGATTTATTAAAACATGAACGACCAATATTAGA
Organism: Streptococcus oralis; assembly: GCF_001579175.1. Lineage (GTDB taxonomy): Bacteria > Bacillota > Bacilli > Lactobacillales > Streptococcaceae > Streptococcus > Streptococcus oralis_O. Next base: position 743,935 of record NZ_KQ970760.1, read on the forward strand.
AAAACAGCTTGCTTATTATGGGGGAAGAGAAACAAAAAATAGCTTTCAACCATTTGGTTGAAAATCCAGTATTAACAAGGAGTTACGAGGCCTAAAATGAGAATAAAAGACTACGCTGATAGCCTGGGAGTTAGTAGTCAATCCATCTATAAACGGATACGATCTCCAAAATATAAAGAGAGGTTGAAAGGTCATTTATACCTAGACAACCAAAAGGTTGAAAACCTTGATTTAATAGGCATTAGAATACTTGAAGATTATCATTTTGAAAATGATGTGATTAAACTTGAGAAAGAATTAGAGGAGGCTAAAGAACAAGGCAAACAACTAGAACAAGATTTGCAACTATTGAAAGGCTATAGGAAGAGTGATCAACAAAACTTAAAAGCTTGGGCAGATTATGCTGAACGATTGGAACAACATCGATTTTACTTAATGCTTGCACTCACTACTGTATCTATAGCTTTCCTTGTAGCTTTAGCCTTTGCCGTCTTCTGACGGCATTTGTCGGACAATGCGAAGCGTCCGACCCTGGGGCACTGATAGAGTGCCCTACTCGCTTCGGCGAGTATAGTCGAAACTCCTCTTGTGGCTCGAGAGGTGGTTCGATGTCGCTCCTGTATTCGGAGCGATGTGCCGTCTGCAAGACCCTTCGGAGAACGCACATTTACGGAGTAAAGTGTAGTACGTTACACTTTACATGGAAGTCGTGCCGATCCTTCAGGAAAAAATCTACCCTATGGGTCACTTAGTCCTGGTGGCAATCTTCCGCCACCAGCTCGGCGACCCTTTGAGCCGAGAAAGGAGAACAAGCTATGAGTTATGCAGTAGCTAGGATGCAAAAAATGAAATCTGGAAATCTTGGTGGTGCCTATCGTCACAATGAACGAATTTTTGAAAATCACTCGAACAAGGATATTGACCCAGAAAAGACTCACCTAAACTATGAATTAACCGACCGTGACCGCTCTATCCCATACGATAGGCAGATTAAACAATACATCAACGATAATAAGATATCCAAACGTGCTCTACGTAAAGATGCCGTTTTGTGTAATGAATGGATTATTACATCAGACAAGGCATTCTTTGAGAATATGAGTCCGGATCGGATTAAGGACTTTTTTGAAACAGCAAAAAATTTCTTTGCTGAAAGATACGGTAATAGTAATATCGCTTATGCTATGGTACATCTTGACGAGAGTACGCCACATATGCACTTAGGACTTGTGCCTATGCAAAATGGCAAGTTAAGCTCGAAGTCATTATTTGGCAGTCGTGACCAACTGAAAGAGATCCAGGAGGCTTTTCCTAAATACCTGAATGAACATGGCTATAATTTGCAACGTGGGGAGTCTGATAGCAAGAAGAAACACCTCGAAACAGCAGAATTTAAAGAAAAGCAACGCTTACTAGATGATACTGATAAAAAGATAGTTGATAAAACCCAAAAACTAAGGCAACTAGAAAAACAGGAAAAGCAAACTACAGAAAAAATCAAGCAACACGAAAAAGAGAAATATGCTTTACTAGATGATATAGCTGTCTTGGAGTCTCTTCAACCTCTACAGATTGAAGAAATGAAAAAAGACAAATTAGTCAGACGTACATTTGACGGAAAACTAAAAATGGATAAAGAAACCTATGACAGACTCTTTCATACAGCCTCCCGAAATGCCCTAGATAATAATAGGCTAAGGCACGAAAACAGCAACCTTGAACAGCAATTACAGCAATCACTTTCTAAACAGAATAACTTAGCTAAAAAACTAATGAAGAGTGATCACATATTATCTGAAAATCGTACGCTAAAATCAGAAGTCGATAAACTAAAACACGCAAATAAAAAACTCAATGAAAGTATAAAACGATTAGGTGAGCAATTAAATGCCGTAAACAAAAAACTTGCGCTTTGGCGCAAAACAGCAAGAAATTACATGCATCCTAAAGAATTCAGTAGAATGTTACATGTCATAAATCAAATACGACCACCAAGAATAACCATTATGTCAGTCGCTCGAAGTGTTAAAAACATGATTGAAAAAAATATATTTTAAGCACTTTATGCCGTGAAAGTCTCTTGATAACAAGCTAGTCGACTTTAGACTAAAGACAGTCGAGTCGTCAGGCTGAAAAGCTGGCGACCGATTGCCAAAGGCTAAAAAAGACTAGGTTACTTGTTGTCAAGAGAACCATGGAATAAATGAACAAGGAGAAAAAGATGAACAATATTAACAAACCTTTAGTACACAAAATTAAACAACCTGATACATTTTCTGGAAAAACATTACTGGGCTTTCTACAGTCAGTTTTTAAAGAAATCACTGGTAACTATTTAACATCAGCCTATCCACTCAGCATTATTGAGCCTTATTTTACCTCAGATGAACAGGGAGAATCGTTTTGGTCAAATGCCCTGGCTATCAATGTTTTAGAAATTCGTCTCAAGGATAACTATAACATCCATCTAATACAAAAATCACCTTATATTCTTCTTGTTATTGAGGATATTGATAGCTTTAAAACTGGAGTTATTAAACTCTTTAATGACTTACTTGACCCTGATAAAAAGTATCTGATTTATCGTGATTTTATCAAAACATATCGCAATATGACTCCGATTGAAAAAATCGAATTTTTCAAAAAGAAGACCGTCAAGGGAATCGCAGCTAAAAAATAAGCTGTGGTATACTATTTAGTGAGGAGGTAACGCTATGAGAAAAACACTATTTGGTTGGATGCTTGCATTTTCTGCATTACGCTTTCTTGATCGCTCAGTACGTCAGTCAACTAAAGCGCTACGGCGATTTTTAAGATAAATTATAAAAGGCTCTAGTTTAGAGTCTTTTATTGTGATATAATACAAATTGCTGAAGCTACCTTCCGCAAATTAATGCGAAAGGAGGTGTTGTTCTATGAGTTACTTCTTCGAGCTCTTACTCGGAATCACGGTTGAGATACTGGCTCACTATCTCATCAAGTGGCTAGATGACGAGGACAAACGCTAAGGCTAGCCCAAAACACCACAAAAAACCCTCGAGAGACCTGGCCGTCCTCGGGG
>NZ_KQ970760.1:747136-750696 GCF_001579175.1 Streptococcus oralis
TTGGTGTATCTATGAGATACTTCTTCGTGTTCTTATTATCTCATTCATTACAAAAAAAGTCAATAAAAAAAGCCCAAATAAAGGTAATAAAAATTATTGTTGACATTCTCTCTTATTTATACTAAACTATGGATAAGGATAGGATGATGTCGGGTGACTGGTAACAGTTTGCTCAAAGGTACTTGTTTTAGGTACAGGTTAGGTACTGCCTTCAGCTTTATGCTGTAAAGAACCCGCTCCACCACTGGTCCTATTCGTTTTACTCTTGGATTATATTCAAGAGTTTTTTCTTGTCAAAAAAAATCTCAAACACCTGAGACATCTTTCTTTATTTTATAAGCTCCGAAACCTTAATTTTTGGTACCTTTTTGGTACCGTCTTGGTTTAACAATACGCTATATATATAATATTTTACAGTTACTTTCCCTTTAGAAACGTTGATTTAATAAGGATTTAAATATTACAGAGTATACTTTTGTAAAATATGGTTACAACAAAAAGAAAGAGGATAAAACCATGAAGAAAGAGGATATTTTAACAAAAATCGCAAAAAATAGAATTGGCGCTGAAACGCTAGAAACAAGGAATAGCGACAGCCTTGATTTTTATGACATCAGCGTTTGGGCATTGAAAGAAATGCTTGAACAAGCCTATGAAGCAGGTAGAAAAGCAAAATAAAAAAGACAGAGCCTTACCCAAATGGGGAGGCTTTTTGCGTGGAGGAAAGAATGATTATTACGAGTGAACAAGTATCTAATGGCCATCCAGATAAAATTTGTGACCAGATTTCAGATGCTGTTCTAACAGTATGTTTAGAACAAGATAAGAATAGCAGGGTTGCAGTAGAAACCCTTATCAAAGATAATCATATAGTGGTTGCTGGTGAAATGAAAACAACAGCCTTATTTGATTTAAACACTGTTGTTCGAAATGTCGTTAAACCCCTAGGAATGGAAAATATTATTGTGACGAATCTTATCGGTTTACAAAGTGATGATATTTCTCAAGGTGTTGATACAGGCGGTGCTGGAGACCAAGGGATGATGTATGGCTATGCAACTGACGAAACTGATGAATACTTGCCGCTTCCCTACGTTTTAGCAACTCGTGTGCTTGAGAAACTTATGGAACTTCAGCATCCGCTCTTAGGGAAAGATGCTAAGGCACAGGTTTCTTATGATTATGACAATAAAAGAATTACAACATTCTTAGTATCAATTCAGCATAGTGATGAAATGACAATTGAGAATCTAAGAGTAATTGTTAAAGAATCTATGATAAAAGTTGCAAAACAGTATAAACAAAACCTTGATTTTAATGTTTTAGTGAATCCTACTGGTCGTTTCGTTCTTGGTGGTTCTTATGCAGATGCTGGAGTTACTGGAAGAAAAATTATCGCTGATACCTATGGTGGATTTGCCCATCATGGTGGTGGTGCATTTTCAGGAAAGGATCCAAGTAAAGTGGATCGCTCAGGAGCTTATATGGCACGTAAGATTGCAAAAGACATCGTTCGTGAAGGATATGCTAAACGATGCGAAGTTCAATTAGCATACGCTATAGGAGTCGCAGAACCGGTTTCTATTCATGTAGAAACATTTGGAACAAGTAACTATACGAGCAAACAATTGGCAGGAATGATTAAAGAACGGTACGATTTAACACCGAAAGGGATTATCAAGGAGTTGGATCTTCTAAACGTAGACTACACTCAATCTACATGTTTTGGACATTTTACGAAACCAACTCTTCCTTGGGAGCAGTAAAATGCCACGTAGACCAAGAACTCCCTGCAAGCAGAATGGTTGTCCAAACCTTGTGACCTATGGAAACAGGTACTGCGATGACCACAAGACTAACCACGCACTTGATGTCAAGACAACCAAAGCTAAAGGTTACAATTCAAGGTGGAACAAAGCACGGATTCGTTACTTAAAGCTGAATCCCCTCTGTGTTTACTGTCAAAGAAATGGTCGACTGACCAAGGCGACAGTGGTTGACCATATCAGTCCCCACCGAGGTGACCAAGAACTCTTTTGGAATCAATCCAACTGGCAAGCTCTTTGTAAATCTTGTCATGATAGAAAGACCAAGACGACTGACAGATATGTGGAATATACCTATCGGTTTTGATAGAATTATTATATACTAGTAGAAAAGTATGAAATAAAATATAAGGAGTTTAATTTTCTATGAACTATATTAAATTTGTCAATAATAAAAAAGATGAAATTTCTCCGTATAGAATTTCAACGAGCAATAATAATGAGAAATATTTTGAAGCGCTTGAAAGATATTGCGGTAGTACATATTACAGTATCAATGAATATCTTCGAACTAATAAAATAAAACATGGCGATAAGAATATCTTATGTCAAACGATAAATTCAATAAAATGTTTAGATGAAATAATTAATGAAGCCCCACAAGAGGAATATAAAGTTTTATACAGAGTCATTGATAAAGAGTTTTATAAAATGCTAATGTCCTCTTCATCTTTTAAAGAGCGAGGATATTTAAGTACTTCAAAGATGAAACGTTGGGCCAAGGAAAAAGCAGAACCAGAGGATAAAGTTGTTATTAAACTATATGTAGAAAAAGATGTGAAGAGGATCGATATATCCCAAATAAATTATGGAACTTTACCGGGAAGAACTGAATATGAAGTGCTTTTACAAAGAGGAACTATTTTAAAAAGAAGTTCCTCGGGTGATGACACTTTTATTGTGTCGTTACCAAATCAATGTTAATTCTTAAAAAAATTTTGGGGTAAGGGGGGATAAAATCTCTAAATCCTTGTCCGTAAAAGACCGACGCCCCCTTAAACGTAAAATTTCGCAAAATTGATAGGGTGGGATATAAAAATCAATTCAAAATAGTAAAGAATCCAGTAAGAATATAGAATTAAGTGAGTGTTATTTTCGTAAATTTGTTTAAATTTAGGTACGAAAATAACCTTATTTTTTAGTATAAAAGTGAGGAACAGGTATGAATAACTTTCAACGAGAACAAATTTGGTTACTTAGGAAAAATGGTTTAGGATACGGTGAAGTTGCTAAAGCAATTGGGCTATCTAAGGACTCTGTTAAGAAGTATTGTAAAAGACATCCTGAGTTAAAGGGACAAGGAACATTACCGTATTTGATGGTTGAGAAACGAGTTCAAGATGGTATAAACTGTCCTCAATGTTTTCAACCTATGGTTCCTAATAAAACTGGACGACCGAAGAAATTTTGCTCAGACAGGTGCAGAATAAATTGGTGGAAAAATCATCAAGAGGAGCATGATAAGGAACGAACTGCATATGAAGAAATGACTTGCCAGTGTTGTGGTAGGTCATTTTTATCTTATGCGAATCCTAATAGAAAGTATTGTAGCCATGCCTGCTACATACAGATAAGATTTTACAAAGGAGTCTAAAATGACGAACCAACCAACAATGGAAATAAAAGAACTCTCTCTGAAAGAATTAAAGCCTGCAGCTTATAATCCTCGAAAGAAACTCAGAAAAGGGGATAAAGAATATGAGAAGATTAAACAGTCGCTTCTTAAGTTTGGAT
>NZ_KQ970760.1:750716-771349 GCF_001579175.1 Streptococcus oralis
GACAGTCATCGGAGGGCATCAGCGCTTGACGGTTCTTAAAGACCTTGACTATGAAACTGCTAAGTGCGTCATCGTTAATTTACCCAAAGAAGATGAGAAAGCATTGAACATTGCACTCAATAAGATTACAGGTCAATGGGATGAAGCTCTCTTAGCGGACTTACTTTTGGATTTACAGGAGTCTGATTTTAATCTAGACCTGACTGGTTTTGAGCCACCAGAGATTGATGACATCCTCTCCAATGTCCATGACAAGGAGTTGTCTGAAGATGAGTTTGATGTGGAAGAAGAATTGAAGAAACCAACGGTATCAAGACATGGGGACATTTGGCAATTGGGAAAACATAGAGTCATTTGTGGTGATTCTACAAAAGCTGAAACCTATAAGCAGTTGCTAGATGATAGGAAAGCTAATTTAGTAGTAACGGACCCACCTTATAATGTGGACGTTGAAGAGACGGCTGGGAAAATCCTAAATGATAATATGTCTGACGGAGACTTCTATAAGTTTCTCCTTTCTATGTTTACTCAAGTAGAAGATCACATGGAAGATGATGCGTCTATCTATGTTTTTCATGCAGATACGGAAGGACTCAACTTCCGTAAAGCTTTTAAAGATGCTGGTTTCTATTTGAGTGGGTGTTGCATCTGGAAAAAGAACTCACTTGTATTAGGTCGTAGCCCATATCAATGGCAACATGAACCTTGTTTATATGGGTGGAAGAAAAAAGGAAAGCATCAATGGTTTAGTGATCGGAAGCAAACTACCATTTGGGAATATGACCGTCCTAAGTCTAGTAAAGACCACCCAACCATGAAACCAATTCAACTTATGGCTTACCCTATTCAAAACTCTTCTATGCGTGGAACAATAGTTTTAGATCCATTTTTAGGTTCTGGTTCTACTTTAATAGCTGCAGATCAGACTGGACGTGTTTGTTATGGAATCGAGCTGGATGAAAAGTTTGTGGATGTCATTGTTAAACGCTATATAGAAGTTACAGGCGATACTGAAGTAACCGTACAACGTAATCATGAGGTTTTAACTTATAACCAAGTGTTAAAGGAGTTGGAGGAACAAGTATGACACTAACATTTCTAGATTTCTTTTCAGGAGTTGGTGGCTTTCGACATGGGCTAGAATTAGCAGGAATGAAATGTATAGGATTTTGCGAAAAAGATAAGTTTGCACGCAAGTCTTATGAAGCAATGTATGATACGAAAGGAGAATGGTTTCATGACGATATCACAACAATCGATTCAACACGATTACCAAAAGCAGATCTCTGGTGTGCGGGAAGCCCTTGTCAAAATGTGTCTATCGCAGGGAAACGAGCCGGCCTATACGGTGAGCGAAGTGGACTCTTTTTTACATTTGTTGAACTCATCAAAAGCCAAAAAGAAGAGGATAAACCCGAATGGGTTCTCCTTGAAAATGTTAAAGGACTTTTATCAAGTGGTGGGGGAAGAGATTATCTCGACTATCTCTCTATCTTGGATGAATCAGGGTACGACCTTGAATGGCAAGTGTTCAACTCAAAAGATTACGGAGTACCACAAAATAGAGAACGCATCTATACTATCGGACATCTTAGAAGAAAAGGTCGACGAAAAGTACTACCTCTCAGCAGAGAAAGCGGTAGCCATCTTAAGCAACTTGTAGGCGGTATGCAAAGCTACCGTGTCTACGATCCTAGTGGTATTGCAACAACACTTGTTGGAGAGGGTGGGGGACTAGGAGCTAAGACAGGTCTTTATCTGATTGACCAATCACTAACTGAGCCAAAGTTAACTGAAGAAGCAAGATGTATAACTGCTCGTTATACTGCTGGTGCGACAAAGCGAACAGCTATGAACTCTGGAGTACTTGAGGTCCAACCAATTTTGACACAAGGTATCAAGGTTAGGAACGGAACAAAGCAAGGTTATCAATTGGCGGAGGTTGGTGACTCGGTTGATCTTTCTTATCCAAGTTCATTAACGAGAAGGGCAAGAGTAGGGAGAGGAATAGCTCACAACCTTTCATGTAGCTGCCAGATGGGCGCAGTAGTTTGGAATGGTCGTGTTGTCAAAATTAGAAAACTTACTCCAAAAGAGTGTTTTAGACTTCAAGGTTTCAGTGATGACTTATTTGAAAAGGCAAAAGCTGTAAATTCAGATGCACAACTTTATAAACAAGCAGGAAACGGAGTCACAGTACCTGTTGTGTATGCTATTGGTTGTGCTATATTATCTTCAAAATATCATCAGAAATAACTGGATAAAGATGAACTTTAGAGTTAATATGTACTAAACAAAAGAGAAGAGGTTGTATTATGGATGACTTAAAAGTAAAGACTTTGAAATCATTGTATCCAAATGGAACTCGAGTCAAATTACTCGAAATGGAGGATCCATTTGCACCACCTATAGGTACTCTCGGTACGGTAATTGGTGTTGATGATATTGGTTCAATTTTAGTAAGTTGGGATAATGGACAAAATTTAAATGTACTTTACGGAATTGATAAAATAATGAAATTGGGATAGTTATGTGGGAAATGATAACTAGAGAGTGCAATGGCCGGCACTATCATTTTGAGTTTCTTAGGGAATACAGTACTTATGATCGACATATTGATGGCGCTTGGATAGCAATCCTAAAAATTAAACGAAATAAAGAAATAGTTTTTCATTATGAATATGGTAAAATCACTGACCGAATGGATGATTTTGATAAAATTATCTATCAAGAAATAGTGGATACATACAATAAATTATAATTTGGAACTCGATATGAGTTCTTTTTATTTTAGGAGGTGAATTAGTGGCAATTAGAGGACGTAAACCGAAACCTACAAATTTAAAAGTTCTAGAAGGTAATCCTGGTAAACGGCCTCTCCCAACGAATGAAGTAAAACCTCAAAAGAAGGCTCCACGTTGCCCCCAGTGGCTTGAAGAAGATGCTAAGAGGGAATGGAAACGTATGGGTAAAGTATTGGAACAAATGGGATTACTGACGGAAATGGATATGACTGCATTTGCAGGTTATTGTCAAGCTTACGCACGATGGAAAGAAGCAGAGGAATTTTTATCAAAACATGGTTCTATCTTAAAGACACCAAATGGGTATTTACAGCAAGTTCCACAAGTTTCAATTAGTCAAACTAATTTAAAAATCATGCTGAAGTTTTGTGAACAATTTGGTCTAACCCCATCTGCTAGGAATCGTTTAGCTACTATGGATTCAGAGGTTGGTAACGGTGACGAAATGGAAGATTTGTTGGGAGGTTTACTATGACTTTTCATTATGAACCAACTCCTTTTATGCTAGCTTCATCACATTATGATAAAAGTAAGGCTGATAGAGCAGTGACTTTTATTCAAAACCTTTGTCATACTAAAGGAAAATGGGCAGGTCAAAAGTTTATACTTTTACCTTGGCAGGAACAGATAGTACGAGATATATTTGGGATTGTTAAAGAAAATGGGAATAGACAATTTCTAACTGCTTATATTGAAATTCCCAAAAAGAATGGGAAGAGTGAACTAGCAGCAGCAATCGCTCTTTATTTACTTTATGCAGATAATGAAGCCAGTGCAGAAGTTTATGGTGCTGCATGTGACCGAAATCAAGCATCTATTGTATTCGATGTAGCAAAACAAATGGTACTAATGAGTCGACCTTTAGAGAAACGTTCAAAAATAATGGGTGCTACGAAACGAATTGTTAACTACTCGAATGCAGGTTTCTACCAAGTTTTGTCCGCTGAGACTGGTACAAAACATGGTCTCAACGTTTCAGGACTCGTGTTTGACGAAATTCATGCGCAACCCAATCGCCACCTCTATGATGTCTTAACTAAAGGTTCAGGGGATGCACGAGAACAACCGCTATTCTTTATCATTACTACTGCAGGAACAGATAAGAATTCAATTTGTTACGAGTTACATACAAAAGCACTTGATATTTTAAAGGGCAGAAAGAAAGATACATCTTTTTATCCTGTCGTTTACGGTTTATCTGATGAAGAGGACTGGAATGACGAAAGTAACTGGTTAAAAGCTAATCCGTCATTAGGTCATACCATTGGCTTAGACCGTGTTAGAGAAGCCTATAAACAAGCACTTGATAATCCTGCTGAAGAAAATGTATTCAAGCAACTACGGCTAAATATGTGGACAAATTCTACGGTTGCTTGGATTCCAGAACATGTATACAACAAAGGGGATGCACCTATCAATTTTGAAAGTTTACAAGGTCGTGAATGCTATGCAGGACTAGACTTGTCAAGTACATCCGATATCACAGCCTTTGTTTTAGTTTTCCCACCTAGGAATGAATTAGAAAATTACATCATCCTACCCTATTTCTGGCTACCAAAAGATACTCTTGAACTTCGTTGTCGTAGAGATCATGTTTTGTATGACGTATGGGAACGGCAAGGTTATCTAAAGACGACAGAGGGTAATGTAGTTCATTATGGATTTATTGAGAAGTTCATTGAGGAATTATCAAAGATATACAATATAAAAGAAATCGCCTATGATAGATGGAATGCAACGCAAATGGTGCAGAATCTAGAAGATATGGGGCTGACAATGATTCCTTTTGGTCAGGGGTACAAGGATATGAGTCCACCGTCAAAGGAATTATTCAAACTTATGATGGAAGGTCGTATACAACACGGAGGACAACCTGTTTTAAAATGGATGTCGCAAAACGTAGTTATGCGCCAAGACCCTGCAGGCAATATCAAACCAGATAAAGAGAAATCAATTGAAAAAATCGATGGAATTGTTGCTCTTATAATGGGGATTGATAGATGTATTCGACACCAAAATAATGATAGTAGTATTTATGATGAGCGAGGAATACTAAGCTTTTAGTTGAATTTTAAATCTAAAGATGATACAATGTATTTACAAAACATCTTTACAAAGAGGTATTAATTATGGCAAGTACTCAACCTGTTAATTTTAGAGCAGATTCGACTTTTTACCAACAAACGAAAGAAATCTTAGCTGATGAAAAGTTAACCCTGTCAGATATCTTTAATGCTGCACTTCGTAAAATTGCGACAGGTGCGGTTGATCCGAAAGAGTTCGTATTTAGTGATTCACAAGAGACTCAATATCAGGTTGCTTTTGAAGACTTGAAAAAGGAAATCTTGTTGGGCCATCAAGAAATTGAGCAAGGTAAACTAACGTCTTTAGCAGATGTAAGAAAGGAATTTGGACTTGAGTAATCATAAACGTTACCATGTTTCTCTTACGGATCAAGCTAAGAAAGACTTGAGAGAAATACATGATTATATTGTACTGAATTTTTACAGCCAACAATCTGCCGATAGTAAATTAGACCTTATTCTAACGGCGCTAGAAACTTTAGAAACCTTTCCAGAAGCATGCCCTTTGGTGTCGAGCCGAGGTTACGGTGAATTAACTGATGACGGAAAACGTTATCGATATATGCCAATTGAAAATTACTTAGCTTTTTATTATATCGACAAATATGAGGTTTATGTCTCCAGAATTTTAAATTCCAAGCAGAATTGGGCTAAGTTATTCAATAAGTAAATTCAATTTTAATTTGTAGAGCATCTCACAAAAGAGGTGCTTTTATTGTACTCAAAAATGGAGGATTAGATGGGATTTTTAGAATTTATTGGAAGAAAAAGATCACGAGATAAACCGCATAATAGCTATGAGGGACAGGACTTTACCTATCTCTTTGGACGAACTAGCAGTGGGGAGAATGTGGATGAGTTTAAGGCCATGCAGACTACAGCTGTTTATGCTTGTGTGAGAATATTAGCTGAAGCTGTCGCCTCTCTACCCATTCACATTTATGAAAGAACATCTAATGGGAGGGAGAAAAAATTTGAACACCCTCTATATTTCTTACTTCATGATGAACCAAATCCAGAGATGTCTTCTTTTGTCTTTCGTGAAACTTTGATGACTCATCTTTTAATATGGGGAAATGCCTATATTCAAATCATAAGGGATAAGAGCGGTCAGGTTATCAGTTTGTATCCCTTATTACCAGATAAAATGTCAGTACACCGTGATGAAAATGGGAAACTTTACTACAAATATCAACGTCAGACCGAAGAAAATCCAAATTTCAAGGATAAAGGCAGTGTTATTTTAAAACAAGAAGATGTCCTTCACATTCCAGGTCTTGGTTTTGATGGATTGATTGGTTATTCTCCCATCGCATTAGCAAAGAACGCAATTGGAATGACCTTGGCTACAGAGAATTACGGAGCATCATTCTTTAAAAATGGTGCAAATCCTGGTGGTGTATTGGAACATCCAGGGATTTTGAGGGATCCAAAAAGAGTACGTGATTCTTGGAATGCGGTTTATAACGGTGTCACAAATGCACATAAAGTTGCAGTTCTAGAAGAAGGGATGAAGTACACTCAAATAGGTATTCCACCAGAAGAAGCGCAATTCTTACAGACTCGGAAGTTTCAAATCAATGAGATTGCACGTTTGTATAGGATACCACCACATATGATTGGTGATTTAGAAAAATCTTCATTTTCAAATATAGAGCAACAATCACTAGAGTTTGTTAAATACACATTAGACCCTTGGGTAGTTCGTTTAGAACAGGCCTTCAAGAGGTCTCTTTTTTTGCCTGAAGAAAAGAAGAAGTACTTTGTTAAGTTCAATGTAGATGGTTTATTACGTGGAGATTATCAAAGTCGTATGAGTGGGTATGCTATTGCAAGACAGAATGGCTGGCTATCTACAAATGATATTCGAGAACTTGAAGATTTAAATCTTTTAACAGATGAAGAAGGAGGAAACCTTTATTTGATTAACGGAAATATGACTAAATTAAAAGATGCTGGTGGTTTTATGACAAAACAGGCAATTGAACAACCTCAAGAAAAACCAAAGGAGGAAGAAGATGCGTAAATTTTGGAGTTTTTCAGACGAAGGGAATATTCGCACTCTTCGTATTGAAGGACAGATTGCTGATGAAACATGGTTTGGAGATGAAGTTACTCCACAACTCTTTAAAAATGATTTAAATGCAGGAAAAGGTGACATCACCCTCTGGATTAATAGTCCAGGGGGTGATGTTTTTGCTGCAGCACAAATCTATAACATGCTGATGGATTACAAGGGAAATGTACATGTCATTATTGATGGCCTTGCTGCTAGTGCTGCCAGTGTCATTGCCATGGCTGGAACAACAGTATCCATGAGTCCTGTTGCAATGATGATGATTCACAATCCATGGACAATTGCACAAGGTGAAGCAAAGGATATGGAAAAGGTCATTGAAATGTTGGGGGAAATCAAAGAGTCCATTGTTAATGCTTATGAGTTAAGAACAGGATTATCTAGGGCAAAAATCTCACATTTAATGGATTCTGAATCATGGTTTAATGCAAGAAAAGCAGTTGAACTTGGCTTTGCGGACAAGATTTTATTCGGTAAAGATGAGCCTAAAGAAGAGCTAGAACTTAGCAGTTATTCATTTAGTAGAGCCACTGCGGATCATAACCTTGTTGTTAAACTTCAAGCCAAAATAGATAGCTACAAACCTTTACCAACGACTCCTCTCAATCAGTTAAGAAAACGATTAGATTTATTGAAATAATGAAAGGAAAACTAACCTATGTCTAAATTACTTGAATTAAAAGAAAAACGAAATCAAGCTTGGGAACAAGCAAAAACTTTCCTAGACTCAGTGCGAACTGAAGATGGTTTAGTCTCAGAAGAAGATTCTCAACGCTATGATGAAATGGAAAGTAAAATCAATCGCTATAATCAAGAAATTGCTCGCTTAGAACGACAAGAAAAAATTGATCTAGAACTGGCTCAACCAACTTCTCAGGCTTTGACAAGACAGCCTACCACTGTCTTAAAAGATAGCGAGGTAGAAGATGAGAAGAAAGGAACTAAGTCTGATGTCTATTCCAAAACCTTTTGGACGAATGTCCGTAAGCGTAACTTCTTTGATGTTAAGGACGTTCTTCGTGTTGGAGAAGATACAGAGGGTGGCCATTTAGTACCTGATGAGTATGAGAAAAAACTAGTTCAAGGTCTTCAAGAAGAGAATTTCTTCCGAAGTCTAGCAACCGTCATTAAAACATCAAGTGGAGAGCGGAAGATTCCAGTTGTTACAGGGCATGGAACTGCGTCGTGGATGGATGAAAATGGACTTTATCCTGAAACTGATGAGACATTTGGTCAAGTAACACTTGATTCGCATAAGATTGGAACAGCTATTCGAATCTCAGAAGAATTGTTAAATGACTCAGTATTTGATTTAGAATCCTATATGACTAGTGAGTTTGCACGACGTATTGGTACAGAAGAAGAGAAATCATTCCTTATTGGAGATGGCTCAAAGAAACCAACAGGAATCTTTACGCAAGCAAATGTTACTGGTCCTACAACGACGACTAAAGACATTACGTTTGATGACATGATTGAATTGTATCATTCACTTTCTGCTCCTTATCGAAAAAATGCAGTGTGGATTCTTCATGATACAACTGTTAAAGCAATTCGTAAACTGAAAGACAATAACGGAAATTACATTTGGCAACCGTCTACACAAGCTGGACAACCAGATTTAATTCTTAACCGTCCATACTATACATCTACCTTTGCACCTCTACCTGAACAGGGGAATAAAGCTATTGCATTTGGTGATTTCTCTTATTACTGGATTGCAGATCGCCAAGGACGTACTTTTAAACGTCTTAATGAACTTTATGCTAATAATGGTCAAATTGGTTTTCTTGCATCTCAACGTGTTGATGGGAAATTAGTGTTACCAGAAGCGGTGAAAATTTTAACTGTGAAAGCAAAATAATCATGATAAGTCTAGAAGAAGCAAAACTTTACCTTAAGGTAGAAAACACAGATGAAGATGACTTGATTAAGCAATTGATTGATACAAGTAAAAAACTCTGTGAAGAAACATTAAGGCAGAATACTTACAGTGAGGTTCTAAGAATGGCAATCCTATATGGGGTTGCCTATCTTTATGAACACCGTGAAACAGCTAATTATAAAGAGTTAAAACAAATGTTATATCACTTACTATTAGCTGATAGGAAGGATATCTTTTGATGAAAATTGCTCCGTTACGTGACCGTCTTACATTTGAAGTGCGTAAAATTGTGGTTGATGAAATTGGAAATGAATCTTCAGTTTGGAACACCATTTTCCAAAGATGGTGTTCTAGTCGGCCGTTGACTTTAACAGAAAATGAGGGGAGTGTGTCTAAACTCCTTTATAATAAAATCCAATTTACACTAAGGTACGACAAAGCGATACTAAATCTAAGTTCATTAAAAGCTCGGATAAGGTACAGAGACGCCTACTTTACGATAGATTCAATTGATGGAGATAGCGTTCCTAGGCAATTGATTTATATTGTAGCAACTAAGGAGAATAACTATGAACAGGATAGGAATGGATGAGTTGGAAAAAGTAATTGATAAAGAGTTGGGTGATTACATTAAAGAGACGACATCTACAATGCGAGAGGTAGTGGAAGAAGTAACAGACAGTGCTGTAGATACCTTAAAACTCTTATCTCCACGAAAAACTGGTAAGTATGCACGAGGTTGGAAAAGCAAGTCCACAAGTGACAGTCCTACAGGCTTAATAAAGACTATTCACAACCGAACACCAGGATTAACTCATCTCCTAGAAAATGGTCACGCTAAACAAAATGGTGGTCGAGTAGAAGGGCAAAAACATATTGAAATCGTTGAAAAAACTGCTGTTAAGTCACTTGAAGATAAGCTGAGACAAAGATTGTGAGGATTTAATGACATTAAAAGATTTCTATAACATTTTAACAAAAACAAAGTTGCCAGTAGCTTATCATCATTTTGAAGAAGGAAGAAGTCCAGTTCCGCCATTTATTGTATATCTTGTTAAGGAGTCTGAAAATGCTGGAGCTGATAATTGGAGCTATCATAAGACTCTTAATCTTCAAGTGGAACTCTATACCTTAAAGAAGGACTTAGAAATCGAAACCAAGATGGATGACTTATTTGATAGTCATTCAATTTTTTTTGACAAAGTAGAGACTTATATCTCAACTGAAAAACTCTATCAAATTACATATTACATTTCATTAAACGGAGGATAGTTATGACTGAAAAAAATAAAGTTACATTCGGACTACAAGATGTCCATTGGGCAGAAGTTACAACTGAAGCTTCAAATGGCGCATTGACTTATGGAACAGTTGAACGATTACGAGGTGCAGCAGAACTAACCTTGGAACCGACTGGTGACAAAGGTTCATACAAGGCAGATAATATCAACTTTTATACTTCGTAATCAAATGATGGTTATGAGGGAACATTGAAGCTCGCCTTATTAACTCAAGAATTTTTAACTCGTGTCTTAGGAGAAAAATTAGATCCAACAACTAAAACAATTTCTGAAATCGCAAATGCTGAAAAGAAGAATTTCGCTCTGATGTTTCGTTTTGAAGGAGATAAGAAAGAAACACTTCATGTTTTGTATTACTGTTACGCATCACGTCCGTCAATGGGATCAAAAACAAAATCTGGTTCAGATATTAATGAGGTTGAGTTAAACTTTACTGCAAGCCCCCGTCCACTTGATAAGGTGGTACGTCGCAAAACGACAGAAGAAACAAGTGATGAGATTCGTCAGAATTGGTTCAAGGAAGTCTTTGAACCTCGTGAATAAAGGAGTTACAGATGAGAGATAGTATTACAATTTCAGGAAAGACCTATGAATTGGCTACTAATGCCTATACACCGATTGCCTATAAAGAACAGTTTGGTAAAGATTATTTTCAAGACTTGTTTTCAATGGTGAGTACGCAGTCAATTCTTGATAAGATTGAGCACTTAAATGAGGAAGAAAAACTCGAAACTGGTGACATTGATCTATCCATCCTGAGCAATTTTGATATGACTTTTTTTCACAGAATTTTTTGGGTGTTTGCGAAATCTGCTAATCCAAAAATTAAACCATTCAAAGAATTCTTTATGGAGATGGAGGAGTTTCCAGTTCAAGAAGTAGCAACTATCTTAATGAACATGCTTAACCAAGGAATGAATACAAGAAAAAAGCAGATCAAACAGAAACAGCAAGTGAAGAAATCTTTACGGTAGAAAGCTATCTATTTTGTTGTAAGGAAACTGGCTTATCCATAGACGACTTAAAACATATTTCAATTGGGATGGCTCTTGATTATCAAACTGATTATGTAAACTTGCGGACAAATGAAACAAGCAACACAAGAAAAGCGAATCAAAGTGATTTTGATAATTTTTAATAGAAAGGAGATGTGAACATGGCTGGAAATATAAAAGGTATCACAATAGAAATTGGTGGTGACACACAACCTTTGCAAAATGCCTTAAAAGGGGTAAATAAACAAGCAGCTGAATCAACTAAAGAATTGAAACAAATTGATAAGGCTCTTAAGTTTGATACAGGAAATGTCACACTCCTTACTCAAAAACAAGAAGTGCTTGCTAAACAAGTTGAAACCACTAAAGAAAAATTAGCTACCTTAAGGCAGGCACAAGCACAAGTTGAAGCTCAATTTAAGTCAGGTAATATCGGGGCGGAACAATATCGAGCCTTTCAAAGGGAAGTAGAAACTACTCAGACAGTACTGAAAAGTTATGAAAGCAAACTAGAGGGTGTCAATCAAGCCTTATCGGAAAATGGAAATCGAATAGGTACTACTAAAAGTCAATGGGATAGCTTGAAACAAGAACAAGCTCGTCTAGCTTCTGAGAGTGAAAAATTAACGAGTCAATTTAAATTACAAGAAAGTGAACTTTCTTCAAGTGCTAGTGAATCTGAAAAGCTAGCTTTAGCTCAGAAAAAAGTAAATGAAAGTTCCTCTTTACTAGAAAAACAGATTCAGAATTTAGAGAAACAGCTAGAACTAACAAAATCTCAGTATGGCGAAAATTCGATTGAAGCCAATAAACTGGAACAGACTCTAAATGATACCAAAACGGCCTATAATCATCTTCAAAATGAGATGGAAGAGATGGGCACTAGTTCAACAAGTGCGAAGGATAATCTATCAGAAATCAATCATCTCTTAAAGGCAGATATCCTAATGGAATTCAGTGACCGTTTAGCAGAATTATCACAAAAATTGATTGATTTTGGGAAACAGTCGCTTGAAGCTTTTAACGAAGTTGATGAAGGGATGGATATCATTGTCACCAAAACTGGTGCTTCTGGCCAAGCTTTAGAAGAGATGACAACTATCGCAAAGAACCTTGCTACTGAAATTCCAACAGACTTTAATACTGCAGGAAGTGCAGTCGGAGAGTTGAACACTCAATTTGGTCTAACCGGTGATAGTTTAAAATCAGCTTCAAGTTATCTCATCCAATTTGCATCCATAAACGGGAGTGATGTTACCTCATCAGCTATTTCAGCTAAGAAAGCTATAGAAGCATATGGTTTACAGGCAACGGATTTGTCTAGTGTTCTTGATACTGTCACCTTTACCAGTCAAGCTACTGGTGTGGGAGTTCAAGATTTGATGGATAAGGTTGTTTCTGGAGCACCACAAATTAAGGCATTAGGACTGTCATTTGATGAGGGTGTTGCTTTAATGGGGAAATTTGAAAAGGCTGGTGTGGATTCATCAGCCTCTTTATCATCACTATCAAAAGCATCTGTAAAGTATGCGGCATCTGGAAAGACCTTACAGCAAGGTTTATCTGAAACCATCGAAAAAATTAAAAATTCAACTAGCGAAACTGAAAAGTTAACTCTCGCTTCAGATATATTTGGAACTAAGGGTGCTCCACGAATGGTGGATGCCATTAATCGTGGTGCTTTATCTTTTGATGACTTAGCTGAAACAGCAAAGAAAGCATCAGAAACAGTCGGCTCAACTTATGAAGCGACACTAGATCCAATTGATAAATTTACAACTGCTCAAAATGAAGCGAAGTTAGCATTAGCTGAAGTTGGGGATGCTATAGCTGTCACTTTTGCACCGATACTAGAGATTTTAGCTGATTTGTTACGTTCAATTGCAGAGTGGTTCTCTAGTTTATCAACGCCAGTAAAACAATTTATCATTATTGTAGGTAGCCTCATTACTGGATTAGGATTATTACTCCCTATATTTTTAGCACTTCAGGCAGCTGCCTTAGCAATGGGTGTCACAATTGGTGGCTTAATAGCAAGTGTAGCGCCTATTATAGCTATAGTCTTAGGAATTATAGCTGTTCTTGCCTTGTTAATTGTTGGAATAAAAGAACTTTGGGAACATAACGAGGGATTTAGAACAGCAGTAATGGATATTTGGAATGCTATTTATTCTTTTATATCTACTATCATTCAAGAAATATCAGACTTTATTTTAAGCATCTGGGGGACACTGACTTCGTGGTGGACTGAGAATCAAGAGTTAATTCTTGAAGCAGCAACAACAGTTTGGAATGCAATCTCAACAGTTATAACTGCCGTTATGTCTATTCTAGAACCCTATATTCAGGCAGCATGGGAAAACATAAAACTAATCATCAGCACAGCTTGGGAAATCATCAAACAAGTAGTTGAAACTGCAATCAATCTTGTCTTAGGCATTATTAAAGCAATCATGCAGGTTATAACAGGAGATTGGTCTGGTGCATGGGAAACAATAAAGGTTGTTATTTCAACAGTATGGGAATCCATCAAGTCAATTGTAAGCTTAGTTCTAAGTACTATTAGTCAACTTATATCAAACACCTGGAATGGGATTAAGAACACAATTAGTAATCTCTTATCAGCAATTAGTAACGTTGTCAGTACAATTTGGAATAGTATCAGTTCAACTATTTCAGGTATTCTAAATGGAATCTCAAGTACAGTGTCCAATGTTTGGAATGGAGTAAAAAATACGATTTCAAATGCAATCAACACTGCCAAAAATGCAGTTTCAACTGCTATAACTGCTATCAAAAATCTCTTTAATTTCAGATTTCAGTGGCCACACATTCCTTTACCTCATTTTAGTGTGTCAGGATCTGCAAACCCTCTGGATTGGTTAAAGGGACAAATTCCTAGAATCGGAATTGAGTGGTATGCAAAAGGGGGAATTTTAACAAAACCAACTGCCTTCGGAACAATAGGGAATTCCCTAATGGTAGGAGGAGAAGCAGGAAACGAAGCGGTACTCCCTTTAAATGAATCTACTCTTGGGGCAATCGGAAGAGGCATTGCAAGAACGATGGATTTAAGAATGCCAGACATCAACATTTCGATTACTGGAAATATTATCCGAGAACAGGCAGATATTGAAAAAATAGCAAATGAAGTAGCAAGTCGAATCGCAGAAGAATTAGCACGTCAAAAACAATTGAGAGGAGCCACTATATGATTAAAAGAAACGAGTTAGTCATAGATGGAATTGGAACTTCTAGTTTTCCTTTTAAGGTGATTGTCCACGAATCGCCTTCTGTTATCCTAGCGGAGAGTAAGACGAGTTTATTAGAACATAAAGGGATGAGTGGGGCTCTTTCGCAAACAAATCGGCACCGAGATTTGATTGAAAAATCATATACGATTTACATTGTTAAGCCCTCAGAAGAACAACTCCATCAATTTATGGGTCTATTTATCAAGGAGCAGTTTTGGCTTGAGAGTGAACGGATGAAAACCACACGTCTTTGGTGTTACCGAGTAAAATGTACTGAGGTAAAACAAGAGAGAGATGGTGTGTATGCGACGAAAGCTACCTTTATTTGTCATCCTACAAAGTTCTTTAAATCAATTGATAGACAAACTTTGACATCAAACGGTGTACTTAGAGTTCAAGGGACGTCTCTAGCGTTCCCCAAAATAACGATAATGGGGAATTCGGCAACTGAGACTCAGTTTACGATTGGAGATCAGGTTATTAAAATTGAAAAAGTTACAGAACCAATTGTGATGGTAAACGAACCAAATAGTCCAAGTTTTCTAACGGTTAGCAAAAAGAACATCAAATGGTCTGGTGATTTTATCACTATTGATCCGAGTGCTAAAAAAGAAGTCGGTGTTGTTCTTGGTAGAGGTATTACTTCATTAAGCTTTGAAACGAATTGGGGGTGGGCTTAAATGTTATTTCTGTTGAATAAAGATATCAGAACTTCAAAGTGGAATGGATTACCTCTTCATGAAACTAGCTCTGCTATTGTAAAAGAAACCCTGAACGGTGATTTTACTTTATCTATTCGCTATCCAATTACCGATTCTGGTATCTATAAACAAATCAAAGAGGATATGCTTATCAAGGCTCCAGTACCTGTCTTAGGATTCCAGTTATTTCGTATCAAAAAGCCAATTGAAAATGATGATAGTTTGGATATAACCGCCTACCACATTTCAGATGATATTATGCAGCGGTCTATTGAACCAATGAGTGTTGTTAATCTCACTTGTGGTATGGCCTTATCTCAAATGGTACAAAATACTAAGACTAATCTTGGTGATTATTCATTCATGAGTGATATTACAGATCGCCGTACTTTCAATACAGATGAGGTAAAAACACTCTATGCTGTCTTAATGGATGGTGCCCATTCTATCATAGGAACTTGGGAAGGGGAGTTGATTCGTGACAATTTGGCTCTGACAATCAAGAAGAATAGAGGTGAAAATAGGGGTGTTGTCATAACAACACATAAGAATCTAAAGTCTTACAAGAGAACCAAATCAACTCAATCAATCATTACTCGTATTCATGCAAAATCAACATTTAAACCAGATGGTAAAGATAAAGACCAGACAATTAAAATTACTGTCGATAGTCCTCTAATCACTTTCTATCCATATATCAATGAAAAGGAGTACGAAAATAATACTCTTAAAAGCATTGAGGAGTTAAGAAAGTGGGCTGAGGCTAAGTTTAAGAATGAAGGAATTGATAAGTTATCGGATGCTATTACGATTGAAGCCTATGAACTTGATGGACAGGTTGTACATTTAGGGGATACTGTAAATATCAAGAGTTTGAAACATGGAATTGATATTCCAAAAAAGGCAGTCGCTTATGAATTTGACGCACTGACACAAAAATATATCTCGATTACTTTTGATGATAAACCAATGGTAGGTGGATCAACTTCAAATAGTGGAATTTCAACTGTCGCAAATGCAATTTTAGACTCTGGGTTCACATTACAAGAAGTCGCAATTGAAAAAGCTTTGAAAAATGCGAACGCAGCTTTTGATACCGAGTTCACTAAACAAAAAGAATCAATCCTTGATGATATTGAAAAAGTCAAAGCTAGTGCAGAAGTCTACGCAGATGGTATTCGTCAAGAGATTGAAGGAAAGATTGCTGATGTTGATTCTAAAGTTTTATCTAATGAATCACTTAATGAAAATAGATACAACGATGTGTTGGCTAAAGCAAATAGTAGTAGAGATTTAGCTAATCATGCCTTAGAGGTCAGTAAAGAAGTTAAAGAAACTACTAATACAGTACTAACAGATACCTTAAATTATAAAAAAGAAGCTATTGCTGAAGCAAACCGTTTAGTTGAACTCAGCAAGAATAGCTTATTGAATCAAATTACGACAGTAGAATCTTCAATTGATAAGCTTAAGGGGGTTATTACTAACAAGGTTTCAAAGACAGACTTTGATGCTATTAAAAATACCGTAGAGCAACAACGAACGGAAATATCACAAGCCAAGGATAAAATAAATCTAAAAGCTGAAAAGACCTATGTAGAAAATATTAAACAAACAGCTAGTGAAGCACTCCAAAGAATATCAGAGAACGCATTAGCAATATCTAAAACTAAAGCTGATTTACAAGTTGCTGCAGATGCTATAAAGACTAAAGTATCACAAACAGATTTTAATCAAACGACAAATCGACTTGCTAGTACTGAAACAACGATTAAAATCCAAGCAGGTGAAATAGCCAAACGATTGACCAGTAGTCAGGTAGAATCCGTAATAAATTTAAAAGGATTTCAAACTAAATCAGATGTTGATAAAAATATTTTAGATAGAGGTTATGTAACGAACTCTAGCGTGCAAAATTTAGTTAGAGAAACATCCAATAGTTTCAGTCGGACTATTAGTGAAACTAAAGCTTTAATACCAACTAGTGTTTCTCATCGAAACTTAGCATCTGGTTCAAGTGATAGTTGGACTTCATACAAAGAAATAAACTCGAAACTCAATTGGATTCAAACATTAGGAAAAATTCCTTATGGTGATTCGACTGGCATTTATTCAGGGACAAAAATCAATCTATTTGTTTATATTTCTGTCGATAATGTTGTATTAGATTCAACTATTACTCCTAGAATTATCTTACAAGGTCCAGGCTATAAAAAATCAGATAATAGTGCTGTATGGAGTGTTCATTCTAATCCCTTTCATACCTCTTGGTCTACTACATTAAAAACTGGTACAAACTACCATCTTATTAAAATTTCTCGAATCGTAACAGATGAGATGTTCAATAATTTTAAAAACTTTGAATTACAATTTCGTATTGATGGAGCAAGTTCAGGTAAGTTTCATTGGAGAGCTTTAATGATTACTACTGGAGATATCTTCCCAAATTATTGGACTAAACCTATCGAAGATTTAACAACTGTAACGGCTTTTAACGAAGTAAAAGATACTCTAGGTAGTCATACAAGAACTATTAGTGAACAAGGCAAAACAATTAGTCAGGTTGTACAAACATCCGAAGGATTGATTACAAGAGTCAGTGATTTAATTGATAACCAAAACTTAGTATACGATCCAACCAATTTTAGTAAATATAGAGAACGTGAACCGAATTCGAATTTAGTTATGACTGGAACTAATGAATACAAGTTGCTAAGAATTGCACAAAGTGGCAGGACAACAAATGGTTGGCGTGGTTTCCAAATGCCTCTTCATAGTCAAAAATTTGTTGCTGGTGAGAAACTTTCTTATAGAGTCAATTTATGGATAGATGTACTACCTGATGGAAAAGTTGGTTTTGAAATCAAATCAGGTAACTCAATAGGAGGTTTCACTATCAGTCCGACTAGAACGGGTGCAGCTCAAATTTTTACAGGAACTTTTACGATAAATAAAACCGTGACAAAAACAGATGATTTTGGGCTTCATATTTGGGTAGAAAAGAACGGCACTGTGGCAGTTGGCCAAATTTCAATTGTTCGAGGTAGTCAGCCACCTAATAACTTTGTAGATAGTACATCCTTTCAACAAATTGCAACAGAAAGTCTTGTTCAGCAACATCAAGGTTCCTATTCGATTCAAAATTTAACTAATGCTGGATCTTTAATTTCAGGGATTAATTTAGGTGCAAATGGAATCAATCGAATTATTGGCAAGGCAACTCATATCACTGGGGATACCTTAATTGATAGAGCAGTCATTAAATCAGGAATGATTGATAAATTAAAGACATCAAACTTTGAATCTGGGTCTGTAACTACTATGGTATTAGCATCGAATTCAGTAACTGCAGATAAAATTGTCGTGGATCAAGCGTTTTTTAATAAGTTAGTTGCAAATGAAGCTTATTTACGACAGCTGTTTGCTAAGAATGCTTTTATCAATAGTGTACAAAGTGTTAGGATTGATGCTAGTCAAATAAAGTCAGGCTTACTAAGTGGTGACAGAATTCAGGGTGGCACAATAACTGGAACCACAATTTCTGGTGGATTATTAACTGGAGAAACAAAAATTAAGTTAGGTGCTTATGGTTCATTTGACGCTATCAACGGTGGATTACAGATTAATGTTCCTCGTCAGTTTAATTCTAAAGATGGTTTAGGTGTACAATTTATAGGTTCTTATGGCCGAGGGGACAATGTTCCTTACGGCTTATTTATTTACAAAGATTCAGATTTTACTACTGGAAACACTGCAAGTGATAGTGATGATTTTCTATTGACGGTCGAAGGATACATTAAGGCAAAAGGAATTGGCTGGTTAAAGTACGGCAAAAGTAGCATTAATGGCTCAACTACAGGAACTATTAGTTATTGGAATTCTAATAATGTATCTCTAGACTTTGGTGGTTCAGGAAATGATATTTACTACTCATATAACGGAAATGCTTATAGCTTATGGCAAATTGTTAACCAACATTTTTCTGATAAAGACTTAAAAGAGAATATAGGCTTATCTAACTATAAAGCACTCGATTTTATCAAAAGATTTCAATTTAAAGAATATGACTGGAAGAAAATAGGGAATCGTATTCAAAAGGCTCATACCAAAATTGGACTCATCGCTCAAGATGTTCAACAAATTGACTCGTCACTTGTGTATGAAAATGGTGGTTTTCTGAATCTTGATAATACAAGATTAACGAATATCGCTTTAAAAGGAATTCAAGAGTTAATACTTGATATTCGAAAATTAAATAAACGATTGGAGATGTTAGAAGATGAACACAGATTTAATCCATCAATTAGCAATGGAGTCGTTGACTAAGAGACTAGCACAAACCGAAGGTCAAGCAGCACAAAATGAGGCTCTTTATTTGGTTGTTGCAAGCGAATTGCAGTTAATGAAAGATGTATTAGAATACGACTCAGATCTAAAAGACTTATTTGAGGAAGTAAAAACTAAAAGAGAGAAAGGAGAAAGTTAATGGCATTAGAAATTACTAAAACAACACGTTTGGTTGGAAATTTGAAGATTGGGGATGAAGTAGTTAAGCAGTATACTGTTGATGTCGATGAACATGGTGTTTCTACAGTATCTGAGTTTCTCTATCATTCAGAGCTCTATGCGGAGCATCGTCTCGAAATGAGAAACCAAGAAAAATTGTTCCGAGATAAACGATATGAATTAGAAGATGCTGTTTTAGCTGAAATTGAGTCAAATAAAAAAGAACAATAGGGAGTATTAAAAATGGATATTGAATTGTTTAATTTTTTAAGAAAGCTCATCGAAACGGAAGATGGGCTTATTTTGTATGCGTTAGGGTTGATTGTCATCATGGAAATTGTTGATTTTGCATCAGGAACATTTGCTGCAATTGTAAATCCTGATGTTGAGTATAAGAGTAGAATTGGAATCAATGGATTAATTCGAAAAGTCTTAGGGATTTTTATGTTACTGTTATTGATTCCGATGTCTGTTTTGTTGCCTGAAAAAACTGGGTTTATGTTTCTGTATTCTATTTATATCGGATACCTAGTATTTACTTTCCAATCGCTAATTGAGAACTATCAAAAAGTAAAAGGGAATATTCTACTTTTTAAACCAATTTTAAAAGCTTTGGAACATCTAACTGAAGAAAAGTCTAACAATGATAAGGAGGATAATCATGGAAGTTGATAAAAGTAGATTACGAACAAATCTTCCTCAAATCGGTGAGCAACCCTATCGACAAGTTCATGCTCACTCAACAGGAAATCCTAACTCTACGGCACAAAATGAAGCAGATTACCATATGCGTCGTCCAGTTGAGTCAGGATTTTTCTCCCATGTGGTAGGGAATGGTCGTATTATGCAAACTTGGTTAGTAGACCGAGGTGCTTATGATGTTGGTGGCGGATGGAATGTTGAAGGTTACGCTCAAGTTGAACTGATAGAAAGTCATGAATCTAAAGAAGAATTCATGAGAGATTATCGACTTTATGTCAAGCTATTACGTGAGTTAGCTGACGAGGCTGGAATCCCTAAAACGCT
>NZ_KQ970760.1:771569-773357 GCF_001579175.1 Streptococcus oralis
TAGTAGTCTTGCTGGGATTAAAACTCATCAATTTTGTACTTACAACCAACCAAATAATGGAAGTGATCATGTAGATCCCTATCCATACCTTGCAAAATGGGGCATTAGTAGAGAACAGTTTAAGAAAGATATTGAATCTGGTCTAACTGAAGGAAACTGGAAACGAAACGAAGTTGGTTGGTGGTGGGAAGAACCGGATGGCTCTTATCCAAAATCTAAATGGAAAAATATCAAAGGAGAATGGTTCTACTTTGATAATAGAGGCTACTGTTTCATCAATAAATGGTTCAATGATGGCAAGGATTGGTTTTATTTAGATAAGCGTGGTGCCATGGTTACTGGTTGGATGCATATCGATCATCGTTGGTACTATTTTAAGTCGGATGGTAGAATGGCTAAAGGTTGGGTAAAATATCGTGAAACTTGGTATTACTTGGATGAAAAAGATGGGGATATGAAATCTAAGCAATTTATTAAATCAGGAAACGGATGGTACTATCTCAAGTCTGATGGTTCGCTATCAGTAAAACCAGAATTTACGATTGAACCTGATGGTTTGATTACTACTAACTAAGAGTTTGTAGATACTACTCTTAAAATAAATCTTTAAACAAAATAAACCACCGAAGTTGGTGGTTCATATGGTATAATATCTATTGTAGAAAAGTGAAGACGGTGGCTCCTTATACCGAAAGAGAGGTGATGCCTATGGGCAGTTCATCAAAATCTGACGGAAAGGAGGGGCACTCTTTTGACCGCATTTGAAGTTGTACAGACAATACTTGGTTTTGGTAGCTTTACCATTACTTTGATTGGCTTGTGCTATAAAATCTTCAAAGACAAGGACAAAAAATAATCCGTCCCCACTTTTGAGCGAGTAGGACGGATTAAATCTGTTATACGAGCTACCGTCTTTTTAACGGTTCTACATTGGAGTTGAGTTGGTAGCTCAGCTCCTTTTTCTATGTTTATTATAACATATTGCGATTAAATTTCAAATAAAAAATCTAAGCCTGGTGAAATACATCAGGCTTTTTCTTTTTGATTTTTTCTTAAAACCGGAAAAATCTATCTTGAAAGTACCTAATCAGGTAAGAGGACAATAAAGACATTTTGTTAAAGTACAGGGTTGCTGATTACTTGACTAATATATCGTTTAGAGGGATATATAGTGTGTAAAAACTTCTTGTAGGAGGAAAAATGAATATAAGAAAAATTGAAGCAAAGAATAACAAAAGAAAAAAGAGAATTTGTGCATATGTTCGTGTTTCTACAACCAACGGAAGTCAACTTGATTCGCTAGAGAATCAAAAATTCTATTTTGAAAAGTTGTATGCTGAACGTGATGATGTTGAGTTTTTGGGTGTTTTTTGTGACAAAGGGATTTCGGGTTCAAAGTATGATAGACCTGATTTTCAAACTATGTTAGATGCTTGTAGAAAAGGACAAATTGATGTTATCCATACTAAGTCAATATCAAGGTTTGCAAGAGATCTCATCAATGTTCTTGAAATCAGTCGAGAATTAAAAACTCTTGGTATTGATATCTTTTTTGAAGATCAGAATATCCACACTTTATCCAATGAAGGTGAAGTTGTCTTGACTGT
Source organism: Streptococcus oralis (assembly GCF_001579175.1). Taxonomy (GTDB): domain Bacteria; phylum Bacillota; class Bacilli; order Lactobacillales; family Streptococcaceae; genus Streptococcus; species Streptococcus oralis_O. The sequence goes on from NZ_KQ970760.1 coordinate 773,177, forward strand.
GTTAGCAAGTTTGGCTGAGGAAGAGTTACAAAGCATGAGCGGAAACCAACGATGGAGTTTTCGTAGAAAGTTCCAGAAGGGAGAATTACTCATTAATGCTAAACGGTTTTTAGGGTATGATTTAAACGAAAAAGGTGAACTTGTTATAAACAAAAGCAGAAGCGCAAATAGTAAGAACCAT
>NZ_KQ970760.1:773834-778143 GCF_001579175.1 Streptococcus oralis
GCACAATTCGTAATATCTTAAAAACGAAAATACAAAGGCTCTTTACTACTTCAAAAATACTTCCATGACGGTGTAAACGGTCCAAAGAAATTAAATCAAGGACAGGTTGAACAATACTATATCGAAGATAATCATGAAGGAATTGTTTCTAAGGAAATATGGGAGAAGGTTCAGGTAAAAATGAAAAGCCGTTCTCGGACCCAAGGTACAAATAAAACCTATAAATTTTCCAGAATGTTAAAATGCCAATATTGTGGTTCAACATTAAAAAGACAGGTATCTTATAAGAAAAAGATTGTTTGGTGCTGTTCCAAATATATCAAAGAAGGAAAAAATTCATGTAAAGGTATGAGAGTCCCTGAAAGGGATATTGAAGGTTGGAAACTAAGTTCACCAGTAATTGTGTTAGAAAGGATAGAAGATGGAGAAAAACATTACGGTTATACCGGCCAAAAAACCTCAGCAAACAGTCAAATCTCAAACTCAGAAAAAAATCAGAGTAGCCGCTTATTGTCGAGTATCTACAGACCAAGACGAACAGCTATCAAGTTATGAGAATCAGGTTAATTATTACCGTGAATACATCTTAAAACATGAAGATTATGAGTTAGTAGACATCTATGCGGATGAAGGGATCTCCGCAACTAATACAAAAAAACGTGATGCTTTTAACCGCCTAATACAAGATTGTAGAGGTGGTAAGGTGGATAGAATTTTAGTTAAATCTATTAGTAGATTTGCCAGAAATACATTGGACTGCATCAAATATGTAAGAGAGCTGAAAGAACTAGGTATTGGAGTAACGTTTGAAAAAGAGAATATTGATAGCCTAGATTCAAAAGGAGAAGTACTACTTACCATTCTATCGTCACTCGCACAGGATGAATCAAGATCCATTTCAGAAAACTCAACTTGGGGAATTCGTAAGAAATTCGAGCGTGGTGTGGTTCAAGTAAACACTACAAACTTTATGGGATATGACAAAGATGAAAAAGGAAATCTTATTATAAACCATGAACAAGCAAAGGTCGTAAGGTATATATTTGATAGATTTCTAGAAGGATACAGTCCAGAATTTATTTCCAAAGAGTTAAGAGAACTGGAAATACCAGGTTGCACAGGTAAAGCAAAGTGGTGCCCAAGTGCTATATGGAAAATGCTTCAAAATGAAAAATACAAGGGTGATGCTTTGCTTCAGAAAACCTATACCGTTGATTTTCTGACGAAGAAACGAATTGATAATGATGGACAAGTTAATCAATACTATATCGAGAACAATCATGAACCAATCTTAGATAGAGAAAAGTGGGAGATTGTTCAGTTAGAAATAGCAAGAAGAAAGAAGTTTAGAGAACAACATAATCTCCAATTTTATATCATGCAGAAAGAAAACAATCCCTTTACAACAAAAGTATTTTGCGCCGAATGTGGTTCAGCATTTGGTAGGAAAAATTGGACTACAAGTCGAGGTAAACGTAAGGTTTGGCAGTGTAATAATCGATATAGGATCAAAGGACAGATTGGATGTTTAAACAATCATATCGATGAGGAAATGCTCGAGAAAGCTGTTATGATGGCTGTAAGTATTCTTAAGGAAAATAGAGAACTTCTTCAAAGTAAATGGAACAAACTTATGGAAACTGATAGCAGTTTAAAACAGTATTACAGTGATCGACTTAGAGAAATAGTTTCTAGAAATAAATGGGATTTTAATGGGGTTGAAATGTGCCGAATTTTACATAGTATCACAATTTCAGAAAAAGGCGAGATTAGTGTTAAATTTCTTGAAGGCACAGAAGTGAATTTGTGAGTAACTGTAACTCGTAAGTTGCAGTTTTTTAATTTGATTAATGATATAATAGTATAAAATAATATTAAAGGGGATGTTAAAATGCCAAAGGGTTTTCAAGCTCCTATAACCATTAAAGAAGCTATTGATAAAATTGATGAAAATAAATATGTTTTGCCAGGTATTCAACGACGTTTCGTTTGGGGAAAAAATCAAATTGAACTACTTTTCGACAGTATTATGAGAGATTACCCTTTTAATTCATTGATGTTGTGGGAAATAAATTCTCCTCAAATAAAAAATAATTATAACTATTATTCTTTTTTGAGAAAGTATAAACAAAGATTTGAAGTTGAAAATGAAATGATTAATAAAACAGCTTCCGATGATGATTTTTTTGCTATTATTGACGGCCAACAAAGACTAAATAGCTTATACCTAGGTCTAAAAGGAAGCTATACAATGAAAAAACCTCATAGACCTTGGATAGATAAATCAGATTACTTTGAAGAACAGTTTTTATATTTAGATATTACTTCGGAATACCAAAGTGAATCAGATATCGACAGAGCATATAATTTCAGATTTTTGCCGAAATCTGAGGCTGAGAATAGTAAAGATAAAACTTGGTATAAAGTAGGTGATATTCTTCAAATAAATCCTGATGACATTTTTGAAGAAATTAGTGATTTTGTTGAACAACAATTAAATATAAAAGATAAAAAATACGCACGTAATACACTAAATAAATTAAATAAAGTAATTAGGGAAGATAAAATCCTTAATTACTACTTGGAAACCGAACAAGACCTTGATAAGGTGTTAGATATATTTATTCGCACAAATGACGGTGGGACTAAATTAACATTTTCAGATTTGTTAATGTCAGTTTTAACAACTCATTGGAAAGAAAGTAGGGATGAGTTTGATGAATTGATTAAAGATGTCCGTAGCTTTGGTGATTTTAATATTAGTTCGGATTTAATAATTAAATCTATTTTAATGTTGTTTTCTAATGATATTAAAAATAGAGTAAAAAATTTTGATGAAGAATTATTAAATTCTGTAATTAAAAATTGGTCTAGAATAAAATTAAGCATTTCCAATACTTTCCAAATGTTTTATAGGATGGGATTTAATTCTCAAACTTTTCCAGCTCTAAATGCTGCAATTCCCATTATATATTATGTTTATAAAAATAACTTAGAAGAAGAAATTATTAAGGTTAGATTCGTTGGTAGCACAAATCATAAATTGATTAAACAATGGCTTATTTTATCTTTCCTGAAGAGAATATTTGGTGGTCAATCCGATACTGTTCTTGTTGATCTTAGAAAGATTATTAATGAGAATAGCAGTTCTAGTTTTCCTTTGCAAGTTATTATTGATAAAGCTAAATCAAATCCAACAAAAAACTATAACTTCGACACTGAATTTATAGACGATTTGTTTGAACGGACATACGGTGGAGATGTATTTTTTGTACTATCATTATTTTATCAAGATTTAGATTACTTTAACCAAAATTTCCATGTTGACCATATTCATCCTCAAATACTATTCAAAAGAAAAAATAGCTCTTATAATGCTATGATTGAAAGAGTTGGTAAAAATTGGAATAAATTGGGTAATTTGCAACTATTAAATAGTGAACTTAATACAGCAAAAAGTGATAATGATCTAGCTACCTGGGTTAAAAATAATGGTATTTCTAAAAAACGATTATTTATTGATGAGTCAGTAAGTTTGGATTTTTCTGATTTTGAAGAGTTTTATACAAACAGAGTTATTAATATGAAAGAACATTTGAGAACTATTTTAAATGATAAGTATTAATATAAAAATAAGCTTGGAGAAATCACATGAGAATAGATAAAATATGTTTAGAAGAACAATTTAATTACGACGATGTATCAGAATCTGAATTAAAAATTATTTTTGAAAAAAGACTGGAAGAAGCAAAAGAAAAATCAGTCTTTGAACCTTTCTGTATTCCATACAGTTATAGTGAGTTTAAAAAGGATATTGTTCTTAATGAAGAGGTAGTACTTGAGAAAGGTTTTGATTTTTATCATCATTCAGAAAGTGAACTATTAGAATATGCATTAAAGCATAGAAATAATAGCCAATTACATATCATTTCTATGTCAGATTTGTGGCTGAATGAATATCCAGCACCAAATGAATCAGGTCGTGTATTTATGGTATCCACTAATGGACAACATCGCAGATTAGTTTTTAAATGTTTGGGTTTGAAATTTATAGAGGCAAACATTAAATATCTAAATAAAAAGAGAGGTAGTTGGAGATATTACTTTCATAGACCAAATAGCTTTATGATAAAGTTATTAAATTGGATGATTTTTAACAAAAGGATTGAGGTTGAGTATTTGGATAGTCGAACTTATTTGATCACAGATTCTTCGAATCTAATTCCATGGATTTTACCAAACTCAGAAATTTTTAAAGCATCAGATATTCGAAAAGATATGTTGAAACGACTAAACTTAGTAGAAAAAA
>NZ_KQ970760.1:778163-783314 GCF_001579175.1 Streptococcus oralis
TATTCGAAAAGATATGTTGAAACGATTAAACTTAGTAGAAAAATCATTCGGAAAACAGGATTTTGATGATGGTTTTATAAGAAAATCATTTCTTTTGTGGTATATAGATGTTCTAAAAGTAAATTTTATTATTTATCTAAAAAAATTGTAATAATTTTACTTTGAATTAGAAGCTGTATGCTATGCTACTAGTATCAGATTAATACTTTAACTGTCTATACAAAAACTTAGACTTGTTAGGTTTTTAATTAAATAATCAACATATTTAAGGATAAGAACTTAGTAGTTTCTTATTCTCTTCAATTGATTTTATATAATTTTTACAATTTAAATATACTCTGTTTCATTACCAATTTTAGTGTATTACAGTATATAAAGAATTGACAGATTTAAATCTCTGAAGTATACTGAAGTAGTCCAGTGGAAACATTGGATAGGGCAACAATATACCCACCTATATATATTCTTGGCTTTCAAGCCTGAAAGGAGGTGTGTGCTATGAACTTAACTGTCTTAATTGACTGGAAGTTCGTTGTTGCCCTTGGCACAGCTGCGGTTGGAACCATTTTCGCTTTGAATATGGATTCTTCAGCAGCTGAGCGTGTTTCAATCCATGCGATTGAAGCTACTAAGGAGTTTGCAGTTGCTACTAAAAGCAACTGTTAACTCCTATATACTTGGAGAAGCACATAATCTTAGGATTTTATGCTTTTTTATTTTATAAAAATATTCAAGGTTAGAAAAATAATGAAAAAAATTGACTGTTCATATATCTATAAAGAAGAGATTGATAAAAATATAAATATGCTAAAGCATTTTATAGAATCGTGGGTGAAATCCCAGTCTATTCGGAATGAAGAACTTTTTCAATTTGCTGATGATGATTTCTATTTTTATCGTTTCGCAGTAGAAAGACAGGAAAAAGCTGCCAAAATATTACTAACTAACATCCTTTGGAGGGTACTGAAGGAGTATAATTTACCTGTAGAATATTTACATGATGCTCCGTTTATTTTTATATTCAAAGAAAGTCATGAAAGAATAGGATATAGGTTAGCAGATTTCCTTGAAGATGAAGATATCAATAGTATTCTTGAATCTAATCACATCGATAAAGCGATTATTCTTAGAACTTCAAAAGGTAATCAAACAAATAAATTAATAGAGCAAGAAAATCTACAATATGAGGACGCAAATGTAAATATAAGAGCATTATCTATTCATGAATTTTATTTAAAACAATTTGGTGAAGAAGAATATAAAGCGTTTATTGATTCTATTGATAATTACCTAAACGTTACAAAGGAAATCACAGGTTATAAGTCTGTTAAATTTCTTTCTAAAATGAATCTGGCTTCAATAAAAATTTTTGAACAGGAAAAGCTTAGAGATTGGGATTATTTGAATTACAGGTATCAGATTATTAATGCAAGTGATAAGAAAGTCCAAAACTATTTATATCTCACTCAAAAAGATATTATTTTTGAAAATCTGGATGATATGCATAAATCATATATTTTCGATAAATTATATGAAACAATGGTAAGTTCGAACGAATATGCTACAAGTTTTATAACATCGGAATGGCTTTATGATTCGTTTAAGGGTAAAAAGAACTTTGATTACACCTCTGTCGTAAGTGGATACTTAAAGTCTATTGAACAGTTATTGTATAAGATTGTTATGCTCAATATTGATAACGATTGTAAAATAGCAATGAAACGAAATATGTTGAAAAAAGCTTTCAGACAGAATATCCCAGTTTTTGAGCTGATTGATAACAAATTTAATAAAGTTCCCGGAAATAAGCAGGGAAACAATTATAGGTTTCCATATATCGAATTTACGGAACATCAAAAAGAATTCATGGATAGTTCTATTGGAACTTTTGAGTATTTTTTAAGATGTAATAAGCATATTTTTTCAAATCCGGATAATGCAAAAACAGTTACTGACATGATTAGTTGTTTTAGAATTGAATGTCGAAACGGTTTCTTTCATACTCATAATTTAAATGATTGGGATTTAATTGAAAAAATACGTAGCAATGCAATCTACCTTTATTTCGTTTTATTGGGATCATGTATTATTCCAAAAGAAAGGAAACATGAGTTAAATCTTATTCACCATGATCAATTTGATGAACTTTGTAAGAAAATCCGAGAATTCAAGAAGTATAATCTATATTTTGAATTTGAATATGACGATGGTATAAAACAAAATCTAGTATATGATATTCATAATAACACTATTGAATTTAATGATGATGGTGTAGAACATTATGATGGTCTTTTATTCTATAAAGTAGACGAATTTCAAGATTCTCTTAAACAGATTGATAAAGGTGAGTTAGAAAATAAAAAGCTTTATTTAACTAGAGATAATTTACCGAAAAAGATATTTGGAATTCACAGAAAACATCGTGACTATAAATCTGAAGAGATTATTTTTTGATTAATAATATTTTTTCATTGAATAGATTTTTTGTAACTGCAACGATTAAATTGCAGTTTTTCTTTATCCAAAAACTACATTAAAATGGTAACCCCTCTATAAAACATGGTATAATAGGCCTATATAGCTAAATGAAGTAAAACTATCACAAGGGATTAAGATTAAGAATAAGGATAGAACAGTCATGTCAACAGTAAAAAGTGATCTAAATCTTGCTCAAACATATGCGAGTCAGCTGAAAAATGCTTGTCAATCTTTAACAGCTATCGCTGTTGCTAGTCAAGATGACCTCACGACCCTTCAAGGGAATACCAAGGCCCATCAATGTCTGACAAAGGATCAAAATCTAGCTAGTCAGATTACAGCTGCTGTCACCGTAACTTCAGAACGACTTCACTCTGTAGCGAGTGATTTTGAGGCGCTAGATGAGGCAGCTGCCAATGGTTTTAGGAGTCATGCATGAGCAAGTTAGATGAGTTGAAGAAAAGAGAGCGAGAACTCTTGTACCAGCTAGAAGACAATGGAAAAGAGAACTATCGTACCAAAGAACTGATAGAAACCTTTGAAGGATATGATAGAGCTAGCCACCGTTATCAAAGTGATTTGTGGGAGGTGGCCTATCAGAGCAGATATGCAGGACAGTTGGAAGAAACGCTCCTGCAGAGAAACCAACTTAAAAACCAAATCCTTGAGGACCTCAGCTACCACATGGACGATTTGAAAAAAGAAAAGTTCCGGTTAGAGGGAGACTTGGATGAGGTCTACTATGAAAGACGCAAAGAACTAGAAAGAGAGGAGGAAAAACGACATGGGCATTGATATGTACTTGGAACAATCACAACTACAAAGTTCGAGTGTAGCGACCATGTGCCAATCTCAGGTGGAGGCTTATCAAGACTTGCAATCAGCCATCCAAAAGTTTTCAGAGGATACAGAGAGTCTAAAGGGCGATGCTTATGATTCGGCTAGAAATTTTTTTGCAAGTGTCTTATTGCCCCTGAGCAAAGGGGGACAACTCTATGCAGAAACCTTCTCTCAAGCTATCAAGAAATTACCAGAAGACTACCAAACGATGGTCGACAGCAAGAGTTGGCGTGAAGATGATCTGCTTGATAGGATTCGTCAGGAAGAGCAAATGATTGCCTATCTGGATGAAGTCAACCAATCTCTTTCTAGCTTGACCATGGATAGTGAAGAAAAGGGAAGATTGAGACGCAGCAATGTGGAACTCATGCGAGGGCACCATGCCAATAAACGCATCTATGAAACGATTTTGAGAGACCTGTGTGCCTATGATAGCTACTCAGGAGGTCTGTTCGATGATCTAGATAGTATTGATGTGCAACTGAGTCGCGGATTGGCCCAGATTGAAAGTAGTTGGGATGCAAAGACAGGGGTCTTTAAAGTCCCATCTGATTTGACTTGGGCCAACTACCTATCTGCCTATTCTGACACAAAGGACATAAAACTTAGTCGTCAAGAGAAGGCCTTTGTCCAGACCATGATGGCAGAATACGGCTTTGACGCAGAGACAGCCCAGCAACTCTTGACCATCAAGCAAGGGATAGATAAGAAATTTCCAGACTCTAGCCAAGAGTTTCGTGACTATATCTTTTTGCGAGTCGTCGGTGCAGCAAATTATAATGATTTCAAGTGGAATGAAACGGCAGGTGGATTGGGGCAATATTTTTATTACGAATTTGTGAGTGATCCGCAAACAGGCCAAAAATTGAGAACTTTGAAACCCATAGTTGAAATTTATCAAGAACTGGGGTTGAAAAAAGAAAAGGTCAAAGAACTGTACTATAATCTTAGATTGCAACATGAGATGGCCGGTGGTGAAGTTGCCAATATAAAAAAGTTAAAAGAAAAAGAACTTGAATATAACAGTGCCAAGACTAAGTATGAAAAAGTCTATGGCAAAAATAATAAATTTGACCAATTTTGGGATACCAAATTAAAGGCCTATTCCAACAATGGAGTAGGCCATGCAGACTTTACCCACCAGTCCATTACCATGGCGACTCATCTAAATCCTAATCAAGCTCAGTTATCCGATCTCTATGGTGGTAGAGAGCGTGTCAAGGACCTTTCAGGGTGGGAGGGAGACACGACCTTTAACGCTAATGATATGAAGCCAAGTATTGGCGAGGATGACTACAAGGCTGACCTAGATTCGGTCAACCTTATAGGCCGGATGCAAAAAGGGCAATCCTATGACCAAGCTATCTCTTCTTACTATGCTGACCTTCAAAAAGACTCTTCTCAGAGAGAAATAGAATTCTTGAAAAATAAGGATTGGAATACAGTCAGGGATACTATTTATGATAGTTTGCGACCAACGGATATTAAGCTAGATGGTGAGGATGCTCTTAATGCATATATTGAAAGAAAATATCCAGGTGTATCCAAGTTTTTAAATCGCTTAGAAGTTGTGGCAGATTAGGAGGATGATTATGAAAAAAATACTCGGTCTAGTAGCGTTATTTGTACTAATTGTAGTATCTTGTTTTTACTTTTTTATCAATCAACCTAAAAATATTTTTGATGAGATTTATCAGGAGACGGAGAAAACCTATCGATCAAATAATATTTTAAGAAATATAGATGGCTTTGAAATCAGACCGGATTGGCCAAGTGATGGAGAGTATTCTAAATATTATCCATTTGGAACTTATAATAAAGACCATACCCCAG
>NZ_KQ970760.1:783433-784170 GCF_001579175.1 Streptococcus oralis
ACGGAGAAAACCTATCGATCAAATAATATTTTAAGAAATATAGATGGCTTTGAAATCAGACCGGATTGGCCAAGTGATGGAGAGTATTCTAAATATTATCCATTTGGAACTTATAATAAAGACCATACCCCAGAAGAGTATTTTGAAATCGAAATAGGTTTTAATTTTGATACAAAAACACAATTAAGTTCAATCTCATTTGAAAAACGAATTGGGCCAAATGTTAGAGTTAGAATATGGGATAACTATACTCGTAAGGATCGTGTTTTAAAAAAATTTGTGAATATAGGTTTAAAGAAAGCAGATACGGAAACTTATATTGAAGACGAAGCTCAGGTGAAATCCTACCTAGAACAGTACGGTATCACTGCTAAGGACTTGGATTCTTACTACGACGAAATCGTCAACCAGAAAGTTTTGAAAGACTGGTGTACCATTTATGACAGCAAGTACTCGCCAAGCAACTATGGTGAGGTGAAAGTCGAAACCCAATGGGAGAATTGGTAGTAAGTTGTATAAGAAGCTGTGAAATAACTTTCAAACAGTTTTACTCGTTTTTGAATAAGACAGTATATTCTTTCGTTCTAAAGTATTATTGAGATGTTGATTCTATCATTTTCGTTCTATAATATAGAAGTTTGCTATCACGACATGTTGAGTGTGTGAGTTTGTTAGTGAAACGCAGTTAAACCTCAAAAGGTTCACCCAAACCTTTTGAGTCCCACAGACGCATCACG
>NZ_KQ970760.1:784398-804462 GCF_001579175.1 Streptococcus oralis
AGACGCATCACGTCGAGGCGGTATCACTGCTTGTATGAGCTGATTAAACATGGGCGTAGCTAGTGAAAGTTCTACAGTAAGGAGTTTAAACATGAAATTCCATGAATTTGGTGATAAGAATTTGCCTCCTATTTTACTGATACATGGTGGTGGAAGTTCTTGGTGGAATTATCTTCGTCAAGCGCGGATCTTGTCAGAAGAATACCGTGTTATTCTACCCACTTTGAATGGCCACGGCGAAGAATATCAACTTGATTATGTTTCTACTGAAGATTCTGCTTTGGAGATTCTAGACTATATCAAAGCAAACTGTGGTGGGAAATTGTTTGCAATCGGTGGTGTTTCACTTGGTGGTCAAATTGCCATGGAGCTTTTGTCTTTAGACAGTGAAATTGCAGAGAAGGCCATCATAGATGGAAGCCTCTGTATTCCTCAACCAAGGTTAGCTAAAATCAGCATCTTTCTAGTGTCTCTATTTGGTAAACTGATGTTCAATAAATTCTCTTGCAAACTTCAGTTAAGCGTGATGAACAAACTCTATCCTAAACTGGCTTATCCAGAGGAAATAAAAGCTTATTATTTGGAGGATTTGCCAAGGACGCCTGTCAAAACATTGGTGACCATTTACAAAAACTATATGGGATGTTACAAGCTGAAAGATATGATTTCTGCTAGCAAGGCTCAGGTTCTGTATGTCTATGGTGAAAAAGAATTGAACTGTGTGAAAGAATCAGCGAAATTTTTTCATCAGCTACATTCAAATACAATTTTGTATGAAGCAAAGGGCTATAACCACGGCTATTTATCAGCTTATCTGCCTTATGAGTGGATTGATTTGGTGGTTCCATTTTTAAAGAGTGACTCATTAGAAATGTGTAACGAATCTGATATGCCATAAGGAGGAAACGTATGCTAGGAGCAATAGTTGGAGACATTGTAGATTCAGTTTACGAATGGAACAACATCAAAACGAAGGATTTTCCTTTATTTCGTGAGGATTGTTTTTTCACGGATGATACGATAAGATCGAACCGCTGAGTGTGTAGCTTTGCTGGTAAAAGCGTAAAAATCTTATAACAAAAGAACTTAAGAAAGTATTGAAACAAAGGCTTTTGCCGTAAGAGATATTTTAGTATTATGCCTGAAATTAAAATAGGCTAAGAGTAGATTTGTGAGTTTTGAACAATTTTTCCTAGCATACTTAGGAATGGAGAGATAAGATGACATGGACTAAGGAATATTTTTCTAAAATTGAATTTATTATTCATTGTGGTTGTGAAATTTTTGGTTATTTTGAGTGTAATCTGATGAACTCTGAACTGTCCTACCAAGAGTGTGGGAATACTGGAATGATCGTTTTTGAATATAGTCAGAAACTATCCGAAAAAGCCTTATCTAAACTCATGAAATATACGCGACTTATTGATTTTGAGAAATATAGAAAGGGGAACAAATCAAATAAGAATGATAAAGTTATTGGTTATAGAGATGCATTTTCGATAACTTTCAAGGGCTATAGTCAAGATGGACAAGCTTTATTGATATATAATATGGACTATGTTTACAAGGATTGGTACAATAGACCCGTTGATAACTTGTACAGTTTTATAAGCGAAACCTATTTTTCAGATTTTCAAAATAATAGATGTTTTATTGCTCAAGGGCTGATGGCTGGTGTACTTCCGTTTTAGGTATAATAGGAAGATGTAGTACATAGTGGAATCAAAAAAGTTTTTTAATTATAATTTGATTAGATGAATACCTATAAATTATACAAAATTCGTTAATAGATAATTTTAAAACTATAGTTGATGGTCAAATTCCCGATATCTTACAAGGAGGAATCTTATGCTAGGAGCAATTATTGGAGATATTGTAGGTTCAGTTTACGATTGGAACAATATCAAAACGAAGGATTTTCCTTTATTTTGTGATGATTGTTTTTTCACGGATGATACGGTAAGTCCGAACTGCTGAGTGTGTGAGTTTGTTAGTGAAACATTTTTAATATTCATAAGATTTAAAGTTGATTACAAAAAAAGGAAGTATTATCATGGGAATATTCGATGATTTTGAGTACAAAGAAAACTACCAAGATGAAGAAAAAGTAATTGAAGTACTCAAAAAGATTTTAAGAGCAATTCATCTAAATAATTATAGAGATATTTTGGATTGTGTTGATGGTTCAGAAGTTGATGATGTAAGAGAGTTACTTGAATATATCGACGATTCATTACAATTAAATGATTTTGATAAAATTGATGAATATGGTGTAGATTGTAATTTCCATCCGAATTATGAGTACTCCCAACTACAAGTTTATGAATTTAATGATCAAACTGGCTTTGTTGTTGAATATGAGATGACCTCCGATTCTGAATTAGTAGATTTAACCCTACAATTAGAATTTTTATACAATAATGATGGTTACAAAATAACTTCTATAGATGTCGACCCTGGATAAACAACACTTAATTATCTTCGTTATATGATAAATGCGTATATTAAGGCTAGATAATTTGATTGTAAGTTGCTTAAAATATCGGTTAGTTTTTCAAGTATTGAGAGATTAAAGATGTATCTATTGGAATTGTACCAAAATGATTATTTTAAAAATTTAGTCGCTTTTGATTCTTTAGAAGAAGGGAAAGCCTTTGTTTCTCACGGATGATACGGTAAGTCCGAACCGCTGAGTGTGTGAGTTTGTTAGTGAAACATTGCTAATCCTCAAAATAAAGAAGCCAAAATTCCATTATTTTGAGATGAAAACCTAAACTGTTTTTAAGGAGGTGTTATATTGATAGAGAGTAGACCTGGGTTTGATAAAATCACATCCTTTGATGAATTTAATAAATACTATTGGTATCGTGATGAACTTTCACAGATATGCAAGTCATTAGGGCTTGAATATAGAGGTACAAAACAAGAACTCAATGATATTATTGAGCAGTACTTTAAGGGTAATTTGATTAAAAAATCATCAACAAAAAGAAATAAGAAACGAGTAGAAGTTGTTAACTTAAATACGCCCTTACTTGAATGTGGATTCTCCTTTAATGCACACTTTAGAGAATATTTCTCAACTTTAACAGATGTTTCACCCTTCAAATTTACTGCTGATATGGCAACTGCTTGGAGAAAAGTCAAAAGAGAACATGATGTGAGTTTTACAATCCAAGATATGCTAAAAGTTTATTATGGAGATTCAGATTATGCCAAGTATGACCATTCGGTTTGTCAATGGAATCAATTTTTAAAGGATTTCTGTGCAGACGAAAATAGTCGTAACTACTCAAACAAGTTAAAAGTTGCTTCTATTCTTTGGAAAGAAGTTAGAAATTCAAGTAATGCAAAAATTTATTCAAAGAATCTTTTAACTGAATATGCTGATAAAATAAAAGAGTATGGTAAGTAGAAACGCCATCTCACTTGGTGGCAGAGGCAGCTTATGGTATTCCTTATTGGATAAAGGATAAAACTTATTCTGATTTGGATGAATCCTTAAAGGTGATGGGAAAATAGAATAAAATTATATTAATCTCCGGTACGTCTGATTTCTATTTTTTGAGGTTTCATTATATAATAGCATTGTATGTAATGGCTGATGTAGTTACACTAACATTTCTATTTAAAAATTAAGGAGTATTATCAATGAAAAAAGCAATGTTAATTATCAACCCTACCTCTGGTGGGGAAAAAGCTTTGGATTATAAGACCAAACTGGAGAGTAAAGCCAAAGATTATTTTGAGCACGTGGAAACCAAAATTACTGAAAAAGCCTTAGATGCAACCCATTTTGCTGAGGAGGCTTCACGTGAGAAGTACGATGCAGTGGTTGTTTTTGGTGGAGACGGGACGGTCAATGAAGTTATTTCAGGTATTGCTGAGAGAGACTACATTCCTAAGTTAGGGATTATCCCAGGCGGTACGGGTAACCTCATTACGAAACTGTTGGAAATTAATCAAGACATTGATGGCGCGATAGATGAACTCGATTTTAACTTAACCAATAAGATTGATATCGGTAAAGCAAATGATAATTATTTTGGTTATATTTTTAGTATTGGTTCTCTGCCTGAGGCGGTTCACAATGTTGAAATCGAGGACAAGACAAAATTTGGTATCCTTGCCTATGCTGTAAATACCATGAAGTCTGTCATGACGGATCAGGTCTTTAATATTAATGTCGAGACAGAAAATGGAAATTATGTAGGTGAAGCTAGTCATGTTTTGGTTCTCTTGACTAATTACTTCGCTGACAAGAAAATCTTTGAAGAAGACAAAGATGGCTATGCCAATATTTTGATTCTAAAAGATGCTTCTATATTCTCAAAATTATCCGTCATTCCTGATTTACTAAAAGGAGATGTTGTCGGCAATGATAATATTGAGTATATCAGAGCGCGTAATATTAAGATCTCTTCAGATAGTGAATTGGAGTCAGATGTTGACGGCGATAAATCGGATAACCTACCTGTAGAAATCAAAGTCTTAGCTCAGCGAGTAGAAGTATTTTCAAAACCGAAAGAGTAGAAGATAAAAATTAGTTTATCTCTCACAGAGAAGTAAAGTTTCATATCAACGATTGGAGGAGGAATGAATTCTCTATTTGATGAATTTCGAACAATTTGTTCTCATTTAAACCAAATCGGAATCACTCCGACGCTCATGGGGTCTTTGGGTTTTGAATACCGTTCAAATGAAGAATGGCAGCCGTCCGACATTGACATTCATGTTCCTGGAGATCCTAGAGGATGGGAAGCGCCTGATCATCTCAGAATTTATGACTGGGACAAGATAATGAAAGTGATGAAACACTTAGGCTATGCCTTAATAGATATTCATGAGCGTGAATTTCAAAAAGATGGTCTGAGTGTTGAATTCGGAAGTATCGATTCTTTACCTGATTTTGCAGGAGTTTCGGAATCGGATATAGAGTTGATTCATCTCGAAAACACCACTTTTCGCGTTCCAAGTTTAGAACAGTATTTAAGCATTTACAAAGCTTCTTCCCAAGATTCCTATCGAAATGACCACAATAACAATAAGGATTTTAAAAAGATAGATTGGCTGGAAAGGCATTTGTAAATCATCAATCAGAAAGTAGTAGGTATTAAGACTTACTGCTTTTTTATATTCTCGAAAACAATCCACTCAAAACTACGGACTAGCCTTGAAAATAAAATTTTAAAGTAGTATACTAGAATCACAATTGTGAAAACGTTTGCGTCGTAAATGCAACCAAGTAAATCAGGAGACAAATACAATGGAATTAACAGCCATTTACCACAGACCAGAGTCGGAGTATGCTTATCTTTATAACGACAAGACAATGCACATTCGCCTCCGAACCAAGAAAGATGATATTGAAAACATCAACTTGCATTATGGAGATCCTTTTATTTTTATAGATGACCGTTATGAAGATAGTAAGGAGATGAGTAAAGTAACTTCCGATGCTTTGTTTGATTATTGGCAAGTGGAGATTTCAGTTGGCTATGCCCGACTCCAGTATCTCTTTGAACTTAAAGATAAGCAAGGTCAGAGTATTCTGTATGGTGATAAGGGATGTGTTGAAAACACTCTAGAAAATCTTCATTATGAAGGAAATGGCTTTAAAATTCCTTATATCCATGAGATTGATGCTTGTCATGTTCCTGACTGGGTTGCAAATACAGTTTGGTATCAGATTTTCCCAGAACGTTTTGCCAATGGGAACCCTGAGATTTCTCCAGAAGGGGCTCTGGCTTGGGATTGCTCTATCAAACCAAAGACGAGCGATTTCTTTGGTGGTGATTTACAAGGTATTATTGACCATCTGGATTACTTGCAAGATTTGGGGATTACAGGACTTTATCTCTGTCCGATTTTTGAATCCCCAAGCAATCACAAGTATAATACGACGGATTATTTCGAAATTGACCGTCATTTTGGAGATAAGGAAACTTTCCGTCAACTGGTGGACCAAGCCCATCAGAGAGGCATGAAGATCATGCTGGACGCCGTTTTCAACCATATCGGTGACCAATCGCCACAGTGGCAAGATGTTCTCAAATATGGTGAAGATTCCGTTTACAAAGATTGGTTCCATGTTCAAGAGTTCCCAGTGTCCAAGGATAAGCTGGGGAATCCAAGAAAGCTCCCTTACCATACCTTTGCTTTTGCCAGCTATATGCCCAAGCTCAATACGGCAAATCCTCAAGTAAGAGACTATTTACTAAGCGTTGCGACCTACTGGATTGAAGAGTTTGATATCGATGCTTGGCGTTTGGATGTGGCTAATGAAGTGGACCACCAATTTTGGCGAGATTTCCGGAAGGCTGTCCTGGCTAAAAAGCCTGACCTTTATATTCTTGGAGAAGTCTGGCATACTTCACAGCCTTGGCTAAATGGCGATGAATTTCACGCAGTCATGAACTATCCACTCTCTGACAGTATCAAGGATTATTTCTTGCGTGGGGTTAAGAAGACGCCTCAATTCATCAATGAGATCAACGGTCAGTCCATGTACTATAGACAACAGATTTCGGAAGTGATGTTCAATCTCTTGGATTCGCACGATACGGAGCGCATTTTGGCTACTGCCAAGGGAGATGTTCAACTTGTGAAGTCTGCCCTTGCTTGCCTCTTTTTACAAAGGGGAACACCGTGTTTCTACTATGGAACCGAGTTAGAATTAGATGGAGGACCAGATCCAGATTGTCGTCGTGTCATGCCTTGGGAACGTGTTTCCGATAGCAATGAGATGTTGATTTTTATGAAGAAATTGATTCAGCTTCGCAAGAGTGTCTCAGATATAATCCAGCATGGGACCTATAGACTGAAAGAAATCAAGCCAGATGTGGTATCTCTGGCATGGGATTATGATGGACAAAAAATCCAAGCTATTTTTAACCAATCAAGTGAAAACTATCTTTTAAATCGTGATTCTATAGCCCTAGCCAGTCATTGCCAAGAGTTGGACCAGCAACTGGTGATTTTGCCTAAAGGTTTCGTCATTCAATAAATAATAGGTTTAAAAAGACTGTAATGAATGGGTGATTCGTGCAGTCTTTTTTTGACTTATGTAGTATAATATAGCTAAGTCAACGATTACTAGATGAAGTATTAGTGAATGGTGTTTAAAATGAAAAAGAGACTTGTAGTCTAGAAGGAGAGTTGCATGAAACGAACGAGAAAAGTAGTAGTCTTGGGACTGTGTTTACCCTTATTACTTGGATTTGCTGCTTGTCACCAAAATAATACGAGGACTGAAGCTGGAAATCAGACACAAGCCAGCTCAGATAAAGTTCCTTGGACGGCTTCATATTCCAATCTAAACAGTCAGGTCAGTACCGAAGAGGTCAAATCTCTCTTATCAGCGCACTTGGATCCAAATAGTGTTGACGCATTTTTCAATCTTGTTACAGACTATAATGCAATTGTCGGCTCAACTGACTTAAGTGGTGATTTTGCTTCCTTTACAAAGACAGAATACGATGTAGAGAAAATCAGCAATCTCTGGAATCAAAAAAAGGGTGACTTTGTTGGGACCAACTGCCGTATCAATAGCTATGCGCTCTTAAAAAATTCAGTCACGATCCCAAAACTTGAAAAGAATGACCAGCTACTTTTTGTGGATAATGACGCTATCGATAAGGGAAAGGTGTTTGATGCAAAAGATAAGGAAGAGTTTGATATTCTATTTTCTAGGGTGGAGACGGAAGCAACGACGGATGTAAAAATTCACGCGCAGAAGATGGAGAAATTCTTTTCCCAGTCTCAATTTAATGACAAAGCTCGAATGCTGTCTGTAGTCTTGCATGATAATTTGGATGGAGAGTTTCTTTTTGTCGGGCATGTTGGTATTTTAGTGCCAGCTGAAGATAGTTTCTTATTTGTAGAGAAACTAACTTTTGAAGAACCTTATCAAGCTATTAAGTTTGCGAGCAAGGAAGATTGTTACAAGTATCTATCCACCAAATATGCTGATTACACAGGTGACGGTCTAGCTAAACCTTTCATCATGGACAATGAAAAGTGGGTTGAAGGATATTAAGGTAGGCAAGGGAGAAGCAGTATGGAGACAGTAGTAGCGCTTTTAGTTGTCATTCTTATCGGATTCTGGGCTGTAAACATTCTCAAGCCTCGTAAGGCAAATAAAAAGGAAAGATTTATTTGTTATATGCAGCGCTATGATATAGATGGTGAGGGATACCAGTCAGAAGTCTGGGAAGTGACAGAAGATGAGGATTGGAAATAAGGTGGAGAGGCTAAAAACAGTATTATTCCTTTTCAAGAAAGGTAACTAGTAAGATCAGTGCTATCCTAAGAAACGAATAGGAGGAAACTTTATGGGAATGATTGCTAATTATCAATATCTATCTGACAATGAATTAAGCCAAATAGTGCCAGATTCTCGTCAGGAAGAGGAATTGTTTGACTTAGTAGAGGATTCTACTAAGGAAAATGAGACGTTGATAGATATTGACAAAATGTGGGACGCCTTACTCTTTGTTATGACAGGATTTAGTAGTTCAAAATTTATGGATGGCGATCCTTTGAGAGAAGCTGTCCTGGGAGTGACCCCTTTAGAAAATGTGTCAGAATATATAGCCTATACTGAAAAGTCAAAGATAGCTGAGATTGTTCAAGCTTTAGAGAATTTTGACATGGATAGGGCTCTGGGAGACTTTAGCATGGAAGCATGCAAGAAGGCAGAGTTATACCCCGATATTTGGGATTATCTTGAAGAAGAGGAAGAAATCAAGGATGATATTCGAACTAGCTTTATAAAAGTGAAAGACTTTTACAAGAAAATCTTAGATCTCAAGGGAAATGTCTTAGTGACTATTTGTTAAGTAATTTTATTATCCATTTAGTCTGTTGAAATACCTAGAAATTGGTTATAGGACTTGTGACCTTAATAAATTTTAAATATTTAACATGGAGATTTTCAGAGATGGAAAAAATTGAATGGGACAAGGTAAAGACTCGCTTAGACGCTTTGCTCGTCATTGATGACTATCAGACAGATCCAGACAAGAACTGGCTCCGATTGATAGTTAAGAGTGAGGAAAGCTATGGAATCCGTTATCTCATTGACAACGGTTCGGGTGATTCTCTAGATGTGATATTTACTGATAAAATGATTCTTGTAAAAGGCTTTGATCATGAAAGCAATTTAAGTCAGTTTGCTGCGGACGAGTGGAATCAAGACATTATAGACGGATTTTATAAAAGACTGGATGAAAAGTATCAAAACCTTTACTCAGAAGAACAAAAAGATGAAACAACCTTCTTTATCTGGTATGATGGTCAAGAGCATCAAAATACCTACCAAGATCAGGACGGTGGTGAATGGTTATTATCCTATTTCTTTGAAAGTTTTGAGCGATTTCATGAGTTTGTGGCGGACTATTATTCAATTACAGTAGATGAGGACTTACTTAAAAAACTTTACAATCAAGGATATCTTTCAGCAGTAGAATTAGAGCAGTTGATTCCTACTTCCTAAACTGAGGCTTTTATGAAGCCGGACAAAAAAAGTTATTTATGTCGAGTCTTAGCCTATTAAGATGAAAATCGGTATAGTAAGACCGCCATTCTAAATGTAATGGTTGTAGTTCATTTTTCTTATACCTATAACATTTTAAAACGATTTCTTTTTATTGTTAAATTTCATTTTGCGAACAAAAAATGAAATTCTTTAAAAAACTTTCACGTAAGTGGTAAGAGTTTTTAGAAAATCAAATAATTCAATATTTTTAGGAGAACAGAGAAATCTGTTCTCTTTTTTGTTCGCTTAAAATTCTATTTGAGAGGAGTTCAACGATGGTAGGATTAGAGATTGTAATGAATTTAGACACGTTAGAAATCTTTGACGTTATCGATCATGATAAGAATGGAAACAGCGAACAAGCGCCTACAACCATCCAATTAAGCTTATTTGACTCAATGACGTGAATTTGACAGAAGGAGATAAATTAGGATGGACAGAGAAGCGCTATACAATGAATTAATTCAAAGCGAACCATTAGGTTTCATTGATCCATTTTCTGACCTTGGCGAATTCGATCCTCTTCAGATGAAATTTAAACAACCCGTAAAGGATCTAGTGAATCGATATTCAGGACAACCTTACAGCTTGGCCTGGCAACATAAAATTATGGAAATGCGGAAGTTGTTTATTGCCTATCAGATAGCATTAAATGAAGAAGATAAGCAGATTAACTTTCAGCGAAGAACAAGAAGCGAAGAGTCCAAAGAACATGCTACTACTATTATAACAACCTACTTGAAATTGGGATTTAGTTTTAAAGAGATTGAGAAACGTGTTTCTTTATCTTACAAACAACTTCGTCGAGGATGGAAAAGAAGTGATCACATAATGACACATCCTCCTGAATTTTATAGTAAAGGAGACTTATCTGAAGGTTACTGTTTACCGAGTAAAAAGTTACCTAAAAGCATGAGAATAAACGAGGGATAGAAAATGGAAACTGGGATTTGTAGAAGATGTGGTTGTAAGTGGAATACAGCCTGCGTTGATGAAATGTATGGTTCTTGTTGGTGGGTAGATAAAAATAGAACGCTGTGTAGTCACTGTTTTTATGGTTTTAATGATGAATCTTGTCAGACAAAAGTTTATTACAGACCAGGGCATGATTGGCTTGAGAGAGATTGGGAATTTGCTTGGGAAATACTGACAAATTCAAAAAGTCATTGGGTATATGATATGGAACATGATGTGTTGTGTGTTGTTGGCTTAGGAGATCATATTGGAGCTGTCAGATTTATTGTAAAGAACTTTTATGGACTTAATCGTATTTATCGTGAGGAGATTCCTAAATGGCAAGAAATTATTGGGAATAATATGATTTTTTATAATGCAAAGGTCAATGATTCAAAACATTACGCTAGTTGTTTGCCTAGAAAGTATAAAAATGAGGATTGAAATGAACAGTAAAATTATTGACAAGATACAAAATCTTTTAGAGTTAGCTTATGATGCACCAAACGATGAAGAGGGACAGACTGCTCTTCTAATGGCTCAAAGACTTATGGTGAAGCATAATCTTTCTATGAATGATTTAACGAATAGTACAACTCATAAAGATATTGGTGAAACAATAGGAACATGGGAATATAGACTTCCATGGTGGCAAGAAAAGTTGGCTGCTATTTTAGGTGAAAATTTTAGATGTAAAACGATAAGAAGACGACTTCCTGAAGATGGCATCACACAGATAATTTTCTTTGGATATCAATCTGATGCTGAATTTTGTAGTAAGGTTTACGAAGGTGCGCTCTTATACCTTAAATATCGGCTGAAACGACTTTTCCCTACAGTCTCAAGAGCAAGATGGAAAGACTATAAGAAATCGTACTTACTCGGTTTCTTAAACGGAGTAGATCAACGTTTTCAGGAACAGATTCAATCATCAGAAGAATTTGGTTTGATGGTAAAAATCCCAGCAGAAGTTTTGGAAGAACAACGACTTCGTATGGGAAAATTAGAGAGTAGAAGTCTAAAAATCGAAATTGAAGTTGATTATGAGGCGTATATTGCTGGTTTTGAACACGCAAAAGAGACCAGGTTGTTATCAGAAGAATTGTTGAATAAATGAGGATGAACATAGGAGGAAATAAAATGACAAAAACTGTTACATATCCACGCTTTGTGGACGTTGACCGAAATGGTGTTTTTCAAAAGGTGTTTGTAACATCTAATGGAAACGAGGAGTGGTGTTCTCCTACTGGACGTGAGTTACAAGAAGGTCCGGATGTTATGGACCACTGGCTCGAATACGAGGACAGTGAGGGTGAACTTCACTACGGTAGATAGTTTCTACCACCATTTTATTTGTTAGTTTATTTATTTATTTATTTTAGGAAGCCCAATACGGGTAGGAGGAAATTTTATGATTTTGTTGTATATTGTATTGTTTGTTGTAGGAGTGTGCATTTCGTTCAGTGGAGTATTTATCATAGCTAAAAATACAGACATCACACTTAGCTGGAGTGGTAAGAAAGATTTCTTTCCAAATCTAACTACTTGGGAATGGATGGTGAGTATCTTTTTAATTATTGTAGGAGGGGCAATGATTTACTTCTCATGTATGGAGTTAGCGCCATATATTATAAGTTCATTTGAGTTAAGATAGGAGGTATAGTATGACAGTATTAAATCTACATAAAAAGGAGTGCCTAGAGATTGCTAAAAGGATTTTGGATTGGAATTTTATCAATCCAATCTTAGTTAAAACGAACTCACGCAGCCACATGGATACTCTAATGATCATAGACGGAAAAAAACTAGCTGAAAATCTAGAGTTGGAAATCAAGAGCAGTCTGGAAAGGAGTGACTTATCGAATAGCTATCTTGTAGAGTTTGATTTTGATAACCCAAATTTACAAAGCGATAGCTTATTCTTTGAGAAAATAATTGAATCAGCAGTTTTTTATCAAGTTCCAGAAAGTATTTCTGAAGCTAATAAGGATTTACAATGGTTCAAAAAAGTTATCGAGGGGAAAGAATACTCAAAAGAGGGATTGAGGCAAGCGTTTGGAATAGTCGAGGTCAATCCAAAGTTAAATTTACAATCTTTAGACCTTGTGATTGCGTCACCGATTGGAGTGGAAACTGTTTTCCTAAGACAGACAACAGGAACTGAGGTTGGGCGATTTCAGCAGTATATATTACCACATGAAAGAGGTTTTGAACCATCTGTCGAAATTAGAAAACATTATATAACAAAACAGTTTGAGCAAAAACTCCCAGTTCAAATTCTTTCAACAAAAACAATTACAACAAAAAAAATGTTATCTAATGGATACACTTCCAATAACTTTATTGTCAAGGCGATCCTTGAACGTATTTTAGAGGAAATCGAGAACACTATTGAATATCAGACAATGGCTGGATTGACTGAAGAGCAATACGACTTTGTGAATTGGGCAATGCAGATTGCAAAAACAGTAAATGAACGTATCCGTCAGTTTGATAATTTGTGTTATACAAAGGAAGAGCTGAAGGATATGATTAGTTAAGGAGAGAGAAAACATGACAGTATTGTATTATTGTTTTTTCATAGCAAAGGATAGATTGAAATCCATAAGGGAAAACATTCTTTATTCTAAGAGTTTGCGGAAAGTGCTGGGTAATATAGTTCTTTGCTTTATCTCGCTTATAGCTGTCCCTTTTTCTTATTCTTATCTTCTAATATATATCGGCAACTGGATTTCAATGTCGTTAATAAGTTCTGGATTAATTGAGAATAAAATAATGCAGTTCATGTTATTGGGATTTTTACTTACCATAGTCATTGATACAGTCGTTTTACTCATTATCTCAGTGTTGGGAAGTGGGGCTTTATCTCTTTGGATAATGGCAAGGTACTCTTATGAATTATTTGGCAAAGAATTACAGGATAAGAAAGAAAAAAGGGTTGCAAATTTACCAGACAGTAAAAAAGAATCCGTAAATTTTTTAAGGTATAGTTTAATGATCTTGTTAGCAATGATACTGGTCGTTGCTCTTCTATATATTTTCAATGCTGAACTACTTTTGAAATTATTAAATCTCATAATTGATTTTTGTCAAAAATTTATTGATTTATTTTCTTTTTAGATTATTGCTATCTCCACTATCATTGTTTAAATAATGAGAAATTAAATATGAAAAAGATTGATTTATTAAAATGCTTATCCATCATCACAAAAAACGGATTAAGAACTCAAAAATTTAAGAATAGCCATCTACAGCTCATCTCTTCAGCTGAAGAAGGAAGACGAGGCTCTGTATTTGCTTATCGTTCAAAAGCGAATATGGTGAAAGCACGTGGTGTTGTTTTAACCTCTGTCGAATCATTACTGGAGAATCAGGATCAGTTTACACACTGGACTCCTAACGTATATTGCTATGGAAGTTACAGCGATGCTGGACGACGGATTACACGTGGCCACTCTGAAGATAATCTTAGACAGATTAACACATTCTACATTGACTTTGATATTACCTCTTCAGCTGAAGAAATGACGACAGGAGATATTTTAACTGCTTCCCTAGAGTTAGGTTTTATGCCGACGTTGATTCTAAAATCTGATAAGGGATTTCAAGCCTATTTTGTCCTCTCAGAATCAGCCTATGTTACAGCTCATTCCCAATTTCGAGTGGTGAAGGTGGCCAAAGCGATTTCTCAAAATTTGAGAAATTACTTTGCTCAAACTTTACCAGTAGACTTGACTTGTAACCATTTTGGGATTGCTCGGATTCCTCGAACTGATAATGTTGAATTCTTTGATGCTGATTATACCTATTCATTCCAGGAGTGGTTAGATTGGTCAATGAAGCAATCAGACCTTCCCTTCCCAAGTAAAAAGCCAAATTTGACGGTTATTTCAGGTTCTGAAGGGGTGAAACAGATTGATGAACCTTGGTATCAATTGCTGATGAGAGAGGGGAATATCAAAGGTGGAAAAGCCTTGATGGGAAGAAATAATGTTCTTTTCACGCTGGCTTTAGCTAACTTCTCTTCAGGAATCGATCAGGAAGAGTGTGAGGAAGTTCTTTCTAACTTTAATGCAAGTTTAGACGAACCACTCTCTTCAGCTGAATATCATAAGATTATCACAAGCGCCTATTCAGGAAAATATAAAGCTGCTAGTCGTGACTATGTAATGACTTTATGTAAAGCATGGGTCAATCAGGAACTAAAGGCTTCAGATATCTTTGTGAAGCAACGTTGGTACAAGTTTAAGAAGAAACGTGCGGATAGAAAGAATAGTCATCTTCATGAATGGAAAACAGACGTAATGGCCTATTTAGAAGGTTTCTATCAATCCGAGGATCCATTTATCCAGACGACGAAAAAAGAGATACGAGAGAAGTTGAACATTCCTGAGCGGTCATTAGACAAGGTATTGAAGGTTCTCAAAGCAGAACAAAAGATCTTCTTTACAGTCAAACATGGCCGTGGAGGAGGCATCAGATTAGCCTCTATCAAAGCAATCTTCCTTTCCCTTATCAAGGTGAAGAAAGAACGTCAGGAGGCTTATATGGCCAATATTGCTGCTTTCTTTGAAGAAAGCTTTGAGTTCACTCAGCGAGTGATAGAAAGGGTTAAAGATGGCTTTAAACAAACACAACAACTATCTCTATTTGAGCTTGATATTGGATAATTTTAAAAACCCGTAAACTGCCTTTACATTATATCTATGATTATTACAAAGATATACATGTATGTGAAATAACCTATGGAGGAATGATATGATTTTGATTTTAGTTGGATTATTTAGCCTTATATTTGTAGGAGGATTTTTCTTAGTTCTATCACTTATAGGGATTCGTCAACAAGTTCGTTTTGAAAACGGATATGATGTTGAGTTAGAGACAGATCAGCTGGCAATGATCAGCCAAAATAGAAAGTGAGAAGAAGAATGAAGTACGTAATTTTCAGTTTTGAATTAGGTGACTATATTTGTAATGGGGAGAATAAAGTTTTAGTTTTTGATACCTTGGGACTAGCTTTTCAGTATCTTCAAAAACATTACCGTAAACCACTTCCTGAACAAAGAAAAAAGAGATTGATTCACTATCCTGATGTGTATCAAGCTCCGTTTAGACTTCTAAAAGTTTGTTAGGAAGGGGAAAGGTCGATGTCAGAGTTATTCAAAATTATTCGAGGCTATTACCTAACAGGGGTTGGTCAGGAACCATTGGCTTATTATTTTAAACTTTCATCGGATAACTTAAAATTTGAGTCTGTTTCTGCAGGTGATGTGGCTTTAACTTTTTATCAAAACGAGGAGAGTATTACTAGCATTCCAGCGATTATTAGAGTAGATAGTGTTATCTCGAATGATAAAATGATTTCAGATTATCTGCAGGAGGAGTTGAGAGATCACTATCCAATGTTGCCAATTGTCCGTGTATTGGATTCCGAGGAATTTGATCCTTTACTCTTTCAAGAAGTGATGACAACGTTCACTAACTTAAAATCAGAAATAAAAGAATTAGCCAAGATTGATTATGTTCAAGGATCCATATTTGATTTTATGGATGAGGAGGAAGTAGTATGAGAGAGCTTTTTAGATACATTAAGTTAGCTGTAGGTGCTATTCTCGTTATTTTATTTGTGAGTCTCGCAGTTCTAGGAGGATATAGGATGTATAAAGATCATTTTATCTTAGATTATGATCCTCATCTTACTCAGAAGGAATACCAGAATACTGTACTTGATCAAAATGTAAATCTGGTATTTTATAAAAAAGATTGTCCTTACTGTCAGATTGGAAAAAGTGTAGTTGTAGATGCAGCCAATAAAGGTTCCTATCCAACATTTTACATTGATACTCAGACAGAAGAAGGTCAAAAGTTGGTAGAAAAATACCAGGTTGAAAAAGCTGCAACTATCATCAAGATTCGTAAGGGAAAAATAAAGAAATATCTATATGCTTCAAGAGATTCAGAGGAAAAGATTGTAGCAGATGAGAAAGGAATCCAGGAGGCCATAAATGACTAAAAGGGTAAAGCTAAGTAAATGGGCCGAGACAGCTTTTCAAAATGATTGGGAATTGTGGCGTACTAGGACAAATGAGGGAATGGTTGTTTTAGGAAAATTATCAGATGGAACGTTTACCCTACATCGTTTTAATGATGAGGGAGGACAACTAACGCATATTTCGCATGATGAAGCTCTTTGGCTAACATTGGATTTGGCACCTGAAAAGTTAGGCTGTATTTAAGGAGGTAGTATGTATCAAATTTTAAATGCTATTGCGCATGGCGTGGTTGGAACTGTCTTGATTGCGATCTGGTTCGTACCGCTCTTCAGGATAACTATATGTGATAACTTTGGAAATGAAATCAAAACGAAAAGGCTGCCATTAGCATTCTTATTGTTACTAAAAAGTGTTTGGCCGAAAAGTAAGGTTTCACTTATTTGGAAAGGATATAAGAAGCATGAGAAGAACTAAATCATCTACTTTGAAGCAGAAAAGAGCTAACAAACATTTAAGAGGTATAAAAAATTACATGCTATCGAGTGAACAAAAAAGTTTCGACGATGTATCAACTTTTGATATGTTGTTTGCAACAAATGTGAGGTATCGAGTTTTTGCAATTTTAGGAGGCGTATCTGGTTTTATTTCGCTAGTTTTAGTATCAGTAAATCTCTTTTTAGGATTTAATGCGTATGTAATTGTAAATTTAGTTAATATGAGTCCAACTTTTCTAAAATTAGTAGGAGCAAAAGAAGTTTCTTTTATGACAGTATTTGAATTATTTTATTTTGGAAGTGTCGAGTTAATGAGAGATATGTTTGCAACTATTTTTGTAGCTATTATAGTTTTTTCTTTATCATTATTTATAATTTGGGCTACTGAAAAAAAGACAGATATAAACTCTTTAACAAATCAGTTTTATGAAAAAATCAGGAAGGAGAAATAAAATGTCTACTTTAATTGAAATATTCAAACGCTGGATTGAAAAGATAAAATCTAGCCCAATTTTGAAGCCATTTATTAAGACTAAAGTTTGGTTTCAGGAGAATGTTATTAAGAGAAAACTAGTCATTTTCTCAATGTTGTTTGTGACTTGGTTAAGTCTTTTGATGGGAGCGATTTTCTCGCCACAAAGACAAACATATACTTCAGAACAACTTAAAACAAAGCAGGTTTTTGCGAATGGCAGTGGTGAGATGAAACTGGTCAGCCAGGAATATTCACCAGACACTGGAATTATCGTTTTACAATTTGAGACGAAAGATGCTACGACTTCGATAGATCGGGGCATCGATGCCAAACGATTAAAATGGAAACTCTATGCGCAACATAAAGATTCAAAAATAGAGATGGATGTTGTGCCAATCATTGATAATAAAGTATCAGTTATTATTAAAGGAGTTCCGAAAAATTTTGGAGCATTTGCGATCGATGTGACGAATCAGACAGTCTCTTCTAGCTCAATTGATGTGAATATTTCATCGCCATCCAGTGATTCTAAGAATGTTTCTCAGAAGAAATCTGGAGAAGAGGACACTGTACAATTCTTTGTAACTCCTCAAAATCCTCAGCTTGAAATCAAAGCTATTGAAGTTGTCTCCAGAGAAGAATTTACTCTTCAGGAAATCGAAAAAGAAATCAATTTCCAGAATGAACAGTCTCAAAAATTGACGACATCAATTTCTCAATTGAAGGAATCTATTGAAGATGATAACTCACGAAAAGCGAGTCTTCAAGCAGAAGCAAAATATCTAACAGGTGATGATCTCGAAGCCAATCAAAAGAATATTGCTACGCTAGATACAAACATCGAAACGAAGAACAGAACCATCGAAACAGCCTATAAAAACATTGAAAAGTTGAAGGCTAAATTGGAGTCTTTGGACAAGAAAAAAGAAGCTGTTAAAGATGGAACATTTGAATTTTCAAACCCTATTGAAACTGTAGAAATGAATTAAAGTGAGGTAAAATAAAATGAAAAATTTAATTAAAATGGTAAAAGAAACTGATAAATTGGGATATAAATTATCTGCAATTTGTGGAGTGAATTGGCTTATTAGACAAGCCTTTAAATGGCAATATTTATTTTTTGTAATGGTTGCAGGCGCTGTTCTGATTAAAAAAATTTCAGCAACACTTGAAATTAGTCCAAATTATTTAGGATTTTTGATGGTTATTTTTATCTTAGCCGTTCCTTTTTCAAAATTGCGTTTTGGTGTTGAGAGATTTATTTTTTCATTTTTTGAAAGTGTTGTGTTTGGCTTTATTTTTTCAATCGCAGTGGATTTTCCATTTCAAGAAAACGAGTCATCGTTCTGGCTTTTAGCCACAATCTTTAGTATCGGTATTTATTATTTCATGAAGTGGTTTCAAGCAAAACTTTTTCAGCGTTATCTGTTCAAAAATATCTTAAATAAGGACTACCTTGGAATCCGAAAATTAAAAGATAAGTTACCTCCTAAAATCAATCTTTTTACAGATGCTGATGAAGGTGATGCAAACCAACGAATGATTACGATTAATCAGCGAGCAGTGAAAAAGGATTATCAAGATATTGTAGAATTAAGTTTTTTGAATAGAGAAAAACGGACAGGTATTTCTTATTATAGAAAAGCATGGAACGGTTCTGAAGCTCCTCTTGAAAGAGAATTTGTAGATATTGAAGAATTTTATCATCCAGCATTTTATGTCTTCCCGTTTGGGAAAAAACATGATTTTTGTTTCTGGTTGATTCAATTTGATGTGAGTAAAAAGAGTGCGTTTTCTATGAAAGGTGAGTTCATGTTTACCAACAAATAGTAGTCAAAAATCTCCTTAATTTTTGAATTAAGGGGATTTATTTTTTATGATTGTCCCTTTAAAAAATAATTTTATATTTTAGATTACAATAGGCTTAATTAAATAAAAAGGAGAAGTAATCATGGCTAAAAATGATTTAACAAAAATTGATAATCAACTAGAAGAGGCAAGGAAAAAAGTTGCCACTTTGGAACAGGAACGTAAAGAAGCAGAAGAGAATCTTCAAAAACAAATTGGTAAAATTTATGTTCAAATTCAATTGAAGAAAAATAAAAATCAGTCGTATGAATCAATTTTGGAAGAGTTAAAAATGGAATTAAACCTCATCAAAGAAGAGGAAAAAGAACAACGTTTAGCAGCTAAGAAAAATCGTGAAGAAGGAAACTTTCCAGCTGAAAATCAGTCTTAATCTTTGAGTTTTGAACTTCTAAATGAAGTCAAAAACGGTGTAAGCAAAAGTGTGTAAAAGGAAAAACAGTGTAAGTATAACACCTATAAAGTGTGTAAAGGTAAGTATAGTATGTGTGTGTAAGTAGGTGAAACCGAGAAAATTGATATCATTGGAAACGTTGATACTATCAACATATCACGGCACGTGATATCAGTTTCCCTTATGCTCTTTTCTACCACAACACACCTAAAAAGGACCTTAGTCCCTCTGTGTGTGTTAGTGTGTTGAAAAACCGCAAAAATAGAACCGTGACGGTTCGTGATGTTGCGAGGTTGAAGTTTTCTTTTTTGCTTCTTTTTGCTTTTGCTTCGACAAAAGAAAAAGAAGTC
>NZ_KQ970760.1:804482-813347 GCF_001579175.1 Streptococcus oralis
CCTGCTTTTGGGACAATAAATAATAAGATGGAGGATACAGATGAACCTTCTCATTAGAGGATTAACACAGGAAGAGGTTAGCTATCTAAAAGCTCTTGCAAAAAAAATAAAGCCAAATCATTAAATGATTTTCTGCTCTCAATCTGTCGTGAAAAAATTGAGTACGGAAAATTTAATCGTGCTCAAGATTTGTATGTGGCTCATTTAGAAAATATGAAATTAGCTTCTGACCATGTTCTGGAACAAATGAAAAAACAGACAAGCATACTCTCAGAATTTGAAGAAAAAATGGATTGTTATGGCGATCATATTTCACGTTGGTTAGAGTATCAGGGGGAGGTGGAAAGTGATGACTAAAAATTTTTTAATTAGAAATGTTCCTGATGATATGTTTGAACAACTTCAGGCTATTTCAAAAAAATATAACTATCCAAGTTTCAATGAGTTTATGTTATCGCAAGTTCAAAATATCGTAATGAATGACGGATTGAATTTGTACAATAATCAATTTGCGGAAACATTATCTGATATCAAAAAACAACAAAGTCAGATTTTAGAATTGATGTTGAAGAATGAAATTTCTCTTTCAGCTTTAAATGTTAAACAAGATATTGTAAATGAACTAATCACAAATTGGTTACATTTTATGGATGATGTATCAGCACTTGAAGCTGAACGACGGTCAGGTGGTGTTTGAAAATGAAGAAGAATAAATCTCTGTTCATCATTCTCATTTTTCTTGCAATCTTTATCGTACAACCTAACAATTTTAATGCTATCAAATCTGGCTTAACACAAAATGATATCCCGAATCAATTGAACATAGCCGATTCAGCTGAAGAAAAAAATTCCGACTCAAATTTGAATCCTACTCTGAAAAATGATGATTTGAAATCGAAGGAGTATGATGGAAAAAATCAGGTCATTGTCGTCAATGAAAAATCACAATTTACAAAAAGCGAATTGAGTTTAGAAAATGGCAGCTGGGAAAAATATTCTGATCTAGATTTTTTAAATCGTGTAGGAATTGCTGAAGCGATGTTGGGAAAAGAATTGATGCCAACAGAAGACAGAGAATCTATTTCGTCTGTCACACCGACAGGGTGGAAAAATAAAAAAATAATTTTCAACGGGAAAGAAGATTATTTATATAATCGTTCTCACTTAATTGGTTTTCAATTAAGTGGAGAAAATGCGAATGCTAAAAATTTATTTACAGGTACACGTGCTTTAAATGCAAATTTTGAAGATGAACAATCATCAATGGTCTACTATGAAAATAAAATTGCTAACTACATAAAAAATACGAACCACCATGTTCGCTATCGAGTGACTCCCATCTTTAGAAATGTGGAATTAGTTGCTAGAGGAGTTCGTATGGAAGCACAGAGTATTGAAGATGATGAGATCTCATTTGATGTGTATATCTTTAATATTCAACCAGGATATAAAATCAATTATTTGACAGGATCATCTCAGAAAATTTGAGGAGGGAAAAATGAATCCAAGACTTAGCTTATATTTTAGCGAAGAAACACATGAAAAATTTAAGGAAATAAAATCCTACTTGAAAGAATCGTCTGCTTTGCAGAAACAGTATCGAAATAATTCAGCAACACTTGTCACTTTGATTGAAGTTTTTTATAAACTTTTTATTGAATTAGGAGAAGGAAAAAATTTCTATGAGCGACTGACTCAGCTGGAAAAAAATTGGGGGGATACCTCTGATTCTGGAAATGACAACAAGGCAATTCATCGTCAACTTGATCAAATTCTCTATCTAACACTAACCAACTTTCATGCTATTACGAAAGATGATTTTGATGTTCAAGAATTGGAATCTATTCATTCACGATTGGATCCTACACAACATGAATTGATGGCACGAATCAACGATATTATTCAAGAAGATATTGCACGTGGTCAAACTATCAAACATTCTCATTGAGGTACAGTAAATGGTAGATATTGTTGAAATTTATTTAGAAACAGGAGATTTTCATGAAGCGGTGAAACAGTCAGGGCTGCCAACTCATATAGCTCATTTGAAATTAATAAAGAGTGGCTGCCTTAAAATTCAAGATAAAATTCAGTATGGTTCCAGGACAGCTAAGCTCGGGGGAATGGCCGAGGAGCTTTTTCAAAAGTATGTTCCAGATGCAACGGATGCGAATAAGTATTTCAAGAAAAATAATCCAGTATATGATTTTTGGCTAGATGGTCTAACGATTGATGTAAAATACAGCTCATTGTATAAAAGGAAAAACGGGAACTCCCATCACTGGCAATTGAGGACAAAAGGAAATCAAGATTTTATTGTCGCCTTTTTAGAACGAGAAAGTGGTTCAGAGTTAGAAAAACCAAATATCTTGTTGATTCCCATGCAATTTGTTGAAGAGCAAAAAGAATTACATATTTCTCAATCAGGACGATGGATTAATGATTTTCAAGTTGAACCTGAAGAATTACAACCGTTATTAAAAGACTATGCTCTTTTAAGAAAAAATGGACTATTTTAATTCAAAGAGAGGAAAATAATGAACGTGTCTTCTAGTCCAAGTATTACCTTCATGCTACAATATACAGAAGCAAATAGTGGGTTTGTAGACTACACCAATAGAGACGAAGCTGTCGAGGTTGATAATGAATTAAATTTAGAAACGCACAGACAAAATATTGAGTCTCTAACCGAAGATGAACTACAAAAAATCCAAGCTGAAGTTCCAGAAACAAAATTTAATTTCCAGGAGTACATCGATTATATGAATCGTTCTTATGCTACTGAAAATCAAAATGAAGAGATGACAGCGATTTTTACAGAAGAGGCCAATTACTTGCAGCGTAGCAAAGTAACTGAATTGAAAAGCAAGTTAGAACAGGCTTATCAAAATGGCTCCCTTCTATGGCAAGGTGTTATCTCTTTTGATAATGACTTTCTGGCTAAGGAGGGATTATATGATTTGGAAACTGGGAAAGTTGATCAGCAAGCTATCAAGTCGGTCATACGTGAAGCATTGCCAAGGTTGATTGAAAAAGAAGGATTATCCGACTCATCATTTTGGTGGGCTAACATTCACTTGAACACGGATAATATTCATGTGCATTTTGGTTTATCTGAAGTTGAATCTGCAAGAGAAAAATTTTTCTATCGACCTCGTGGACGAATGGAGTATAGAGGGAACTTTTCCCAAAAAACCATTGAGCGTTTTAAAAGTGATGTTTTTCATGGCCTGTTAAATGAACAGACTAGAGGAATGATTGTTAGAAGAGAACAAATTTTGGCCAATATTAGAAGTGAGTTGATTAATTCTGTATTTAGAAATCAGATGGTGCGTTCTTCAGCTGAAAAAAATTTTTTGGAGCAGGCTTATAATCATTTGCCAATGGATAAAAAATGGCGTTATGGATCAAATGCAAGAGATTTTGCAGTCAGCAAATTCTTCATCGACCGCTATCTGGATTCCTATTTAGAAAATGATGGGAAAGAGCTCTATCAAGAATTTCTGAAAGAAACAAAGGACTTCCTAAAAACCTATAGAGGAGCTTATTCAGCTGAAAAAAAATCAACCTACGAGAAGATTCGGAAAGTTGATGGTCGTTTTGAGAAAACACAACAGGAGGCTGCAGGCTATCATCTGCAGCAATTAATTGCGAGACGAGAGAAGGAGTTGAGAGAACGACTAGCAAATAAAATCTTGCATCTATTTCGTGAGAATGCTCCTGAAATAGCTGACGTTCGGCTGGAAAAAAATTTGGCCAATTTCTCAGTAAAGAATCAGAAATTAATTTTAGCCCAGGATCCTAACGCAAGTGTTATCAAAACACTAGATGCCTGGAAAAAACTGGGTTATGATTTGAAAGATGGGGCGAAACCTCTTGAAATCACAAAACCAGTCTATGCTACTTATGATAAACACGGAACAGGTTTGGGACGTCCTGAATTTGTTACGGAATTAGTTTATGATGTGAGTCAGATGAAAGAAGACTTACTACAGAAGCAACTTAGTTTAAGGGACTTGTCGCTATTCTCTTCAGCTGATTTGAAAGATCTTGTAGAAGCGGCCAAAAAGAAAAGCGATCGATCATTGAAGGAACGTCAAGAGTTAGGGACGTTCCGATATGCATTAAAATTGAGTTTATTGGAAGAAAAACAAAGTAGTTTATTAGTTCGTAAAACTCTTTTTGATCAAATTCAACCACTTGAAACGGATAAGTCATTTGTTGAATTAAAAAAGAAGGAGATTCTTCAAAGACTGCAGCTGACTGAATTGCAGCTGACTCCAAATTATAAACTGAGTGAAGCAGACCAATCTCTGAGACAATCTCTTGCTAACCAGTTTGAAGATAGTGTTTCATTTTCTATAGAAAAGGCTGATTCATTAACAATTCAAGCACCTATTAAACGTTTGAAGGAGGAATTAGCTACAATTCAACCTCTTCAAGATGAAGGAGTTTTGACCATTCTAAAGGGCTATCCTGTTACGAAAGATAGCTACGTAGAAGAATTACAGACACATATCTCTATTTTTCAGTTGAAACATCAGATTTATAGTCGAAACAAGGAAATTTCACAAACGACTGATCAAGCAACTGTTCAAAAATTAAAACAGGAGAATTCAAAGGGATTTTCTGAACTCAAATTACTCTATCAAAAATTGTTGCCAGAGGAGGAAAGTAACCAGAAAAGTCAGTTAGCTCAAGCTGTTTCACAGAAAATGCAAGAAAGAAAGGTCTTGCAAAGAAAAAATATCCAACAATCCCAAGGTAAAGCAATCATCAATACAGATTTCATGAGAAATCTGACCAATTCTCTTCAAAGGGCTCAACGTGCAAATAAAAAAGCCCTTATGGAACGTGAGAGAAGCGATGAGAGACAAGAATTGGAGGAAAAAGGACAAAGTATATAAAGGGAGGTGTTTGGAGCCAAATAAAAGCCGTGGAAAATCACGGCTTTCGCTGTACGAATGGAATGTTGTATAAAAGAATACCAGCTTTTTCAGCTGGTATTCTTTAAAATTCTAACAGATCACTTTCTACAACTGCCTCAAGTGCCAAAGATGTTCTTCCTTTATCTTCAAAATCAATAACAATTGTATTTTCTTTGATTTCTACCACTTTTCCTGTTCCAAATGATAGATGTTTGACTGTTGAACCTACAACGTCCTTGTGAGCCTCAATCCACTCATTTACTTTCTCGTTTTCTTCCTGAGACTGAATAAGACCAGACTGTTTCATCAATTCGACTGCCTCAAAATATCCATCTACAAATGTCTGTTTGAAATCTGAACCAATAGATAATTCTGAGCGTTTTACAGGCTCACCCAATCCCAGCATTAGTTGAATAGCTTTCAAAATGACATCATCTGAGGCGTTGCGGCTATCAATTTGACCGCCGACCGCATCGCCGTAGACACCGTAAAAGCGGCCATCTTCGCTATCGTAACCGTAAATATCCATGATATTACTTGTACCAAGATTGCAATAAACTGCTCCGTCCTCGTTTACAATAGCATACGACACATCATTGTTTTTAATAGTTTCAAGTAGTTCTTTTGCTGAAATCATTGTTAGTTCCTCCGCATATTTTGTCAATTTGATAGCATTTTCTAAACTCATTTTTTCGATCGGTGTTTTTCCTGTGACCCATCTGCTGATTGTAGTGTCACCAATTCCAGTAGCTTTAGAAATTCTATAAGCTGTTACAGTCTTTAGTAATTTTTGAATTTTGTTAAAATCTGCTTTACTCAATTTTCAATACCTCCTTACACTATTAATTATACCGCATTTTAATGCAATAGTCAAGCTTTTGTCATTATTTTTTAATTTAATTTGAGCAAATTATCCTGAAAAATGGAATTATATTGTCCCTTTAAATGGGATTTTTTGGTTATTGAATAGAATAGAGGGATAAAAGAGAAAGGAGAAGAAAAATGAAGTTGGTATTTCCAGATGTAGCAGTTGAAGACTTTGATTTCTCAGCTGAATGGTTAATTACGGCAATGAATGCCGATAGCAAGCAAGTGCATTTTGAGGGTCAAGGAAGAAATTCTGATTTAGAAATGGTTCTAGATTTTAAGGAAAATTCTGAGCTATTTGAATCTTTTTCAGTAGGGGAATTGGTTCACTTAGATCCAGAAACGTTTCTACAAGTAGAGAAAGAGCCGTATAAACCACAGTATGAAGGATTTTAAGGAGATTTTATATGACAGAACAAGAATCAAGACGTGGAAAAACTCGTAAAGAACGTGTTGAATTTGCACGTTCTAGAGATATTTTGGATGTTGCAAACGAGCTTCAGATGGATCTGGTTCGATCCGGACGAGACTATCGATGGAAAGAACATGATAGCCTAGTTATTTCACCTGATACAAATTTATGGAAATGGTTCTCTAGAAATACAGGTGGAGATGCGATTTCTTTGGTTGAGACGATAAAAGAAATAAGTTTTAACCAATCTGTAGATTTTTTGAATGATGGAAACTTTAAAGAGTTTCAAATGGTTGAAAGACCTCAAGAAGATTTTAAATACTATCTTGAGAAATACGAGCAGCCGTTTTCAGCTGGAAGAGACTACTTACGGAATCAACGTGGATTGTCGGATGAAACGATTGATTATTTTTTGGAACAGGGTATTTTAGCTCAAGCTAACGCCAAACTTGACTACTTTGCGGAAGGCACTGCTGGAGTTACGACAAATACGATTGAGCCAGTTATTGTATTCAAATCCCTTTCTTCTTCAGGTGAAGTTGTTGGAGCCTCTTTACAAGGAATCCAGGAGAATTGGGAGAAATGGCCAAAACATGGATATGCTAAAGTGATTATGAAAAATTCCGATCCTATGACAGGTATTCATGTCGATATTGGCAGTCCAAAACGATTGATTTTTACTGAGAGTCCAATTGATTTAATGTCCTACTATGAATTGCACAAGGATAGTCTTCAGGACGTCAGATTAGTTTCTATGGATGGTTTGAAAGAATCGACTATTGGCCGTCATCTATCTCAAATTCAAGCTGAAATTTCAGGACAACCACTTAGATGGACACCTGAACAAATGGCAGACGGACTTCAAGTGGCTATTGATCATCACTTTTTTGAAGATGGGAAAAATGCGGATTTAATCACCCTAGCTTTAGATAATGATAAAGCAGGTAGAACATTCATTCAAGAATTGGAGGCAAAAGGAGCTGTCATCAATTCAGATCTACCAGAACTAAAACCAGGACAAGATAAAACGGACTGGAATGATGTTCTAAAGAATCAACAGGAAGAAAAGCCTGATAACAGTCGTCTTGCCCAGGCACGTCGAAAATTGGAAAGACTAAGGGGTGAACAAGACGAGGCTATTTCAAGAGCTTATTCCCACCAAGCACTAACAAATGGGCAACCCGTGAATGATAAGCGAGGCGGTGCTAGCTTTATGCGTAAGCAAGAACAAATAGAAGGTCAAGTCTTCTCAAAGATGGATGAGATTAGGCAACAGGAAGAGCGAGTAGAGCGCCTGGAGCACCAACAACATTTGAAAGAAATGGGGTTGAATCGTCAGGGAAGTGGTCTGGAGATGAGTGTTCAAAATATACCTAGAATCCGTGAAGAGTTAGAAAAAGCTAAGCGTGGGGAGTCGTTCTTTACCAAAGCTACTCTCAAACGCTATCAAAAAGAGTTGACTAGACTTGAGGCTATATCTGAACAAATGGGTAAAACGAGCATTCAACCAGCAGCACAGGCCTTAATTGATGAGGGGCTAGTGAACCAGTGGCAAAAACAACCAAATACGTATTTTGTAAAAGGGTTACGAAGAGTTGCCCTGGAGTTGACTGAAGAAGGAGAGTTTCAATTATCTTCACAAATCAAGTATCATCCGAAAACAGATGAGGAAAGACTGAAGGTGGATGAATTA
The DNA here is from genome assembly GCF_001579175.1 of Streptococcus oralis. Taxonomy (GTDB): domain Bacteria; phylum Bacillota; class Bacilli; order Lactobacillales; family Streptococcaceae; genus Streptococcus; species Streptococcus oralis_O. Next base: position 812,383 of record NZ_KQ970760.1, read on the forward strand.
CTTGCTAAACAAAGGCAAGAAAATGTAGGATTAACGCCCTCGAATCAGGAAAAATCAATCTCACCACAACCAGAGCCTATTGAAAAAAATCAAGACGAAGCAGGGTGGTTAGAAAAAAATTGGGACAATCTCACATTTTCGATAGAAAATAAAAAAACAGTCGTCATTGATCCGACTAGTATAGATAAGACGGTTGAAGAAAAACAAACTCCAGATAATCAAGAATCTATTACCACTACAGAGGAGAATGCTGGAAGATTGATGAGCTATGAAGAGGTAAAACGGGAAAACGAAGTATTAACTAAGAAATTAAATAATCGGATTCAATCTGGAGAATTATCAATCGAATTTGCACCAGATTTCTATCTGTATGATGTCTTTGCAAAGTTAGGAAATAGCCATCCTACAAAATATCTCAGCGATAAAAAAATGGAAGTGTTGTCTCCCATTCATTCACTTTTGACCTCTATTGATGATCAAACGATTGATTTATACAAGAAAAAAGGGACTCCTGAGCAAGATTCCTTGTATCAAGCATTGAAACCTCATCAGAGAACTTTGGGAGTAGATATTTCAACCCGATTTATTGGTGAACTTGCAATAGCAGCCTACAGTACTAACAAGCAGATAGAAAGCCTCTCAAGTGACAGTTTCGGCGTCTATTTTGGTGAAAGAACCCTTGATAATCTATCACAATCGGTTGAGCGAATGCTGGAGTATCCATTGATTGAATCGGGAACAAGAGACTTTGCCCATGGTTTTGTGACAACACCAAACACATTGTTCCACTATTTGGAAGAACAAGAGGGAGAAGTGATTTTAAATCGAGAATTATTGGATAACTTGATATCACGTCTTGATACTCACCCCATTAAGATAATGGAGGCTTCAGAAGAAGTGGAGTTTCAATTGTCTTCACAATCTAAGTATCGTCCGAAAACATCTGAAGAGCAGCAGAATGTAGA
>NZ_KQ970760.1:813367-822929 GCF_001579175.1 Streptococcus oralis
ATTGTTCTAAAACAAGATGAACTATACAGCGATTATTGGCGTGTTTATCAAAGCGACGGTGAGCTTGAATTCTATTTATTTGAGGATGGTCAGTTTGGTTATCGCCAATATGGTTCACTTAGCCAGAAAGAAGATAATATTGTTTTTAAATACCATTCAGAACCAGGTAAAACAGAGTTTCTAGCTACTCAAATGGGCTATGATAGTTTAAAATACATTGTTGTTAAAGATTGGGAGTCTCTTTTTGATGAAAATAAAGCGTTACTGCGAGAAAACTACGTTTTTGACGACTTAGAGAACTTCTTGAAAAAGTCGAATTATTTTGAACTAGATTACTGGACTTTCAATAGTGGATTGAAAGAAGATGAAGAGTTTTTAAACGAGATTACAAAAAAAGCTCATGATCAAAATCAAGAGCTTTCTAATAACACTGGGGGCGAACTATTGAATCGCAATTCCAGTTTTTTAGGAGTAGAAACTCCAGGGACAGCACCGCAGCCCGTTGAGAAAAATTCTCAACCTGATTTTCCTGCCAATGTTCATCTTCATTTTACCATCGATGAGGATCGAATGTCAAATAAAATATTCAGAAAAAACATGCGGACGTTAAATTTATACGCAAACGCAATGAGAGATTCGGCTCAATGGTATCTAAAAGAAATGTCAGGGACAAGTATCCATTATGTTTATAAGAATCCAGAAGAAAAGCAATTCCAAATTCTAAATGTTAAATTTGACAAGAAAAATTGGATGCACTTAACTGGAGTAACACCTGTATATAATGAGCGGGTAGAACATTTGTCTGAGTCATTCGTTGAAGATGTTGCAGCTGGAAGAGGGCATTTCAGAGATCTAAAATTTGCGCAGGGAATGTCGGATAAATTAAAAGTTTTGAACTTATTACCTGAGGTTGTGGAGTCCGATTCCTTTGTGTTTAACGATCTCTCATCTGTAAAGAAATTTAATAATCTGGATCTTACAAAGGCAATCAGACCAGAAGATACAGATTTGTTATTGCTATTCAAAGAAAAGGAATTTACTCATGTACCTGCATCTTTAATGAGAGTGAAAGGTGATTTAAGTAAACAACTGGGAGATATAGATACTGGTACAATTCTCGGTGTCTATAGAGAAAGAAATGGTCACATTGAGCAACTGTCAATTAATGAGGAGTTTGTTAAAGATGGTGGCGAGGAAATGCTAACTGTCTTAAAAAATAAGCAGTATGAGGAGGTTTCTGAAGAACCTGAACCACCAGCTCCAGAGGATACACTGAATAACTCCCTACGTGATGCGAATAAGTTTACTCAAGTCTTAGATACTGTCTATAATTTAGGAGTGCCTAGTGACATCTCAAAAACTCCAGAAGAATTTCATAAGGCATGGAATCAGTATCTTGACTATGCGAAACAGTACAATGATAAATTTGATCAGATTGTTGCTGCCGCCGGAGAAGATAATCTCCTGGATAAAAATTCCGACTTTTATAGAGACTGGCATCAAGATCATATTTATAAAGATGACTATCATATTCGCCTTCAATGGTCTGAGGATCGCCCAGGTGGCCCGAAATTGCCATTTAAAGAGACCGAGCTGATATCTTATCAAGATTTCGCTAGGGAGCTATATAAGGCCAATCAGGACTTTTATCCAATTCATCAAGAAGGAATGAAACAAGTAACTGCAGGCAATACTGAAGACTATATCCCTCCTACCAAAATTAAGTTTGATGTTTATGCTCCAGGGGGTAAAATGATCAAAGAGGGAATTCGATATGATATTGGAGATGAGACTACACCAATTTCACAAATGCTAGGATTAGGATATCGTCGACTCAACGGTCAATCTGTACTAGCATCGATGGATGAAGAAATTCTTTCTCAGCTGGAAAATAGAGAGGTGAATAAGGAAATTTCTCAGGAAGCAAATGAATCGGCTCGATTGACAGAAGAAGTAGCAAGTCAAACTCCTGATACAAGAGAAACGGTAGCTTTTCAATCTTCTAAGCAAGAAACTAAAACTAATTTACTTCAGCGTGTAGAGGAGATTCTGAAAGAGGAACCTATTTCGGATTTGGAGACTCCTGAAGTAAATTCAAGTAGTATTGATTATGCTAGTTTAACACCGCATGAATTGAGTGAGGTTGCTTTTCAAAAAGTGAGAGAGTACACAGAAACACCAGAACGGTTAGAAGAGTATCTGAATTTTATGAGTAAGTTTCCAGAGCTGTCACCTAGAAATGTAGCGTTGATTCAGGAACAGTGGCCAGGAGCGAATGCAGTCGCAACCTATAATCAATGGCAATCGATGGGGGAAGTTCTTGGGATTACTTCAGATCAGGTATTTGAAACTAGAAATACCTATACCAATAAAAAACAGGTCGAACAAGAGAAGTTGTTCATAACAATCTTTCGGTTAAGACAGGAGAAAAATCACATATTACCTTGTTTAGACCTATGATGGTTGAAATGATTCCTGTATTGGATGAAAATGGGAACCAGGTAAAAAATGGAAAAGGTAATCCAAAATATAAAAGACTTTCTGAAGCGACACCTGAAGAAAAAGCTTTAAAGAAGGAAGGGAAATTGAAATCTCGCTTCTTCCAGGAAAGAGATTCAAATACAGGCTTAGCTAAATTCGCTACGTATAAAGTATTTGAGTTATCCCAAACAACCTTGAAGCCTGAATTTTATCCAAAAGCGATGCCAAATCGTCACTATGATTTTAATTTGGATCATGTTCGTACGAAAGAGGTGCTTGAAGGACTTTCCGATTATGCAAATAGTATCGGTGTAACCATCTATCAAGATGATGCAAAAGAGTTGAGAAGTGCGAAAGGATCTTTTTATCCAGATGAACAAAAGATACTTTTGAATCCAGATAATACTCCTGGAGAAGTCATTGCAACCACCATTCACGAGTTGGCGCATGCTAGTCTACATAATCCTAAATTTGCTAACTCGTATAAGGAGGATGTCTCAAAAGATCGTAGAGAACTTGAAGCTGAGATGACAAGTTATCTCGTTTCTAAGCATTTTGGGTTAGATACCTCTGAGAAAGCCATTCTCTATATGGCAATTTGGACTGATAATTTGACCTCTCTTGACGATCAACAACTAGCGCAATCTATGAAACGGATTCATGGAACAGTATCTAAGATTGTAAAAAGTGTTGAACAACATACAAAGCCTTACCAGTTAAACAGACAGGTGGTACAAAATCAAAATTTTATCCAAAGCCCAAAGAAGGGGCTTAAAGTCTAGAAAGAGTGCTCTTTAAGAGCCTCTTTTTTGTATATAAAGTTATATAACTTTTTGTGCTTTTTTTGATATCAACTCACTCTATTCTTTGTCGATGTCCCTTTACAAAAGATTTTTTAATTATAGCTTACAATGACAGAAAATGAAGTAGAAGGAGAATGATATGGTTATAGTTATTCTGGCTGAAAAAGAGAAACAGGCAGAAGCTTATGCTACAGCTTTGGGACAATTTAGTAAAAAGAAAGGTGTCTATGTCATTAGGCAGTCACTCTATTTTCCAGCTGAAGTACATGTGGTGGCTGCTGAAGGGCACCTATTTGAATACAGTGAACCAGACAACTGGTCACTTGATAAATTACCCCTAACAAATGTTTCATTTAAGCAACATCTGAAAGAGGACAAGGATTCGAGAGAAAAATTTAAGAGAATCTATGATGAAGTGGTAGCAGCGGATCAAGTGATTATTGGGACGGATGCTGATAGAGAAGGAGAGCGAATTGCGTATTCTATTTTATCGCATATACCAGGAGGGAAGGAGAAAATTTGGAAACGTCTTTGGGGAAGCTCCATGACAAAGAAAGCTCTTCAAAAAGCTTTTCAGGAATTGAAGGAACCTTCAGAGACCTATAATTACTATTTGGAAGCTGAAGCACGTGCACAAAGTGATTGGTTGGTAGGAATGAACTTATCACCTCTTGCAACACTTGATCTTCAAGCAAGAGGACAACTCCCTCGAACAAAAGGTAGCAGTCTATCGGTTGGCCGAGTGCAAACACCAGCGGTCAGACTAGTTTGTGAGAATGATTTAGAGATTCGCAACTTTACTCCAGAAAAATATTGGAAGCTTCAGCTGGAGGATAAGAAAAATGGGGTATTCTTTACTACCAAAGATAAAACTAAAGATAGTGAGGCTATTTTAGCCTCTTCAAGGGAGTTATCAACCACCTCTGTTATTTCTTCAGTTGAGGTAGAAAATCAACAGAAATCCGCTCCACAACTATTTACCTTGTCTGCATTACAAAGTTTTGCAGCAAGTGCCTGGAAATTTGACTCAGATAAAACAGAGAGCATTGTTGAGGGACTGTATTTGGAAGGATTTCTCTCCTATCCACGACCAGATTCAGAATACATCAATCAATTTGAGTTTGACGATTTAAAAGAAAATCTATCTGCCTATCAAAAAGCTATTAATTGTCATTTTGAGCCAGCGTTTTTGGAGCCTAGAGAAGATTATGTCAATGATGAAAAAGTGTCTGGTACGAGCCACTCAGCCTTGATTCCGACTGAAAGAATTCCAAACCTTTCAAATTTAAAAACTGACCAACGATTGATTTATGAAGCAGTTGTGAAGCAGGCAATCTTGATGTTTGCGGATGATTGTTATTATTCAACCAAAACAATTGAAGTAGAAAATAATGGTTTTGTTTTTAAAACAAAGGGTAGAACGCTTCATAAATTAGGATGGGCTGAATGGAGTTCTCGAAAGGTACGAGGTTCTGTTGAAGTTCCTGATTATCAAGTAGGAGATAGAATTGAGACACAAGTCCAGATTGTAGGGGGTGAAACAAAACCACCTAAAAGACTAACTGAAAGCCAATTGATTGGTCAAATATTTCCTAAATATGGCTTAGGAACACAAGCCACTAGAGGAGAAATCATTAAAAAAATTCAGAGCAAGGGCTATGTTGTCAAAGATAAAAAAACAGGTCAACTAACTCCTACCAACAAGGCCTATCTACTGATCAATTATCTCTATGACAATGAGTTCTCTGATCCAGAGACAACAGGAGGATGGGAAATGTTTCTATCTCAGATTGGAGAAGGGACAATCAATCCACGAGAATTTGTGGATGCGATAAAAGATAAGCTCACTCTTCAAATCAAGGAAGTAAAAGAAAGAGGTGATTAAGTGTGACTACTGAAGAAAAGAAAAAACACCCTATTTAGATCGTTATACAGATAATTTGACAGAAAAAGTTTCAAAAAAAGCGGAAGATTATCAGGTGTACGGACGTGATAAAGAAGTAGAAGCTGTTCAGACCACTCTTCTCAGACGAACTAAGAATAATCCCATTTTGGTAGGAGAAGCTGGAGTTGGAAAAACAGCTATTGTTGAAGGATTTGCTTTAGCCATTTTAAGAAACCAGGTATCTCCCAAATTAAAAAACTTGACCGTGCGCTCTCTGGAACTATCTAGTTTAATGTCAGATGAGGATGGAGGATTTATTGTTAAGTTTAAAAAAATTATTGAGGAGATGGTAGAAACCAAAGGAGAGAATCTTCTCTTTATTGATGAATTTCATACTATTGTTGGTGCTGGTGGTTCAGATAAGGGCGCTTTGGATGCTGGAAATATTATTAAACCAGTTTTGTCACGTGGTGAGATGCAATTGATTGGCGCAACTACTTTAGATGAATTTCATGAATATATTGAAACGGACCGAGCGCTTGAGCGAAGGATGCAGCCAATTAGGGTTTCTGAACCAACAACTACTCAAGCGATTGAAATTCTTGAGCAAGCTAAAACTATTTACGAAAATTTTCACCAGGTGTCTATTAGTTCTGATGCTGTAAAACAAGCTGTACTTCTATCTGTCCGCTACATACCTGATCAATTTTTACCTGATAAAGCCTTTGACTTAATAGATGAAGCAGCAACAATTTGTTCTACAAATGGATTAGGCGATGTCAGGAAGCAAGAAATTGCAGAGGTGCTGAAAAATAAAACAGGTATTCCTGTCACGACGATTTTGAAAGGTAACAAGGAAAGACTAGATGGTTTAAAAGAAAAGCTGTCACGACGTGTTAAAGGCCAAGATGAGGCTGTAGATGCTGTTGTGGATTCTATAACTGTTGCACAAGCTGGTTTACAGGATCAAAGAAAGCCTCTATCCTCCTTTATGTTTCTAGGAACTTCTGGGGTTGGAAAAACAGAGCTTGCCTTGGCACTAGCAGAGGGAATATTTGATGATGAAGAGGCAATCATTCGCTTTGATATGTCTGAGTATAAACAAAAGGGAGATATCACAAAGCTGATTGGCGATCGCCAAACTAGAACGAAAGGACAATTGACTGAGAAAGTTAAACAAAAACCTTATAGCGTTATTTTGATCGATGAGGTGGAGAAAGCACACTCAGAAGTTGTAGATTTATTTTTGCAGGTGCTTGATGCAGGGCGCTTGACTGATTCAACTGGAAGGCAAGTAAGTTTTAAGAATACGATTGTCATTATTACTACGAATATTGGTTCGCAAAAAATTATTAATCAGTATGAATTGAAAGGAAATTTTAAAAAACTAACAGATAGGGATAAAGTACAGTTTGAAAAGAGCATGACGTTGGAGTTAGAGACTAAATTTCGACCAGAATTTCTCAATCGAATTGAATATAAATTGATTTTTAACATGTTAGACGAGGAAGTGAATAAGGAAATTATTGTCAAACAACTATCAGAAATTCAAGAAAGAATGAAGAATCAACAGTTGACTCTCTCTTATGAAGAAAGTTTGGTTACTTATTTATTGGATGTAGGAACCAATATAAAGGATGGGGCACGGCCACTGGAAAGAGTGATTAAACATAAAGTTCTCCCTTTAATTTCTAAAGAGTTTTTGAACTTATCTGATCACAATCAAGAGTATCATTTTCATCTTTGGGTAGAAGGTGATGCACCAGATGAGAATCACCGTGAAGATAAAAGAAAAATATTATTCGATGTTGAAACTGAAAAGACGTCATTTGGTGAAGCATTATTTTCTTAAAATTCACCTTAAAAAAATGATTGTCCCTTTAAAAAATTTTTTTCAATTATCTATTATACTAACGTTGTCAAAAAAACAAAGGAGGATTTCTATGAAAAATTATTTGACAAGACAACTTCAGCAAGTAAAAACAAAATCACAGATGTTTTTATTGAGCCTTTCCCTGTTTCTAACAGGATCTACAGCCTATGCGGACGATCCATTTGCTAAGTCGGATAACTTGGCGAAACAAGGAATTACAAAAGTTCAGTTAGTCAGTGTTGCGCTATTTGGTCTAGCTGCCGTTGTCACTTCGCTCATTTATGCATTTGGTGGACGAGAGTTAAAAGCCTCAATGAAAAAAAATTGGATTTCAATTGCAATTGCAATTATTGGTGTTTCTGCAGGTCCAAGTATCATTGAATGGATTTTTGATTTTGTGAAAAATTAAGGGGTGGTGATATATGGCTTTTGCGCTCTTTAATAAAGGTCGCTGTACGATTACAGATGACTTATTTCTAGAAATCACCTGGGAAGATGGAAGAGGTCCAGAGGATGATAGTGAGTTGTTTGATATCCTCGAGGGATTGGATCATCTTTCTGATTTTTCTCAGCCGATTGCAAAAAGTTTGCCCTACCTAACATTTCAACAAGCCGAATTGTTATTTAAAGAGTTAAAACAGGCGTATGGTCAGTTTCAGCTGAAAAAAGTAGCAATTGCCCATCTGGAAGGAAAAAGCGTGGTGACAGAAGGGGAGGTTTATGCTAGTCCGTTCCTTATTACTGAAGACTATGAAAACCTCTTGCTTCCCCTCATTCAATCGATACTTACTCGCTCTGAATTTGGGAATTACAGCTATCAAGAAAAAAGGGAGTATTTTGAGAACCAGATTTATCCTGTATATAAACAAAGTTTGGGATTATCCGATTCTTCTCTTCCGCTTTTTCCAGCTGAAGGTGAGACAGAGGCTGTTTCACAACCAAATCGCTTGCCGCCTGTTCCAAATGCAAGGGATCAAACAGATGTTGCGGCTCCCGTATCTCAAAAGCGGTCAACTTCTCTGAAGAAATTTTATCTATTTTTAGGTGTTTTTGGAGTGTTGTCAGTAATAAATATCATTTGCATATTTTTTACTTTCGCTCAACTATCAAACCAGTCAGAAAAAGTAAATTTCTTATATCAGGAACAAAAAAATACTCAACTTATCATTTCAACGAAAAATGAAGTTGATGTATTTAGCCGTTATTTCTTACCTTCTTATTACTCGGGCAAAAAAGAAAACCTAGTAGATTTTCTTTCTGAAGGTGATGCAAAATTTACCAAACCAAAAGAAGGTATTTTACAGTCCGTTATTTTAGAGAAATTGAATTATGATTCAGAAACTCAAAAATATACGGTTTCCTATATCCTGTCTGTCAAAAGAGGGGATAAATCATCTAGCGTTAGATTAACTTTTGATGTAAAAGCTTCTGATTCTTCAAAATATGGATTTGTTGTAGAAACAGAACCAAAGGAATCAAATTATCTTAAAAATTAGAAAAGGAAAAATCACAATGAACAAGAACAAAAACCAAGTATTAGCTACACTCGCGCTATCAACACTCGTACTTTTACAAGCTGGCGGATTTGCATCGGCAGACGAACTTGCGCCAATTGATTCCTCTGCTCCAACAACGGAAGTGGTTACGCCAACAGCGCCAAGTGCTTCAACAGAAACAGAGGCTCCAGCAAATAAGTCAACAGAGCCTTCAGTTACTCCAGTTGATCCAACAGCTCCATCAGACAAGGATAACGCAGGAAGCCTTGACGGAGTGCCAGCTGATAAACCAGCACCTTCAGATAAGGCGCAAGACAAGGATAATGCAGGTAGTCTCGATGGTGTTCCGACACCATCAGATAAACCACAAGACAAAGACAACGCAGGAAGTCTTGACGGAGTGCCAGCTGATAAACCAGCACCTTCAGATAAGGCGCAAGACAAGGATAATGCAGGAAGCCTCGATGGTGTTCCAGATGAACAGCCAAAAACTACTGATCAAGCGAACCAACAAGGGAAGTCACAAATTGGAACCACTTCAAGCTCAACAGGACAAGTCGTCCATGATGTGACAAAAGCACCTGTTCAAACCAGCACAGGTGATTCCATTGTCAGCACTCAAAACGGAAATCTTGTCCTTGAAGATGGTTCTGTAGTTGCTCCTGAAGCACTTGGAGCTGTTACAAATGAAGACAAGACTATCAGTGTTTCGACTGCGGATGGTAAAATGGTAACTTTGCCAAACACAGGAACAAAACAAAGTTTCCTAGCTGTAATCGGTGGCATGTTGTTTACTGCGGTTGGCTACTTCTACAAGAAGAAATTATTTTAATTAAGTGAAGGAGAAAGAAATATGACAGAAAAAACAAAAGGACACGGATATTTCCGTAAGAAAAAATGGGCTAAAGGTTTAGCATCATGTATTGCAATCGCAGGTTTTGTAGCCTTCTCTGCAGGTTCAGCATTTGCGGATGAAGCAGTCCAGCCTGAAAGCAAAAACGACAACAACGCATACGCTACACAA
>NZ_KQ970761.1:0-25503 GCF_001579175.1 Streptococcus oralis
GAGTACTCCTTCTTGAATACTCTCTTGGCCCCAGATAATTTCTGTCTTTTCTCCATAGATTTCACTTGTTTTTGCTGTATTTGTATTGACTGCAACCGTCACAACCTCTGGAAAATCCTTGACGAGGTCTTTGACTAGTTGACTTAAATTAAGCTGGCGATTTGTGACAATGATAATCTGGACTTGTCCAGTTTTTCTCGCTCGACGTACCATGATGGTGCGAACACCTAGCGTTTTTCTCTCATCGGTGATGGGGATTTGATGGTAAGTAAGAAGTTCAGCTAAGCGATTTGCAATCGTCTGGGTTTCCTTATCTTGCACCAAGCAGTCTTTCAACTCGACAAGGTAATGAGAATTTTGCGCATACAAACCCGCCTTGACCTGATTGTTGAATTTTCGAGTCTGAAATTGCAACTTAGCACGGTAGTACTTTGGTTCCTGCATTCCGATAGTTGGACGGATTTCATAGTTTTCATATCCTGCAGGAGCAAATTTTTTCAAGGCTTGGTGGAGCAAATCCGTTTTAAACTCTAATTGTTTATCATAGTGGAGATGCATAATTTGACATCCTCCACATTCGTTATAAATGGTACAGGCTGGTACTACTCTGAATTTGGACTTTTTATTAACTTTGAGTAATTTTGCTTCTACAAAGTTACGTTTAATAGAAGTAATCTGACAATAGATGTCTTCTCCCTTGAGGGCGCCTGGCACAAAAACGAGGGTTTTCTGGTAGAAACCGATTCCCTCACCATTAATGCCCATACGCTTAATTTTTAATGGAATTTTTTGTTTGACTTTTAGATTCATAAGTCTATTATACCACGTAGTTTCTCAATGGTTAAGAATATGTTACAATAAAACCATGAATACAAAGACATCTCATTTTTCCCCATTGGATTTTCCTGAGCAATTACGAACTTATATAGAGGGAGCAACCCTTTCTGACAGCTCTTCTCATTCAGGCGCAACGGTTCTCTATCTTGATTCAGGTTACTATTTGAAAATTGATCATAAGAGAAGATTAGAGCGAGAAGCTGCCATTGCAAGGTGGTTTGAAACTAAAGGACTGGGAACTCCAGTTATCGACTACTTATCTACAGATAAAGACTACCTTTTAACAAAAGAAGCGCCTGGCAAAGATGCCCTTGCCTTTCTGGATCAGCCAGAAACAATCTGCCGAACCATGGCACATGCCCTTAAAAAACTTCACAACTTACACCCACACATTTTTCCATCAGAAAATCATTTACAAACCTATAAAGATAGAGCTTTGAAAAACTATAAAAAAGGCGAGTTCTATGCCAAGGCCCTCCTACCCCAATTTCAGATTAATAGTCGCGAAGAGGCCTTCCAACTCATCCAAGAACAAGGACACCTTTTAAAGACTGATGCCTTTATTCACGGTGATGCCTGTCTACCAAACTTTATTCTAAAAGATGCTAGCCGTTTCTCTTGCTTTATTGATCTAGGTTTGGCTGATTTTAGTGATCGTCATATCGATCTCTTTTGGGCAGTTTGGTCTCTAAACTATAACCTAGATAACCCTAAATACGCTGAACTGTTTCTTGACTATTACGGCAGAGAAGAGGTCGATACAAACAAACTTCGACTCGTTGCTGCCTTTGAATCATTTGGATAAAAGGTAAACCATGAAAATCACAAAACTTGAAAAGAAAAAACGCCTCTACCTGATGGAGCTAGATCATCAGCAAACCTCGTATATCACTGAAGATACCATTGTCCGTTTTATACTGTCACGAGATAAGGTCATTAGCAAAGAGGAACTGACCGAGATTCAGGATTTTTCCCAGTTTTCTTATGGTAAAAATCTTGCTCTCTACCATCTATCCTTCAAGGCCCGTACTGAAAAAGAAGTCAGAGACTATTTAGTTAAATATGAGATTGATGAAAAAACCATCCCACAAGTCATTCAAGCCCTCAAGGAGGAAAATTGGATTAATGACCATCAGTATGCTTATTCCATCATAAATGCCAATCAACTTTCTGGAGATAAAGGACCCTATTTACTAACTCAAAAACTAACTCAAAAAGGAGTTGCTAAATCAACTATTGAAGGTGTTCTAAAGGATTTTGACTATACAGAAGTTGCTCAACGTGTAGCTGAGAAACTGCTTAAAAAATACACTGGAAAACTCCCTGCTCGTGCATTGCAGGATAAGATTATCCAAAACTTGACAAACAAGGGCTTCTCCTATGCTGATGCTAAAAGTGCTTTTGATGACTTGGACAGCCAAGTCGACCAAGAAACGACTCAGGAACTCATTTTTAAAGAGCTAGACAAACAATATGCTAAGTATGCTAGAAAGTATGAAGGATACGAACTTAAACAACGTTTAACCCAAGTTTTAGCTCGAAAAGGCTATGATTTTTCGGATATAGCGAGCGCTCTCAGAGAATATCTTTAATATTTTCGTGTAAAATTCAAAAAAATTAGACCGATTTATGATATAATAGTAAACGATAAACTTATAAATTGTAGAAAGTTGGTTAGTTATGAAACTTCCAAAAGAAGGCGACTTTATTACAATTCAAAGTTATAAGCATGATGGGAGTCTTCACCGTACTTGGCGGGACACCATGGTACTAAAAACAACAGAGAACGCTATTATTGGCGTCAACGACCACACACTTGTTACCGAAAGTGACGGTCGTCGTTGGGTGACTCGAGAACCGGCTATTGTTTACTTTCACAAAAAATATTGGTTTAATATCATTGCTATGATTCGCGATAATGGGATTTCCTACTATTGCAATATGGCCAGCCCCTACTATCTAGATGAGGAAGCCCTGAAATACATTGATTACGATTTGGATGTCAAGGTCTTCACTGATGGTGAAAAGCGTCTCTTGGACGTTGAAGAGTATGAGCGCCATAAACGCAAGATGAAGTATTCTGATGATTTAGACTATATTTTGAAAGAGCATGTTAAAATCCTTGTTGATTGGATCAACAATGGACGCGGTCCTTTCTCAGAGGCCTATGTCAACATTTGGTACAAACGCTACATAGAACTAAAGAATCGGTAAAGTTGTCAAACCGGGGTGAGAGCCCTGGTTTTTTATTTGAAAAACCCAGCCTGGAAGCTGGGTTAATTGCTATATATCTAATTTAGTGACAGTAAACTTGATATGAGAATAGTCTTTTTCAACATCCTTATCCAGCAAAAAAGCTGTAGCATCCTTCTTAACCTGAACAAGATCAATGTTCTGAGCTTGAGCTGCATAGACGCATCCACAATAACATTGACGATAGATATCATACTCCTCACACATCTCTACCGAACGCTTGTAGCCTTGATTTTTCTTGAAATCACTTGGAAGATAGTGGGTGGTATAAATCTTTTGCACATCGATTCCGATGCTGTTGATGGTTTGAGAATTCTTATGAGGACTGATGGTCAAAGCTGAACCAAAGTAGTCAAAGCCCAAGTCCATAGCCACTTGCGCTGTTTTGTCCAAACGGTAATCAAAGCAAACCTTGCAACGGTCGCCACCTTCGGGTTCTTCTTCCAGTCCTCTGACTAACTTCCGGTATTCATTTGGTTCGTAGGGAGCTTCTAGATACTGAACCGTATTACCTGTTCGCTCATTGAAATCACTGACAAATTTTTTTGTAACGTAAGCCCGCTTGTGGTATTCTGCCTTGGGATGGATATTGGAATTGGCGAAATATATGGTCACATCAGCGTACTTGGTCAGATACTCTAGGGTGTAGGTACTACAAGGAGCACAGCAAACATGCATGAGAATAGTTGGCCGTTCCTCATTCTTTTCCCAAACCTGAACCATTTTCTGCATAACACGGTCATAATTAATCTTCTGATTGGGATTCATCTTGCTCAGAATTTCTTCTACATCAATCATGTTCTTCTCCTTTTACTATTAGTTATTTTACCATATATCACCAACCAGCTCAAATCTATTTTATAAAAAGGAAGCGATAAAAGGAGGGATGCTCATACCCTCCTTTTGTGTTTCTTATGAATTGTTTAGTATAAACAGCTTACATCATTCCGCCCATCATGCTTGGATCCATGGCTGGAGCAGGTGCTACTGGTTCAGGTTTATTGGCTACGACTGCTTCTGTAGTCAAGATCAAGCTAGCTACAGATGCTGCATTTTGAAGGGCAGAACGGCTAACCTTAACTGGGTCGATGATTCCTTCTTCAATCATATTAACCCACTCACCAGTTGCTGCGTTGAAACCTGTACCAAGCTCAGCATTCTTCAAGCGATCGATAACGATAGACCCTTCAAATCCTGCATTGTGGGCAATTTGACGAACAGGTTCTTCCAAGGCACGGAGAACAATATTGCGTCCTGTTGCTTCATCACCTGTCAATTCCAAATCAGCAACGGCTGGAATGACATTGGCAAGAGCAGTTCCACCACCAGCAACGATTCCTTCTTCAACAGCTGCACGAGTAGCGTTAAGGGCATCTTCGATACGAAGTTTCATTTCCTTCAACTCAGTTTCAGTTGCTGCACCGACCTTGATGACTGCGACACCACCTGACAATTTAGCCAAGCGTTCTTGGAGTTTTTCACGGTCGAATTCAGAAGTTGTGGTTTCGATTTGTGACTTGATAACAGCAACACGGTGGGAAATGGCTTCAGGATTACCAGCACCTTCTACGATAATCGTGCTGTCTTTGTCCACAGTCACTCTAGCAGCTTGACCAAGCGCCTCAATCGTCGCGTCTTTCAACTCAAGACCAAGGTCTTCTGTGATGACAGTTCCACCTGTCAAGATAGCGATATCTTCCAGCATGGCTTTACGACGGTCACCAAAGCCAGGTGCCTTAACTGCTACCACGTTGAAGGTTCCACGAATCTTGTTCAAAACAAGGGTTGGAAGAGCTTCGCCATCTACATCATCTGCAATAATCAAGAGCGGACGATTGCTTTGGAGAATGCTTTCTAGGAGTGGCAAGATTTCTTGGATATTGGAAATCTTCTTGTCTGTAATCAAGATGTATGGATTTTCAAGGTCAGCCACCATCTTTTCGCTATCTGTCACCATGTACTGTGAAAGGTAACCGCGATCAAACTGCATTCCTTCTACGACTTCAAGTTCTGTTTCCATCCCACGTGACTCTTCAATGGTGATAACACCGTCTTTACCAACTTTTTCCATGGCTTCAGAGATGTATTCGCCGACTTTTTCAGAACGAGAAGATACAGAGGCAACCTGAGCGATGGCTTCTTTATTGGCAACAGGGATGGCATTGTTTTTCAAGGCTTCTACTGCAGCAGCAACTGCTACTTCAATTCCACGACGAATACCGATTGGATTGGCACCAGCAGTAACGTTTTTGATTCCTTCGCGGACGATAGCTTGAGTCAAGACAGTTGCAGTTGTCGTTCCGTCACCTGCGATATCATTGGTTTTTGAAGCGACTTCTGATACCAACTTGGCACCCATATTTTCAAAATGGTCTTCCAACTCGATTTCTTTGGCAATAGTCACCCCGTCGTTGGTGATGAGCGGTGAACCGAATGATTTTTCCAACACAACGTTACGACCTTTAGGTCCCAAAGTTACTTTAACAGTATCTGCTAGAATATCAACGCCACGAACCATAGCTGAACGAGCGTCTGATGAAAATTTAATGTCTTTTGCCATACTTACTTTCTCCTATTATTCTTCAACGATTGCTAAGATACTAGCTTCACCCACGATGAGGTATTTTTCATCCCCATCTTTAACATCAATACCCGCATGAGCTTCAATTAAAACATGATCTCCAGCTTTTACACTTGGAGCGACTAACTCACCGCTCAAGGTACGAACACCTTGTCCTGTAGCTATAACTTGGGCTGTTTTGGTTTTTTCTTGGGCTGAGCCTGCGAGGACAAAACCTCCAACAGTTTGTTCTTTTTCTTCGACTTTCAAGACCACACGGTCTCCTAATGGTTTCAACATTTGCTTTCCTCCATGATGAAATACATATTATTAGCACTCTTTATATCTGAGTGCTAAATCATAGTTCTATTGTATCACTTGGTCAGAAATAGTCAAGAAAAAAGTCTGACTTTGGCAAGATAAAAAGCCTGAGACCAACTCAGACTTTTCAATGCTTAAAATGGCAATTCCTCCTCTTCCAAAACCAAGTCTGCCAAATCCTGTCCGGCATTATTTTCACGCATGGCACGTTGGGCGCGGCTTTCCAAAAGTTGGAATCCTGTGGCAAGAACTTCAGTCACATAATTTGTCTTACCATTTTTCTCAAAGCGACGGGTACGTAACTCCCCATCAACCGAAATGAGACTGCCTTTGGTTGCGTAGCTTGCCAAAGTTTCAGCCAATTTCCCCCAAAGAACAAGATTGACAAAGTCGGCTTCGCGTTCTCCATTTTGGTCTTTGTAACGACGATTCACAGCAATAGTTGCGCGCGCCACTGACTTGTCATTGTTGGTTTTGTGCAATTCTGGTGTAGACGTCAAGCGCCCAATCATGATAACTTTATTATACATTTTTCATCCTCCTACTTATCTATTCGCAGGAAATCAAAAAAAGTTACAGAAATTTGTAACTTTTCGAGGAAGTTTTTTACTTTTTATGAACCATAAATCCAGTCGCTTGTTGATTGGCCATAATAGTCATGTCTGTAATCTGCACACGACGGGGTTGACTGGTCACAAAGACAACTGTTTCTGCGATGTCTTGTGCCTGCAAGGCTTCGATTCCCTGATAAACGGACGCAGCTCGCTCTTTGTCACCATGAAAACGTACTGTAGAAAAATCTGTTTCGACAATCCCCGGTTGAATAGTTGTCACCTTGATGTCCGTTGCGATCGTATCAATTCGAAGCCCATCTGAAAAAGTCTTAACTGCTGCCTTGGTGGCTGAATAAACTGCTGCACCCGCATAGGCATAGATTCCTGCAGTTGACCCCATGTTGATGATATGTCCTTGATTGGCTTTTGCCATTGCTGGCAAGAAAGAGCGAGTGACTGCCATCAAACCTTTGACATTGGTATCTAGCATGGTCAACATATCCAACTCTTCATAGTCTTGATAGGGAGCCAAGCCAAGAGCCAGTCCGGCGTTATTGATCAAGATATCAATCTGCCCTATCGTTTCTAGAATATCGGAACAAACAGTCTTTACCATGGTCATATCCGTCACATCCAGAGGAAAAGTCCAAACTGTTTGATTTGGAAAAGTTGCTGCAAACTCCGACTTGAGAGCTTCTAGTCTGTCTGTCCGTCGCCCTGTTAGGACGACATTCTCACCCTGATCCAGATAAGCACGCGCAATCGCTTCACCGATTCCTGAAGTCGCTCCTGTAATCACAACATTTTTTACCATCTTATTTCTTTCTATCTGGTCTATCAGATACTGACAACTTCTTAGGCAGTCCAGTGCTTAGCTGGGTCGAATGGAGTTCCAACAACTTGGTCTTCTGACAATTCAATAGCCCCACGTTTTTGCGGAGCATTTGGCAAGGCAAGTTCACGAGGGCTACACATCATGCCAAAACTCTTTTCACCACGAAGCTCGCCTGGAAAAATGAGATTGCCTTTTGGCATCATAGCTCCCGGAAGAGCTACAATAGTTTTCAAACCGACACGCGCATTAGGAGCCCCTGCAACGATTTGCACTGTCTTGTCACTTGCGACTGCAACTTGGCAGATATTGAGGTGGTCACTATCTGGATGAGCTGCCATGTCGACAATTTCACCGACAACAAACTTAGGTTCTTTATCATTGACAATTTCTTCCACAAAGCCTTCCGCATGCAATTCTTGGTTCAAACGTTCTACTTGCTCATCTGTCAAAAAGACTTGACCTCGCTCTGCAATTTCAAACAAACTTGAAACTTCGAAAATATTCCAAGCCACTGTTTCCCCAGTTTCTTTGAGGAACACACGGACTACCTTGCCTTTACGCTCCACGTCCAGTTTGGAATCTCCGCTGTTTTTCACGATGACCATAAGGACATCGCCAACATGTTCTTTGTTATATGTAAAAATCATTGTTTCCTTTTTCTCCTATTTCAGTCCTGCTAAAAAGTCATTAATTTGTTCCTTGCTTTTACGGTCGCGATTGACAAATCGGCCGATTTCCTTGTCCTTTTCTAGCACAACAAGGCTAGGAATCCCGTAAACATCCCAAAGTTTGGCCAGATCCAGATACTGGTCTCGGTCCACTCGAATAAAGGTGTACTCTGGATTAGTCTCCTCAATCTCTGGCAAGGATGGATAGATATAACGACAATCGCCACACCAGTCTGCCACAAAAAGAAAGACTTTCTTGCCATCTTTTTCTACTAAAGATGCCAATTCTTCTAAACTTGCTGGTTGTATCATAAGACTTCCTCCTCATAGACTAGGTCTTCATTTTCATAGACAAAAGTATAGTGACGACCATCCTCGAAAATGACTCCTCCGACGAGTCGCTCTAGACTACTTTCGTAAACTTGAACATAGAGAGTCGCAATCTCACCCATATCTGAGAAAAGTTCGCGCACGATAGCGGTCAACTCTTCTTGAGTCTTCATGAGTTTGTGGTTATCTGCTGCTTTTTTGGCACCCAAAGCGAGGGCACTTAGACCAGCCACAGTCAAGCCAGTCATCCATAATTTCTTAGCTTTCATACCATTCATTGTAACACAAAAAGGGGTTTAGGACAAATGAGGAAACACGTATCAGGGCAAGTAAAAAGTCCCTTCCCTTAGTAAGAGGAAAAGGACTTCTCAATTCTTATTGCCAAGCACCTGAACTGCCAACATAATAGCCATCAGGTGTGTAGGTATTACGAAGCATTTTACCAGATGAGTCTAAATAGTACCACTTGCCTTGGACTTGAATCCATTCGTTACTCGCCATAGCTCCTGAGCCTTTAACATAGTACCAAGTATCACCATAGTAGAGCCAGTCATCTCTCAACAGTGCACCTGAATCAGTCAAGTAATACCAAGCATCCCTGTCATAAACCCAAGTACTCTTTTTCATCTTCCCTGAGTCTGCCAAATAATACCATTTACCTTGGACATAAACCCATTCTTGGCTGGCCATAGCGCCTGAGCCTTTGAAGTAATACCAATCGTCACCGTAACGGAACCACTCTTGACTTAACATGGCACCTGAAGAGTTGACAAAATACCACTTACCTTGATCATAAATCCACTCTTGACTAGCCATAGCTCCGGATCCCTTGAAATAGTACCAAATATCTTCTCTGCACATCCAACCGTCATGTTCCATACCGCCAGCACCATCCATGAAATACCAATTTCCTTGGTAGTATACCCAATCGTTAGAAATCAGTTCCCCTTGTTTTTGATAATACCAGATTGAGTCTGATTTGAACCAGCCTTCAGTTTCAAAAATTGGATAAAAACGAAGCAAACTAGTTCCGCTGTATGGTCGAGTTATTTCTCCGGGTTTCTCAAGCTTCACACTATCATATTGACTTCCTCTCCATGCTACGACCTTCTTACCCTTGGAAGTATCAGGCAAGGTTGCTGTATAAGTCTTTGTTTTATAATCCCACTTGGTATCTAAATAAGTGTACTGGTCTTTTTCCTCCTCAAGGCGATAATAACTACTCTTTCCTCCGTGATAAATATCGTCCATTACTTTGGTAGACCAAGTCTTGACTTCATCTCCACTCTTGGCCTCCACCTTGATATCTCCACGATAGCCATAAGGAACGTAGAAATTCAAGTAACGTCCTTCCTCACCGACCATGGATTTTTCCTTTTCTTCACCTAGGAAATTTATCGTTTGATCCTGACCGTTTAGACTGACCGTCCATTCGATTTTTTCAGTTTTTGGCAAATCTAAGACCTGAATATCTACTTCATGACCATTATTAAAGCGAGCTACCTTGCCATTTTCATAGATAATACCACCCTTAATAGGCCAAACCTCTTTCAGTTCAAACGCTTGACCCGCTTGAGGTAAAGCCAGCAAAGCTAAACCTGCAACTGATAAAACTAATAAGGTCAACTTTTTTACTTTATGTCTCATGTCACAATCCTCCTGACTGACATTAAAATATAAGAAAGGCAACTTGCCATTTGAAACCCATTACATGCTCTGAACTACTGTATGACCTTCTTCAAACGTGACAATTATCTTTTCAAACTCTGCATTGGGCATACACTCTATCAAATCCTGCTTTATGCGTTCCAAAGCTTCTAAACGCATTTCTACCGAGGTATTGTCATTACCTTGGATGATGAAGATAGCATTTTTCGTGTCCTCATCAAATTTGTAGTGTTCACTATCGCGAACATCTAGCCAAGCTAGGACACCATTTTCGTCACGATAGACATAATCCGTCTTGGATACATGTTTTTCAGTTGATAAGATTGGCAGGAAAACATCCTCTTTTTGGCTGACAGAAAACTCTATCTGCTCCCCAATCTTATCTAAGTCATGCCCACCAATCGCCAGCAAAGAATGGAGGGCCTCCACATTGTAGATATCAATGATGCTATTGATGTGAGGGAGGGAACCACGATGCTGGATATTACGAATAAGGGCGACAACCGTTGGCGGATTCTTCTTGACGCTACGCCCGACTCGCTGGAGCAATTTGGTATAGCCTTGAACAACAGAAGATTCTTGAATTTCCTCCACATCACACTCTAACGCCCATCGCTCCATTTCCTTTTTCTTTTTTAGGAAGGAGGAGGACAAATCAGCTTGGGGATTAACATTTTTTGCTATACCAATCACAACGCCCTTAATCCCTAGGTCACACAGACTCTTATCTAAATGAAACTTCATAGGCAGATCTCCTCCCTTAATAAATGTATGTTAACCCACTTCTATTATACTCCTTCTCAGAGGTTCTTTCAAATAAATCACCAAAGGAGTAAGAAAAAAGGAGATCCAGCGATCTCCTTTTAAAGGCATTTTACTCTTCTTCACTCGTTTCAGCGTCATCGTCTGAAAACTCGTCGTCTTCTTCGTTGAGATCCACGTCTTCACCCAAGTCATCAGGGGCGATTTCGTTGATTTCCGCATCATAAGCTTCCACTTCATTTTTCTCATCATCAGGATTTTCATCATCGTATGAAAGAGCTGGATCTGCTTCGTATGCATCTTCGTCTTCTGGATCATCTGCATTGTAGTCAATAGCATCTGAATCGCCATCCATAAAGGCATTGACACGTTTTTTCTTAGCTTTTGGTGCTACTTCATCGTCGTCATTTTCTTCAAGAGCGATGATTTCTTCGTCGATTTCGTCTACACCATACCATGAACGAAGACCCCATTTGTTGTCTCCAAGTGAGATGAAGCTACCGTCAAAGTTCAATTCTGTGTAGAACAAAGGCAAGGCTTCGCGGATATCGCTGTTTGATGTTCCAAGGTAGTTTTGAATTTCGTTTACAAGATCGCTAAAATGCATCTCATGATCGCGACCACGAAGTTCCAAGATAGCACGCGCTACCTCAATCATAGATAGTTCACTTTTTTCTTGCCCAGCAAATACTTCTAATTCCAAAGCGTTTCTCCTCATTTTTACTACTATCGCCAGAGCAGACAGACTCTGACCTCATTTTATCATGTACTCTTTATTGTACGATAATTTTGCGGAATAGTCAAAGGTTAAAATAGATTTATCTATGATTTATTAAGTAAAAATCAATTGATTTTATCACATGGTAAATTAAAAAATATTTGTTACAATATTACTTGGAGGTAGCTTATGTCAAAAAAAATAATAAATGTTGTTGCAGCAGCACTTACCGTGTTGTCAAACTACTATTATGAATCCAATACAAAATAGATTTGAATCAAAATGAATGACCAGTATTAACGATATTTTACTTTTAAAATATGATATACTATATTTAACAAAATATTAAACACAGGAGTCCGATATGTCTGAAGAATTTACACTTAACTACCATGCTGCAACGATTCAACATCTAGGTATTGGATTATATAAACAGTTACCACAGGCAATTGCCGAACTCATCAGCAATTCTTGGGATGCTGATAGCCATAATGTTAAAATTCATATTAATTATCGAGAAAAAATAATAACCGTATCAGACGACGGCAATGGTATGTCAGCACAAGAGCTGAATGAAAATTTTTTGACCATTGCTAGAAATAGACGATTGACAGATAAAATAAATGATAAAAAAAATGAAACCGGACTATCGAAAAACGGCAGAAAAGTTACAGGAAAAAAAGGACTTGGAAAACTAGCTTTATTTGGTATTGCTAATACAATTATTATTGATAGCATTCAAAATAAGAAACTAAACTCTTTTGAATTGAATTATAATGACATACAGGGCTCATCAAATAATACCTATCATCCAAAAACAATCCATTATAATGTTCAAACCGACGAACCAAATGGTACAAAAATAACCATTAAAGACATTACTTTAAAAAATCTGACTAAAATCGATACATTATATGATAGCCTTTCTAAAAGATTTAACAAGTATTCCCGTACAGATTTTTTAGTAACTTTAGCAAGCGATGACGGTACTATTAAGGAATTAGATGAAGAGGTATTTATCAATAGTATACGACCTAAGAAAGACGAAATTGAGTTTACTTTTTCTTTTCCAGATGATTTTGAAACTCTTACAAATAAACAATCTCAAATAGTCATTCATAACCTTAAAGAGTATCATATAAACGGGATTATTTGCACCAAGAAAACACCTTTACAGGCCAATCAACGTGGGTTTTCAGTACTGTCTAGAGGAAAGCTAGCGAGTGAACAATCTGTTACACAATTTCAAGATAGAGCAAATGATAATTTCTATAGTTATGCAGCCGGTTACTTTAATATTGATTTTCTTGATGATGATAATAAAAAAGATTTTATTTCAACAGATAGACAATCTATTAGATGGGAAGCTGATGACGAATTAATAGAAATCAAAGAAAATCTTAACAAACTAATAGGAATTATTCAAAGAGAATGGAAAAAGCGACGTTCCGAAGCAAAAGAGAAAAAAGCACAAGAAAATATTCAAAAAACTCCTTCTTTAGCAGAAACCACATTATCAACCGAAGACAAAGAAAGCATCAATAAAATTAGCAAAGCATTAGAAAATGATGATGTTGATGTCCCAGAAAAAACAAAACAAAATATTTTAGATTCTGCAATAAAATCAACTACCTCATATAAAAAGGATCACAGTGTGTATAAAGAACTAGTCCCAGCTAATTTTAGAGTTCCACAAAATATTGGTACTAAAATCCGAAGGCTAAGAGAGGAGATGATAGAAGCAGCAGAAGATAAAGATATTAATCGATTCATTCTAACCCAAGGCCTACTACTACGTGCAATGATTGAAAGTACAACAACTGTATTATTGAAACGCTACTGGGAGGAAGCAAGTAATGATGACTTAATCAGAATAAATAACACTCCAAAAAATCTGACTGCTGAAAATCAAGTTGATCCTCTCTCATTTAAGGTTAAGTATGAAACTATGATTCGACTGCTTTCTAGAAAAGGGAAAATAGCCCCAAATAGAGTTCAAAGCCTAATTGACGAATTTTCAAGTATAAAAGCAACGGAGCATTTAAACACATTAATGCATGATGCTCATAATTTCCCTCAATTTGATACCTTAAAAACAATCTGGAATGCTGTAGCTCCTCAACTTCTTGCTGCGTTCGATCTTTTGTAACTAAAAAATCAACATATGTTCAATTTCTAAATAATGATGAACATATGTTGATTTTTATTTAAATTCCAATGTTAAAATCGCATCAGCCATCTTTTTACTAAAAATTGGAGGAACTGCATTACCAATTTGTGTAAAAGCACTGGTTCTAGAATCTAAAAAATAGTAATTATCCGGAAATCCCTGTAATCTAGCTGCCTCTCTCACAGTAATTGATCTATTTTGTTTTGTATCTGGATGAATATAATGATGACCATCTTTTGAAATATGTGCAACTACTGTATGTGATGGAGAATTCCATGAAAGAGCTTTGAATCTGTCCAAAAATTTATCCGTATGTTTATGGGTTTTTAGCTTTGAGTCAAGTTCACTGTATTTAATATTTTTACCATTTTTCTTAGCTTCTGCTACAATTTTATAAATTGCTAAGTCGTTGCTATTATTTGGTCTTGCAATATTTTGAGTTAATGGCGTTTTAGAATCCTGTAAAAAATTTTGTTCAACATAATCATTTGATAAATTTGTATAAGAATTGTTTACTTCTCCCGCCTTTAAACTAGGTAATCCCTGAAAAGCTGTTTTAACATCCACCTCATTTTCTTCATATTTTTTAAGATTTTTAAAGAATTCCTGAATAAGTTCTTTTTTCCTGTTCATCACTCCAAAGATAATAAGTCTTTCTCTTGATTGTGGAACACCATAGTTTTTAGTATTTAAAACTTCATAACCTAAAGAATAGCCGGCCTCTTCAAATTCTTTTTTCATTCTAGGCAATAAAAACTCATCATCAGCATCTCTAAAACTCAATAATCCTTTTACATTTTCAAAAATAAAAAATTGGGGTTGATACTTGTTTAAAAAATGTATATAAAATTTATATAAATAAATTCTTTCATCTGAAGACTTTTTACTAGCATTTCTAGCTCTTCCAATGGTTGAATAAGCTTGGCATGGAGGACCTCCTATAATTCCATCAACGTTTTCCCCTAAATTATCAAAAAAACTAAAAATACTGTGAATATTTTCTTGACTAATTTCAAAGTTAAGAATTTTATTCAATTTTTCTTGAGGTACATGTTTCAACAAATCCTCTATACTAGTCTTACTATTTAAAAAGTCATTATAAAGTCCTAATTTATTTTTTTCCTTTAAATAATAATATACTTCCCTAAGTTTTAAAGTTTCACAAGCTGCTTTTTCTTTCTCTACGTGTCCCAATATTTTATATTGCTGATTTCTGAATCCCTCAGTTAATCCACCTGCACCGCTAAATAAATCTATTATATTAATCATGATTAAGCCTTTTAAAAAATAAAAATATATTACATAAAATACACACTGTTATCTATTATACCAAAAACCTCAGCAAATTGCCGAGGTTTATAGTTTATTTCACGAGTTTCTTCATCTCATCAATACGTGCAACAGTCGCGTCGTACTTGGCTTGGTAGTCGGCTTGTTTGTCGCGTTTTTTTTGGACGACTTCTGGTTTGGCATTGGCTACGAAGCGTTCGTTAGAGAGCTTCTTACCGACCATGTCCAGTTCTTTTTGCCATTTAGCGAGTTCCTTGTCGAGGCGAGCTAGTTCTTCTTCGACATTGAGGAGGTCTGCGAGTGGCAGGTAAATTTCTGCTCCAGTGATAACACTTGACATTGCGAGTTCAGGTGTAGGGATGATTGAAGCGATTTCCAGGTGTTCTGGATTTGTGAAGCGTTTGATGTAGTTGACATTGCTGTTAAAGAAGGCTTCCAAGTCGCTATCGCTAGTCTTAACAAGAATCGTGATAGGCTTGCTTGGTGCTACGTTTACTTCCGCACGCGCATTCCGAACGGCACGAATCAAGTCTTTGAGGCTTTCGACACCTGTGTGGGCCGCAAGGTCTTCAAAGGCTGGGTTAACAGTTGGGTATTCTGCTGTAACGATAGAGCCTTCTGAGATTTGTCCAAAGATTTCCTCTGTCACGAATGGCATGATTGGGTGAAGGAGACGAAGGATCTTGTCCAAAGTGTAAAGGAGAACAGAACGTGTGATGACTTTCTCTTCTTCGTTATCGCTATAAAGGACTTCCTTGGTCAACTCAACGTACCAGTCCGCAAACTCATCCCAGATGAAGTTGTAAAGGATGTGTCCAGCTACACCAAACTCAAACTTGTCAAAGTTGGCAGTTGCTTTTCCGATGGTTTCATTGAGGTTGTGGAGAATCCAGCGGTCTGTGACATTTCCAGCTTTCTTGTTAACCACTTTTTCCACATTGGCAGTTGCTTGCTCAAGGGTCAAACCTTCATTGTTCATGAGGATGTAGCGAGAGATGTTCCAGATCTTGTTAATGAAGTTCCAAGCAGCGTCCATTTTCTCGTAAGAGAAGCGGACGTCTTGTCCTGGCGCAGAACCGTTTGACAGGAACCAACGAAGGGCATCGGCACCGTATTTCTCGATGACATCCATTGGGTCAATCCCGTTTCCGAGAGATTTAGACATCTTGCGTCCTTGCTCGTCACGGATGAGACCGTGGATAAGCACGTTTTGGAATGGCTGACGACCAGTAAATTCCAAGGATTGGAAGATCATACGAGATACCCAGAAGAAGATGATATCGTAACCTGTTACCAAGGTTGAAGTTGGGAAGTAGCGTTTGAAGTCTTCTGAGTCCACATCAGGCCAGCCCATAGTTGAGAATGGCCAGAGGGCAGAACTGAACCAAGTATCCAAAACGTCTTCGTCCTGAGTCCATCCGTCACCTTCTGGAGCTTCTTCGCCGACGTACATTTCTCCCTCAGCATTGTACCAAGCAGGGATTTGGTGTCCCCACCAGAGCTGACGTGAGATAACCCAGTCGTGAACATTTTCCATCCATTGGAGGAAGGTGTCATTGAAGCGTGGAGGATAAAATTCAACCTTGTCCTCTGTGTCTTGGTTGGCAATGGCGTTTTTCGCCAATTGGTCCATCTTAACGAACCATTGCGTAGACAAGCGTGGTTCAACCACGACACCTGTACGCTCTGAGTGACCAACACTGTGGACACGTTTTTCGATTTTAACAAGGGCACCGATTTCTTCCAATTTAGCAACGACTGCCTTACGGGCTTCAAAACGGTCCATACCTGCAAATTCGAAGGCCAAGTCGTTCATAGTTCCGTCGTCGTTCATAACGTTGACTTGTGGCAAGTTGTGGCGTTGACCAACCAAAAAGTCGTTTGGATCGTGGGCAGGCGTGATTTTCACGACACCAGTACCAAACTCAGGATCTGCGTGTTCATCCCCAACGATTGGGATGAGTTTATTAGCGATTGGAAGGATAACATTTTTACCGATCAAGTCCTTGTAACGTGGGTCTTCTGGATTGACCGCAACCGCAACGTCCCCAAACATGGTCTCAGGACGAGTGGTCGCCACTTCAAGGGCGCGTGAGCCGTCTTCTAGCATGTAGTTCATGTGGTAGAAAGCACCTTCTACGTCCTTGTGGATCACTTCGATATCAGAAAGGGCTGTGCGAGCAGCTGGGTCCCAGTTGATGATAAACTCACCGCGGTAGATCCAGCCTTTCTTGTAAAGGTCCACAAAGACCTTGCGGACAGCTTTTGACAAGCCTTCGTCAAGGGTGAAACGCTCGCGGGAGTAGTCTACAGAGAGACCCATCTTGCCCCATTGTTCCTTAATGGTAGTGGCATATTCGTCTTTCCATTCCCAGACTTTCTCTAGGAATTTTTCACGACCGAGATCGTAACGACTAATGCCCTCACCACGCAAGCGCTCCTCAACCTTAGCCTGAGTCGCAATCCCAGCGTGGTCCATCCCTGGAAGCCAGAGTGTGTCGAAACCTTGCATCCGTTTTTGACGGATGATGATATCCTGCAAAGTCGTATCCCAAGCGTGACCAAGGTGGAGTTTCCCAGTTACGTTTGGTGGTGGAATAACGATTGAATAAGGCTTAGCCTTTTGATCGCCTGAAGGCTTGAAAACATCGGCATCAAGCCATTTTTGGTAGCGACCAGCCTCAACCTCAGCTGGATTGTATTTAGGTGAAAGTTCTGTCATTTTAGTTCTCCTTTAATTATTAGATGAATATATTGCAGCTGTGCCTAGCGATCCAATTATTAAAAATGAGGTCAAAATCGGATCCCAAAAAACAAGCCAAAAAACAATAATGTATAATATATAAACAATTATTCCTATATATTTTTTCTGTTTAAAAGAATATAACACTAATCCCAATAAAATAAAAATCCAAATTACTCCCAAAAATAAATGAGGATAATAGCCATCTAATTGAATTATTTTAAAAGCTCTTGAAATTGTATTTAGACTGTCATCATTTGTTATTTTTTTTACCAAATCGCTACTTTTAAATAACCAAGTCCAAATAATCATTCCTACTTCGAATGCCAAAAGAAAAATAAATAGCCAGAGGTTTGACACATTTTCCTCAAAATCATTTCTATTCATAAAGAACACCTCATTTCTTTGAAATAAATAATCCTAATATAAATGCTATGATTGTCCATATTAAGGTTAGTTTTGCTGGTTCGACAGTAGTATTCGTATCTATTAGCCAGCCATACATCCGTTTATACAAATATAATAATAGCTCAATCACAATATAAATAATATTAAAACTTAGATAAAATAATATTAAAGACAACCAAATACTTATATCTACTTTAAATTGTCCTATATTTTTAAAATAAAAAATTATATAGACTGCAAATACTACTAGAATCATAGATAAACTAATTATAGAAACTTTGAATCTCTTTTTTATCCTAGGAAGTTTTAAAAGAGTCACAATTAGTAGTATAGGTGAACCCAGCATAAGACTCAATTCTACACTGTTAAATGGTAAGTTCGATAGTAAAGCAACTATCTCTTTTAAATTTAATTTCCTCAGCAATATAGACAATTCTATACTTAATCCTCCCGCTAACGAAAGACTGAACAATAAAGTCAGAATACTATTTCTAAGCGCATCTAAAAAATCTACAAGAACGTTAAATATAATACTAAACCTATTCCTAATCATTTTTCCTCCCACTCACTCCTCAGCAAGCCATATATGAGACCGTCACAGCGATTGCCTTGGGCATCTTTGCGGTCTCTTATGCGAGCTTCAAGGGTAAAGCCAAGTTTCTCTGCGACTCGTTGACTTTGAAGGTTATAGCCAAAGCAGGTCAGTTCAATCTTGTGAAGCCCCAAATCCTTAAAACCTAGGTCAATCAAGGCACGCGCCGCTTCTGGCACATAACCACGTCCCCAATAGTCTGGGTGCAAGGTATAGCCAAGTTCTAGCACATCGTCTTCGTGGCGATGATTGAAATCAACAGAGCCGATTATTGTATCAGTCCCTTTGACCACAATGCCGTATCCTGCTGGGAGATTTTCCTTTTGATTCCGCTCAGGAAGAATATGCTCCAGATAATAAATCTCATCTTCCAAGGTATTGACGGGGTGAAATGCTGCTGGATAAGCGACCTCTGGGAGACTAGCGTAGGCATGGATATCCTCGGCATCAGCCACTGTTCGGACTCGCAAGACCAGACGCTCGGTCTCTATTCGTTCTGGTAATGTTGCTCTTGTCATCCTTCTACCTCGCTTTCTACAAAAAAATCGCCCCTGCCATCTACATGACAGGGACGAATGTGTTTATCCGCGGTACCACCCAATTTCGGGCCAAGCCCGCATCTTTGTTTATTTCAATTTTTCATCCATCAGCAACCAGTTTTGACACATTTGTGGACCTCTCAGCACCGCCACTTTCTGTAAAATGTGGGATTCAAAACACCTCTAATGGCTCTATTGTAGCAAGTTTTTCTCGGAAATGCAAGGTTCAAGAAAGATTACTTGAAGCTGATTCCGTGTTCTTTTAATTTCTTAATTGTAGCTGGTCCGATTCCTTTCAAGGTAAGGAGTTCTTTTTCAGTCCAGTTTTTGAAGTCAGCAGCCGACTTGATGCCTTCATCATAGAAAGTCTTAGCACGATCTACTGAAAGGCCACCCAAAGTAGCTGCGAAATCTTCTACTGAATTGGCTACTTTTTGAGCTTGCTCTTTAGTCGCTTCTACTGCTTGTTCCACTTTTTTAGAGACAACTTTTCCTGCTTCGCTAGCAGATTTTTCTGCATGTTTCACAACTTTTTTTGTTTCTTCTACAACCTTGGTCACTGTAGTTGAAAATGCACCTGAACGGCGAAGGCTGTTTCTTAATTGTTTTTTACGTTGGAGTTTCTTTGACATGATAAAATCCTTTCAATAAAAAATCCCTGCTCTGACAAGGATTTAATAATGATATTTTATCAAGATTTCGGCGAAAAATCAAGATAGGATATTCATTTTAATAGTTTCGCTCACCAAACAAGCCCTCTGGCAAATCATGGAATCCCTTGCCTGCCTTGAAATTTTCAAACTTACCAAGCAAGAACTGATAAGCATCCAAGCGGCTTTCGTAGCGAATCATGGCATCTTTGGCACGCTCGTCTTGGTCTTCCTCGTAGACCTTTTGACTTTCCTTGTGCGCCATATCGTTGATCATAATCTGGGTATTGACCCAGGCCTCAAATTCCTTCATAAATTCTTGTTCGTAACTCATTGCTTCTCCTTATTCTAATCCACGGAAATAGTCCGTATCAATCTCACGGTAGGGCTGAATATCCTGAACATACTCCAGCACACCTTGAAATTCCCCGTTCTCATCGTGTACCGCAGCATAGGTGATGTGGACAAACTTGCCTCGCGACTCCGACTTGAACCACATCTCATACTTGTCCTTGGTTCCCTCACGAAGTCCCTTCATGATGGTCTTGACCTTGTCTAGGTACTTAGGCGGATGACAGAGTTCAACATTGCGCCCGACTTGGGACGGCGTCCGTTTGAAAATCATCTCATCAGCTGGCGCATTGTCATTGTAATACTGGAAAATATCGTCTTTATTGACAAAGGTAATCTCCATGGGGAGGTGATTGAGGATGAGGTTGGCCTGCTCGACGGAGAGATAACCATTGCCAAAAGCCTGTTGACTATGACGGTCCAGCACTGCTTCCTTTTCCTTAGGGGTAAATGTAATGGTAAACTGACCTTCAGGCGTATCGATAACTTGCTGAACTTGACCTTCTGCCGTGTCTAGTTGTACGGGCTCCTCTGAGCTATTTTCCTCAACGAAACTCTGACGTTCTGGCATCCATTTCTCAGACGGACGGATGATGGCATAACCATAAGCATCACTCTCCTCCGCAATCTGAAGCCAATCATCCTGGGTGAAAGACTCAAGGAGAATCATGAGGAGGATGGACTCTTCCTTGAAAATCATACTTTCAAACTCTGTCGCAAAAGCTTCAAAATCTTCTTTTACTGTGCTAATTGGAACTTTTGGTAGTGCTTTGGCTGTCGCTAGAGCTGTCTGAAAGAGTTCTCTGATCTGGTCATCCACTCCCAACATAACTTTTGGAGGGGAATCGTGTCCATAGCGCTCCATGATGGGAAAGAAGAGCTCTTCCTTACGCTGGTAGTGGATATCAAATTGGCCCAACAGCCCCATTTGACGAACCAAACCCTTACGCATCTCCGCCAGCATTTCCTCATCTTCCATAGACTCATAGGTATCTAACAACCTCCGAATGCGAATCAAGGCAGCACGGAGGGCCAGATTTTCATCCTTGAAGACGCGAACTGGGTGGCCAGGGTGTTCGGTATCCTCCACTTCGACGCCCTTAACAGCGTTTTTAAAAAGATTGGCATGGACATCGCAGAGCTCCATGACATCTTCAAAGGTGACACCTGAGTCTGAGTTCATCAGCTCATGCTCCATGAGGGAAATCTCGATAGCTGAGACACCCGTAAAGGTCGCATCAAAACGCTCCTGAACTGACTCAGGAGAGGCGCCATTGTGCAATTCTAACAAAATATCCCGTAGGATATGAATCCGTTCATCTGCCATTAGTCTAATCCAATCACTTCGTAGCCATTCGCTTCCAGTGTGCGAACAATCTTGTCCATAGGAGTTCCTTCGAGCTTAGAACCCTGCTTGAGCGACACTTTGCGACCGACTGTATTGCGCATCAAGGGATTAGCAAGTGGTCTAAAACCGAGCTCCACTAAAATATCCAAAACTTCTGGATGCTTGTCTACCACTTCCGCAACGGGTATTGACACATCGATGATATTATCCATGACGACCTCCATGTATGTTTTAAAATGATTTTACTGCTTATATTATACCATATGGGAAGAGATTAAAAAACTAGCAGCGGAGTTCCTGCTAGTTTCTTTCATTTCAAGTTATTCCTTATCATCTGGTTTTGCGAGCCATTGAGCCGTATCCATTAACTTATCTACAAGAAATAACTTTCCTAGACCAACAACAAGATTGTCATCTTTTTTCATTGTTTTCATCACTTTTAAACCCTGCATCGTAAAAAAGTAATTCCCGTAAGTCTTGGCTAGAATTTTAATGAAGCCCATATTACTCTCCTTCGATGATTTCGACTTCTTTTCGGATAATATCAACGTCTTTTTGATATTGAACTTCATTGTAGTTGACTAGTTTGGACAATTCCTGTTGCAATCTTTCTCCCATCGGCTTCATGGTCCCAAAGGTTAAGCCACCTGAAATGACTCCGCCTAGGATAGGAATCACTTTCCCCATTCCTTTGGCTAAGCCTCCTTTTGTCAGATTAACACCAAAAATTTTCAAAATTTTCTCTAAAATAGGATACCAGAGCGTCTTTGTCAAAGCTTTCTTGTTCACTACTTTTATGACTTGCTTGGCTACTGTCACACCGCCTGATCGAAGTAGGGCACCTGCACCATTTACTCCCAGCATCACACCGAGATACAGTAGGAGTGTGTTTTTAGCTTCCTCGCTTAACTCATTGCGCGATGCCCATAAATCATCAAATCCGTAAATATACCCTAGTTCCTGAGCTAGTTTTAATGAGAAAGCGTAAAATTGGGCTACATCTGTCGGAATGGTGATTGCCATGGCTATGCCTCCAGGTAGACCTGCCAAAACCGAAGTTCCACTGGCCAGCAAGACATTGTCCTTAATACAGGCCTTTGCCACTCGGTCCAAACTTTCCTGAGGTAACAAAGAAGTCGGCCCTTGTTCTAATAAGGTTGCAATATCCTTACGGTCTAGTTCCTTTGAAAACTTTTCTACTAAAAATTTCTCTCGATTAACTTTGACTACGGGAAGTTTTACCACTTGTTGCAATACTTGCATAGCTATATCTTGTTTAGCCATATGTCTCTCCGTTTTTCATTTATATCAAGCTTTATCATATCATACTATTTGAAATTTACAAATTTTTTAAACCGATTTTTATTAGATAGATACATCGTCAAATAGCAATTATCCTACTCTGGCAACAAAAAAGAGGGTTGCCCCCCTTTCTTAGTTCTTATCCAGATTGCGTAGCATCTCGTCAATCTTATTTCCATATTCGATGGACTCGTCTTTGACGAAGGTTAAATCTGGAATTTTGTACAATTTTAAATTGCGACCAAGTTCACGTTTGATGGTACCAGTTGCTTTCTCAAGCCCGATTTGAGCTTTTTGGTTATCCGAAGCAAGGTTACTCAAAATAGTGTAGTAAACCTTGGCAACAGACAAGTCACCTAGCATCTGAACATCTGTGATGGTCACACCTTGGACACGCGGATCACGGACTTTCTTTTGCAAAATCTCATTGACTTCACGCTTGATTTCCATGCCCACACGATCCATACGGAAATGATTTGCCATGATATTCCTTTCTCTACTTTGGACCAAAAGCTAGGCCAGCAGACCTAGCTATTTTAAATTTATTGATTTTCAGCTCAAATTGAAACGAAGTTCAATTTGTCCACTTCTTTCGCTGTGGTGAAAGTGATGGGACTAATTTATCAGTCCCATCACAGGGGATTTTTGAGACTCTAGGCTCAAAAATAAGCAATGAAACCATCGGTTTGCTTGCGTCCCTCACCACCTAAGAAAGGAGCAAAAATCTTAACGTTTGATTTCTTCCATGACATAGGCCTCAATCACATCATCCATCTTGATATCATTGTAGCCCTCAATCATCAATCCACCTTCACGACCGTTTGTAACTTCTTTCACGTCGTCTTTGTAGTGTTTCAAGCTTGCGAGTTCACCGTCATAGATAACAACACCGTCACGGATTACACGAACTTTAGAGTCACGGGTAACCTTACCGTTGATAACCATAAATCCACCGATAGTTCCCACTTTAGACACCTTAAAGGTTTCACGGATAAGAGCTTCACCGATGATTTTTTCTTCAAATTCAGGATCCAACATCCCTTTCATGGCTTCTTCCATCTCTTCGATAACCTTGTAGATAATGCTGTGGAGACGGATTTCGACATCGTCAGCATCTGCTTGTTGACGAGCTTGTGGTGTAGGACGTACGTTGAAACCAACGATAAAGGCATTTGAAGCTTCCGCAAGAGTCACGTCAGATTCATTGATGGCACCGACCGCTGAGTGAACGATGGTAACTTTTACACCTTCTACGTCAATCTTTTGAAGTGAGGCAGAAAGGGCTTCAACCGAACCTTGTACGTCGGCCTTGATGATAACGTTGACTGACTTGAGCTCACCAGCTTTGAGTGTATCGAAGAGGTTTTCAAGGCTGACACGTTGGGTAGCTTGACGTTGTTTCATAAGGGCACGTTTGGCACGTTCTTCACCGGCTGCACGCGCAGATTTTTCATCTTCGTAAACGGCAAAGTGGTCACCCGCCATTGGTGCTTCGTTCAAACCTGTGATAGAAACCGGTGTTGATGGACCTGCAACCTTAACACGACGACCAAGGTCATTGGTCATGGCACGTACACGACCGAAGGTATTTCCGACAACGATAGGGTCTTGCACATTCAGAGTACCTTGTTGCACAAGAAGGGTTGCGACCGCACCTTTCCCTTTATCCAAACGAGCTTCAATAACCGTACCGATAGCACGCACTGTTGGGTCTGCCTTGAGTTCTTGAATTTCAGCCACAAGAAGGACTGTTTCCAAGAGTTCATCGATGTTTTGGTTGAACTTAGCTGAGATTTCGACAAATTCAGAATCTCCACCCCAAGCTGTTGACATAACACCATGCTCTGCCAATTCACCGATAACGCGTTCTGGGTTGGCACCTGGTTTATCAATCTTGTTGATGGCTACAATGATTGGAACGTTGGCTGCTTTTGAGTGGTTGATGGCTTCGATAGTCTGAGGCATAACCCCGTCGTCTGCCGCTACAACCAAGATGGTAATATCGGTAACAGATGCACCACGCGCACGCATCGATGTAAAGGCCGCGTGTCCTGGTGTATCAAGGAAGGTAATCTTCTTGCCGTTTTCAACGATTTGGTAGGCACCGATATGCTGAGTAATCCCACCTGCTTCTCCTGTTGCAACACGAGAGTTACGAAGGGTATCTAGAAGGGTTGTTTTACCATGGTCAACGTGCCCCATGATGGTCACAACTGGTGGACGCTCAACCAATTCATCTTCATTGAGATAACCATCTTCAACGAAGAAACGTTCGATGTCCGCATTGTCCACTTCAACCTTTTGTTTGGCTTCAATACCATAATCTACCAATAGGAGTTCAATGGTGTCACCATCCAAAGATTGGTTTTGTGTGGCCATAACACCCATCATAAAGAGTTTCTTAACGATTTCAGCTGGTTCACGTTTGATACGTTTTGCGATTTCCGCAACAGTCATACCATCTGTATATTCAAATTCTGTTGGCAATTCGTGGAACTTACGCTCTGTAACAGGTTTTGGAGTCTGGTTACGGTTGTTTTGCTTGTTCCCTTTTTATTTTTCTTGTTGTTATTCCAGTTACTATTTCTTTGTTTCTCACTTGAT
>NZ_KQ970761.1:25793-29209 GCF_001579175.1 Streptococcus oralis
TTACTATTTCTTTGATTTCTCACTTGATTCTGACTACTTCGATTCTTTTGTTGTTTTCTAGGACCATCTTCTTCGTGATCATAATCATCACGTTCTTTGTCTGGTCGAGCTTGTTTTTTACGACGTGTATCCACTGGCGCTTCTTTCGCTACAGGAGCTACTGTTACTGCTGGCTGCGTTTGTTCAGCTAGCTTAGCAGCTTCTTCAAAGATTTCTTCAGGCTCCTTGCGTTTATTAGCTTGAGCCAAGGCTTCTTTAGCAGCTTGTGATTGTTTGAAGCGCTCCTCGCTTGAGCGTGCGTACTCTGCGTTTTGCTCTGCTTTTAGGGCTGCTGCACGGGCTTTAAAGTCAACACGTGGACCAGCTTGTTTTGGCTGGAAGTCTTGTTGCTGACGGCGATCATTGCTACGATTTCCTTGACCTTGTGGTTTCTTCCCTTGGTCGTTAAATCGGCGATTGTCGCGGTTTCCTTGACCAGGTTTACCACCATTACGGCCGTCGTTTTTCGGACGGTTACCGTTTTGTTGTTGGTCACGGTTATTGCCCTTGTTTTGTTTGCGTCGCTCTGCCTGCTCTTTAGCACGTGCCTCACGCTCCGCCTTGAAGTTTCGGCTCTGCGGTCTTGCAGCCACAACTTTTTCTTCCTTAGGAGCTGCAGGTGTAGCTGGTTTGCTCTCTTCCTTTGCGACAGCTAGTTTAGCCGAAACAGACTTTTCCGCTTTCTTTTCTACACTTGCTTTTGGTGCTACAGCTTTTGCTTCTGCCTTAGGAGCAGGTGCAGGTTTAAAGCTAGCCGCGATTTGCTCAGCAGCAGCGGTTTCCACGCTCGATGAGTGGCTTTTCACATCCAAGCCCAACTCTTTTGCACGCGCTACAACTTCTTTACTTTCTTTTCCAAGTTCTTTTGCGATTTCGTACAATCTTTTCTTAGACAAATCATGTCCTCCTCTTCTATTCCATAAGAGACCTCATTTTCTTTGTAAATCCAGCATCTGTCACAGCCAAAACCTTTCTCGATTTTCCGACTGCTATGCTTAATTCCAGTGTTGAAAACACGGTTATAACTTCTACTTGATAATAGTCACTTTTATCTTGAATCTTCTTGGTCAGATTGGGACCAGCATCATGAGCTAGAAAGACTAGCTTGGCTTTCTGATCTTGGATGGACTTGACCACCAATTCCTCACCCGATATGATCCGGCCTGCTCGTTGAGCAAGTCCCAAGAGATTGCTTATCTTTTGCTTATTCAAGTCCTAACTCTCTTCTTTTCACTTTGTGATCCACATAAGCGATCAACTCGTCATAAAAGCTTTCTTCCACTTCCATGTTAAAGCTGCGGTTAAAGACTTTCTTCTTTTTTGCCTCTAGGGCTTCTGCATTGTCTAGCTTGATATAAGCGCCACGGCCATTGGCCTTGCCTGTCGGATCGATAAAGACCTGTCCTTCTTTGTTCTTGACAATGCGGAGCAGATCACGCTTATCAATCACTTCATTGGATACAACAGACTTGCGCAAAGGGATTTTTCTTGTTTTCATCTTTCCCTCCTCTAGCAGCTTTTATTCTTCGATCAATTCGTCCGCAGCTGCGTAATCCACTTGACCTGCTTCTTCCATAGCTTCAAATTCGCTGGCAGACTTGATATCGATACGGTAACCCGTCAAGTGAGCCGCCAAGCGAACGTTTTGTCCACGACGACCGATAGCTAGAGAAAGCTTGTTATCAGGTACAACGACCAAGGCACGTTTGCTGTCATTTTCATCAAAGATAACTTGGTCAACCTCTGCAGGTGCGATAGCATTGTAGATAAACTCAGCTGGATCTGCTACCCACTCGATAACGTCGATGTTTTCTTCGACAGGAATCATGCGGTCGCTCTTGGCGTCGTAGCGAGCTGGGTGGAACTTGCTAGTGATCTTCTTGATATTGGCACCACCACGACCAACGATTGTCCCGATAGCGTCCACGTTTGGATTGTGGCTACGAACAGCAACCTTGGTACGGTCACCTGCTTCACGGGCCACACTCATGATTTCAACAGTTCCGTCATAAACTTCTGGAATTTCTTGCTCCATCAAACGCTTAATCATCTCTGGATGGCTACGACTGACAAAGACGTTGACGCCACGAGGATTGTCTTCAACTTTGTAGACATAAACTTCGATACGATCGTGAGAAGCAAAAACTTCTCCAGGGATTTGATCTTGTTTTGACAATTGGGCTTCGATGCTGCCAAGGTTGACATAGATGAAACGGTTGTCAAAGCGTTCTACAGTACCAGACATGATTTCTTGTTCATGTTCTTTGTATGTATTATAAGTGATGGCACGTGTTTGCTTGCGCATTTTTTCCATAATGGTTTGTTTAGCAGATTGGGCTGCTACACGACCAAACTCAGCTGGTGCTTCTTCAAACTTGATTTTGTCACCAAGCTCATAGGCTGAATTAATGGCAAGGGCATCTTTCAAGCTGATTTCCAAACGGCTATCAAATACTTCATCTACAACTTCACGGACAGTATAGACAGTAAAATCACCTGTTTTTTCGTTGAAGTCAATAGCTACGCTGTCAGATTGACCATAGCGTCTGCGATAAGCGGAACGAAGCGACTCTACTACTGCGTCGATGATGTCTTCTTTTTTGATTCCCTTGTCTTCTTCCAAAATGCGGAAGGCCTCTAGCATTTCTTTACTCATGTTCTTTTTACTTTTGAATCCTCAAAAGCTATCCTTTCTTTTCTATAGTTTTACTGCTAAACGTGCTTTTGATACTAAACTGTATGGAATTTGAACGGTTTTCTTACGTGTCTTGTCCATATATTCCATGGTCAACTCATCCCCTTCAAAGGATACCAAGGTTCCTTCAAAGACTTTTTGCTTATCAATGGCTTGGTAGAGCCCGACATGGATGTATTTTCCAACTGCTCCAGCGACGGCATCCTTGGTTTTCAAAGGACGTTCCAAGCCTGGACTGGTGATTTCTAGGAAATATTGTTCTGGGAAGGGATCGGGCTTGATGGTGTCTAAGACAGGACTGATAATTTCTGTCAGGTCTGCCGTGTCGTTCAAGGTAATTCCTTCAGGTTTATCTACAAAAATACTGAGAATCATGTCACTGCCAATCTTTCCATACTCGATATCCACGAGTTCAAAAGGTGCTTGGATGACAGGTTCTACAACTTCTCTGACTAATTCTACGATTGTTGCGATTGCGTCCACCTCCTCATAAGCAAGAGGCGAAGATATTTCCCCGCCTCTCTTTCTCATATTCTTACTATCAGTATAGCACGTTTGTCAATTTATGTAAAGTATAAGCACTCAAACGGCTGATTTTTAAGCTATTTCTTAAAATTCTGCCTCAACTCGGTAGATTACTTGACCCTTGTTGGAGAATTTTTGCTCATATTCTGTCATGACA
>NZ_KQ970761.1:29229-38481 GCF_001579175.1 Streptococcus oralis
TTTTGCTCATATTCTGTCATGACATTGCCTTCAAAATCACTGGCATGTAAGTCCAACCAAACCCCGTTCAGTTTCATCCCATACTGAGAAAAACTCACCAAGCTGTACTCAAACAAGCCACGATTGTCTGTCTTGAAATGGATTTCCCCATTTTCTGGCAAGATACGCTTGAAGGTGTCCAAGAAACTCTTGTAGGTCAGACGGCGTTTTTCATGGCGTTTTTTAGGCCAGGGATCAGAAAAGTTTAGGTAGAGACGATCAATCTCACCGTCTTCAAAGTAGTCTGTCAAATCTGAACCATCTACCCACAGCAATTTGATGTTGGGCACTCCAACTTCTAATACCTTGTCCAAGGCATAACTCAATACCGACTTTTGGATGTCAATCCCGATATAGTTGATGTCAGGGTTTTGCTTGGCCATTCCTGATACAAAGGCACCTTTCCCACTTCCAACCTCAATATGAATCGGATGATCATTTCCAAACAAGTCTCGCCATTTCCCTTTAGCTTCCGAGGGATTGAGGACCACATACTGGGGATTAGCCTCTAGTAACTCTGTCGCCCCTTTACGATTTCTAACTCTCATCTCTTCTTTCCATACTTGTCACGGAAGACACGCAAGGCATAAATCTCCCGGTTTACATTGTCTAAATCTTGATTTTCACAGTATTTGGCAATCTGGTTCAAGTAAGAATACTGACCATACCAATACAATTTATCTAACACTGTCTGATTGTACTTAT
This sequence comes from Streptococcus oralis, assembly GCF_001579175.1. GTDB lineage: Bacteria > Bacillota > Bacilli > Lactobacillales > Streptococcaceae > Streptococcus > Streptococcus oralis_O. Next base: position 29,974 of record NZ_KQ970761.1, read on the forward strand.
AGCCGTAGTCTCTCAACCATTGACGCCACTGATGATCTGGAATGTAGTGGCATAGCAAATGCGCCACATCAAACATACGATCCGTCAGACGAACCGAATCCCAATCCACTAGATAAACAAGCCCACTCTCTGTCTCAATCCAATTACTATGGCGAAGGTCTCCATGTACAATCGTTGCATGATCTTCCCTAAAGCCTGGAACCGTCTTACCTAGTTCAGCAATCACACTATTCAAGTAGTGATTCTGTTGCAAGATTTCTGGTGCTTCTTGTTTCCAAGAACGCAACAAATCAACTGGTTTTTCCATGGTATATCCCAAACGACTCAACTGCTTCATCAAGGGACGCGAGCGGTGGAGACGGTTCAAGATATTGATAATCTGCTTGCGATTCATATCGTAAGGGGTCAAGATTTTGCCCGTCAGCCATTCCTGAGCACACATATCACGGCCATCTGACAAACGACGAGTCCATAGTAATTGAGGAGCGATTTGTTCTCTGGCTAGGCCAGGTAGGATTGGAGAGGTGTTCATTTTTACAAAGACGCGCTTCCCATCAGGATAGCTTCCCATATAAGCCTTGCCGCTCTTCCCGGGTATAGGGGTCAGCGTTAGCTCAATATCACCCAAGTCCATTTCTTTCCTCCGTATAAAGTTTCCTTACTATTCTACTAGTTTTTGGTCTATTCGTCAACCAATCTTTTCACTTGGTAAGGTAAATAAAACAATTGTAGGACAAGACTTGCTCCCACAAGAACCAACAAGGCTATTTTTTCTTGAAAAACGACTGCTCCGACTAGCAATTCCAACAAAAGAACGACACTTCCAACACCGAGCACTATCTGTTTCAAGCCCTTCTCTTTTTCACCCTTTTCCAAAGGAAAGAGCTGGGTCAAGTACTGGTAGTCAAAAGCACGATAGAGAGCCAACAACTGGAAGAGCATGAGGTAATTAAAGAGGACAACCACTGCTGTCGCAATCCAAGACTGCTCGATAAAGATCACAGCTAACAAGGATAGGAGCAAGAGGCGCAAACTGAGGGCAAAGAGGTCTCCATTTCGCAAGTAAGAACGAAGATAGAGGTTTTGCCAGATCTTCCCAGGCACCTTTTGAACAGTCTTTAGGAGGAAATCCAGATAAGCACGACGTTTGACACTGTTTGAAACGCCCTTGACCTGAGTAAAGAGAGCAAAGAAACGAAGCAAGACTTGCTTGCGCTTGCTTTCTTGGGTGATAACGTAGTCCCAGTCCAGTCCAGTTTCAGTGAAAAATTTGCTGGCTTTTTGGCGAAAGAGGAGATATTTTCCAGCTCCCAATAAAACCACATAGATGAGAAAGACTGGAAAACCATAGCCCATAGCTAAAAACAAGGGTGCAAACAGGAGTAAAAAGAGGGTTTGAACAATTGTCCAGAAAACCAATGAACGCATCGTCTGCCCTTTGAGGTATGACTTAACCTCCTCTTCAGCTACTAAGAGAAAGAGCTTGTCAGGCACTTCTATGTAGGTCGTGATTCCTCCCCAAGCCAAAAGCAAGGCAGATACAATTCCCAAAAACAAGAGGATGGGCCAATGATTTTCAGGAAAATCTTGCAAGAGTTGACTGTACTGGTAGGCTAGAAAACCGATGAGAACCAGCAGAAACAAGACAAAGTGGTCATTGAGAACATAACGGAGATAGCCGACACACTCCTTACGAAAAGCCTGCTTTCTCTTTAAAAACAAGTCTTTCATAGGTCCTCCTCTTTGGTCAGAGCCAAGTAAATGTCGTTCAAGCTAGCCTCAGGCATAGCAAAGGCCTCGCGGAGTTGCTGGAGATTCCCCTGAGCCCGCACCTCCCCCTTGTGGAGGATGACAAAGGCATCACACATCTTCTCCGCTGAATCCAGCACGTGGGTACTCATGAGAATGGACTTGCCTTTTTGCTTTTCTACTTCCAAAAGCTGAATCAAGTCGGCAATCGCCAGCGGATCGAGCCCAAGAAAAGGCTCATCCACGATAAAGAGGCTAGGATCTACCACAAATGCACAGATAATCATGACCTTCTGCTTCATCCCTTTTGAGAAATGTACTGGAAACCAGTCTAATTTTTGATTCAAACGAAACATTTTTAACAAAGGTTCCACACGATCAAAAGCCACTTTTTGCTCAATACCATAGGCCATGGCAACCGTCTCGATATGCTCTCTGAGGGTCAATTCCTCATACAGACTAGGCGTTTCTGGGATATAACCAATCTGCTTGCGGTAGCTAGTCGCATCTTCTCGCAAGGTGAGACCGTTAATCTTGATTTCCCCACTATAAGGTGTCAGAAGACCGATAATTTCATTGATTGTTGTTGATTTCCCAGCACCGTTGAGACCAATCAAACCGACCAACTGCCCACTTTCAACTGTAAAAGACACATCTTTCAAGACAGGAACGTGAACATAGCCTCCTGTCAGGTTTTTAATTTCTAACATATTTTCTCCGAATCTGGTATAATGTAGCTATATTATATCAAAATTCAATACAGTAGAGGTGGATTTTATGTCAGATTGCATTTTTTGTAAGATTATCGCAGGGGAGATTCCTGCTTCAAAAGTATACGAAGATGAGCAGGTTCTTGCCTTTCTTGATATCTCTCAAGTAACGCCTGGACACACGTTAATCGTACCAAAAGAACATTATCGCAATCTTTTAGAGATGGATGCCGCAAGTGCCAGCCAACTCTTTGCCCAAGTGCCAACAGTGGCTCAAAAAGTTATGAAGGCTACCAAGGCTGTCGGCATGAATATCATTGCCAACTGTGAGGAAGTTGCTGGTCAAACAGTCTTTCATACTCACGTGCATCTCGTACCTCGCTACGATGCAGAAGATGACCTCAAGATTGACTTTATCGCCCACGAACCTGACTTTGACAAACTTGCCCAAGTCGCTGAAACCATTAAAAACGCTTAAGGAGATGCCATGAAACTATCAAATCTACTGCTATTTGCAGGAGCTGCAGCTGGAAGTTATTTTGTCGTGAAAAATCGCCAAGCCATTCAGGATGAAGTGCTAGATACAACTGACCGCGTCCAAGCTATCAAGGATGATTTGGATATCATCCAAAACAGCCTACAAATCATCGACCAACAAAAATCCCTTATCAAGGAATACCAAAAAGACTTGACCTACAAGTTCAAAGTTTTAGAAAAAGATTTCCAGACTAGAATGGCAGTCCTCCAAGAAGAAAAACAAGAATAAGAAAGCCTCCAACTTTCCTTAATTCCATTTTGGGTTACTAGATTCGAACAGAAAAGGGAGGGAATGAAAATGAAACAGTCTTTAAAAGTTCTAGCGAAGGTCATCGCGATTATTTGCGGCTGTCTCTGCCTACTTACAGCCCTAGCATTTCTACTAGTGATGAATCTTTTCAAGGCCTCACCGAGTGACATCCGAAATGGAAATGAAACCTTAAAACAAATCTTTATCTCCCTTGACCTCCCTCCTGAGAAGGTCGAATCAGATGGACATTATCAATACGAAGGTGGAGGCTTAAATTTTTATGTTACTTTTTCAGACGAGGTCATCAATAGCCACCCCGTCCTAAAAGAAAGTCCAAAACTCACCAAAAACCGACTGAAAGTCTATGTCCTCCAGACAAGAGATATTTCCTACTATAAAGTTGGAGACAACTTATTCAATCGTGGTTTAATACAATTTTTAGAGGAGGAAGGCGAGGAGTATTTCCAAGAAAAAGGAAAGAAATCAAATTCTTCTTACACAATTCTAGCTTGGAAGGATCTGAAAAGTCTCAAAAAGGGAATCGTATTCTATGAAAAAGCCTTGACCTTGGTAGATATTCAGGATAATTCGGCGATTAACCACATTGATACCGTCACCGTTAAGCCTGGCAAAGAATCGGAAATCAAGCAACTCATCCAGGAGATGGATGAGGCTGGCTTGCTCACTCATAAGTATAGATAGTAGACTAACTGGAAAATGATTTTTCGATACTAAATTTCCCAAAATTATACAAAAAAGAGCCTTGAGGCTCTTTTTACTTTATTCTCCTTCGAAGGCATCTTTTATATGGTCAAAGAAGCCCTTTTTCTTTGGATTGACTTTCAAGTCGCCTGCAGCTGCGAATTCTTTAAGCGCTGCTTTTTGGCGATCGTTCAAAACTGTCGGAGTCACGACATTAACAGTGACGTATTGGTCACCAACAGCACCACCACGAAGGCTCGGTGCTCCCTTGCCACGTAGGCGGAATTTCTTGCCAGTCTGAGTTCCTTCTGGGATAACCAATTCAACAGCACCATGCACGGTTGGAATTTCCACAGTATCTCCAAGAGTAGCTTGGACGATATTAAGATTTAACTTGTAGAAAATAGTTGTTCCTTCACGTTCAAACTTATCGCTGGCTTCTACTGAAACCACTACATACAAGTCACCATAAGGTCCACCGTTAAAGCCTGCTTCACCTTGACCAGCTAAGCGGATTTGTTGACCAGTTTCCACACCAGCAGGGATTTTTACATGTACGCTATGAGCTTGTTTTTCATGACCTGTTCCATGACAGGTAGTACATGGATCTTTTATTTCTTTTCCGCGACCATGACAGACATCACAAGTTACTTGGCGACGCATCATACCAAGAGGAGTCTGCGTATCAACGTTAATGACACCAGCGCCATGACAGCGTCCACAAGTGACTGGACTTGTTCCTGGCTTAGCACCAGATCCGTTACATGTACGACAGCTTGCTTCACGGTTGTATTTCACTTCTTTTTCCGTTCCGAAGACGGCTTCTTCAAAAGTCAAATTCACACGGTACTGGAGATCATCCCCTTGACGAGGGGCGTTTGGGTTGCGCGAAGCTCCGCCTCCTCCGAAAAAACTTGAGAAGATATCTTCAAAACCACCGAAGCCACCTGCTCCGTCAAAGCCACCGAAACCACCAGCACCACCAAAGCCACCGTTGGCACCCGCAGCACCATATTGGTCGTAGGCTGCACGTTTTTGGTCATCACTCAAAGTCTCATAGGCTTCTTGAACTTCCTTGTACTTTTCCTCAGCTCCAGGTTCCTTGTTGATATCTGGGTGATATTTTTTCGAAAGCTTACGATAAGCCTTTTTGATCTCGTCTGCCGAAGCGTTTTTTGACACTCCCAGACGATCATAAAATTCAGTATTGTTCATACAAGATACTAAGAGCGAACAGAAAGCGACTGAAATTTAGGAAACCGACAAGAAATCCTGATTTCTTAGGAGGTTTATCTAATTTCCAAGCTTTCCGCTCGAGTTCAATTACGAACACCCTTGTTCCTTTCTATTGATATTGTGAATCAAACCACGATTTAGGTCGGGTTCAATTCCTTTCTTTTATATTGAGTCAGAAATTTTGGAACCCGTGTTCAGTTACGAACACTCTTTGTTCCTTTCTATAATTTATAGGTAAATCATTAGAGGGTATTTTCTATACTCTGCTTCACTTGATCAAACTCTTCGTCTGATAGAGTAAATATCAAATCCTCTTCAGCATACTCGTTCTGTTCTTTAAAATAGTTGTCCGTATTCTCTGCCAACCCTAAACCGAGAATCACTTTTCTCGCAAACTCTTGATGTGCAAAACCTACAGCCGTAATGATATGTTTATCTTGCACAAGAACTTTCGGTTGGAAATTTTCACGTGGAAGAAATTCAAAATAGTCAAAGAAGTTTTGCCAAATTCCACCTGTAAATTTCGTGTCGTTCAACAAGCCTGCTTTCGCCAATAAAACTGGCGCTGAAGAAATGGCTGCAATTAGGATATCTTGCTCATCAAGATTTCTCAAAAACGAAATCAATTTCTCATCTTGTAGAGCAGGACCTATATTTACCATTCCTGGCAAAATCACACAAGAATAATCTTCTATACGGATTTGATCCAATGTTTTCGTCGGTCGACAAGGCAAGCCATCCTCAGAAACCACCATTGAATGATCAGAAGCTACATAATCAATCGTGATATCAAAGGACAGAGCCAAAGTACTCGTTAAAGTGGTTATCTCATAAAGAGAAAAATTAGGATAAATGATACAAAGTACTTTTTTCATACACAACATCCTCTATTTTACCGAAAAACAGAGGCTGGGTTGCAACCTCTGGATTTCTTACTATCACTACGACGTTCGAGTTTTAAAAATCAAACTAGTACTGCTAAATCGAGCACTCCCTAACCTCTTGGTGAAAAAGACAAATCTTCCTAGAAACTAAAGTTTCTGCGTCAGATTTCCTATTTTCACTGTGAGGTTTTAACGGGCTTTGCATCTTACTTTTCAGTAAACTCTCCGTCTACGACGTCATCGCCTGCGTTTCCTGTTGCTTGTGCACCTTCTGCTCCTGCTTGAGCTTGTTGAGCTGCTGCGGCTTGTTCGTAGAGTTTCACAGCAAGGCCTTGAGCTTTTTCGTTCAAAGCTTCGAGTTTTGCTTTCATTTCGTCCAAGTTGTTGTCTTCTTGCGCTTTCTTAAGCTCATCAAGGGCAGCTTGTGCAGCGTCACGTTCTGCGTCGAAACCTTTTCCTTCAGTTTCCTTGATAGTCTTTTCAGTCGCAAAGATTGCTTGGTCTACTTCGTTACGAAGGTCAACTTCTTCTTTACGTTTCTTATCTGCTTCAGCGTTAGCTTCTGCATCTTTCATCATGCGGTCGATTTCTTCGTCTGTCAAACCTGAGTTAGATTGGATAACAATTGTTTGTTCTTTTTGAGTTCCAAGGTCTTTGGCCTTAACAGACACGATACCGTTCTTATCGATGTCAAATGTTACTTCGATTTGTGGAATACCACGAGGTGCAGCTGGGATATCTGTCAATTGGAAACGTCCAAGAGTCTTGTTATCTGCTGCCATTGGGCGTTCCCCTTGAAGAACGTGGATATCAACGGCTGGTTGGTTGTCTGCCGCAGTTGAGAAGACTTGTGATTTAGATGTTGGAATTGTTGTGTTGCGCTCGATCAGTTTTGTAAAGACGCCACCCATTGTTTCGATACCAAGTGACAATGGTGTTACGTCAAGAAGGACAACGTCTTTGACATCACCAGTAATCACACCACCTTGGATAGCTGCACCCATAGCAACTACTTCATCAGGGTTTACTGATTTGTTTGGTTCTTTACCAGTTTCAGCTTTCACAGCTTCTACAACGGCTGGGATACGAGTTGAACCACCAACAAGGATAACTTCGTCGATTTCTGACAAGCTCAAACCTGCATCTGAAAGGGCTTGACGAACTGGAACTTTTGTACGTTCTACAAGGTCACGAGTCAAATCGTCAAATTTCGCACGAGTCAAACTCATTTCCAAGTGAAGAGGTCCAGCCTCACCAGCAGTGATAAATGGCAAGCTGATTTGTGTTGAAGTTACACCAGAAAGGTCTTTCTTCGCTTTTTCAGCTGCGTCTTTCAAACGTTGAAGAGCCATCTTGTCGTTTGACAAATCGATACCATTTTCTTTCTTGAATTCTGCAACCAAGTGGTCAATGATTTTTTGGTCAAAGTCGTCACCACCGAGTTTGTTGTCCCCTGCAGTTGACAATACATCGAAGACACCGTCACCCAATTCAAGGATAGAGACGTCGAATGTACCACCACCAAGGTCGAATACCAAGATTTTTTCTTCTTTGTCAGTCTTGTCCAAACCGTAAGCAAGAGCTGCTGCAGTTGGTTCGTTGACGATACGTTCTACTTCAAGACCAGCGATTTTACCAGCGTCTTTTGTTGCTTGACGTTGAGCATCGTTAAAGTAAGCTGGAACTGTGATAACCGCTTTGGTTACTTTTTCACCAAGGTAATCTTCAGCGTAACCTTTCAAGTATTGAAGAATCATAGCTGAGATTTCTTGTGGAGTATATTCTTTACCGTTAGCAGAAACTTTTTCAGAAGTACCCATCTTAGACTTGATAGAAATAACTGTATCTGGGTTTGTGACTGCTTGACGTTTTGCTGCGTCACCAACGATGATTTCTCCGTTTTTGAATGATACTACAGATGGAGTTGTGCGGTTTCCTTCTGGGTTTGCGATGATTTTGCTCTCAGTTCCTTCAAGAACTGCTACTGCTGAGTTTGTTGTACCTAAGTCAATACCGATAATTTTAGACATGTGTTTTTCTCCTTAAATTTTATATTCTTTCTTTTTGATCCTCTTCTTAGGTGGCGACGCCGTCAGAGCTTGACTCGTCAATCTCTTTGACTAAACTTTGAGCCTAAGGTCTCAAAGTTTGCGCAAATAACGCCACGGCGAAGAGTATCGTCTTTGGTTCGCTTTGCTCACTATTGCAAAGCTGAACAACTTTCTTAACTTTCTTCATAGTTTATTGTCGTTTCGGACAGGTTTTCAATGTATATATGTTGCGACACGAGGAGTCGAAATCGATATTATTTCGACGACGAGTTAGTAAGGAGGCTAGGCAAACGCCATAGCGATTGCCGTTTTCTGACGAGTTGCTTTAGCTACCGTCAGAATTGCCTAATCGAACACGCCCTAAGCTCTGGGTAAAAAAGATAGATTTT
>NZ_KQ970761.1:38583-63894 GCF_001579175.1 Streptococcus oralis
CGCCCTAAGCTCTGGGTAAAAAAGATAGATTTTCTTGTGTTCATCGAACACTTCGTCAATCTCCTATTTTTACTGTGAGCTTTTTACGGGCTTTGTATCTTAGTTATAAACCACCACCATGGCTGGGCGTAGGATGCGGTCATGGAGTTTGTAGCCTTTTTGGAAGACTTGGGCGATGGTATCTGCTGGATGTTCATCGTCTGCTGGGATTGTTTGAATGGCCATGTGATAGTTAGGGTCAAATTCGCCGTCAGCTGCGATTTCTTCAATTCCTTCATCTTTCAAAGCGTGAACCAAGCTCTCTTGCACCATCTCCAATCCTTTTTTGACATCGTCTGTCAAACCTTCAACAGCCAGAGCACGTTCTAAGTTGTCGAGCGATGGTAAGATTGCTTTCGCCAAATCTTGACTACGATAACGTTGCAAGTTTTGACGTTCTTCATTGGCACGGCGTTGAATATTTTGCATTTCTGCATGAGCGCGAAGGTATTTGTTTTCGAACTCATCCGCACGTTCATTTGCCAAGTCCAACTCTGACTTTTCAGGAGTTGTTTCTTCAGTTGTTTCCACAACTTCCTCTTCTTTCATTTCTTCGTTTTTTTTATCTTGGGCCATTTTCGCCTCCTTTAATGATTTCAATCTTAATGTACTTCGTAATGATTACTGCTGAGATAGCGATAAAAATCTGTCAACTTCATGGTCAAAACACGATTGACCACATTGACTTGGTTGACCAATTGCTGGTAATCCAGATTGACCGGACCGATAATCGCTAGAATTCCAAAACCCCGATAAGGAATGAGGAATTTACTGCTAATCACTGCTAGGTCTGCCAGACAAGACTCTTGACTGTCCGCAACACGCACATTTTGCATCTGATCTTCATGCAGACCTTCACGAATTTCCAAGGCCACCTTCTGTGGTTGGTCAAAGAACTGATAGGCTGCTAGATTGGCAAAATTCAAGAGATTAACCTTGCCAGATACTACAATGTTTTCGTTGAACATTTCTTTAAAAATGTGTTCAAAGAGATCCATGACATTGTCCGTTGTCGTAAAGTAACGCTGGATAATCTGCGGAATCTCCGTCCGAATCTTGTAGTGAATATCCAGAACGGTGTGACCGAGGAAACGTTCCTGAATGATGCTCTTCAGTTTCAGCAAATCTTCCTGCAAGAAATTTCTTGGAATCAAAAACTGACTGGTAACCGTTCGAGACTCGTCTAGGGTGAAAACTGCAAGAGCAGTATGTTGTCCTAGAACGACAATATCGAAGGCCGTCAGGCGCTGTCTACTCGGCTCAACATCCAGTGCTACTACCGTACAGCCACTCAAGTCTGTCAGTAAATTGGCAGCCTCTTGCAAAATATCCTCTAGTTTGAAGAACTCCTGATCAAAGGCTTTGACAATCTCATAAACCTCATTTTCAGCCAGTCGATCAAAAGCCAAGGAGTGTTTTACATAGTACTGAAAACCAGCCACACTAGGCATCCGACCACTTGAAGTATGAGCTTTCTCAAGCAACCCTTGTTTTTCTAGAGCTGCCATATCATTACGAATGGTAGCACTACTAGAATTAATAGACTCTTGTAGCGCTTTGGATCCGACAGGTTCGTGCGTTTTGGTAAAGATGTCAATAATCAGATTTAAAATATCCTGCTGACGTTCTGTAACCATCTCATCACTCCTCTCTGTCAGATCGATTAGCACTCGATACACACAAGTGCTAACTCATGATTCTATTATACACCCTTAGAAGAGAATGTCAAGACAAAAACTCAAAAAATTAGCACTCTTTTGTCAAGAGTGCTAAAAATCAGTCTAAAGACCTAGAATCTTACTTTTTATCTACTTGGTATTTCCTTTTTAGTCTGAAATAACCATAGATTAGATAAGAAATCATGAGACCGTAAATACCGATAATAAGGAAGAAAGATGAAGAGAGATTTTCTCTATATAGAATCAAACAAACAACAAGCCCACCCAAAAGGGTAGCTATAGAGGAACGGAGTCTAGAAATTACCATTTCCCATCTAAGAGCATGATTCCTATAGAATACTTGATCCTCCGGAAGTAAATTAGAAGCCGGTTTACGAAGAATTGAACAAAAACCTGTTTCTATCAATTCCCAACCGCTATTTCTAAAATCTTGCAGTTCATGCTTATACTTTTTAAGAAATCTAGAATCATAGATATGATAGATGACATCATCTGGCTCACTTTCTTCAAAATAGAAAATCCACCATCTACTCGTTTTATATCTCCAACCTTGCAAATACATTTCACGTAAATAGTCTTCTTCCTTATCATAATCAAGAATGCCAAACATCCGAAATTGTACCTTGCTATTCATTGTCTCACCTCCAAATTAGAAAACAGGCATTGTTTCATTTATCAGATAATTCCTTCCACTTTTGAAACAATCTCCAAAAAATATAAGAAATCTGAATCGCAAAAATAATTAATAAAACACAATCTATTATGAAAATCAAAAATACTTCCCAACTGAAAGAACTAGCTCCACTGACAAACTTTGAGAAAACCGGTAGTAGAGCTAAAAAGAGAAGCAAAATAGGAAGCATCCGCCTCGTTAAAATCCGTTTGACCACAGCTAACTTCCCGGCCGCGTCATTATAAATTTCAAACTCGGCATCCGATTCAATTTCAAAATGTGCTTTTCTAAAGTAGGAAAAACCATTAAAGTCTGTAATATGCTCCCATCCACAGTCTTTAAACAGTTGCAAATAGGAGGCTCTCTCTGATTTTTTCATTGGATAAAAGTCTAACTGATAAGACACCTGCTCCGGTTGGCACTTTTCAAAGGTATACTTAACTGCAAACAACAAGATAGAGTAGGTTACTTCCTTGAGTTTCCACCCCTCAGCATGCATTTTTCTAAGATATAAAGCCTCTCTATCATAATCCGCAATGGTAGCAATTCTATAAATAACCTTCTTTCCCATCATCCTTCCTCCCGACTGTTTCTGTAGAGCCGCTCAATACGTTTCAATTCAATATCTAAGACTTTGCGTCCCAAATCTGTTATCTGATAAATTTTCCGTTTTTCCTCTTCTCGGACAAAGAAAACCAAGCCATCCTTTTCCATCTTTGACAAGGTCCCATACATAGTTCCAGGACTAATCGAAACTTGCGAATCTGTCATCTCCTTGACCTTTTGTGTGATACCATATCCATGGTTCTCCTTCTGTAAACAAAACAAGATATAAAAACCCGTTTCAGTCATGGGAAGGTAAACACGCCTAATCTTATCTGTTAATTCCATTTAACCACACCTCCTATTCAGTTCGATATATCGCACTTCGTTATATAAACTATATCACACCTCGATATAAAATGCAAAAAAAGATCACCCTCAGGCGATCTTTCTTCTATATTAGTAAAGATCTAAATAATTATCAACTTCCCATTGTGAAACAAATGTTGCATAGCTAGCCCATTCGATACGCTTAGCTTCAAGGAAGCTCGTATAGATGTGTTCACCTAGGGCCGCCTTAACCACTTCATCTTCTGTCAAAGCTTTCAAGGCGTTATGAAGCGTTGATGGAAGATCGGTAATTCCAGCTTCCTTACGCTCTTCTGCTGTCATGATGTAGATGTTTTCTTCGATCGGAGCAGGAGCCTCGATTTTGTTTTCAATACCATGCAAACCAACTTCCAAAAGAACTGCCATCGCGATGTATGGGTTTGCCATTGGGTCCACTGAACGCAACTCAAGACGAGTTCCCATACCACGTGAAGCCGGTACACGAACTAGTGGCGAGCGGTTACGACCAGCCCAAGCAATGTAAACTGGCGCTTCATAACCAGGAACCAAACGTTTGTAGGAGTTAACTGTTGGGTTCATGATAGCAGTATAGTTATAGGCATGCTTAATCAAACCACCAAGGAAATGGTAGGCTGTTTCAGACAACTGCATGCCTCTCGGATCTTTTGGATCAAAGAAGGCGTTATTCCCATTCTCATCAAACAAGGACATATTACAGTGCATACCTGATCCAGCAATACCAAATTTTGGTTTCGCCATAAAGGTTGCGTAAAGACCATGTTTGCGAGCGATGGTTTTTACTACAAGCTTAAAGATTTGAATCTTATCACAAGCACGGAGGACTTCATCATACTTGAAGTCAATTTCATGTTGACCAACCGCAACCTCGTGGTGACTTGCTTCTACTTCAAATCCCATTTTAGTCAAGACATTCACAATCTCACGACGTGTATTGTCCGCAAGGTCAGTAGGCGCCAAATCAAAATAGCCACCCTTGTCATTCACTTCAAGTGTCGGATCCCCATTTTCATCCAACTTAAAGAGGAAGAATTCTGGTTCTGGTCCAAGGTTGAAGGATTTGAATCCTACTTCCTCCATGTGACGAAGAGCACGTTTGAGGTTGCCACGAGGGTCACCTGCAAATGGCTCACCTTCTGTTGTATAGACATCACAGATCAAACCTGCAACACTTCCATTTTCATCTCCCCAAGGGAAGACTGTCCATGTATCCAAGTCTGGGTACAAGTACATATCTGACTCATTGATACGTACAAAACCTTCAATAGAAGATCCATCAAACATAGCTTTGTTTGACAAGACCTTATCTAACTGTTCATCTGTAGCAGGAATTTCGACGTTTTTCATGGTTCCCAGAATATCTGAAAACATGAGACGGATAAAGGTAACATTTTTTTCCTTGACTTCACGACGAATATCTGCAGCTGTGATTGGCATGGGTTTTCTCCTTAATATATGACTACTTGCGATTGCCTAACCGCGACCAAAAGGTGACTGCGCTGAAGCAAAGCGCCCCTGCTGGAGGAGTTCATTGTGGAGTGCACGACGCACTTCCGTCTGACTCACGGCTTTCTTGGACTTCGCCTCGCGTTCAGCATATTTTTTCTTAATCGCAGCAATATTATGACCTTCAGAGATATAATCTTTGATTTCAAGTAGACGATCCATGTCATTCAACGAATACATGCGACGGTTTCCTTCGTTTCGATCAGGTTTGATCAACTCTTGATCTTCATAATAACGAATCTGACGCGCCGATAGATCGGTCAATTTCATCACACTGCCGATAGGAAAAACTGCCATATTTCGGCGAAATTCTCTTTCCTTCATTTACAATTTCCTTCTTCCTGTCTATTATAGTCTAAAAAAAGACAAACGTCAACGAATAATGTCATAAAATGTAACATTATTTTCTTTTTTTCTCCCAAAAGAGTTTCAGTTGCTCAATATCATAATTTACAAGGATTGCGACAAAAACTCCCATAAATGTTTCAAATACGCGCGCAAAAACGTACAAAAATGTTTCTCCGCTTGGTATTGATAGGGTAATGATTAACATAGCCGCTACACCACCGATAACTCCTGCCTTGTTGTTCATGGCGACATTTGTCATAATGGTTAACATGGTGCAAATTGGAACAACTAGTAAGGTTACCCAAAAGGCTCCATGAAATAAAGTGTTTAAGAGGAAAAAGACAAGGGCGTAAAAACCGCCAATACTATTTCCTAAGATACGCGAAGTTCCAAAATGGACACTCTTATCAAAGCTCTCTCGTAAACTGAAGACCGCTGTTAATGCTCCGATTTGAAGCCCCTTCCAGCCAAAAAAACCAAAAATCAAGAGAACTATAAATACAGCTATCCCCGTTTTGAAAGTTCGCATACCAAGCTTGAACTGTGACTTATCAAATTTATATTTTTTAAAATAACTCATAATCTCAACTTTCTACTACCATTTTAACATAAATTAGTTGATTTTATGAGTGAAAATCAATAGGAAGCGTTTTTAATTTCTGGATATAAAAAAGAGGAAACAGAGTTCCTCTTTTCATCGTTTCATTTAGGAAAGCTTATTTTTCTGTAAGTGCAGCCAAACCTGGCAATACTTTACCTTCAAGAAGCTCCATTGAAGCTCCACCACCAGTAGAGATCCATGAGAACTTATCTGCACGTCCAAGGTTGATGGCTGCAGCAGCTGAATCACCACCACCGATGATTGATTTCACGCCTGGTTGTTTCACGATAGCATCCATGACACCGATTGTACCAGCTTGGAAGTCAGGGTTTTCAAATACACCCATAGGTCCGTTCCAGACAACTGTTTTGGCACCAGTCAAGGCTTCGTCAAATTTAGCGATAGATTTAGGACCGATATCCAAACCAAGGAAGCCTGGATCAACTGCTTCACCTTCAGTGTCTTTCACTTCAGTGTAGTCCGCAAATGCGTTTGCTTCTTTTGAGTCAACTGGCAAGATCAATTTGCCGTTTGCTTTTTCAAGAAGAGCTTTCGCAACATCCAATTTGTCTTCTTCTACAAGTGAGTTACCGATTTCGATACCTTGTGCTTTGTAGAATGTGTAAGTCATCCCACCACCGATAAGGACTTTATCAGCTTTTTCAAGCAAGTTTTCGATAACACCGATCTTGTCTGAAACTTTTGAACCACCAAGGATAGCCACGAATGGACGTTCTGGAGCTTCAACTGCTTCTTGGATGTAGGCAATCTCGTTTTCAAGAAGGAAACCAGCAACTGCTTTTTCAACGTTTGCTGAGATACCAACGTTAGATGCGTGTGCACGGTGAGCTGTACCGAATGCATCGTTTACGAAGATACCATCTCCAAGTGATGCCCAATATTTACCAAGTTCAGGATCGTTTTTAGATTCTTTCTTGCCGTCAACATCTTCGAAACGAGTGTTTTCAACCAAGAGAACTTGTCCATCTTCAAGAGCGTTGATCGCAGCTTCCAATTCAGCACCACGAGTGACACCTGGAAGGAAAGCAACGTCTTGACCCAATTTAGCTGCCAAGTCAGCAGCTACTGGAGCAAGTGATTTACCAGCTTTGTCTGCTTCTTCTTTTACACGGCCAAGGTGAGAGAAGAGGATAGCACGTCCACCTTGTTCAAGGATGTACTTGATAGTTGGAAGAGCTGCAGTGATACGGTTGTCGTTGGTAATCACGCCATCTTTTACAGGTACGTTGAAGTCAACACGAACGAGAACTTTTTTCCCTTTCAATTCAACGTCTTTAACAGTCAATTTTGCCATTAGATATGACTCCTTCTTTTTTTATACGTGTTAATTATATCACAAAATCAGCAAAAGAGATAGCAAAACCCTAAACTTTTCTTGTTCTTTCTTACAACTAAAATTAAGATTTTTTAAAATCAAATCTAGAAAAACTTTATCAAATAAGTAATCAAAGCAAGATAAAATAATCAAAACAAGGCCTGACTGATCTGCAGCCAAACCTTGTTTTTAGTTGTTATGAGGAAATCCAAGAATTCTAAATCGATTAGTCTTCTTTTTTCTTTCTAGCAAGCAAGCCGTAGCCACTCATTACTCCGAGAAGTCCCATAGCTACTAGACTGGCATCTGTTTCTACACCAGTATTTGGAAGTTGATTTGTTGCTTTTTCAACTTTTGCCAATGCTGCTAAAGACGCTTGGTCTGTTGTTTGTGAGTCTAGCTCTTCTTTTGTTCCAACTTCTGTGATTTCTGGGACAGCTTCCTTGAGAACTTCAGTTGAAAGAAGAGTGCGTTTGCCTTGGGCATCTACTTCTACTAGACGACGAATTTGACCTTCTTCTCCTGCTTGAATTAGCTGGTGTTGTCCTTTGAGAAGCTCGGAGTTTGGTCGTTCCTGACGTTCAAAGGCCACTGTATCCTCTTCAATTTCTAGTTTCGAAATTTCTAAAACTAGGTCTTTTACTCCCTCGGCCGGTTGGTTGCTTGACAGAACTTTTGTTCCAACTTCTGTGATTTCTGGGAGGGCTTCCTTGAGAACTTCAGTTGAACGAAGAGTGCGATTGCCTTGGGCATCTACTTCTACTAGACGACGAATTTGACCTTCTTCTCCTTTTTGGACAAGTTGACGTTGTCCTTTGAGAAGCTCGGCGTTTGGTCGCTGCTGACGTTCAAAGGCCACTGTATCCTCTTCAATTTCTAGTTTCGGAATTTCTAAAACTAGGTCTTTTACTCCCTCGGCCGGTTGGTTGCTTGACAGAACTTTTGTTCCAACTTCTGTGATTTCTGGGATAGCTTCCTTTAGAACTTCAGTTGAACGAAGGGTGCGATTGCCTTGGGCATCTACTTCTACTAGACGACGAACTTGGCCTTCCGCTCCTGCTTGAACTAGCTGGCGTTGTCCTTTGAGAAGCTCGGCATTTGGTCGCTCCTGACGTTCAAAGGCTGTTGTTTCAGTTTCAATAACTAGTTCAGGGAGGACTTCAACTGTTGGAGTCACTTCATTTGGATCCATGCTTCCAACATGATTGCTTTCTTCTGCAGGTGCTAGTTTCTTATTCAACTTTTCTTTCATGTCCGCAAAAGCTTGTGGAGTTGGTGTTTGTGAAGACAACAAAGCTTCAGCTTGGGCAATCAACTCATCTTGAGAATCTTTTTCACGGACGGATTCGAGCAAACCTTCCAATTCTTCTCTAGCTGTCTGATAACGTTGATTTCCATCCAAGTCTGTCCCTGCTTGTTTCAACTCATTCAAAGCCCGGTTGACTTCTTCTTGGCTAGCATTATGATTTTCTGCTACAGTTTTCGCTGCATTGAGCTTCTCTACTAGTACAGCTTGTTTGTCCTCACTTGAGAAGGTATAGGCAAGGGTTGACTGGCGACTTTGGGCAGCAGTGATTTCTTGTTTGAGGTACTCATCGTTGACAGCTGCTTTTGGAGAAACCAAGACATCGAACTCAGCTGTGTGCCCCTTATAATGCAGGGTCAAGGTCTGGCGTCCAGTCTTCTGAGCATCATAGCCCGTTATTTCAACACCTTGGTCCGTAAAGGCATGACTTTCTTCTGTCTCATCATCATAGAGGACACCGAAGCGACCTTCAGAGAAATCCAGTTGATCCCCTACTAGATAGTCTGTTTTTGGTTTCTTAGTAATATACAAGCCCGCTACTTCTTTTGGTTTTCCTTCATCCTGTCCTGTCACTTGAACTTTTAGATCACCTGACACTGGTAAACCAAGGTATTGAAGTGTTAGGTTTTGTTCCCCTTTTTGATGAGCATCGTATCCAGATACCGTCACACCTGAGTGAGTAAGGTTAATCAGCTCGTCGGCTTGTCCCCCTTCGTATTGAACACGGAGTGTTCCGCCTCTGAGGTCCAGTTTTTCTCCCTCTTTATAAACCGTCTTCTTAGGTCCTTTTTCAAGGCTAACAGATTTAATTTTTCTTTCATCATGCGGAATCGCTACAGCCAAGGTGTTACTGATTTCTTTGCCAGGTAATTGGGTACGATAGTAGAGGAGAGTTGGTTGCTTGTCAAAGCCCAATGGTGCTGTTGCTAGATCGCCACCAGTTTCAGTCTTCAAGGTTGCAATTGGTGTTTGTGAATCTGCCTTGTCGTAAACGGTGATGGTTGCGCCTGCTGGAACATCAGAGAAGCCTAGTTGAACTTGGTGGTTTCCAAGTGAACGAGCAGCTACCTTAGCCATTGGAATATTTTGACTTTCTGTGTCCAAGGTTTCGTACATCTTCCAGTTGTAGATACGAATGGCCTTCCAAGGTGTTCCGTTATCAGATGTAATGACATGCAAACGCCAGTCTTGGGCAGTGATTGGTTTATCAAGAGTGATATCCGTCACGTGCGCTTTATTGCCACGGACTTCCTTAGCTAGTTTCCACTCGCCATCTGTATCCTTGTAATAAAGATCAAAGTCCTTGGTGTTCATCAAACCATCGTTAACAGACTCACCACCAGCCCCCGCATGATCCATCACCCATCTGACAACACGACGTGGTTGAGTCAAACGAATATCGACACTACCGATCAATTGTCCTGAAGACCACTTGTCTGACAGACTTGTAATCGTACCGTTCAACATGCCTTCGATGCCTTCCCCGCCTTCAGTATTGGGAAAAGTGCTACCAATAACCGTTGCCCCTGGAACAATATTTTCAGCCAAAGGTCTTGGGAGAGTTGCATCCTGAACAGTCATCCCCCAGTTGAATGACGCTGTTGCAGCTTCTGAACGGAGGCCATTTTTACCAACTGCAACGACTTTCAATTCTTGAGTCCTACCAGTCGCATTAGCAGAACGGCTAACTTTTGGCAAGTAGATGGTTGAAGCAGATGAACCTGTCAACAAACGCCAGTTATCCCCGTCTTTTTCGTAGACTTCATAGAAATCCGCATCTTGGTTACCCGAAAATTGAACCACTGCTTCAGCTTCTTGGGCATTCTTAAGAGACTGTTTCACTACTGAGAGACCTGTAGGTGCTTGTGGCGCTTGGTGATTGTCCGTGATCGTTAATTGTCCTAGGTTGAACTGATAATCTTTTACAGCACCTTCATGTTCGAAGAAGAGTTTAACTGCATAGATGGTTTTACCTGCCAGTGAGCTAAGGTCAAATTCTTCATTTGTCCAGTTTTCAGAAAGAGTCAGTTCTTTCCATGCAGCTGCATCCTCAAATTTGTAGTCTGGAGTCGTAGAGAAGGCCATATAAACTTTGGAGCCTTTTCCTCCCTTATGGGCAACCCGAAGTTTGGTTTTCTCCGTTACTTCTAGTTTAGTAGAATACAAATTCACATCTTGGTCCGTCTTACCAGCTACATCACCTGAGAATTTAAGGGAGTTTCCGCCATTGTAGGCATCTGTAAAGTCATATTCTGCACGGAGTTTTTCCCCCGTTGAAGTCTGCCACCAGCGCCATGTTGGCAAGACACCTGAAACAGAACGGTAGTTCCATTCAGAATCCTTAGAAACTTTGCCGTCTACAAACCACTTTCTACCATGACCTGTATTAAAAGAGGTAGTGAAGGTCCGGCCTACTGCTGGAGTGCGGTCCGCAACTAAATTGGCAATTCCATACCACTCTTTATCACCTGGTTTTTGAGCCGTTGGATCCCCTTGGTAACCTGTGAAGAAGATGTCTTCGTTCTTGTGGTAGTCTTCACCTGTTTTTCCTAGACTGGTAATCGTATCTGGCGCAAAGAGTCCAAGTGACAAGCGCAACTTGCCATTTTCATCTAAGAGAGCATCCCAGTTGACCTTGGTCTTATATGATCCACCTTGTTGTAATTCCAAGCCTGCAAAGACATCATACTGGCTACGTTCTAGCCATTTTGCCATCTCTACAGAGTGGTCATTCTTTTCCTTGTTCCAGTTGAAGTTAGCAAAGAATTGATCTGCAGGGACCTTGTCTCCTTCTTTTTGCATAAACTGGTAGTTGTAATCACCAAGACCATCTTCGTGGTAACGACCGTATTTGTAGGTCATGGCATCGTACCAAGCATACTTGATTGGATGGTTGACCTTAGCTGCGTATTCTTTTGTATAGAGCATGAATTGGCGCATTTTTTCACCAAGAGGTGCTACCAATTCCCCCGTTGTCTCCTGGTTGATGAAATAGCCATCAAAGCCATAGTATTTAGCGAGATCAACAAGTTTACGTGCAATCGGGAAGGTGCCATCTGCGTCTTGTTTCAAGGCAGCTGCAAATTTTTCTTGGTCGGCAATGCTGTTTGACCAGTTGAAGAAGAGGGTTCCATAAACAGGAACACCATTACGGTGGCCTGCATCAATGACATCTGGAGTTGGAACTAGGCCTTCCCAGAAAACCATTGAATCCAAATATTGCCAGTAATCGAAGGCGTAGGCCTTGAATTCTTCTCCACCAACAGAAGCGTGGTCTTTAGCCTTTGAGTTGGTATTTGCTAGCGCCTGAACTTTAGCTCTTCTGCTTGCTTTTTCGTTAACCAACTGACCTCTATGGCGCTTGGCGAGTTCAACTGAGGAACGATTGATGGGATCATCCTCACGCGCACCCGGTTCCCATTTCAACAAATCATCCCAAGTATCAAATTTGATTTCTTTTGGTCGGAGACTCTTCTCTTCATTTTTAGGAACGTCTGCTAGACTTGGTTTGTCGGCTTTATTGTCAGCCACTTGAGGAGTTTCCTCAGGCTTGACTCCTTCTTTGTCAGTTGCTGGGGCTAGCTCCTCAACTTTTTCTGTCGGAGCTGGCTTTGCCTCTTCTTTTTCATTGAGCAAATCAGCTATTGCTGGAGTGTTTTCTGAAATGGGTTGCTCCGCTACTTTGTTTTCTGTTTCCTCTAATTGTTTTTCGAGAGCTGCAGTATCTGGACTCGCTGTTTCACTCGCGCTTGTAGCTTGGGCGCTCGTATTTGCAACTGCCTCAGGGACAGCAACCTGTTCTGCAAGAGCTGGGCTCGCAAATAGAGCTGAACCAATCATCAAGGAACAAGCTCCGATTGACAGTTTTCGAATACTGTAACGGCAACGTTTTTCAAAAAATAGATTCTTCATCTTATCCTCCTAATATAATAAAAAGTAAGCGCTTTACTTTTTAGATAAAAAGCAACTGTTCTTAGTGGACACCACCCGAACAGGATCATCTTCATTTTATCCTATATGAAAGCGATGTCAATATACTTGACACAAAAACTATAACTAGGATAATAATCAGTAAAATTTGGACACAATCCTATCATTTGACTCTCTTACAGTAAATTTATCCTCTATTTTTAAAGAAAGTTATCTTTTTCTTATGAAAATTTCCATTAAACACTTGTTAGATTTCCTATTATCCTTTAAAATAGAATAGGAGAAATTCCGCGATTATTTTTCGGAGGAAAAAGAAATGTCCATTAATTGGCAGGAAATTTTATTTCACTTTTTAGGTGGTCTGGGACTATTCTTATATAGTATCAAGACCATGGGAGACGGTTTGCAACAAGCTGCTGGAGATCGCCTTCGTTTTTACATTGACAAATATACCAGCAATCCCTTCTTCGGTGTGCTGGTTGGTATCGGTATGACGGCGCTGATTCAATCAAGTTCTGGTGTTACAGTCATTACAGTAGGACTTGTCAGTGCAGGACTTTTGACCTTGCGTCAGGCTATCGGTATTGTCATGGGTGCCAATATTGGAACCACCGTTACATCCTTTATCATCGGTTTTAAGCTAGGAGATTACGCCTTACCTATGCTCTTTATCGGAGCGGTTTGTCTCTTCTTCACCAAGAATCGCTCCATCAATAACATCGGACGAATTATCTTTGGTGTAGGAGGTATCTTCTTCGCTCTCAATCTTATGAGCGGTGCAATGGAACCCCTAAAAGACCTGCAAGTCTTTAGAGACTACATGGTTGAACTAAGTAAGAGTCCTATTCTAGGTGTCTTTGTCGGAACTGGACTGACCCTACTCATTCAGGCTTCATCCGCAACTATCGGTATCTTACAGAACCTATACGCAAGTGGTTTGATTGACCTACAAGGTGCCCTACCGGTCTTGTTTGGTGATAATATCGGAACGACCATTACAGCCATCATTGCTTCTCTTGGAGCCAATATCGCTGCCAAACGTGTTGCTGGTGCCCACGTTGCCTTTAACGTGATTGGTACGGTTATCTGTATTGTCTTCCTTGTACCTTTCACGGGCTTGATTCAATGGTTTGAATCGGCGCTCAATCTAGCTCCAGAAATGACCATTGCCTTTGCACACGGGACCTTTAATATTACAAATACCATTATCCAGTTCCCATTCATCGGTGCCTTGTCTTACATTGTGACCAAGCTCATTCCTGGTGAAGATGAAGTTGTTAAATACGAGGCTCTCTACTTGGATGAACAACTCATCAAACAGGCGCCTTCTATCGCTCTAGGAAATGCCAAAAAAGAACTGCTTCACTTGGGGAACTATGCTGCAAAAGCTTTTGACCTTTCCTACGACTACATCATCAATCTAGATGAAAAACTAGCGGAAAAAGGCCACAAGACTGAAGAAGCAATTAACACAATTGACGAAAAACTCACTCGTTACCTGATTAGCCTTTCAAGCGAATCCTTGAGTCAAAAGGAAAGTGAAATCCTAACCAACATCCTCGACTCGTCTCGTGATTTGGAACGGATTGGAGACCACGCAGAAGGGTTAATCAACCTAACAGACTATCTCCAACGCAAGAATGTTCAGTTTTCTGAGGCCGCTTTGAAAGAGCTAGCTGAGATTTATCACGCTACCACTGAGTTCATCAAAGATGCCCTTGATAGTGTGGAAAACAATGATACTGAGAAAGCACAAAGTCTAATTGAACGCCATAAAGAAATCAACAATATGGAACGCATTCTCAGAAAGACCCATATCAAACGCCTTAACAAGGGTGAGTGTTCTACACAAGCTGGAGTCAACTTCATCGACATCATTTCCCACTACACTCGTGTATCTGACCACGCCATGAACCTTGCTGAAAAGGTCATCGCTGAACAAATTTAAAAGGTAAGAAGCCACCTTAACTTAGGTGGTTTTTTTCGTCTCTTAATCAAGAAAATTTTTTCTAACGTAAAAAAATGCTTTGATTCACAGTGGAATCAAAGCATTTTAAAAAGTTCACCAAACATAATAGCAGAAACTGCAGTGCCTCTGTACTTGGCTTCTTCTCTTTTGATAAAACGAGCCAAGTTGATCAATTCAGGTGCTGGGTGTTTGGGATTGGTGAGCAATTCACGGGTGACCAGTCCTGAGAGACGGACTGCTAGTAACTGCTCATTTGTAGTAGGCAGTTTCTTAGCAGTCTCTAGGAGAGCAGCGACTAAATCGTCACTCAAGCCCTGACGGGCATGGTTGTAGAGGTCTTTTATTAAGCTTTCTAGATTTGCTTCCGCCATCCCGAGCAACCTCCCTTATGTTTAATAATTTTTAATCAAATCAACCGTTGAACGATCCAATTTTTTCACCAAGGCTTGCAAGAAAGCTTGAGCTTCTAGGAAGTCATCCATCGCGTAGAGAGTTTGGTGAGAATGGATATAACGAGCGCAGACACCGATAGTTGTAGATGGGACACCACCATTTTTCAGATGAGCTGCTCCAGCGTCCGTTCCGCCTTTTCCACAGTAGTATTGGTACTTGATTCCAGCTTCTTCAGCCGTTGTCAAAAGGAAATCCTTCATACCCGGGAGAAGCAAGTGACCTGGATCGTAGAAGCGAATCAAGGTGCCATCCCCAATCTTGCCTTGGCCACCGTAGACATCACCAGCAGGTGAACAGTCAACTGCTAGGAAGACTTCTGGGTCAAACTTAGTTGTGGAAGTATGAGCGCCACGAAGACCAACTTCTTCTTGGACGTTAGAACCCAAATAGAGTTCATTGCCAAGTTTTTGACCTGACAAGGCTTGAGCTAACTCGCTCACCATGAGAACACCGTAGCGATTGTCCCAAGCTTTGGAGATGATATTTTTTTCATTGGCTGTTAGGATTGCACTACTATCTGGAACGATAGTGTCTCCAGGACGGACTCCAAAGCTTTCTGCTTCAGCCTTGTCCGCAAAACCACCATCAAAAATGATATCAGAGATAGCTGGCATGCTGGGTCCACCTGTTCCACGTGTCAAATGTGGAGGGACAGAACCTGAAATCACAGGAATTTCACGACCGTCACGAGTAAAGAGTTTAAAGCGTTGGCTGCTGACTACCATTGGATTCCAACCACCGATTTCAACGACACGGAAGGTACCATCTGGCTTAATCTCGCTGACCATAAAACCAACTTCGTCCATGTGAGAAGCGACCAAAACACGGGGCGCATCGGCAGCTTCTGAATGTTTAATACCAAAAATACCACCCAAGCCATCTGTCACCACTTCATCCACATGCGGAGTCAACTTCTCACGAAGATAGGTACGGACAGGCGCTTCATGACCTGAGATCGCAGCAAGCTCGGTCACTTCTTTAATTTTTGAAAATAATGTTGTCATATCAGTTCCTTCTTTCTGTCCTCCATTTTACCACTTTTTATAGGAGAAGGGTAGTGGAAATCTTAATCTTCCAACTTTCTTTCTAGAGTAAACAAAAAGAATCAGGCTGATTCTTTTTGTTTATGATTTCGTTTGAGTGAAAAGTGGTCTGGGACGGGATCCTTGCCTATTTTCGACCAGGGATGACAACGTAAAATCCGAGCCAAGCCCATCAAAACACCCTTGAAGCCATGTTTTTCAATAGCCTGAATCATGTAGTTGGAACAAGTAGGCTCAAAGCGACAAGAGGGTGGAAAGGCCGGTGAGATAAAACGTTGGTAAAAGCGTACTGGCGCTATTAAGATCCGTTTCATTATTTCTTGGTTACAGCCATAGTGTGTAGTTGGCTGATTTCTTTTTTATTAAGACGACGGGCTTCGCCTGGACGAAGACCAGTCAAATCTAGATGTCCAAAACGTGTACGAGACAACTTGTCCACTTGGAGGCCGACAGCTTCAAACATCTTTTTAACCTGATGGTTACGTCCTTCATGGATAGTCAACTGTACTACAGAGCGATTTTTAACTGGATCCACTTTGAGAATCTCATAGACAGCTGGCTTGGTTTTCTTGCCATCAATCTCAAGACCACGAGTCAAGGGGCGGAGATTGTCCTTATTGGCCACACCTTTAACACGCGCGACATAGACCTTGTCAATCTCATTACGGGGGTGAATCATTTCATCCGTAAAATCACCATCATTGGTCAAAATCAAGACACCTGATGTATCCCAGTCCAAACGTCCCACAGGGTAAATACGTTCTTTGACATTAGGCAAGAGGTCCACAACAGTCTTGCGGCCCTTGTCGTCTGTCACACTGGAAATCACTCCACGTGGTTTGTTAAGCAGATAGTAGACCTTTTCTTCGTTGTAGATAGGTTGACCTTCCACTTCGACCTTGTCACCAGACTTGATGGTCGTTGCGAGTTCACGCACCACTTGGCCGTTAACCGTCACCAAGCCTTGCTTGATCAACTCTTCTGCTTTTCTCCTACTGGCCACACCTGCGTGGGCAATATATTTATTGATTCTCATCTTCTTCTATCCTTTCACCAAATAATTGGCTTTCTTGAGCTTGAATCTCAAGCTCATCAATCACTGGCAATTCTTCCAAATGATTGATTCCCATGTAATCTAAGAAATAATCCGTAGTCACATAGAGATTGGGACGACCCAACACCTCTTTTTTTCCATCTTCTCTTATCAATTCAAAAGCTTGTAGCTTAGCTAGAGCTCCACTAGAATTAACCCCACGAATAGCATCAATCTCAATTCGGGTAATCGGTTGCTTGTAGGCAATGATGGACAAGGTTTCAAGAGCAGCCCGAGACAAGCTCTGGTTGATGGGTGCCTTGGAGTATTCCTTCAAAATCGCTGCAAATTGAGGCTTGGTAACCAATCTGTATGCACCACCTGTCTCGATCAGGGACAAGCTCGAATCTGGGTCTTTTTCATACTTCTGGGCTAATTTTTCTAAACTCTGTTGGATGCCTGTCGGTGGAAGTGAGAGGAGTTCAGCCAACTGACGAACCCGAATCCCATCTTCACCTGCTACAAACAAGAGCGCTTCTATTTCTGCTAAAGTACTCATCTTTCCTCTCTATCAAGTCTAGCTTTGTGCCTCTTGACTTTCTTCCTTCTTTTCCATGAGATAGATATCTCCGAAACTCTCCTCTTGCACAAGGATCAGTTCCTGAGTTTTGATTAACTCTAGGGTCGCCAAAAAGAGGGTAATAACCTCTTGAACATTCTGGGCTTCCTTGAACAAATCCTGCAAACGCAACTGGTCTCGTCCTGTCAAGGACTCTTTTACAATGACCATCATATCCTCAATCTTATACTCATCCCGCAGGATGGTCGTGTGGTTCTGAGCGAATTCCTCTTTTTTCTTGGCTAGAATATTTGAAAAAGCCAAAAAGAGGTCAATGGTCGTCCTGTCATGTACAAGCTCCGCATCTTCGTAAATCAACTCTGTCGGCGCTTTGGAATAGTACTGGGCCCGATCTTTGTGCTTAGCCTCCAAGTGCTCACCCAGGAGTTTGAACTTGCGGTATTCTTCGATTTGGGAGAGAAGGTCCTGCTCCAAGTCATCCTCTAAGTCTGTCACTTCTGCTACCTTTGGCAAGAGCTTGCGACTCTTGATCAGCATCAGCTGACTAGCCATGACCATATACTCGCCCGTCACTTCCAGACGCATGGCCTGCAGAGTTGAGACATAGGCTAGATACTGTTCGATAACTTCTGTAATGGGCACATCGTAAATATCCATCTGGTACTTAGAAACCAGGTGCAAGAGTAAGTCCAGCGGCCCTTCAAAATCTTTTAATTTAATATCCATTATCTATATTTTTCTAAGGTCAGGACTGTTTTTAATCCTAGTTTTTTTGAAATTTCGTACAAATCGACCTTATTTTCTATCTGTCTTAGAATGAACTGTTCCCGTAAGGCTTGGGCTGATAGTTCTGGGAAACCTTTCTCCTTGACAAAGGACTCCAGCTGACGAAAGGCCCACTGACGAGAATAGGTTTTCCCACTCCTTTCAAAGAGATAGGTCTGCCCCATCAAGGGTTCTAGCTCTGGAATCAAGGGCGTAGGAAAGGTGACAATCCTCTGTTGGGAAGCCTTGTTAATTCGCAACACCTGAAAATCCAGATTGATATCTGCAATCTTGAGAGATAAAATCTCGCTTGGCAAGAGTCCCATTTCTAGGATTAAGAGCGCTAGCAAGCGTCCTTCTGGATAATTACTTTCCTGCCAAAAAGAGTCTAAGTCTAGAATTTCTGGTTTTTCAATCTTCTTTTCAGCTTGTTTAGCTAATTCCAGGCGGTAAAAACTGTCCACTTCTCCTTTTCGATAGAGAAAGTAGAGAAATTGGTTGCAGGCCGAAAGTTTTCGCTTCTGGGCGCTGATTTTTAGATTGGCTAGCTGGGCTTGGTAAATCTTAAGACTAGTCTCAGAAATCCGTTCCCCTACCATGTCTAAAAATTGCTCCAAATCATACTTATAAGACTGCTTGGAATTGGCAGACAAGTCCTGTTTTTCCTCTAAAAAGGCTGAAACCCTATCTCTCATTTGCATCGAATCTCATATTCCTTACTAAAGTCATGCAAAAGAGCATTGACGGCTTTGAGGATAGACTTGCGCGTGATGATTCCTTGAAAAATCCCTTCATCATCTACCACTGGCAAGAAGGGTTCATCCACCAGTTTATGGAGGACCTCTGTGATGTTATAGTCTGGAGCGACAACTGCCACATCCGTCTTGGTCATATTGACGATGTCTGTCGTTGCCATCTGTTCATCTGTCAAACCTTGCTCCATTTGATATGCCAAAATGTCTCTCAGACCAATGGTTCCAACAAAGCGTTTGTCAAAGGTCACAACTGGGATACGAGTATAGGTGATTTGGCTCAGCACCAAAATTGCATGGTCGGCATTGTGGGTATCAATCAAGGCTGCTAGATTCTCAGCAGGGGTAAGAAAAGTTTCTTCCTGCTCCAATAAAAATGCTTCAAATTCCTTGGCAATCATCGAGCAAACTCCTTGGACAAGCCTGGATAAACCTCATGGTCACGTGTCAAAAAGTCTACTTTAAAATAGCTGTCATCAATCTCCACTCGAGCATAGAGACATTCTCTGATAGTCCCTCGTGGTTGGCTGATGGAGCCTGGATTTAGAAAAAGAGTCTTGCCTTCCATCCAAGCATTTGGCACATGCAAGTGACCATAGAGACAGATATCGGCATCTTCTTCCTGAGCCCAGTAGTCCAACTTTTGAAAGTTGAAATTGATGTCAAACAAGTGTCCATGCGTCTGGATGATCTTAGTGGGACCAAGTTGAGTTACCAAACGTTCTGGGTAGCCAGCATAAAAGTCCATGTTGCCTTTGACGACATGGATGCCTTCCCAGAGCGGAGAGTCTGGACGGAGTTCTGAGTCACCATCGTGAAAAATGGCATCAACTTTCCCCAGATAACGATCACGAATTTCTTCCACAATCAAGCTATCTCCATGAGAGTCACTCATTACAATGATGGTTTGCTTTGCCATGATGGAAATACCTCCAAAAGTTTCTTAACGGCTAAGGCACGGTGGGATTGGCTATTTTTTTCTTCAAGGGTTAATTCAGCTGCTGACTTACCTGCCTCTCCCACAAGGAAGAGCGGGTCATAACCAAAGCCATTTTCACCCTTGGGTTCAAAGTTGATATAACCTGGCCAGTCAGCTTCAACCACCAAGCTTTCCTTGTTTGGACTAGCTACGACTAGGGTTGTGTGGAATTGAGCCGAACGGTCCTTGAGTTCAAAGACCATGGCCAATTCGTGCAAGAGTTTGGCATTGTTTTCACGGTCGGTTGCTCCCACACCTGCAAAACGGGCTGACCAGACTCCTGGCAAACCGCCGAGGACATCGACTTTGAGACCTGAGTCATCTGCTAGCACCATCTTGCCTGTTAATTGGGAAATAGTTTCTGCTTTAAGTCGAGCATTTTCTTCAAAGGTCATCCCTGTTTCAGCTACTTCAGGCAGATCTGGATAGTCATTGAGATTTTCCACATCATAGCCTAACTTGTCAAAGATAGCTCGGAATTCCTTGGTCTTGCCTTCGTTACGAGTCGCGATAAGCAAGGTTTCTCTAACCTTGTTTGTCTCAAAGAAAGCTTGGACATCCACACCTTCACGGGGCAATTCTACGTGTAAAAGTTGCCCATTTTCAACCAAGAGCAGAGCCCCCTGACGTTGGATGACTTCTAGATTGCGACCTGCTTCAGCATTTAAAATCTCAACGATAAAGGAGAGCAGACGGAAGTTAGAAGACCAGCTCATCACCGTTATCGTAATCGGAAAGCCGTTTTCCTCGTCACGAAAAATCCGCGCTAAATCCATAAAATCAAGCTCAAGCGGATCTTTGATAAGACTGTAGATACCTCCATAGACATCCCAGACACCGACATACCAGTCCTGGGCATCCTTGTATTCATAAATTTTATTTGTCATAAAGTTACATGCTCCACATGAATCTCTTTTTCCAGCCATTCTGCTCCAATCTGGGCAAAACTTTGGCTATTGGCTGTTGTGTAAAAACGATGTTGAAGAGGTCCCGCATCTCGGCTACGATTGATTTCAAAATAGTTAAGCAAAACCGAGATATCCCGCACACACTCTGCCCCACTATCGATGAGCTGAACCTTTGGTCCCATAACATTTTGGATGATAGGGCGAAGGAGTGGGTAATGGGTACAACCCAAAATCAGGCTATCCACCTTTCCAACCAAGGGACGCAGGGTTTCATAGACCACTTTCTTGGTGACACTGGTTGACAGGGCACCAGACTCCACCAAGGGAGCAAACTTGGGACAGGCCAAACTCTCCACCTGTAAATCCGGATCCAGATCATGGATTTTCTGACGGTAGATATCTGATTGGACCGTCATGGGCGTTCCAATGACCCCGATTTTCCCACCTTGACTGGACTTGATAGCTGCCGAAGCTCCCGGCAAAATCACACCTAGGACAGGAATATCTAGTTGGGCCTTGATTTCTTCCCAGACGACCGCAGTCGCAGTGTTACAAGCAATGACAATCATCTTGACATCCTTAGTCAAGAGAAAGTTGACCAACTGCCAAGTATATTCACGGATTTGCTCAGCAGGACGGGGACCATAGGGTGCCCGTGCCGAATCTCCAATATAGACGATTTCTTCATGGGGAAGCTGGCGCATGAGCTCACGAACAACGGTTAAGCCCCCGACACCCGAATCCAAAAAACCAATTGGTCGATTATCCATACAGTCTTCTTTCTAGTCTTTTTTCTGATTGATAGTTCATCATAATTACTCGTCCTAAATGAACGGATAGACAGCTTGATAGAATGGCAACTGCCTCTCTCTTAATCATAATCAAATATCAATAGAATGCAAGGAAAAAGTCTTATCCTTGAGAACTATTGAACATAGTGAGAAGTCTGGAACTTTCATCCCAGACTTTTCCTATTTATTTCTTTTTATTGTTAGCAAGGGCTGCTTTTTGTTGACGGATGATTTGGTGGTAAACTTGTTGTACCTTGGCTTCGCTTGGTTTTTGACCATTTGCACTCAAGAGAGCACGAACTGCCTCAGCGTTCAAACGTGGGTTGTCCGCAAATTCTTTTTCGATTTGCTTACGAACCAAGTACATCCCTCCAAGAGCTCCTCCTAGAAAAGCTAACACAATCAAGATAATTGCTAAAAGTAAATCCATTCTTTTTCTCCTGTTTCTTTTTGAGTCTTCTATATTATACCACAAAGTGGCTTTCCTGACTAGTTTGTTTTACGCTTTCAAGAGAGGGGATTGACAGAAAAAAGGAGCCCTGGATTTCAATGAAAGAGAGCTCCTTGCTGTATTTATTTTACATAAATAGTCAGCGTTTGATACGGTTTCAGAAGAATTTTTTCTGATACTTCTTCATCTTCATAGTTTGAAATCAGAATCTGTCCATTTTGGTAGGCTGCTGGTAGCTCAATTTCTACTTCTGTGGCATAAAAGTTATTGAGAACCAGTAATTTTTCATCCTTATACTGACGTTCAAAAGCATAAACTTGCTGACTGTCTTCAAAGGCTGGTTTGTAACTTCCTTCTGAGATGATCGGCATTTCCTTACGAAGTCGAATCAAATTTTGGTAGAAGGCGAAAATTGGGCCTTTGATTTCATTTTCTACGTTGATCTGAGGGTAGGATTTTCCTGCCTTCAGCCAAAGAGTCCCTTTTGTGAAACCAGCATTTTCTGAAGCATCCCACTGCATGGGAATTCGTGAGTTATCACGTGACTTGGCCTGAATAATCCGGAAGGCTTCTTGCTCACTTTTCCCTTCTTTTAAGAGCATCTGATAAGCATTGATGGACTCGACATCCACATAATCATCCATGGAATCATAGTCTGGGTCAACCATTCCAATTTCCTCACCCATGTAGATATAAGGTGTCCCACGTGACAGGTGAATGCTGGCAGCCAGCATGGTCGCCCCTTCCTTGCGGAAATGTTGAATATCGACAAAACGATTCAAGGCACGTGGTTGGTCGTGATTGTTCCAAAAGAGGGCGCTCCAGCCGTTTTTGTCACTCATTTCCTTGCCCCAGCTATGGTAAAGTCTTTTCAACTCTTCGAAATCAAAGGGAGCCAAAGTCCACTTCTGTCCATCCTTGTAGTCCACCTTGAGATGATGGAAATTAAAGGTCATGGATAACTCCTGACGGTCAGGTGACGAATAGAGGACACAGTTTCCCATGGTTGTCGAGGACATTTCCCCAACTGTCATAAAACCGTCGTCAGAACCGAAGGTCGCTTCATTCATCATGCGCAAATAGTCATGAACGATGGGCTTGTCTGTGTAAGCTGGCTTTCCTTCATTTTCAGGACAATCTGCTAAGACCTCATCCTTGCCAATCAAATTGATCACATCAAATCGGAAACCTTTGACTCCCTTGTCTCGCCAGAAATTAACAACCTTGAAAAGCTCCTTGCGAACATTGGGATTGCGCCAATTAAGGTCAGCCTGGGTCTCGTCAAAGAGGTGGAGGTAATATTTCCCTGTATCCCCGAAAGGCGCCCAGGCAGAGCCACCAAACTTAGACTGCCAGTCTGTCGGTTGGTCTTGGATGAAGAAAAAGTCCTGGTAGTACTGGTCACCAGCTAGGGCTTTCTGAAACCATTCGTGTTCTGTCGAGCAATGATTGAGCACCATATCTAACATAAAGTCAATCTTGTGCTCTTTACCGACACGTACCATCTCTTCAAAATCAGCCATATCACCAAAAAGAGGATCCACTGCCATATAATCTGAAATATCGTAACCATTATCCCGCTGGGGGCTTGGATAGAATGGATTGAGCCAGACCATATCAACGCCCAGTTTGGCTAGATAGGGAATTTTTTCGATAATCCCACGGAAATCCCCAATACCATTTCCAGTGGTGTCTTTGTATGATTTTGGATAGATTTGATAGACTACTTTTCCTTTATCAAGTGCCATCTGTTTCTCCTTTTCTGATAAAAGGGAGGAACTGATGTTCCTTCCCTATTTGTTTTATTTCAATTATACTCAATGAAAATCAAAGAGCAAACTAGGAAGCTAGCCGCAGGTTGCTCAAAGCACCGCTTTGAGGTTGCAGATAGGGCTGACGTGGTTTGAAGAGATTTTCGAAGAGTATTAGATTCGTGTAGCGACCATGAGGGCTGCCCCAGCTTGGATAGTTGTTGGATAAGTTCCAGTGATAGTCGCTGTATAAGCATCTTGGTTCGTGATGATAACTGGAGTTTCTGTCACGAGACCTGCACCCTTAATGACATCTATATCAAAACGAATCAATTTCTGACCTATTGTGACATGGTCTCCTTGGGCTACAAGACTTTCAAAACCTTTGCCATCAAGACCTACTGTATCCATACCGATGTGGATGAGCAATTCTACCCCCTCATCAGAGACAATACCGATGGCATGCTTGGTAGGGAAAAGAACCGTCACTGTCCCATTGACTGGAGAAGTCAACTCACCTTGGCTTGGTTCAATGACTAGACCTTGTCCCATAACGCCTGATGCAAAAACAGGATCCGTCGCTTGACTCAATTCTTTCACTTGACCAGTCAGTGGGCTGACAATTTCTACTGGAGCAAGGGTTACTGGTTCATGACTGACAAATTCTGCCTCTTCTTGGGCAACGAATTCTGCCTGCAAGGCTGCATCGTCCTCTGTCTTTGTAAAGAGACCTGCCTTACGGAAGAAGAAAGTCAAGAGCATTGGTACAACAATAGCAACTAGCATGGTTCCTGCAAATGGCAGCATGTATTGAGGTTGAATAGAAAGGATACCTGGTAAACCACCGATACCGATAGAAGCCGCAGTTACATTGAAAGTAACGGACAACATTCCTGCAAGGGCTGAACCAATCATTCCAGCTACAAATGGATAGATGTATTTGACATTGACCCCAAAGAGGGCTGGTTCTGTAACACCCAGATAGGCTGAAATGGTTGCAGGAAGTGAAATCTGAGCCTCACGCTCATCATGGCGGTGCATGAAATAATAGGCAAATACGGCAGAACCTTGGGCAATATTAGAAAGAGCAATCATTGGCCAGAGGGCAGTTCCGCCAGCATCCGCAATCAATTGTGTGTCGATGGCATTGGTCATATGGTGCAGACCTGTGATGACAAATGGAGCGTAGAGGGCACCAAAAATCGCACCGAAGAGCCACTTAACAGGACCAGTCAAACCTGCCAATACAACCGCTGAGAGTCCTTGTCCGATTGTCCAACCGATTGGTCCCAAAACAGTGTGAGCCAAAATCAAAGCTGGAATCAATGACAAGAAAGGTACAAAAATCATCGAAATGACTTCTGGGATATGCTTGCGCCAGAAAATTTCAAGATAAGACAGACTCAAACCTGCCAGTAAAGCTGGGATAACTTGGGCTTGGTAACCGATACGATTAACAGTAAAGTAGCCAAAATTCCAAACCCAGTTGGCTGCGATTTCTTCTGT
>NZ_KQ970761.1:63914-68397 GCF_001579175.1 Streptococcus oralis
AACCCAGTTGGCTGCGATTTCTTCTGTTGAAGTAGACGCTACTGCATAGGCGTTGAGCAACTGTGGTGAAACCAAACAGATTCCGAGAACAATTCCCAAAATTTGGCTGGTTCCCATCTTACGAGAAACAGACCAGGTAATCCCTACAGGCAAGAACTGGAAGATTGCTTCACCAGGCAACCAGAGGAAGTGATTGACACCTGCCCAAAACTGAGAGGATTCTGTGATGGTCTTACCATCCAACATTGACCAATGCACCCCTTCCAAGACATTACGGAAACCGAGGATTAGTCCACCAACAATCAGAGCTGGAATAATCGGTGTAAAGATTTCTGCAAGAGTGGTCATAACACGTTGAAGTACATTTTGATTGCTCTTAGCTGCAGACTTAGCTGCTTCTTTAGAAACACCCTCAATACCTGAAACAGCAGTAAAATCATTATAAAAAATCGGCACGTCGTTCCCAATAATCACCTGAAATTGACCCGCATTTGTAAAGGTCCCTTTGACGGCTGGAATCGACTCGATGGCCTTGACATTTGCCTTCTTTTCGTCTCCGAGAACAAAGCGCATCCGTGTCGCACAGTGGGTGACGGCAGTGACATTCTCCTTGCCTCCGATCGCTTGAAGCAGATCTTTAGCTTCTTGTTCAAATTTTCCCATTTGATTCTCCTTATATTTGTCAAAGCAAGCTTGACTTGATAGCTCTATTGTAAACGATTCCAAACTTGTATGCAACTTGTTTGCAATAAAAAGAGGGTATTTTTGCATGTTTTCTAGCACTTGTATGGTAAAATGGATACAAGTATGTATGGAATAAGACTCAAAAATCATTTAAGGAAGCGATATGAAGAAATACCAACAATTATTTAAGCAAATCCAAAAAACCATTCAAAACGAGACTTACGCTGTCGGAGATTTCCTCCCCAGTGAGCACGAACTCATGGATCAGTATCAGGTGAGCCGTGACACCGTCCGAAAAGCTCTGTCTCTCCTCCAAGAGGAAGGATTGATCAAAAAGATAAGGGGGCAAGGTTCTCAAGTCGTCAAAGAAGAAACGGTCAATTTCCCTGTCTCTAACCTAACTAGCTACCAAGAACTGGTTCAAGAACTTGGACTGCGCTCGAAAACCAATGTCGTCAGTCTGGACAAAATCATTATCGATAAGAAGTCCTCACTGATAACTGGGTTTCCAGAGTTTCGGATGGTGTGGAAGGTGGTCCGCCAGCGTGTGGTGGATGATTTGGTATCGGTTCTAGATACGGACTATCTGGATATGGAACTGATTCCAAATCTCACTCGCCGAATCGCTGAGCAGTCTATCTACTCGTATAT
Source organism: Streptococcus oralis (assembly GCF_001579175.1). GTDB lineage: Bacteria > Bacillota > Bacilli > Lactobacillales > Streptococcaceae > Streptococcus > Streptococcus oralis_O. Next base: position 65,250 of record NZ_KQ970761.1, read on the forward strand.
AGAGGACGACCTCAAACTCCTTATTGATTATGCTCAGAAAGAAATCACCATTGACCACACGGGTGATCGAGACAAGATTCTCATGGACATTGGGAAAGACCCTTATGTCGTTTCAATCAAGTCAAAAGTCTATCTCCAAGACGGACGCCAGTTTCAATTCACCGAAAGTCGCCATAAATTAGAAAAATTTCACTTTGTTGACTTTGCCAAAAGACATCCGAAATAAACACTTACAGTTGGGGATACTCTCAACTGTTTTTTGTAGTAAACGATCTAGTTGATAGTTGAAAAAGAGGGACTGCTTGCTACTTCTTCTACTATTTTAAGAAAAAGCAATATCAAATATGTTTTTCACCAAAAACCTCTTGACAAATGCTAGGCGACCATTAGAATGGGAAGTGAGGAGATAAATAGAAACAATTTAAACGAAATTGCTTTATAAAATGTAAGCGGTTTCGAATAGATGAAGGAGGGTTTTATGAAAAAACACTTTTGGGAGAAATCCTGTCGCTATAGCATCCGCAAGCTGACGGTTGGGACTGCTTCTGTTTTACTGGGAGCTGTTTTTCTAGTCAACCACACTGTAGCTGCAGACAGTGTTGAGGTTAAGCAAACTGAACCAACCTCTGTCGAAGCTATCACTAAGCCTGATAGTGAGCCTAAAGCAGCTGAAACTACTGAAACTACAAATCCGTCTCTAGCAGAAAGTCCAGTAGTTTCCGAAAGCAAGCCAACTGAGGAGACTCAGAAGACAAATAGTCAAGCCAGTGACGATGCTATTGTAGAAGCTAAAGAAAATAAGGAACTTGAAAAAGCAGATCTACCCGTGACAAAGCAAGAAAACTATCAACTCAACTACAATCAACCAACACCCCCTTCCTATGATGGTTGGGAAAAACAAGCCCTTCCTGTCGGAAATGGAGAAATGGGAGCCAAGGTCTTTGGTCTAATTGGTGAAGAAAGAATTCAGTACAACGAAAAGACTCTCTGGTCAGGAGGCCCCCAACCCGACAGTAGCGACTATAATGGAGGGAACTACAAGGATCGCCACAAGGTCTTGGCGGAGATTCGTAAAGCTCTCGAAGATGGAGACCGCCAAAAAGCCAAACAACTGGCTGAACAAAATCTAGTCGGACCAAACAACGCCCAGTATGGACGTTACCTAGCCTTTGGTGATATTTTTATGGTCTTCAATAACCAGAAAAAGGGTCTGGATACAGTAACAGATTATCACCGTGGTTTGGATATCACAGAAGCTACTACGACCACTTCTTACACCCAAGATGGGACGACCTTCAAACGCGAAACCTTCTCCAGCTATCCTGATGATGTCACCGTGACCCACTTGACTAAAAAAGGAAATAAGACGCTCGACTTTACCCTTTGGAACAGCTTGACTGAGGACTTGCTTGCTAATGGTGACTACTCTTGGGAATATTCCAACTATAAGAACGGACATGTTACAACAGATAAACATGGAATCCTTCTAAAGGGAACTGTCAAAGATAACGGCCTCAAATTTGCATCCTATTTAGGAATTAAAACGGACGGAACCGTCACTGTTCAGAATGAGACTCTAACCGTCACAGGTGCAAGCTATGCGACCCTCTATCTCAGCGCCAAGACAAACTTTGCTCAAAATCCTAAAACCAACTATCGAAAAGACATTGATCTCGAAAAAACGGTTAAAGGGATTGTAGAAGCAGCTAAGGCCAAAGACTACGAGACACTTAAACAGGACCATATCAAGGATTATCAAAGTCTCTTTAATCGCGTCAAACTAAATCTAGGTGGAAGCAAGACTGCTCAAACGACAAAAGAGGCCCTTCAAGGCTATAATCCAGAAAAAGGGCAAAAATTGGAAGAACTCTTCTTCCAATATGGCCGATATCTACTGATCAGTTCATCTCGTGATCGAACAGATGCCCTTCCTGCCAACCTCCAAGGAGTCTGGAATGCTGTAGACAATCCACCTTGGAACGCTGACTACCACCTCAATGTCAACTTGCAAATGAACTATTGGCCAGCCTACATGAGCAATCTTGCTGAAACTGCCAAGCCAATGATCAATTACATTGACGACATGCGCTACTATGGTCGTATCGCTGCCAAGGAATACGCTGGTATCGAATCCAAAGACGGACAAGAAAATGGTTGGCTGGTCCACACTCAGGCGACACCATTTGGCTGGACTACTCCTGGCTGGAATTACTATTGGGGTTGGTCGCCAGCCGCTAATGCCTGGATGATGCAGAACGTTTATGACTACTATAAATTCACCAAGGATGAGACTTATCTCAAAGAAAAGATCTATCCTATGTTGAAAGAGACTGCCAAGTTCTGGAACTCCTTCTTGCACTATGACCAAGCCAGTGACCGTTGGGTATCTTCTCCATCCTACTCACCAGAACACGGAACCATCACTATCGGAAACACCTTTGACCAATCGCTAGTCTGGCAGCTATTTCATGACTACATGGAAGTTGCCAACCATCTGAAAGTCGACCAAGACTTAGTCACAGAGGTCAAGGCGAAATTTGACAAACTAAAACCACTTCATATCAATAATGAGGGCCGTATCAAGGAATGGTACGAAGAAGACAGCCCACAATTCACCAGCGAAGGCATTGAAAATAACCACCGCCATGTTTCCCATCTGGTTGGTCTCTTCCCAGGTACGCTCTTTAGCAAGGATCAGGCTGAATACCTAGAAGCTGCGCGTGCTACCCTCAACCACCGTGGAGATGGTGGTACTGGTTGGTCTAAGGCCAATAAAATCAACCTCTGGGCTCGTCTCTTGGACGGTAACCGTGCCCATCGCTTACTCGCTGAACAGCTCAAATACTCAACCCTAGAAAACCTTTGGGATACGCACGCACCATTCCAAATCGATGGAAACTTTGGAGCAACTAGTGGGATGGCAGAAATGCTCCTCCAATCTCATACTGGCTATATTGCGCCATTGCCAGCCCTTCCAGATGCCTGGAAAGACGGTCAGGTTTCTGGTTTGATTGCCCGTGGTAACTTTGAAGTCAGCATGAAGTGGAAAGATAAAAACCTTCAAAGTTTGTCCTTCCTGTCAAATGTTGGCGGAGACTTGGTTGTAGACTATCCAAATATCGAAGCCAGTCAGGTTAAGGTCAATGGC
>NZ_KQ970761.1:68567-80590 GCF_001579175.1 Streptococcus oralis
AAGCCAGTCAGGTTAAGGTCAATGGCAAAGCAGTCAAGGCAACTGTCCTAAAAGATGGCCGCATCCAACTAGCAACACAAAAAGGTGACGTCATTACCTTTGAACATTTCCCTGGTCGTGTAACCAGTCTGACAGCAGTTCGACAAAATGGAGTCACTGCCGAACTCACCTTCAACCAAGTAGAAGGTGCTACCCACTATGTCATCCAAAGACAAGTAAAAGACGAATCTGGTCAAACCTCTGCAACTAGAGAATTTGTAACCAATCAAACCCACTTTATTGACCGATCACTGGATCCTCAACATGCCTACACTTATACCGTCAAGGCTATGCTGGGCGAACTTTCCACACAAGTATCTGAAAAGGTCACTGTCGAAACTCCTAGTGAATTGATGGATGATCGGGATAGTCGTATCCTGTACGGAGCTGCCTTTGGAAACTGGGCAGATTCAGAATTATTTGGAGGAACAGAGAAATTTGCTGACCTTTCAAAAGGAGACTACACAGACGAAGACATCACTGCAACCATTCCTTTCACTGGCGTTGGTATCGAAATCTATGGACTAAAATCGTCTGAACTAGGTCTTGCTACTGCTAAAATTGATGGCAAAGAGGTCGGCGAACTTGACTTCCATACTGCTGGGGCAACTGAAAAAGGTAGCCTCATCGGCCGCTTCACAGGATTGTCAGAAGGACCTCATACATTGACTCTTTCTGTTAAACGCGAGAACAAGGGACGTGGAAATGAACGCTCGAAAATTTCCTTAGACTACTTCAAGGTCCTATCTGGAAAAGGAAGCACAATTGAAAAAATGGATGACCGTGATTCGCGCATCCAGTATGGTTCCCAGTTTAAGGACTGGTCTGACCCGGAACTCTACGGAGGTACGGAAAAATACGCTGATATCAACAACAGCGACTCTAGTGCAGCTTCAGAAGCTCAGGCAACTATTTCCTTTACTGGTACAGGTATTCGTATCTATGGCTTGAAAACTACCGAGTTAGGTAAAGCGCTTGTGACACTGGATGGAAAAGAAATGCCTGCTTTGGATTTCTATACGTCAGGCGCAACTGAAAAAAGAGCCTTTATTGGCGAATTTACAAATCTCACTGACGGTCCGCACACCCTGACATTACGTGTTGACCCAGATTCACCAGAAGGTCGCAAGAAAATTTCTCTGGACTCTTTTGACATCATCAAAGCCCCAGCTGTCGGTTTAGATAGCCCAAGTATCGCTCCTCTTAAGGAAAACGACAAAGAAATTTCCTTAAGCCTACCATCTGGAGACTGGGAAGCCATCGCTGTAACCTTCCCAGGTGTCAAAGATCCTCTAGTATTGCGCAAAGTGGACCAAACGCATCTGGTTACAAGTGGGGATCAGACCGTGCTATCAATCCAAGACAATCAAGTTCAAATCCCAATCCCTGAAGCTACTGATCGACAAACTGGAAAAGCGATCGAAGCTTATGCCATTCAAGGAACTACCACAAGTAGTCCTGTCGTAGCTGTCTTTACTAAAAAAGATGAGAAGAAGGTTGACGAGAAGAAGCCAACTACAAGCAAGGGGGACGAACCAGCTCCTACTGTTGATATTCCGGAATATACTGATCCTATCGGAACTGCAGGGCAAGAGGAACCGCCTACAGTTGAAAAGCCTGAATATACTGATCCTATCGGAACTCCGGGAGAACAAGAAGCTCCAACAGTAGAAATTCCTGAATACACCAACCCTATCGGGACTGCAGGGCAAGAGGAACCGCCTACAGTGACAATTCCTGAATACACCGAGCCTATCGGAACGGCAGGGCAAGAGGAAGCTCCTACTGTTGAAAAAACTGAGTACACCGAGCCTATCGGAACGGCAGGGCAAGAGGAAGCTCCTACTGTTGAAAAAACTGAGTACACTGACCCTATCGGAACTAGCGGAGAACAGGCTGCTCCAACCCTTAGCCTTCCTGACTATCCAGTTCGAGTCTTAAAAGATAAAGAAACTGGAGTGGAAATTATTGGTGGAGTCAGTGACCTAGAAGGAATTTCTCATATCTCTAGCCGACGTGTCCTAGCTCAGGAACTCTTTGGCAAGACCTATGATGCTTACGACCTACAACTTAAAAATCCAACAGATCATAGCTTGCAGCCAAAAGGCTCTGTCTTGGTTCGCTTGCCTATTTCAGCTAGCGTAGAAAAGGTCTATTATATTACTCCGACCAAGGAGTTGCAAGCCCTTGATTTCGATGTTCGAGAAGGAAAGGCAGAATTCATCACTAGTCATTTCAGTACCTATGCTGTCGTCTATCAAGCTGCTGGAACAACCCCTAGTACAGATGAAAAGCCAAGTGCTTCAGATGCAGAAACCTTGGCACACGAGGCTGAACAACTTTCAGCTAGTCCGAGTCTTGCTAAAGCTGGAAATCATTCTCCTAAAGAACAACTTCCAGCAACAGGGGAAGCATCTAACCCCCTCCTCTTCTTAACAGGCCTCAGCCTAGCCCTTACAGCCACTTTTATGTTAAAAGGGAGAAAGGATGACTCCAACTAACCTTTAAGCACACAAAAACAGGATGAAAATCACCTTCATCCTGTTTTATTTTTTAATCAAAAGTTAGTTTTACAGTAGGTATAAAAAGGCTAAGGTCAAGAGACTTGCTAGAAGCCCAACTCCCCAAAAGAAGAAGTCAACCTTCCACTCGCTCCAAGGATTGCCCTTGCCTGAGAATCCTCCAAGCTCAAAATGGTGATGCACAGGTGTCATACGGAAAATACGCTTTCCACCACTAAGTTTGAAGTAGGTAACCTGCATCATAACAGAGCTTGTCTCAAAGACATAGATAATCCCAATCAGCAAAAGGGTCCATTCTTGGTGGAGGGCCATAGAGATTGCTGCCAACATCCCACCTAGAGCCAAACTTCCCACATCTCCCATGAAAACCTTAGCAGGCTTGTGGTTAAAGACGAAGAAACCTAGCAAACCACCAATCATGGCAAGAATCACAAGAAGGATATCCAGTTGATTTTGCATATAAGCAATCACACCGTAGGCCGATAAGCTAATCACCACTGAAATACTTGCTAAGCCGTCGATCCCGTCCGTCAAATTCACCGCATTTGAAAAGCCAACTAGCCAGAAAAGGGCAAAGAAAATATAGAAAATACCCAGATGTACTTGGTAGCCAAAGACTGAAAGCATATCGCCACCACGTTCATAAAAGAGGTAGAAAATCACTCCTCCAAGCAACTGGAGAGCAAGTTTTTGCTTGGGATTTAAGCCTTCGTTAATCTTACGAAAGACCTTGAGGAAATCATCCAAAAAGCCTACCAAACCATACAAAACCAAGATAAACAAAATCATGCCTACATTGTTGGTCAATTGTTGAGTAAAGAGAGCGACAAGGAAGCTCACAACAACTGCAACAATAAGGAAGACAAGTCCTCCCATGGTTGGAGTCCCAGCTTTAGCTTGGTGTTGTTTGACATCCTCGTGCATCTGCTGACCTGTAATCTGTGCTTTTCGATAAAATCGGATAAAGGCTGGAATACCTATCAAGGTCAATAGAAAGGCTAGAACTCCAGCACTAATGGAACTAATCATCTTAATCTCCTAAAGTTATTTTCATTTTTTTAAGGTCTTTGAGGGCAGTATTGGCTCGGACACTTTGTTTCTTGACCGTTTTACCGCTACCTTCCCATTCGACTTCTATATTCAGCCATTTGGCCAATGTTTGCACATTTTCATCTGTCCAGCCATACATATCAGGCATTTCTTCGACCTTATCAGACAAAATCAAGATCTGCTGATTGGCTTCCAAATTATCTCCTTCAGAAACAGAGAGATCCTTAATCTTGGTTCCTGTTCCGATAACGATTGGTTGGACCAGGTTTCGGCGCAATTCTTCTGCGAGGTCACCTGGGGTAAAGTCCTTGGTAGCAGGCATAGCATAGCTTGTCGTCTTGCTGACCTGATCCAAGTTCTTGGCAGTTGACTGAAGATTGAGGGATTCTTTCATGGCAGAAGCTCTCTCAAGGATTGGGTTGGCAAACTCTCCCAGCTGAACGCCTGAATAATGCTCTGGCTGTTGCACCGTCACATAGAGGATAAAGTCAGGATTTTCTGCAGGATGCATCGACACAACAGAGAAGATATAGTTGGTTTCACCTGTCAGGTAACCCCCATTCTTCTCATCGGCAATCTGAGCAGTCCCTGATTTGAGGGCGACATTCTGACCTGGAACATTGACATTAGGCTTTCCTGTGCTATGGTTGTACATGGTACCATAGACAGGATCTGTTCCGACCATGACCATGTGATCCCGAGTAGAGGATGCTGCCGCTTTTGATACAGGATTTCCGACGATTTCCTTTTGAGACTTACGGACAGACTGGTCATTTGGATCATAGAGGGCGCTGATAAATTTCGGCTCCAACATAACTCCATCATTGGCAATAGCTGTAAAAGCACGAAGCATCTGGGTCTGGGTGACAGAGATCCCTTGTCCAAATGAACTCATGGCGATATTAACAATGTTATCAGCAGGTAATTGACCTGTGTACTCATCTGTCAGACCAAAACGAGTCGGCACCCCAAATTTGAAACGGTTGAGGTAGTCCAGCCAGGTTGCATCTCCCATCTTTTGCTCAAGCAAGGTCATTCCAATGTTACTTGAGTGGGCAAATCCTTGAGAGAAAGTCATGGTGCCACCACTCGTCAATCCTTCATTGACGTCCCAGTCTCGAATGGTCGCATCAGCTATTTTCAATTCACTACTGTTAAAGTATTCGCCACCAGGGAAGGTATTGTTATCAATAGCTGAAGCCAACATCATCACCTTCATGGTGGACCCTGGCTCGTAGTTACTTTGATAAAGAATATCTCGCCAGACAAAGTCTTTCGTAATGCCATCCTTGGTATCGGCATTGAAGGTCGGACGTTGGGTCGTAGCCAGGATTTCCCCTGTTTTAGCGCTGACCAAGGTAGCCGTCATATACTTGCCTTTTACCTTTTCCTGGAAGGCATCCATCTGGGTTTCCATAAAGGATTGCAAAGGACTAGAAAGGGTTGTGTAAACATCCTTTCCGTCTACCATGTGTTGGGAAGCCTGCTCCGTACCCGGAACAATATTTCCCAGACGATCCTTCTCATAGGTGATAATCCCATCTGTACCTGCAAGAATGCTATTTAAAGAACTCTCTAAACCAGATGTCCCAATCAAACGTTTGGTCCCATCTTCATTTTCATGGAGTTGCGCTAAACCGATAAAGGAAGAAGCAAACTGTCCATTGGGATAACTACGGTTAGGGCTAGTTGTAAAGTCCACTCCCTCAACCCCAGCTGTTTTAAGGTCATTTTTAATGGCCATCATATTGGCATAGGTGATCCCATTTCCCTTGGCTCCAAAAGATACCTGTTTCAGATCTGGTTGAGAAAGTTGTTCTTTGACATAAGACTCCTCCATATCTAGGTATTTATGGAAGATTTCAGCTACCTTATTAAATTGAGAATCCTCTACATAGAGTATTTTACCAGTTGCTGACTTGTAGTTCTTGTCAATAACGGCATAGATATTATAAGAAGTCGCATCCTCTGCAATAGGTGTCCCATTTCGATCATAAATGGTTCCCCGTTTGGCTGGGATGGTCTTGGTTGTTTGGTGAACCTTTTTGGCCTCTTGAACCAAATCCTTACCAAATTTACTACCCGTTCCGATAATAACCGCAAAGTTGACCAAAAAGACAGCGAAGAGTATGACTGCCAATAAACTCAGGCTTTTTCCTACTCTTCGGCGGTTTTCTTCTGGAGATTTGCGATTACGAACGGCATAACGGATAATTTTTTCTTTCCACTGTTTCATATCTTACTCCGCCGCTCGGATATTTTCGTTATTCAGCTGCAAATCCTTGGAGTTTGCAATCTCTTTCAAACGTTCTGAACGAATCAATTCATTGACCTCTTGCTTGGCATCGTCGAGCTCTGTTTTCTTTTCCTCGATTTGAGCATTGACCTTAGTTAATTCATTCTGAACTTGTAATAGCTTGGTTTGCATAAACACAACGCTAATTGCCAGGATAATCATTGTTGCAGCAATCGAAACATAGAAGGCCTTTTCCACACGTGAAAAACCTTTAAACTTCGTTTGCAATAACTGGCTTGTTTTTTCGATTCTTTCTGCCATGTTTTTCCTCTTACTTGTGAATTTTTCTAGCCACGCGCAACTTGGCTGAATGCGAACGATTGTTGGCTTCTAGCTCTTCGGCACTTGGCAAGATTGGCTTACGGGATACCAATTCCATCTTAGGCTTAAGATCGTCTGGAATGAAGGGCAAGCCTTTCGGAACTTCCACTGTTGAAGCCTCCTTAAACAACTGCTTGGTCAAGCGGTCTTCTAGCGAATGGAAGGTAATGACCGAGATTCTACCATCCAGAGCCAGCATGTCTATAGCCTGCTGGATAGATTCATCTGCAGCGCCCAGCTCATCATTGACTTCGATTCGGATAGCCTGAAAAATCTGCTTGGCAGGGTGCCCCTTTTTCTTGAGCTCCTTGGCAGGCTTGGCCGACTTGATAATCTCTGCCAACTCCGTCGTTGTCTCAATGGGTTTCATCTCACGCGCTTGCTCAATCTTGCGGGCAATCTGTTTAGAAAACTTATCCTCGCCATACTTGAAAAAGATCCGAACCAAGTCATGATAGTCATAATGATTGACCACCTCATAGGCCGTCAGACTAGCTTCCTGATTCATCCGCATATCCAGTGGCGCATCCTTTTTATAAGAAAAGCCACGCTCACGCTGATCCAGCTGAGGACTGGACACTCCCAAGTCATAACAAATTCCATCAATTTCCTGGACACCAGCTTCCTGCAAACGTGCCTGCAAATGACGGAAGTTGTCCTTGATAAAGGTTACCATCCCCTTTTTGATATAGGGTGCCAACCGTTTTTGCGCATTGTCAATGGCATTCTGGTCCTGGTCAAAGGCATAGAGATGCCCTTTTTCGCTCAATTTACTTAATAAATATTCGCTATGGCCTGCTCCTCCCAAAGTCGCATCAACGTAGATACCGTCAGGTTTTACGTCAAGCATATCAATCGTTTCATGAAGCAAGACCGTTACATGATGAAATTCTTTTGTCATATCCTATCTATTTTACCACAAATCTGACCAGCTTGCACTTGTCAGACAAGGCTAAGTTTCTTCGAAAATAATTCTCAAAAATATGTCATATATACTTGACATCTCATCCCCAAAAGAATATAATATAGTCAAATATATACGACATGTCAGAAAGGAGACCTTATGAATCGTGTCAAAGAATTCCGCAAGGAACTGGGCATTTCCCAGCTCGAGCTCGCCAAAGATATCGGTGTCTCGAGACAGACCATCAACATGATTGAAAACGACAAGTACAATCCAACTCTGGAACTCTGTCTCAACCTCGCCCGCAGCCTCCAAACTGACCTCAATAGCCTCTTTTGGGAAGACGATTTTTAAAAAAGGAGCAAACAAATGAAAAAAGAAACTCTCACTGACAAACTCATCAAACGCATATACGGTATTTCTGGTCCCCTTGACGAACACAAACGGCGCGAAGCCGATCGTATCGGGAATCAGGTTTTTATTGTCCTCTTTTATCTGATGACATTTGGCAATCTCATTCCCTTTGTCCTTGCTTATAAATACCCGCAAATTGTCGCTATTGGTTATCCTCTCGTGGTGTTTGGCATTTCGATGATGGCTGCCCTCTATGTGGTCTCCCAAACCAAGAAAACGGGCATCACAGCTATTGATACCGAAATGTTAAGCCAAAAAGAGAGTAAACAGCTACATTTTCCTGGTCTAAGAGTCGGTCTGATCTATGGCATAGCGATATTTTTTATAATGCCATTCATCGATACCCTAACAAGCGAAAATCCAGATTTCATCAGTTCTCTTCTGAATACAAAACATATTTTAAAAACTATACTGGGAGCTTTCTTTTTCGGACTGATGATGCAAATTATCGTCACTCTTCGCATTCAAAAAGCCAAAAAAGATCAAGAAGACGACTAGGAGGTGCCTTATGAAATTACTAGCAAGACTACTGATCAGTCATGTTTTTATCAGTATCTTTGTTACCTTTTTCCTACTTTCTGGACATATTGAGCATCCTTTCTTGATTATCTTTCTTTTATTCCTTCCTGTATTGAACAAGGGACAGAGATTCCAGAAAATCCAATCAAAAAAAATACGTCTTCTAAACGCATCTCTCTGTTTTATCCTCGTATCCTTTCCACAACTTTTAACAAATCCTATGGATTGGAGATACCTGGTATTTCTAATAATCTGTATCATTTTTAGTTTGGTTTACTTCTATACTCTCTATCAACTCTTTAAAGAAGTCAATCAAAAATCGCTCATTTAGGAGGTTACTCCCATGAAAAAAGAAGATTTCACCACTCGCTTACTCAAACTGTTCTTTCACATACAAGGCCCCTTTGATGAATGCCGTCAAGAGATGATTTACAAGGCTTGTGCCCGTACCTTGATCCAAATCGTTTACTCCTCTCTCCTACTCTTCTTGTTCTATCTCCTATTTGGACGCTTCATAGAGTTGGTTCGAGATGCCACGCCCTACCTCTATTTTGGACTTATCTTCGTCCTCTCATCTAGGGCGAGACTAGCAGTTCGCGACTTACATTTAGACAAGGATGACCAGTCCGAAATCCATCACAAAAGCTACAGCAAAAGCCAAATTAAAGTTCGTAGTTGGGGTGTATTCATCAGTATTCCAATTGGCTTGTTTATCTTATCAGCCTTTCACAAACTCTTTGTTCAGCATCTTCCCCTTGATACCTTTTGGGACAATCTCTCCCAGTTCGATAAAACGCTCCCTTTACTAGTCTTGGGATTGGGAATTGGTGCCATCTTTGGAACCATGACCTATGCCTTTTTATCGGAACACGTTAAAAAATAGACCAAGATTCACTAATTTCTCATTTTATAGGCAAAGAATCCCACCTAGCTCATTCTAGGTGGGATTTCCTCTTCAATTCATAGGATAATTTCCAAAATATCTACTGACCTTCGTCACCAATTCTCCCACTGGGTTTCAATCTTGACATCGCCATAGTTGCTTGGCGAATACTTGCTGTCATAAATCGAACACCAGTCTTTTAAGACTTTTTGATTGACGATTTCGTCGTAATAAGAATCCAAGTCCTTGGCAGTGATACCATACTGCTCTAGGTAGGATTTCACCTGAGCTTCGTCTTCGATATAACTATCCTCATTTCCTGATATTACAATCTGAATTGACTTTGTGATCATTTTAGTTTTTTGGCTATACTTACTAATCATCCATAACTTCACATCCCCAGATATTTTCTTCTCAAATGAAACAAACAGCTCGTTAGAATAATTTTTAAAATTAAAATCAATAGATATATTATTAAAGTTTTGAGGGTTGCTTTTACTAGTATACAATCCAAATGGATTTTGAGAGATATTAGGGTCATCAGTTGGCCAAACTGGTTTAATGTCAAAGCCATCTATATTTCTTAAAATATTATTTGATCGATAGGTTTTCTCCGTCTCCTGATAAATCTCATCAAAAATATTTTTAGGTTGTTGGGTAAAAAAGTAGAAACAGGATAATACAATTAGTACAAATAAGGCTACTAGACCGAGTATTTTTTTCATACTGTCACCAATTCTCCCACTGGGTTTCGACTTTCACTTCGCCATAATTACTTGGCGAGTACTTACTGTCATAAATGGAGCACCAGTCCTTCAAGACTTTCTGGTTGACGATTTCGTTGTAGTAAGAATCCAAGTCCTTAGCAGTGATACCGTACTTTTCTAGATAGGATCTCACCTGAGCCTCGTCTTCGATATAGCTATCCTCATTTCCTGATAATACTATCTGAATTGACTTTGTGATTGTTTTAGTGTTTGGATTATATTTGCTGATCATCCATATCTTCGTTCCATCAGCTATTTTTCTCTCAACTGAAACAAACATTTTACTATACGCTTTCTCAAAATTAAATCCAACTCTCAGTTCAAGATAGCCTTCTGGAAGAGTCTTATACTTCCCTAAAGGGCTATATTTAAAATACTCTCCATCACTTGGCCAACCTGGACTAATTTCAAAGCCATCTATTTTTCTTAAAATATTATTTGTCCGATAAGTCTTCTCAGTTTCTTGGTAGATTTCGTCAAAAATGTTTTTAGGTTGATGAATAAAAAAGTAGAAACAGGATAATACGATTAGTACAAATAAGGCTACTAGACCGAGTATTTTTTTCATACTATCACCAATTCTCCCACTGAGTTTCAACCTTGACATCGCCATAGTTGCTTGGCGAGTACTTGCTGTCATAAATCGAGCACCAATCTTTCAAGACTATCTGGTTGACGATTTCGTCGTAGTAAGAAGCCAAGTCCTTAGAAGTGATACCGTACTTTTCTAAGTAAGATTTCACTTGCGCCTCGTCTTCAATATATGTTTTCGAACTATTTTCATAAATCATAATTTTTTTAACTAGTACTTTTTTCTTAAATCCGTAATGAATGACAAAGTTAATTTTTTCTCCTGAATTAGCATATTTTTCAAACCAAATATTCATACCTTTACTACTACCATCAAAATTAAATCGTAGTTCTAAGTTCTTCGCATCGCTTCCAAGAGAGGAATCATCGTATGTTATTATTGATTCATACTTATCCGTTTCATTCATATTCGAATCATAAAGCTTTCGATTTTTTACTGTCACATTTTTTAATTCATTGAAATTATAATAGCCCAAATAATTTTTTGCCGTCCCTTGGTAAATTTCATCAAAAATGTTTTTAGGTTGACGCACAAAAAAGTAAAAACAGGATGATATGATAATCACGAATAAGGCTACTAAACCGAGTGTTTTCTTCATTAACTTTTCCTCCTAGTCTGCCACAGCCTCTAAACGATTTAAAAATGTGGATACTTCTGGGTATTTTTCCTCAATATACTCTTTAATAGATGCCTCACCCTTTCTCAGTATATCCGCAGGCGCTACCCCTGCATAAATCGTACCTTTGACCTGTTTCCAATCTTTATTTTTTAAGAATTCCCTTTCTCTCTGAGAGGAGTCTTTTTGAAGGTCAGCATAATAAGAAGAGATGGCTTGATCATAGGATTGTCCCTTCTGCATACGGCCGATAAGGTTGACCGAGTCTAGGTCTGCCTTGTAGTCATCCTCGCCAATACTTGGCTTCATATCATTAGCGTTAAAGGTTGTGTCTCCCTCCCAGCCTGAAAGGTCCTTGACATGCTCTCTACCACCATAAAGATCTGATAACTGTACTTGATTAGGATTAAGGTGAGTCGCCATAGTAATGGATTGATGGGCGAAGTCTGCATGGCCTATCACCAATTCTCCCACTGGGTTTCAACCTTGACATCGCCATAATCGCTTGGCGAATACTTACTGTCATAAATCGAGCACCAGTCCTTCAAGACTTTCTGGTTGACAATTTCGTCGTAGTAAGAATCCAAGTCCTTGGCAGTGATACCATACTGCTCTAGGTAGGATTTTACATGGGCCTCGTCTTCGATATATGTTTCCGTATCTGCTTTCTTCAAACCTATTTTGACAAATTTTTTCAAAACGCGATCCTTACGAGTATATTTATTCCATAAGCGAACTCTAACGTTTGGCCCGATTCGTTTTTCAAATGAGATTGAACTTAATTGTGTTTTTGTATCAAAATTAAAACTAATTTCGATTTCAAAATACTCTTCTGGGGTATGCTCTTTATTATATATTCCAAATGGATAATATTTAGAATACTCTCCATCACTTGGCCAACCTGGACTAATTTCAAAGCCTTCTATGTTTCTTAAAATATTATTTGTATGATATGTCTTCTCTGTCTCCTGGTAGATTTCATCAAAAATGTTGTTAGGTTGTTTAGTAAAAAAGTAGAAACAAAATAATACAACTAGTAAGACTAACGCTACTAAACCGAGGATTTTCTTCATGTTGTCACCAATTCTCCCACTGGGTTT
>NZ_KQ970761.1:80610-90655 GCF_001579175.1 Streptococcus oralis
TAGTTGCTTGGTGAATACTTACTGTCATAGATGGAACACCAGTCTTTCAAGACTTTCTGGTTGACGATTTCATCGTAGTCCTTCTCTAATTCTTCTTTGGTTATGTTATATTTTTTTAAATAGTTTCTTACTTTTTCTTCATCATCAAGATATTGACCTGGTTGCCTTGGCTCTTCAAAAATCGCAAGCTCCTTTTGAAGTACTTTCTTTTTTATATTATAGTGTGCTGAATACCATAGGGTAATATCCGAATTAATCCTTTTTTCAAAACGTATCGTCATTCCTTTAATACCTTCTCCGAAATTAAAGCTAATACTTATGTCTTTATAACCTTCAGGATGAGTTTGATATTTCCCTGAAGGGGTGTATGCAAAATATTCTCCATCGTTAGGCCAATCGGGTCTGATTTTAAACCCATCTATGTTTCTTAAAATATTATTTGACCGATAGGTTTTCTCCGTCTCCTGATAAATCTCATCAAAAATGTTTTTAGGTTGATGGATAAAAAAGTAGAAACAGGATAATACAATTAGTGCGAACAACGCTATTAAAGCTAATATTTTTTTCATCATCATTCTCCTAATCTGCCACAGCTTCTAAACGATTTAAAAACTTGGACACTCCTGGATATTTTCTTTCAATATATGTTTTAAGAGCATCTTCTCCATCTAGCTTAATATCCGTTGGTCGCAAACTATCATAAATAGTATCTCTGACTGTATCCCAATCCTTATTTTTTAGGAATTCTCTTTCTCTCTGAGAGGAGTCTTTTTGAAGGTCAGCATAGTAAGAAGATATAGCTTGGTCATAGGATTGCCCCTTCTGCATCCGGCCGATAAGGTTGACCGAGTCTAGGTCTGCCTTGTAGTCATCTTCTCCAATGCTTGGCTTCATATCATTTGCATTAAAGGTCGTATCTCCCTCCCAGCCTGAAAGGTCCTTGACACGCTCTCTACCGCCATAGACATCGGCTAACTGAACTTGATTAGGATTAAGATGAGTAGCCATGGTAATGGACTGGTGGGTAAAGTCTGCATGGCCCGCTCCATTGTTAGAGTATGACTTTAGTTTGCTGTCCCAAAATTGGTCAAAGTTACCCTTATCACCATAAATCCCTTCATAAGTACTTTTATAGGAATCATAATGGTTAGTTCCATTTTTTTGATCATCATCCTTAATTTTTTCTATGTTATCAGATTCCCCACTTGCCATCTCATGCTGCAGTCTAAGATTATAAATCAATTTTTTTGCATCTTTTACATCTTCAATTCCAAGTTCTTTAAAAATTTCAAGAAGCGGTTTTTCTACTGTTCTTGATTTTCCTGTAATCGAGCTGCCAACAGTCACATTATAAAAATAAGTTTTCAAATGACCCGCTGTTTCCTTCCACTTAAAATCATTATAGTTTGCCGCACCGACGACTCGCAAAAAGATATAGTCACGGAACTCTTGACTAGAGGTTGGGAACTTCTTGTCTATCCCTTGCTTGATGGTCAAGAGCTGTTGGGCTGTCTCGGCATCAAAGCCGTATTCTGCCATCATGGTTTGGACAAAGGCCTTCTCTTGACGACTGAGTTTCATATCCTTTGTGTCAGCATAGGCAGTCAGGTAGTTGGTCCAAGTCAGATCAGATGGGACTTTAAAGACGCCTTGCTTTGCATCCCAGCTCGATTCGATCTGGGCCAGTCCTCGACTCAACTGCACGTCGATACTGTCTAAATCATCGAAAAGTCCTCCTGAGTAGCTATCATAGGCACGCAGGTCTTTCAAAATCGTTTCATAGACACGTTTATTCGCGTGGTGTCCTCTCATGAGCTCCACATTACTACGTCTCAATCTCCCTTTTTCTTCACTATCCATGGTCAAGGAAGAAAGGGATTGGTTGACTTCATCTAGATAGGCGATCATCTGCTCTTCCTGGCGGATCTTATCAAGTAGATCATCCTCACGCCAACTCTTGCTGTCGACCATCGTTTGGTAGTCTTCTGGTAATTTCTTGATAGCTTGAGAGAAGGTTTCTGCATAGAGTTGTCCCCCTTTGCTCAAGGGCAATAAGACACTTGCAAAAAAACTTCTAGCCGAATTATAAGCATCGCCCTTTAGACTCTCTGTATCCTCTGAAAACTTTTGAATAGCTGATTGCAAGTCTTGATAAGCCTCCACCTGAGATTGGCACATGGTTGCTACACTCGAACTTTGTAGTTGTGATTGTTCCAAGTACATATCAATGCCCATGACGCGTCTCCTCCTCTCTTTCTAGTTCCTTGCGCCTTTCATAGTAAACCGCATCCAAGTCTCCCTCTAATCGGAACTTTTCTTTCTTCAAATCATCCATGTGGTAGGTGAGGTCCTCAAAGATTTGGTTTTTGAGATGATTTCTCTGCAGGAGCGTTTCTTCCAACTGTCCTGCGTATCGGCTCTGATAGGCAACCTCCCACAAATCACTTTGATAACGGTGGCTAGCTCTATCGTACCCTTCAAAGGTTTCTATCAGTTCTTTGGTGCGGTAATTCTCTTTTCCGTTGTCTTCTAGCTGGTACAAGAGTTCTCGCTCTCTTTTCTTCAACTCATCCAACCTGCTCATGTATGACTCCTAAAACCATTAGCCGCAGCCTTATCTAGCGCCTCAAAATCACTCGCTATAGAGTGCACTCGTTCGGAAGTTAGGCTGACAGCGGCTGTAATCTGACTAGCTAGATTTTGATCCTTTGTCAGACATTGATGGGCCTTGTTATTCCCTTGAAGGGTCGTTAGGTCATCTTGACTAGCCGCAGCGATCGCTGTTAACGATTGACAAGCATTTTTAAGCTGAGTCGCATATGTTTGCGCAAGATTTAGATCACTTTTTACTGTTGACATGGCTGTTTTATCCTTTTTCTCATTCCCTAGTGATAGGTTCACTCCATTTAGCTATATAGGCCTATTATACCATGTTTCATAAAAGGAGCATCATTTTGTCCTGATTTATATACAATTGTGTATTTTTTCAACAACCTCTCCCATCCGACTCGACGAAAATAGTAAAAACTGTTACAATGTAGAAAAAGAAAAGAGGCCCTCATGACCAGTGTATATGATTTTTCCGTTTTAAACCAAAATAACCAAGCAACTCCCCTGGAGGGCTATCGTGGCAAGGTTCTCTTGATTGTCAACACTGCTACAGGATGTGGTTTAACGCCCCAGTACCAGGGGCTCCAAGACCTCTATGAACGCTATCAAGATCAGGGCTTTGAAATCTTAGATTTCCCTTGCAATCAATTTATGGGACAAGCACCCGGCAGCGCAGAGGAAATCAATAGCTTCTGCAGTCTACACTATCAGACAACTTTCCCTCGCTTTGCCAAGATCAAGGTCAACGGCAAGGAAGCAGATCCTCTTTATGTTTGGCTAAAAGACCAGAAGTCTGGCCCACTAGGAAAACGAATCGAATGGAATTTTGCTAAGTTTCTCATTGGCCGAGATGGTCAAGTCCTTGAGCGCTTCTCTTCCAAAACAGACCCCAAAACCATCCAAGAATGTATCCAAAAATTACTCTAATTTCTTTTTAAAACGTATCCTTTCATTTAGTTTGAATCCTGAAAGGATGCGTTTTTTCTTTAAAAAGTAACTGATTTTCTTTAATTTATATTTAATTTTTGCTATTGCATTTCTTTCATTAATTTAGTATATTTGTTATATTAAAAACTTTTAGTCATTTAAAGGAAAAAATGGCCTATTAAATTTTTTTACCTTAAAATGAAAGCGCTTTATAAATAGGGAGGTAAGGGGCTTACAAATTATCAGAGAATTGATCTATCGTAAAATAAAGATGCAACCAAGTCAAGCTTGGGCTCGGGTAGTAGCTGACTGCCTTTCTAAAAACTAGGAGAATATTATGAATCGATACCTTTTTGAAAAAGGGCAAACTTTTAGCATTCGGAAGTTAACTGTGGGAGTAGCCTCTGTCATCGTCGGACTGGCATTTTTTGCTTCTGGAACCGTACGTGCAGACGAAACGTCTCCTACCGCAACATCCAATTTAGATCAGCAAATTGAACAAGTCGCAGATATAGAGGAAAGCAAGGCTGAACCAGCTAAAGAAGAAGGCCGTGTAGGAGCTGAAAAACAAGAAACACCTGTTGCCGATACCAACAGTGCTGACTCGTTCCCTGAAGACATTCAGGACCGTGCCTACCCAGACACACCTGTAAAAGAACTCGATACGACTACTATCGTTGACCAGAAAGCTAGTCCAGAAGTAGAAACTAAGAGCATTCTAAAGGATAAGGAAGAAGCTCCAAAAGAAGCTGAGAATGGAAACCGTGCTATTATTAACGGAGGACAAGACCTCAAACACATCAACTACGAGGGACAACCTGCTACTGCTGCTACTATGGTTTACAGCACTTACAATGCAGGAGAGCAACGCTACCTCGTTTCAGGATCTGGTATCTTTGTTGCACCTAATTTGATTCTTACCGTTGCACATAACTTCCTAGAGGCTAATAAAGAAACCGGCGAAGGTCACATTCGTGGTGGAAAATCTGCCCAATTCTACTATAACGTTGGTTCAAACAGCGAAAAGAAAAATTCACTGCCATCTTCTGGGACTACGGTTCTATTTAGAGAAAAGGACATCCATTTCTGGAACAAGAAGGAGTTTGGAAAAGGCTATAAAAACGACCTTGCTCTTGTAGAAGCTCCTATTCCTCTTCCAATTGCTAGTCCAAACAAAGCAGCAACCTTTGCGCCTTTAGCGGAGCACAAGACACATCAGCCGGGAGAAGCCATCAGTACGATTGGCTACCCAACTGACTCGAGCTCAAAAGAACTGAAACAACCTATCCTAGCCGGTCAGCTTTACAAGGCAGATGGGACCATCCGATCTGTTGAATCCTACGATGATAAGGGAACAACTGGTATCACCTACAAAACTACTTCTGTATCTGGTTTGTCTGGTGGCGGGATTGTAGACAGCCAAGGAAAAGTTCTGGGGGTTCACCAACACGGAACCGTTGACAATGGTGTGGCTGAAAAGGATCGCTTTGGTGGCGGACTCGTCCTTTCACCTGAACAACTGAAATGGGTTAAGGACATGATTGCCAAATATGGTGTGAAAGGCTGGTACCAAGGAGATAACGGAAATCGTTACTATTTTACTGATGAGGGGCGTATGCTTCGGAACGAAACAGCTGTTATCGGAAGCAACGAATATTCCTTCGACCAAGATGGGATTGCTAGCTTGACCAAGGGAGTTGAATACGGTCGTGTTGTTATTCAACACGAAGACGAAGAAGGAAATCCTGTCAAAGATAATGATACCTTCATCGAACAGACAGCTGTTGATTCTCCATTTGACTACAATTTCAAAAAAGAAATCGAGAAAACGGACTTCTATCAGAAAAATAAAGGTAAATACGAAATTGTATCCATTGATGGTGTAGCGGTCAATAAACAACTAAAAGATACTTGGGCTGAAGATCACAATGTTGTCAGTAAAGCGCCTGCCGGTACCCGTGTCATCAAGGTGGTCTATAAAGTCAACAAAGGCTCTTTCAAAGTTTACTACCGTCAAAAAGGAACAGGTACTGAACTAGCGGAAGCGACAGTTGATAACAATGAAGGCCAAGAATATGAGGTTTCCTTTGTCAACACCTTCCATGCAAAAGACATTGCTGGCTACCGTCCAGTCAAAACTAGCCTGGAAGCAAGGATCCAGCAAAAAGGGGTGAATGAAGTCGTCTTTGAATACGAGCCAATCGCTGACACATCCAATCCAACGACACCGACTCCTCCAGTCACTCATCCAGAAGATAAAGAAACTGAGATTGGCAACCATGGACCTCTTCCAAGCAAGGCCCAACTCGACTACCACAAGGAAGAATTGGCGGCCTTCATCCACTACGGAATGAACACTTATACCAATTCTGAATGGGGAAATGGGAAAGAAGACCCTCGATACTTCAATCCAACCAACTTGGATACAGACCAGTGGATTCGCACCCTGAAGGAAACGGGCTTCAAACGAACCATTATGGTTGTTAAACACCACGATGGTTTCGTTGCTTACCCTTCTAAGTATACGGATCATACTGTAGCTGCCAGCCCATGGAAAGATGGAAAGGGTGACCTTCTCGAAGAAGTTTCCAAGTCTGCCAGCAAGTACGACATGAATATGGGTGTTTACTTGTCACCATGGGATGCCAATCATCCAAAATACCATGTTGCAACCGAAAAAGAATACAACCAATACTATCTCAACCAACTGAAAGAAATCCTTGGAAATCCAAAATACGGAAATAAAGGGAAATTCATCGAGGTTTGGATGGACGGTGCGCGTGGTAGCGGTGCCCAAAAAGTAACCTATACTTTTGATGAGTGGTTCAAATATATCAAAGAAGCTGAAGGAGATATCGCCATCTTCTCTGCTCAACCGACAAGCGTTCGCTGGATCGGAAATGAACGTGGTATCGCTGGTGACCCTGTCTGGCATAAAGTCAAGAGAGCCAAGATCACAGATGATGTAAAAAATGAATACCTCAACCATGGCGACCCTGACGGTGATATGTACTCTGTAGGGGAAGCCGACGTTTCGATCCGCTCGGGCTGGTTCTACCATGACAACCAACAGCCGAAATCACTCAAAGAGTTGATGGACATCTACTTCAAGTCTGTTGGTCGTGGAACCCCTCTCCTTCTCAACATTCCACCAAACAAAGAAGGAAAATTCGCAGATGCGGATGTAGCTCGCTTGAAGGAATTCAAAGCAACCCTAGACCAAATGTATGCGACTGACTTTGCCAAAGGGGCCACTGTAACAACAAGTTCTACTCGTCAGAACCACCTCTACAAGGAAAGTCACCTGACTGACGGTAAAGATGATACTAGTTGGGCGCTCTCAAATGATGCCACAACTGGTAGTTTCACAGTCGATTTAGGACAAAAGAGACGCTTTGACGTTGTCGAACTTAAAGAAGACATCGCCAAAGGTCAACGTATCTCTGGTTTCAAGATTGAAGTCGAAATCAACGGACGTTGGGTGACTTACGGTGAAGGTTCAACTGTTGGTTACCGTCGCTTGATTCAAGGTAAACCTGTAGAGGCACAAAAAATTCGTGTGACCATCACAGGAGCACAAGCTACACCAATCTTGAACAACTTCTCTGTCTACAAAACACCAAGTAGTATCGAAAAGACAGACGGCTACCCTCTTGGACTTGAATACCACTCAAATACAACAGCGGATACAGCCGGTACAACTTGGTACAATGAATCTGAAGGTGTTCGTGGCACTTCAATGTGGACCAACAAAAAAGATGCTAAAGTAAGCTATACCTTCACAGGGACCAAGGCCTATGTCGTCTCTACAGTCGACCCAGGTCATGGAGAAATGTCCGTCTACGTTGATGGACAAAAGGTTGCAGATGTGCAAACTAAGAATGCTAGCCGTAAACGTAGCCAAAAAGTCTTTGAAACAGATGATTTAGCACCTGGTCAACATACCATTACCCTTGTAAACAAAACAGGCGAACCAATTGCTACAGAAGGAATCTACACCCTAAACAATGATAGCAAAGGGATGTTTGAACTTGAGTCTACTAACTACGAAGTCGAAAAAGGAAAACCAGTCACTGTTAAGATTAAACGTGTTGGTGGAAGCAAGGGGGCTGCTACTGTTCGCTTCATCACAGAACCTGGAACTGGAGTTCACGGTAAAGTTTACCAAGATACAACTCAAGATGTGACTTTTGAAGATGGAGAAACAGAAAAGACTGTGACCATCCCAACGATTGACTTTACTGAACAAGCTGACTCTGTCTTTGACTTCAAAGCCAAGCTCACTTCTGTCACTGATGGTGCCCTGCTCGGTTTTGCTACAGATGCAACCATCCAAGTGATGAAAGCTGAATTGCTGGTCAAGGACCAAACAAGTTATGATGACCAAGCTAGTCAGTTGGATTATAGTCCTGGCTGGCACCATGAAACCAATTCGGCAGACAAGTACCAAAAAACGGAGTCTTGGGCATCCTTTGGTCGCTTAACTGACGAGCAAAAGAAAAAGACAACCGTAACAGCTTACTTCTACGGTACTGGACTTGATATCAAGGGCTATGTTGATCCAAATCATGGTATCTACAAGGTATTCCTCGACGGCAAAGAAGTTCCTTACCAAGAGGGTATGGGAAATGCGTCGACTATTGATGGTAAGAAATACTTTAGCGGTCGTGCAGCCCAACGCCAAGGCAATCAAACTCTGGTTAGCCTAAAAGGTCTGGACGAAAACTTACACGCAGTCACCCTTCAACTAGATCCTAATCGAAACGATTTGTCTCAAAATATTGGTATTCAGGTAGACCAATTCATCACTCGTGGCGAAGGTAGTGAACTCTACAGCAAGTCCGATATCATCCAGTCTATCTCTAAATGGAAAGATGATCTGTCAAACTTTGATCCAGCAGGTTTGAAAAATACGGCTACTGCACGCCAAGCTTTCCAAGCAAATCTAGAAAAATTGAGAAACCAACTCAGTACCGAAGCTGTGGATGTTCAAGAAGTCATGTTGACTGTCAGCGCCTTACAAGATATCCTATCCAAGGACGAGAACTATCAAAGAGGCCAAGAGGAACCTAGTCCAGAGCAACCTGAGCAGCCTGAAGAACCTTCTAAACCTGAACAACCTGAACAACCTGAACAACCAGCTGAACCAAAACAACCGGAAATTGAGTATGATAAAGCCATGGCTAGCTTGACTGAAGCTATCGAGAAAAAAGTCAGTGAGCTTGGTTCTAACAATGAAGCCAAGAAGAAATTAGTTGAAATTGCAGATCAAGCCATTGCTGCGATCCAAGAAGCTAAGACTCAGGAAGCAGTCAACAAAGCACTAGAAACTGCTCTCGAACAAATCAGCAAGCTCGAAGCAGCTCAGCCTGAAAAACCTGCTCGTCCGGAAAAACCGGCGCAACCGGAAAAACCAGCGCAACCGGAAACTCCAGCTCAGCCTGAACAACCAGCTCAACCGGAAAAACCAATTCAACCGGAAACTCCAGCTCAGCCTGAGAAACCGGCGCAACCGGAAAAACCAATTCAACCGGAAAAACCAGCTCAGCCTGAGAAACCGGCGCAACCGGAAACTCCAGCTCAACCTGAGAAACCGACACAATCGGAAACTCCAGCTCAGCCTGAACAACCAGCTCAACCGGAAAAACCGGCACAACCGGAAACTCCAGCGCAACCGGAAAAACCAGCTCAGCCTGAGAAACCGGCGCAACCGGAAAAACCGGCGCAACCGGAAACTCCGACTCAACCGGAAACTCCAGCGCAACCGGAAACTCCGACTCAACCGGAAACTCCAGCTCAACCTGAGAAACCAATTCAACCGGAAAAACCAGCTCAACCTGAGAAACCGGCGCAACCGGAAACTCCGACTCAACCGGAAACTCCAGCTCAACCAGAAAAACCAATTACTTCTTCAAGTCCTGAAGAAGGAGTCAAGGATCTTGTCTTTACACTTCCAAGTTTGGAAATTGTCAATAAACCAGTACCGTTCAAGACTATCCGTCGCGAAAATGCCCAATTAGACAAAGGAAAAGAGCAAGTTCTATCAGAAGGTAAGGACGGTATCCTAGTCGAATATGTTGAAGTAGACGGTGACAATCGCAAGGTTGTTCAAACGGGAACAACTCCGGCTCAGGATAGAGTGATTGAGGTGGGTACTAAACAAAGCTCAGTAGGAACAGAGGCACCACCTGTTGTGACCCTTCCTGAGTATGTTTTCCCAAGAGAGACCGAAAAACCTGCTCCAGTCGTAACAGACAATTCACCAGCAAAAGATGAAAAAGCTCCTGTTGCAACTACAGTCAAACAAGAAAAGGAAAAACTACTCCCTGCAACTGGGGAACAAGAAGCGAATGCCTTCCTATTCTTGGCAGCCATTACTTCTATCTTGTCTCTCCTCATTTTCCAAAAGAATTTCAAAGACTAATAAATATCTTTGATTGATTCTTTCCCATTATTTCAGTTCCCCCGTAGAGAAGACCATCTGGTCTTCTCTTTTTCTATCTCTAGA
>NZ_KQ970761.1:90724-91657 GCF_001579175.1 Streptococcus oralis
ATTTTAGTATAAAATTCTAAAATAAGGTTATCATTGAGGATAGGTATTTTCAAAGTCAACTACGATTTCTAGCAAACAGTCATCTAAAAAAGTCAAAGCTTCTTGTCTAATGTCTTCAGGAATGCCATAGTAAGCTTCAGCGATCCCTCCACAGATAGCAGCGATAGTATCGCTATCTCCTCCGATAGAAATCGCATTTCGGATAGCATCCTCGAAACTTTCAGACTCAAAGAAGGCCTCTAAGGCCTGGGGAACAGAGCCCTGACAAGTCACATCAAAAGTGTAATCCTCTCTGATGTCGTCCAGAGTAAAGTCCATAGGATAGTAATTCTTATCAATATGGTCCCTGATTTCATCCATACTAGCACCATTTCGTGCCAAGAAAATTGCTACAGCCGTCGCTTCAGCTCCCTTTATGCCCTCAGGATGATTATGAGTCACTGCTGTAACTGCTTGTGACAAAGACTTGGCTTGCTCTATACTTTCTGCCGCAAAACCGACAGCACTAATGCGCATAGCGGCGCCATTACCATAACTACCATAGGATTGAGGATCCTCAGAAAAAATCCAATGGAAAAAGTGACCTCCATAACCACAATCGGGATAATGACGGCCGACTTTCTGCATGTACTTGACAGCATTTTTTGACAGTTGACTCCAGTCTTCCTTACTGGCCAATAAGGCTTTAGCAACCGCCAAAGTCATAATACTATCATCGGTCGGGCAAGAATTCTGGGTGAACAAATCAAACTCTTTGCTTTTATGATTATCCGCCTCGAATCGAGAACCAACAATATCTCCAATAACCGCTCCTAGCATGATTTACCTCCTGCAACATTCTCTACTCTTATGAAAATAGAGTCCATTAAATCCTTTTGAAATTTACTTTATTATAGCATATTTAGACCTTTTTCAGGGACTTGGACAGGCTCT
>NZ_KQ970761.1:91803-93097 GCF_001579175.1 Streptococcus oralis
TTGTTCAAGACGAAGTAGTTCTTCTGATTCATTGCCATGGTTCGTAGGATATCATCGATCAAAAAAGTCAAGGGAACATTCATGGCAGAGTATTTTTGGAAATCCTCTTCAAAGCGGATGTAACTATCTGAAAAATAATCCATCTGTAGTTTGTTTTCATACAGCTCTTTTCTAGTCATAAACTTCCTCCTCACACAGTCGAATTTCGAGGATATCTACAATTCCTACCAGCCTATATCCCTCATTTGTCCTAATAGATAGAGTTTGAGGTGATAATTCACTCACCTCGCCGATGATTGTCATTTTTTGCTTTCTTTCCTTGACAACAAAACATCCCTTTAATTGACCAACATAAAGCTGAGAAAGCAAGCGTAGCTTCTCAACTAAATTCAAATTCGTCGAAAAATCAACACGATTTTTTTCTTCACCAAGCGAGCTGGTATGCTCTGAGAGGAAAAAGCCCATCCACTTCTGCATCCCTGGATCTTGATAGTCTCGCGCAGATTGAAAAGGTAAATAAGAACGATCAATCATTGTAATCCATCTAATCCTCCAGCAGAATGCCCACCAATCAGCTTGCTTCTAGCAAGACTCCTAGAGGCTTCTTCCAGTGCATTGGCCTTTAAGAGAGAAGTGAAACCAAATTGTTGCCGAATGGAGTCAATAGCTGTCTGGAGCCTTTCTTCTTTTTCTAACTTGTCAACATCATCAAAGAGGGAGATCAAACCAAAGGACTCGTCTACAAATCCTGAATAGTTGACTCCGACACTTCTGACCGCTCCAGAAGTGTATTTATTATGAAATAGCTTCAAAACATAATCCGTTAAGATCGCTGTATTATTGGTCGGTTCGACCTTCATTTGTGTGTGAATAGACGACCTGACCTCCTGTTTAGAGAAACCAACATAGATAGAGACAAGGGTTGTTTTCTTTCCCGCTCTTCTCAATCTAATAGCCACCTGCTCTGCCATTTCTCGGAGAATAATTTCAATATCCCGTAGCTTCACGTAGTCTCTCGGTAAGATTTGAGAATTGCCTAATCCCTGAGACTTGGCTTTATAGGGTTTATGAATATTGCTTTCATCAATCCCGTTAGCATGAAACCACAAACGTAGGCCAGCCTGACCGAGAGCTTTCTTTAGCTGGTCTGGATTGCTGGTGGCCAATTCCTTGATAGAAAAAATCCCCAGAGCATGCAAGCGTTTCTCCATCCGCCTGCCAATCCCCCAAAAATCCGTCATCTTGGAAATGCTCCAGACCTTCTCTTCCACATCCTGGTAAGACCAGTTGGCCC
>NZ_KQ970761.1:93340-113000 GCF_001579175.1 Streptococcus oralis
CCCTCATGGTCGGGGTATGCTTGGCCTCATTATCCAGAGCCAACTTGGCCAGTAAGGGATTGGCATTGGACATCCCCACCGTAGAGTAGATCCCTGTCTGCCTCCAAATATCCCTCTGGATACGAGCAGAAAGCATATCTAGCTTGTCTTTGCGAGAGAGATTCTTGTCTGGGATGAAATAGTTGAGCGAACTAGTCAGGTCAATAAAGCCCTCATCGATAGAGTAGGGATAAATATCATCTGGACTCCCATAGTTTTGAAAGATTCGCTGGATTTCCATATTGACTGCGATGTACTCGTCCATCCGAGGAGGGACAATCAAGGTGACTTGGGCCCAATCTTCAATATAGCGCACATAGTCTGAATCTGTAGGCAATCCTTGCTTTCTGGCGTTATAGTAGGAAAATTTGCGGGTCTTGATATCAAAGGGCAGATCATAGGCCCGACCAACATTTGACTTACCAAAAATCTTCTTAAACATGGGGGAGGAGGCTAGGATAAGACCAGTTGAATTATCCGCGCGACTCATGACACAAAGTGAGGTCTTCAGCGGATGCAAGCCCCTTTTCACACACTCGACACTGGCATAAAAGGATTTCATATCGACAAAGGCAATGTCACTTTTGGGCTCTCTGGAATAATCAAAGTAGCCCATAGGCTAACCCTCCATCGGCACAAAATTCCCAACGATAATCCCCACAATCCGAGGATCTTCCTCGTAGGAGATGAAAATATCCTTGTATTTAGGATTGATAGAGACCAGACGCAAGCCATCTTCCTCACGATAAACCCGTTTGATATAGGTCTGGTTGTTGCAAACCACTGCATAAACTGCCCCATCGTAATCAAATCCTGTTTCCCGAATCAGAGCCACAGAACCATTTTGATATTTAGGCTCCATGGAATCCCCAGAGACCCAGGACGCAAAATCATGGGCTAGTTCCTCATTAAAGTAGACGGTGTCAAAATTCCGATCATCATAGACCGAAGCCCCGATCCCTGCTGACATGCGTTCATAGACACGATATTCGTAGAGTCGTTTTGGCATATCCACAACCTTCTGAGTTTGTTCCTCTTGAGCTAGGTTGCGAGCATAAAGCACAACCTTGTCCTTCCCTTGCTTGGAGAGGCTATTGTAGAGACGGACAATCTCAATCTGGGTGAAATAACCTTTTGCGACTTTTAGAATCTTCTCTAGCTGAGCAACCTTCTCCTTAGATGGTTCCTTAACCCCACGTTCCCAAGCGGAGTACGCCTGAAAACTAATCCCCAGTTGCTCTGCAATTTCTTTTTGTGTCAGTTTTAGCTCTTTTCTCCGAGCCTTGAGTTTTTCTGGTTGGTACATGATTCACCTCCTAGTGTGATGCTTTAATGGACATTATCTCCCTTAGAAAGACACATCGATGGTTGAGCTTACATTTCAAAACTCAACCATTTTGGTTTAGTTTTATTATATAAAAAAAGTGGACGATTGTCCACTGGGAAAATCAAGTTTAAACAGTACCACTTATCTATTCTAAACAAAAAAAGACATCCAAGAGAAAAATCTTGAATGTCTGGAAAGATTAGGACTCCCAGATAATTAATGTTTAGAGAACTGGCTAGCTTTACGAGCTTTCTTAAGATCTGGTTGGAAACACTTCATTTAAAGTAATTTTAGAATAACTTTGTAGCATTATTCCACCGTTTTTTACTTTTTCTATCAAAGAATAGAATCAAATTATATCAATTCTTCATACCACGTATTTTATTTATACTTCATCACTCTCCAATAATATGTTTTTTATATTTTTTAGCCCTACATTTGATATTTCAGAATCTGAAAATAGTTCAAATTTATATTTTATAAACATAGCACTACCATCATTATGTGTGGACATAATAATTTGATAGTCTGATAATGAATGTCTTATTAAATCAATTAAAGCATATACATTCATAGAATCCATATCTTGAATCGGATCATCAATTGATAAAAATTTGAACTCTTTGGAAATCTTAAATGTAGTATTTAGTGCCAAAGTGAAAGCAAATGAAATAACAGCTACTTGTCCAGAACTCAATTGATACATCACATCCTGCTCACTATTGCTATTTGCTATAAACCTGATATTAGAATTATTTTGAGTAGTTAGTAGAACTCCCATTCCTTGTTGGTAATTTTGTAAAATTTTAGCAGTATACATATAGAAGGGAAGCTTCAACTTTCGAATCATCTGTTCTTGGTAATATTTTATATTATTATTTAATTTCCTAACACGATCCTGAAGATAGGTAATCGTTTGTTCAATTATTTGAAGACGTTTCTCAATTTGGTTAGACATTGTTAAACTTTGTAATTCAAACTGGTTAATAATATACTCTCGTTTTTGATTTATACTTTCTATAGTACAGTTCTCAAAAGTTTTTTCCTTAGATGCAAAGTATTTATCAAATAGATGTTGTGAATCTAAACTTTTAGAATAATCAAATACTATTTGAGATCTAAGATCCCCTAAAAATACTAGCAACTTTTCTTTGTTCTCTTCAAATTTATTCAAGGAAATGGGCAAAAGGTCAAAAGAAATTTCATATTCCCTTATTGATTCTCCAGCTAAAATAGAATATTTTTCTAAAAGATTTTCAAAATTTACACTCTTCTTTACAACTCTAAGGAAAGTACTATAAACTTCCTTTGGAATCAATAGTTTTTCTTGCAATGAACTTATTAACTCTGTTTTCAAATTCTCAAACTCTTGTAACGAAGCACTCTCATCAACAAGCAAAGGCCTAATCTCTGAGTTCATTACAACTAAGTTGCTAAAAGACTCAGGAAAGTCATAATTACTTATGGATCGTATCACTGACAAAAAATCATCAGGAATAACAAAAAGTTTCTCTTGCTCCATTTGAATCTGATTTTGCAACTCCATTTTTAATTGATTTAATTCCTCAACCAAATTTGAAACTTCTATTTCAAAATTAGTCAAATTTTTACGTAGTTGATTCGTTGTTTCGTCATAGGCTATCAGTAAATTCTTGCTCTCTCCCCAATCATAGCCACAAAACACACATTCTGAATTTTTTTCATCACTATGTTCTTTTAGACGACTTCTTATCTCGAGTAACTTGTTAATCGAATTTGTACCATCATCCAGTTGCTCTTTTTTAATCTTGTAAGTTGATAACTTGGAATCAAACGTTTCAAGCCATACTTGACCAAATTCCAAATTTGGAAAACCGTTTAAAGAATTCTTAATTTTCTCTATATTAAGTTTATCAATTTCGACATCAAGCAGACTCTCTAGAATTCTTCCACGTTTAAACACTCTACTGTCATTTTCCAATGACTCTAGTTGTCCGATATAATTTTTAAGTAAAAAATAGGAATAATTTTTATCATTTGAAATTAAAGTATGATTTTGTTCAATATACTCTATATATTCCTGATTTTCAAGTATTTCTCTAACTATTAAGTAAATAGTAAAATCTTTATCATCCAGCACCTCTCGCTCAAACTGCTCACTTTGTTTTCTGAGGAAGTAATCCTTTGGAGAAAATGAATTTCGAAATTCTTGTAATTTATCAATTTCTGATAGATATATATTTAAACTTTCATTTGATAATTCATCATCAAAAACAATCGATTTATTGTTAAAAGCAAAGTCAGTATCTGCTCTAAGAGGTAATTTAGAATATGGAGTGTTATTCTTAATTGGAAAATTTTTTAGCTTATCCTTTTTTGCTTTTAGTTCATTTTCATTAGAGGATAAAACACTTCTTAAACGCTCCAATCGATTTTTTCTATTAACATAGTTTCCAATATTTAATAAAAAGTTCAATTGCTCCTTTCTATCTTTCTCCTTTTGCTTCAAATAATAAGCTGTTTCATCTTGTTGAATATAATGAAACAAATCAAAAGTATCACCTAATCTATAATCTTCTGATTCATATCCTAAAAACTGACTAATGACCTTTTGTATCTCTCTCTCACTTAAACTATCAAAGTCTTCAATAGGTTGAAATGAAATTCCTGGTCCAAACCGAACTGTTCTTTTAAATTTTGAAAATGAAAACTTTGGTACATTACTTCCCTCAGCATTCATACTATGCTTATAGAGACTAGATACTATCAAAGAACTACCTTCATCATTTGTCAACATTAGCTCAATGAATGTATCTTCATTAGGATTATTTTGAAAATAAGGAGTACTAAAACTACTTCTACCATCGCTATAATCGGACTCTTCAATTCGACGGATTTTTCCAGTTAATGATAACTCTATTGCGTCAAAAATTGTAGTTTTTCCAAATCCATTTGGTCCAACAAACAAAGTTACATTCTCTTGAAAATCAATAATTCTAGTTTCCTTTATATTTTTAAAGTTTTTTATTAAGATTTTTTTGATTTTCATGGTAATAATTCTCCTATTTCTAGTAAATCAGAAATAATTTGATCATCGGTAGAAATATCTTTTAGTGATTTTGATAATTTCTCATCAGTGTTCTTAGTATAAAAATCCAATAATCTATTATCTAATTCATCCTTATCATCCTGATACTGACTTTCTATACTTTGATAAATATCATTTCTTTTAGGGAGTGTGAAAAATGGTAGTTTTACTCCAATTTCCATAGCCATAAAATACGACTCACTAAAAAACATATCATCTTCAAAAGCATCAATACTAAATTCCAAGTAATTATAGAGTGCTTCATTAGTGGCTTTGTCTCGTAAATCCAATAACCCATTTCGAGTGTATAATATTATGAACTTTCTAAAATAATAATAGTCCTCTTCAATTAACAATATTGAGCCTTGGAGTTTTTCATCTTCAAACGCTTCTTTTAAATTATCAACTTCTACTAAAATAAATAGAGAGGTATTTTTCTTAATATTTTCGTGTTCTGATTTCAAAGATAGTCTCTCAAACTCTTTTATAACTTGTGAAGTCTTATCATCATCAAAAAAATTATGCAGATCATTAGAACTATATTGACTAACAATAAAATACTCTGAGTTTTGTGAGTTAGTATAGAAATCAAATTCTGTATCCAACTGGTTAAAATGGTTATTTTGTAAAAATTTTATAATGGTATCTCTCATATTAGTCCTCCGGTACCCTCAAACTCTTTTCTTTTGCTTTCTTAATGCTAATAAATTCCATATTCGGTTTAAAAATGTTATGTTGTACCCCAGTACTCCATTCTTCACGATATCTATTATCTAGCATGCCATCAAATTCATCAATTCTATTCCCAATATGCAACTCATCTATATCTCTATTAATAAGGAAATCATGATTAAAGGTAGCTTTTAAAAATTCTGAGTTATCAATAATATTTTTAATTACTGTTGCAATACAACCAGGAGATTCTTCAATATCAATTAAGGAGAATCTATAACTTTTTTCAACATCATCTAAAAAACTATAATGTTTAAACGAAAATTTTCGAACATCTTTTATCATAGAATAGAATATTTTTTCTAAGAGAGTAATATTAAATATTTTTGTAAAATCTTCATCTGACTTTGCATCGGGTAAAACCATTCTTACAAACTTATAAAACTCTTTTTTAGATAGCGACAGTAAATGATTGATTATTTTATCCATCGATTTGAAGACCTCTTCAGAAATATCAGTTGAAGAATAACGATGATATTTTTCCCAGCTATATGTCAAAGTATTCTTCATTTCATATACTTCATCTTTAGGAACTTCCTCCTCTATAATAGCAATTATTTCTCCAAAGGATATTTCTGGAAAAACAGATCCGTTGTGTGCTTTTCCAATGCTATGATCCAACAAAGAACCTACATACCTGAGATATACTTGCTTTAAATGTGAGACGCTATCATTCAATGGATTACCCTTTGATTTTAAAATTTCTTTTATTTCAGCTATACAATAATCTCTAATTGTATCATTTCTATCATCTTGAGACAGTGGGCAATAACAAATATTATTTTTTCTATCATATGGATATAATTTAATACAAGAATTATTATCGGTATAGTTTTTTCTTCGCCTATCCTTATTCAAATATTCATACCGAGGTAAATTAAAATCAATAACATCTACAATAACATGTAAATACCTTGCATCTGAAGGAACATCAACATATATATTATTCTCATCATCAAAAGAATGAATTTGAAAACCTTTTTTTATTTTTTCCTTCCTAACTTTTTTCCCATTCTCATCTGTAATTTCACGATATTCTCTCACGAAAACATTAAATAAAGTTGAGTATTTCTCTCTTGAAGTGCCATTAATATATGCTTTTACTTGATGTCTTGATACTACTCTCCCACCTTTATCAACAATATCAAAATCCTCAGCACTTTCATATCTTATAGCATAATCTTCAAAATTTTTTATTTTATTTTCAATGCACCATCGTAATTTTCTTAGTGCTACTAAAAAACCAACTTTTCCTTGATGGATATAACCACTCCAACTAGATGATGCATTCCTATTCTGATCAACATTTGAACTTGACATTAAACCTCCTTATGTATAAACATTTAAATAACATTAATACCCAAAATCAAATAGTTAACATCATTATATAACTTCTCAAGCAACTCGTCAACTCAATATCCACACACTATAACACTTACTAAGGAAATATTCCTCATTTTAAATTTTATTTTTTCTCTTTAATACATTCTTATTATACAATCTGTTCTAAAATTTTAATTTATGACATATTTTTGATGCATAATACCTCTCAATATACTAATATTGATATTTTTTCTTGAACTATACTAGCTAGATTTGAGGAAGATTACAACTTAAAAGATACAAATAACTCCTAGACTCTTTAAATAGAACAATTTAATCTATTCCATTTTCAACTAGAGATAACCTCATTAATTCAACATCTCTTGAAACCAATTCTCATCCCGATAATCAAGTCATTTTAGAACTATAAATCTCACATTATTTTAAGAATCACTTCAAAACAATTTGTTATCTTTACAAGTTAAAAAACTAAAATTAAACTTTATAAGAAATCTTTTGTAAAGAAAATTATAAAAATGGATATTTCTCCTCAACATTTGTTCTATAATCAAATTTTTCAGATAAACTTTTTTAAAGTAGAATAAATCAAAAAAACATCCAAGAAAATATTCTTGAATGTCTGGAAAGATTAGAACTCCATTAACCTTTTCAATGGACTGGAATTGATGATATTATGGTCTCCTTATCTCAAATACTGCCGTATGAACCCACTCATTATGAATGTGTAAGTCATTTTCTATCATTCTACTAAAGGTGAAACCATTTTTTAAAAGCACTCTCTGAGAGGCCAGATTATCCCTTGCCGTTCCTGCAATGATTCTATTGAAACCATAAGTCGTGAAGGCCTTGTCTAAAACGAGCTTAACCGCTTCGCTAGCATAGCCTAAATTGGTAACATTTTCCCCAATCCTATACCCAAGCTCTGCTGTTTTTCGATTACCCTCTAAGACACTTAAATTGATTCTTCCAACCATAACGCCTTGCGAATCTCTGATAAGATGCATGTAAACAGCACGGTTCCTTTGTTCCGCTAATAATTCCCTTGTAATTTCTTTAAAACTTCCTGGATCAAAATAGTTAGCTGGTCTAGGAGGTAAATTTCGTTCAAAATACTCTCAATTTTCTTTTTCAAAAGCATATACATCTAGACTATTTTCTTCAGACAATAGCTCTAAACTGATCATTGCAAAACTTCCCTTCTCTTCTTAGGTAAAATATTGTTAGACTGACCTAGGCCTAGCGACTCCTATTCTAATTTTTGCAACAGCTTTACAACTTGACGATTTTCAATCCTCACATAGTATACACCACTATCATTGATAAGTTTATCCTCTTTATACTTAGCAATCTTTACAGCATAAAGACCTCTTGGTAGGGGTTGATTGGCAAAAAACTCCTTCATGAGCCTTTCAAGCTCTTTTAGATAGTCATCATACAAGAGATCTCTTTTTTCTTTTGGAACGAAATACTGAAATTCAAATATTGGTATAAAAATCTCTTTTTGGAAAAGATATTGAGCATCCATGGGATACATTCCTTGCAGTGCTTGCCCCTTGCTTTGATCTTCCTCTAATATTTCATTATAAAGATGGATATTGTCAGATTGGTTATTAAATTCAAAACCAATACCTTGATACTTCAAATCCGGCAGTTTAGGATCTTTGATTGAACTGTCCAGTGTTTTTAAAAATTCGCTGGTGCCTGGACTAACTTCAATCCCTAAATAGGCTAATTCTGGGAAAATATTATAAATTTTTTTATCATTTTTGTAATCAACCTCTGCATCTGTCTTTCTATATGTTTTATTTTCCGAAAAACAAGTATAATATTTAAATCGAGTTTTAACCTGATAGGTTTTTCCGGCTATATTTTCACTATAGGTATCATGGATTATAAATCCTCCCACGCTTGTATAGTTTTTCTCGTATTTTTCTAACTCAAACTGTCCTGTAAGACCGTAATTTTGATAAGAACGATGTACAGCTTGCTCAATCTCAGTTCGACTTGCATGGGCAAACAGTCCCCACATATCCATTAGAGAAAAAATTGGACTGAACACTGTGAAGATTACGATTGGGATCACTATGGATAAGCAACCTATTAATAGCCAATTTCTTTTCTTGGCGTTTCCCTCAGATTTTTTAGCAGTTTTCTGTTTCCTTGTTAAGATTAGAATGAGCAAAACCAAAATCCCTAATACTAATAAAACCAATCTACACTCTCCTTTTACTTCGGACAGTTGTTAACAGGTAGATAGGAGACTGACAGAAATACTCATCTCACCTGCTAACTTATCCTGAATTCCATTTTTCCTGCCTAGCATATGAGACATTGCATTGAAATCACAATATTCTCCCACACCAGATGCTTTCTAAGCAATTAGAATCAAATGAACTCCGAGGGAACGCCCAACCCGAGCACTGGACACTTGCTCCATGACAATTCAGGTAGGTAGACCTTGAACACCATAAACTCGTCTGAAATGAGGAACAGTCCTTATCTCATTATACCATATGATAGATATTGTTAGAAGATGAGAGAAGCAAACACTCCTTGACAGGAAACATAAAAAAGAACACCCCGAAAGGTGTTCTTTGCAAGTATAGTAATTCTCTCGAATTAACGTTTACTAAACAAGCAGGAATGACATTAAAAGATATTTCTAAAGCTCTAACACATAGCGACACAGGTACAACACAGATTTATGTCAACACTTCAAATGTAATCCCAATGGCTGTTGGAGAAATTGCCTTTCGTAATCTTAAAAAGTAATGGTGTGAATTTGGTGTGAAAAGTGGTGTGAATTTTGCTAAAAATCATCAAAAAAACACCTCATGGTGTGAACCATGAAGTGTTGTAAATGCTGTATTGTAGCTGGTTCTTAACGTTTTGAGAACTGGCTAGCTTTACGAGCTTTCTTAAGACCTGGTTGGAAACACTTTTATTTGAATAAGTTTCAATATCCGCTTAAAATCAATGTTTTCCCACGTTTTCAGAAAGAACGATTTTATCTAATTTGAATAACTTTCAGTTGAATGGTGTGAATTTTACCCTAAAAATACACAAATTGAGCTAGATTTTACCAAAAAGTTCACACCATTTAAATTGTTATTGTTTTGTACACTTTTAATAGATAAATTCTAAAATATAGTACAACAATAAACTCATGAGACCTAAAATAGTGAAAACTGTAAGTAAGTACACTGACAAAAAACCATGAGATTCTATATGCTACTGTCATCTTAACAAAGTAACAGATTAAGATAGATACCTATGTGGAATTAGGGAGAAATTTTTTTCAAATTGCAACTAAGATTGGTAGCCATCGTTTTATTATCAGTAGAATGGTGAAATGTTGTTCAAGACAGTATTTAGCTAAAAGAGATTAAAAATCTTATGAAGGTTTAGCTAAGAAAAGCATCTTGAATGCCGAAACTAAAAGAGAAATAGGGACTACTCTAAAAGCTTAATAGTCTCCAAAAGCAGATACAAGATTTTTTTAAATTAAATAATAGACAGACAGTGACTTTTAAAACAATTTACAATTGGATTTATAGTGGTATGATTCAGATTGAATTATCAACATTAAGATGATAAGGGATAAGCAGGCAAGTTCAAGAAGCTAGAATGCTATCAAACATTAATTGGAATATTATAATGCCCCATCATGTTATCTTTTGTATATTATAAATTGATCTTTATAAATTTTTGTTTCATCCATCTGTATAACCGATACTCTATCAAAACTTGATCTATCTAATGTTAAGAATGAAGTCCCTACGATTTTTTGTGTATTTAAAGGATTTGTTGTCATAAAAAGATTAACCTCTTTATAGGCGTTAACTATTTTTTGCGTTTCTTCTCGAACTGTACTAACTAATTTAGGATTGTTATATCTGTTACCACTATACTTTCGTTGTGATGAAATTTTTACTGTTGTATTTTCCAAATAGTCAGCTGCTAACTTTTCTAAAGGAATATCATATATATCACACACTAATAAATTGACAACCTTATTCTTTTTGTTTTCAATTGGATACTCAACAATAATTTCTCCTTTAAATTTGTCGTATTGCACAACAGATGATTCGGAGATAAACTCTGAAAAAACTCCATTAATAATAAGTTCAAACTGCATTGGTATTGAGACACCTATAAGTTGTAACTTTCGATAACCTAATATATTTGCTGCGATCCACAGTCTTTTATAACAGTTATGAAGATATACAGAATGACCATCATTAAATATTCGTTCCGCATTATTTTTTCTGAAAATCATCAATAATGAAGTAAAGATTAATAAATAAAGAATTGTATAAGTAGCGATAGAATTATCAGGAATTATTTCAAAAATAGCTCTTGTAAAAAGATTGGTATTTGATATTTTTTCAACTTCAACTAGGGTCAAACTCTTCCCAATCAGATCGCAAATCAGAATTGGAAATATAAAAATTAATACTAATGGTAAATAAAATTTTTGAGACCAAAAAAAACATTTCTTAAATAATTTATTTTTTCTATTCATACGTATCTATACATCCTTAAAATAGATTAGAGTTGATTGCCACTTATTTGATTCCCTAAAGTAGAATCTACCAGCCCGAAGTCCAACTATCAAAAAGAATAATCTGTCATCATTATCTGAGATAACTTTTTCCCATGAGTTAATGTCGACACAAGATGCAGTAGGTATATCTTCAGGATGGGTATGCCATTCTCCAATTAAACTTATAAAACCTGAACTTTTACCAAAATAATCATCTGCAAATTTCTGATGGTTTGGAGAAGTTTTTGAAAATTTAAATCTACTTCTTAAATCATTATCCTGTGGTTCTGAAAAATTTATAATAAGTATCGAATTATTTAAAAGTCTCTTACCAACAAAAATACCACCTGCTTCAGGTTCAAAACCCAGTTGTCTAAACTCTAGTAATGAATTTAAAATATCAGATGGTATTACAATTTGATATTTATTGTTCAGATTTACATATATCAACTTTATACTCTCCGTTACACTCTGGACAAGATGTATTTGTTCTTAAAGCAACATTTAATAAATCACTGTTTTTTAAACAATTGTAGTATCGAACACTATATGTAAACCCTTCTTTTCCAAACTGTTTATCTGAACCAATTTCTGATACTAATCTGTTTTCAGAAGAAAATTCTCCATACAAGTACTGTAAATATACTTCTATAGCTTTATTTGCCAAAGAACTAGGCGCAATAACATTATAAGGAATAAATGAAGAATAACAGCTAGCTAGACGCTTTTCAAATATTTGATTTTTCTCTGCAAAAGAAGCTCTATTATTAACAAGATGCCCATCTTCATAATTCATACACATATAGCATCCATTATTTTGTGGAGAAACTAGTAGGTTATGATACCCAACTCCATATGGATCTAACCAGCAATACAATACCGTTTTTCCAATCTTTCTGAAAAAATGATTAATTTCAAAATTTGTTTTGGTATCTCCGACACAAGAAAAAACAAAATCATATTCATGAAATAAATTTGGATTCTTTCGAACTATTTCTTGAAATCGGATACCCTCACATTCAATTACTAAATCTGGATTTTCTTTTTTCAATTTATCTTCTAGAGCGTCTACTTTTTGAATATAGTCTATTACACTATCCATACCTAAGTAGTGCCTTGAAATGTTATCCACCGTTAAAAAATCAGGATCTATTAAAAGAAGTTTCGCTATACCCATTTTAGATAAATTGTTTGCAACAAATGATCCTACAGATCCAAGTCCAATAATGACTACTTTTTTATTCAGAAAATCATATTCTTGGGATGTCCTACTCACTCTATACTCCTTGTCGAATCTTGTAACATATACTGGAGTAATCTTGAAACTCCCATTTTTTGACTTCTTAGCCTTAGAACCAATTCTTTTTCTATCTTTATTTTTTTGTGGTACCTTATTATCAATTTTAAATGGATATTTGGAAGTTTCAGACTCAAAACTCGCACCAAACAAAACATAATCATTATCAGATATAGGAAGTGATAAAATTAATATGAATGACTTTTGTTTCATTTTACACCACTTTTGGAAGCGGCGTCTAACCCCCGAAGATAGATTTCCTGTAATCAATTTCTTAAATGTTGCTTCTGTTAGTTCATTCAGGGGATTAGGAGGAAGCACAGAATTCGAATCTTTAAGTGGCAGTATATAAACATCTCTGCTATTTTTAGATTGTGGTGCAACACTCTCTTTGAGTTGTGAATCATAATTAAAAAGATGGAATTTCTGATTCGACAGGACTAATTCATGTTCCTCAAATGTACTGACCTTGGATAAATAACTTCGAATAGCTATGTATTTTGTTTTTGACTTCAAACAACTGATATGCCAATATGACAAAAACTCTTTCCTGAGCTCTTCGGTCATTTTGGGTGTATCCCAACTATCCAGTAATTCCTTTACTTTTTCACAGCAATCTTTCAATAATCTACGCGAATTGTTAAAGTCCCAAATTAAATTATCTTCTGAAATGTAACACAACTTCCCTTCGGAACCGACATGACTATACCATTTATTAAAATCCATATAATTTGAAAGATAGAATTCAGGAAGTGAATGGGGAAAGTCATTAAAAATGATAATTTTTAAGATAAATTTTTTATATTGATAAAAGTAACATTCCTTATCTTCGAACTCCAAGTTCTCTAAAGGTAATTCGTCAAAGTACATCTGAAATATTTCTTTTTTTTCTAACATACGTGCCTCTAAGCACTCGGATAATCACTGATTATAGCTCGAGTTCCAAAGTTTTCTGCTGTCTCTTTTTGTTCAATAACAGGAAAATCATCACCAAACTGTTTACTCAATATTTTTGTAGACTCACTTAAATCAGCAGAATCTATTGCTTCGTCTAGTGAATCTCTCAATTTTTCTAATTTATTCTTAAAGGCTTCCATTTGTATATTTGATACCCTTTCATATACATCCGTATATGGCTTAACCGGTAAGAAAACCTCTAATCTCGGATAAAATAAGTTTCTATCAACATCATATGTATTCGAAAATGAATTAATCATAGTGTTTACTAAATTTCTTAAAGCTGAAATATCATCATAAGTAGTGTTCCCAGATAAATAGTCTACTTTTTTGCTTACAGAAAAATTATTGACAGCAAAAACTGAAATCCCAATGCCTGTCGGTCTATTATCTTGATTTTTAAATTTGAGATCTTTCCATCTTTTTAAGTAACGAATTACTCTCCGAAATTGGTTTCTGTCTTCGGAGTTCTCCATAGCATTATTAATTTTTTTCGTTAATTCTACAGGATCCGCTTCCTCCCATTTAATGTTTTCATCAGTACTATTCAGTTTTCCCCTGGCTAAAAAATAGTTATCATTTTCAGTACAATACACCGCTATATCAATATGAACACTATCTTCAGGAAATGATACTGTCACACATGGATTTTTTACTTTAACTCTATTTTCACCAAATTCGGAGACTAACGCATCAAAAATAAAATTCTTTACCTCTTTAGGAGAATACGAATATCTATCAACATCGATTTTTAAACCTCTATCTAAGTCATAATCCCCTTCATCAATTGGCAAAATACCCGTGTGAGTTGAGTAACTTCCTTGATTGAAAAAGCTTTTTCCAAATTCTGAAACACCTTTATTTATTGCTTCTTCAACCTCTTTACGTTTGTCAATTAATACCTTTTTGTCGTCAGCGTCTAGCTTAATGGTATCGTGAAATTTAATAAACTGTGACTGTATAGTTGGCATGAGTCCCTCCTTAAATTAAATTGTTATATCTAACTTTTATTATATCACTTTATACGATTATTTCTTGAGTTTCCAATTAATTATCTTACCTAAATATGATTTTAGAAAATACCACTATTACCGTTCTTCCATCACAAATCTCTCAACCGTCCCTGTCCCATCTTCAACATCTCTTCCTCCACCTTACTCCATTTTCCGAAGAGGCATTCGTGTAGAACTTCTGCTGCTGAGGTTTCGTCTACTTGCGAATCATAGACGCACGATTGATCTCTTTGAAAAATTTGAATTTGATTAAAAATATTGTCATTTTCTAACTCTCGTAAGTTATCAACTAAATGTTCTACAATTCCATCATGGTGCTCTTTGGGAGTCGCTCTTGCTTGACTAGGATCTATGGCGTAGAGCTCCTCATAACGTATCAAGGTACTGAGATAAGACAATTCTGGCTTGGTCGCAATCAGTGCAAGTGAGACTTGATATCCTCTAGTTGCCAATAATTGGGCCGTTTTTCGGGGAACTTCTGTTGTCCTCAAGGTACCCTCGATTAACAAATGATAACCTTTTTTACTCAACTCATCTACAAGATATTCAACCATTTGTCCCGCGAATACTTTGGTATAATCCACACTATCTTTGCCATACTTTTTCTGTAGGCCAAGGTAGTTCGGATGAAAAGAGCGATAACTATCTCCATCAATGATAATGATATTACCTTGAAATTCACTTTGTTTAATACGATGAATCGTTGTTTTCCCAGCACCACTCTGTCCACCAAGTAAAATAGCCTTAGGCTGAGATGAGGTTGTTTTTCCACGAGTTAAAGAACGAACGAGTCGTTTGGAGGCTCGATCAAAATTATCTTGACTAAATTCTTCTAGTTTCATTAAGCCACCACCAGATGAGTAGCT
Organism: Streptococcus oralis; assembly: GCF_001579175.1. Lineage (GTDB taxonomy): Bacteria > Bacillota > Bacilli > Lactobacillales > Streptococcaceae > Streptococcus > Streptococcus oralis_O. The sequence goes on from NZ_KQ970761.1 coordinate 108,529, forward strand.
TGTTCTAGCATACGTTCAATGCCATCCAAATAGCCATTATATCGCTCTACATCCTCAAAAGCTGAAACAAGATAAATCTTCGTGTTAATCAAATCAGAAAGATCATCGCTCATTAGAACCCAAGGATTATTAGCATCATCAAATGAAATTTCTAGTTCATCTTGTAAACGATAAAGTTGCGCTAAGATATTCGCCCCTCGTTCTTTAATCACTTCAATTTTCAGAGTTAACTGATAATCTTCTACTGGTGTGAGCATTTTTTCCTCCCCTACGATATCGATATAAGAAACATTAAATTTCTTGCAGATACGATCTATTAATTCTGTCGAAACTCGACTTGTCCCATTTTCATAACGACTCAGACTATTTCTAGAGATACCAACAATCTTTGCAAACTCAGGCTGGGTTAATTTATGTGTTTTACGTAACGTTTTTATATTTTCTCCAATCATGTAACTCCTCCTTTTATTTATTTCTATTATAGCAAAAAAAAGAGAAATGCACCATTTTTGGTGCGTTTTTGCCTATAGATAGAATACCTCATATTCAGTTATTAAAGAAAAAGTACTATAAGGCTATTAAAAACATCTTTGAGAATCTAAAAAAGTAAGAAAACTACAATCGAAAACAAATTGGAGATAGGAATCTATGGTATACTAGTGATAATAAATAGTTATCGGTAGGAGAAAGATGAAAAAACTAAAAAACAATTTATTTCTGATTTTAGTGCGGCAATGTTAGAAAATAATGCAGCAATTTTTGCTGGTGCAGGACTTTCTGTTCCCTCAGGTTATGTAAACTGGAAAGAATTATTACGGAAATTTTCTGATTCGATTGGACTAAATATTGATAAAGAGTATGACTTAATTTCAGTTGCACAATATTACAAAAATTCTGCACAATCAAAAAATCAGATTTCACAAAAATTAATACAAGAATTTACAAAAGACTCTAAAGATAATAATTTGCTAACACTGTTAACGAGCATGCCCATTGAAACTTTTTGGACAACTAATTATGACCACTTAATTGAAGATAATTTGAAGAAAGCTGGAAAACGTGTAGACATCAAGATTGATAATAATGATTTGTCAATTACCCCTCCAAATATTGATGCGACTGTCTATAAATTTCATGGAGATATTTCTAGACCCTATGAGGCAATATTGACTCGTGATGATTACGAGAGTTTTGATAAGAGTCACAAACTTTTTATTCAAACACTACGCGGAGATCTGATTAGTAAAACATTTGTATTTGTAGGATATAGTTTAAATGATCCAGATATTCAGCAAATTCTAAGCAAAATTAGATTATTAATCGGAGAAAATATTAGGATGCACTATTGTTTTAGGAAAACTTTGACCATTGATATGTTTGAAAATTCCCAAGACCCTGAAAGTGAATTAGAATACGGAAAGATAAAACAAGAGCACGAAATAAATGATTTAAAAAGATATGGTATTCATACTATTTTGATTGAAGATTATAATGAGATTGATGAACTATTTAATCAATCTTATAAGTTATGTTTAACTAATAGTGTATTTATTGCTGGAAGTTGTAGAAATTATGGAGAATGGGATGAAGATAGTGCTACTGAGTTCCTATATCTTTTAGGATATAAATTAATTGCTAATGAAATTATAGTAGGTAACGGTAATATAGAAGGTGTAGGACCACAGGTGATTAATGGCGTGATGACCGCTATTAATGATAAAAATCTTGATATTTCGAAATATCTAAAAATTAAAACTCTCCCATTAATTAAAGGTAGCGATAAACATATTGATAGTTCGGCAAAGAAAAGATTCCAAGATAATATGATATCAGAAGCAGGTATAGTTATATTTGTCTTTGGAAATCAATACTATGACGGAACTTTATCTAACTCCAAGGGAGTACTAGAAGATTTTGACAGGGCTATAAAGCAAAATAGATTTATTATTCCCGTAGGTTCAACTGGTTGGAGCTCTTTAGAAGTATACAAAACACTTTTATCTGAAATTGATAAATATTCTTACCTCACTCCTTTTCTAGATAAGCTACTGATAGAAAAAGATCCTGAAATTTTATCTCAAACTATTATTGATTGCATTAAGCACATCAGAGATGCTTACATCATGGATAAACTTTAATAATAAATCAGTATATAAAGCTTTTTACTTTAATAAAAACAGAAGATTCACCATTTAATTTCAATTTGGTGGATCTCTGTTTTTTAGTTTTATATGTTTAATGTTCTCTAAGGCTATTTTGAACATTTATAGAAACGTCTTAATATATATTTCTTGGATGATTTCCAATATTTTAAAATGGTACTCCCCTTGGAAATCTTTCCTAAATAAACGTTCTTTTAATAGTCTGGTTATTGCAATACAAAACAAGATTTCATGTGTTAGTTTAAAATTCCCCAACTGTTTTTGTTTTCTCAAATATTGAGAGAAGTTATCTAGGATAAAAATAGCATCAATACTATTTACAGTAGTATGTCGAATTTGTTCTAATAAAAAATTACCAACATAACTGTCAATTGAAAAATTAGAAATATTTCTGCAAATAATATTGTTCAAATGCAGCAATATAAAGCGATCTACGATATAATCAGTTTCTTTTAACGATGATACCGTTAATAAATTATAATTTTTTAAGAAAGTATATTCATTAGGAATATCTTCTTTTTTTATTTTATACAATATTGGAAAAAAAGGAATCCTTTTCTTCATCGCATAATCTAGCTCTTTTATACACCATGCTTTGTTAAAGAATGTTTCATCGAATATAAAAATAATTCCATAATAATCAGCACTTTTATCGAGTACAGTATATAGATTATCAATTATTTCATCTCCAATGTTAATTTCAAATTTGTCAATCCAGGTTTTTAATCCTATTTCATTTAACGTATTATTCAGATTATTTACAAATTCGTAGTAAATATCTCTTGAATAACTTATGAAATATTGAAATTCTCTCACATCTCTCTCCTACCGATAACTATTTATTATCGCTATACAAAGCATCCAAATAAGTTTATAATATCATGATTATTGATAAAGGAGTTATTCATGGATTATACACTTATTTCTACTTTCTTAGACCACTGCGAAACTCATAGACGCTTAAGTTCACATACGATTAGAGCTTACAAAAATGATATTTTGCAATTTTACAATTCAAATTACACCCGTGTGGAAACCTATGTTGAACATTTGATAAAATCCAATCTTAAATCTAATACATTACGTCGCAAAATCGCTAGTTTGAAGGTGTTTTACAGCTACTTAAAATATCAGAATTTAGTTGATGAGAATCCTTTTAATCAATTACGTTTTCAATTTAGAACGGAAAAAATATTACCTAAAACAATTCCTTATGACATTTTGAAAAGTATTTTTTCACATTTAGAAGAGAAAGTTACCTATTCAAAATCTAAATATCAAAAACAAAAAGCTGAAAGAAATTTGCTAATCATTTCCCTATTGATTTCAACTGGTATTAGGGTTTCCGAACTTTGTCATATTCATCTCAAAAATATTAATCTTTCAAATAGGACTGTCCATATTATGGGAAAAGGTAAGAAAGAACGTATCCTATTTTTAGGAGATCAAATAACATTTAGCTTACTAGAAACATATATAAATAACTACTGTTTTCAATCCAGTGACTACCTATTCCCTGGAAAATATTCTATCAAACCATTGTCAGAGCAAAGTGTACGTTTAATTCTAAATACCCTTGTTAAACAACATAACTTAACTACACCTATTACTCCCCATATGTTTAGACATAGTTTCGCAACAATGCTTCTAGATAGTGATGTAGATATTCGATACATTCAACAAATTCTTGGACATAGTTCTATCTCAGTCACACAAATCTATACTCATGTATCTCAGTCAAAGCAAAAAGAAATTCTAACTCTGTATAATCCCATCGCTTCGATTCATTCACAGTCAAAAAAATAGGGCTACCTTCATGGAGGTAGTCCTATCCTGAATAATTAAGTCCAGTATCATCACGGGCTTCGCCGTTATAGGCAAAGGGTTTGCCTGTTGTATCTGTGCTTGTCTTTCTTGCCCCATAGAGGTTATAGCTAGTTGAGGCGACGGCTTGTCCATCCTTGGTCAAACCTGTCACAGAGCCTGACTGGTTAGTCAAGTAGTTGTAGCTGTCACCTGTTTGGTTGTTGAGGTAGCTGGTTCTTCCCTTGCCATAGCTATAGGTCTCACGAGCCTTGCCATCATGGTCATAGGTTTCGAGGACTTCTGTATGTTCACGATTGACATCGTTGACATAGTTGCGTTCCTCGTAGTAGTTGTAGGTGTCCTCTCGTGTGGTATAAGGGATCAGGACATCCTGAACCTGACTGGCATAGGTCACTTCTCCCTGACCCGGTAAGTTCCCGAGTTCTGGTGGGTTGACAACGATACCCTCCTTGGTCGCTCGGTCCTTAGCCACTTTCTGGTGGT
>NZ_KQ970761.1:113443-117802 GCF_001579175.1 Streptococcus oralis
CTATAGTGATTGCTTCGATCAGATTGGTCTGTCTCCTGTACCAAGTTTCCAGACACATCATAGCTATAGGTTTTCGATAGTCCCTGTGGACCTGTTTGCTTGGTGAGACGTCCCAAGGCGTCATAGGCGTAGGTGTAAGCTGCCTCATTTGGTAAGGTGCGTTTGGTCACACGACCATAAAGGTCATTGACATAGTTGGTGCTATGACCGTTAGCATCCGTTTCTTTTGCCAAGCTACCTGTAGCGTCATAGGCATACTGAGTCTCTCCACCTTCACGATTATTTTAGGTGAGACCTCACTTTTTTGCTTAATATTATAAAATGAAGTTGAGACCGTATCATCTCAACTTCACTTTATAATTATTTTTTCTTAGTTCTCAAAACCCACTCCGCCTGTAATCTGGGTAATGAGTTCTAAATGTTCTTTTATGCCAACCTTGTCAATATTGGTTAGATCCCTTTTTCCTCCAAGTACAAGAAGAGGAACAAAACCAAAGCATTGATTGTAATCCAAGTTCCCATACTCCTTAACCGCTTCTTCATAGAAAGGAATATCAAAATAGTCCTTTAACAACTCTTCATCCTCTAAATCTTCTAGAAAATAGTACATATTTTCTAAAATAGTGATGAAATTTTCCTCCTTGTATTCTACAATTCTCATATAATCTCCTTCCTCCAGAGTGATAATATCCCCAAATGCAGTTACAAAAACAGGAATAGATAAATCACCTCTAAAATAAGTCTTTTGCACAAATTCTACATATTCTTCTGGATTGATAACTTTTAGATAACCATCAAGTAAAAAGCCCAGTCCATATTGTTTCCACAATTCCACTAATTCATCTGGAACTTTTGGGGCATACTTTTCAATGACTTCTTCTGGCATAGCTGCAAATTTGGTAAATTGTAAGTTCATTTTTTCTCCTAGTATTGTAATTTAACATTCAAGTAAATTTTATTTAAATCTTCATAAGGTGTGGTTCTAACGATTTCATCCACAACATTATCTACAGTAGCAATTTTATCTTTCCACTGAGCACCAATTGATGAATTAATGCCAAAGTCTCCCACTCCCGTTACATTTTTTGGAAATCCTCCCGCAATCTGATCTGGATCGTGCAGTGCCGCTTGAGTTTTTATCCACCTATCGGCTTCAGATTTAGCTTCAGAACGAGACATTCCAGAATCAACCAATTCATCAATCTTTTTAGCAAGAGCCTCATTTCTAGCTGCTTTTTGAGCTGCGTTTCCAGCAGATGAACGACCATTCGCTAAATAGCTCCCTCTATTATTTATATAATCTGCAACCGTCAAGCGATTCATACCATTCTGCTGATTAGCTAACTAACGAGAAAATTCTGTAGCGTCATGTTTTGAATTACGAGTAAAGTTAATTGTTATTTCTGGGGTCTTCGAAATAGTAACTTTCGAAGCATCATGACTACGCTATTACTCGTTGGTAACTACACTAGAATGACTTCAAAAAATCAACAACTCCATCATGTAACTGTATATCCTTATTGAGAATTTCTTTACTGTCTTTATCTGATAACTCCAATACCATATTACGGTAACCATCAAGAAGTTCCATCATTAAAACCAAAGTATCATAACTTACATTATATAGAGACTCCTCTTTGGTTAAATTAGTTTGAGAGATATTCATATTTACAGCTTGCTCCTGTATTATCTCTAATTCTTTTAAAAATTTTATTTGTTTATCTGTCATGCTTGATTTACTCCCTATATTTTCCATTATTAGTATAGTCATAGAGTTGTTTAATGTCCTTAGCCTCAGGTTTAGTAACACCACCATTTGTAGTTTTAGAGCCTACTGTTCCATATATATTGCCATTTGGAGCCACATTCCTTTGTGGTTGATGGACATGAGGTGATAATCCTCCATGAGAACCGCTACCAAATCTCTTAAATTGACCTCCAATAACGCCGTTATTTGAATTAAATCCAGGAGAATTAGTATACAATTTTAATTCAGTATCAATCGAAACAGTATTTTTTACATAACCATCAAAGGTTCTTTCTCCCAGCCGCGGCCTATAGCCTCTAGCATGTAAAGAACGCTGTGATGTTGAATTACCAACAATTCCACTTCCCACCGTCTTTGTAGCTTTCGAAGCATCTTTAGCTTTATCAGCTGCCTTCGCAACTTTCGAAGCATCATTAAGCGCATCTAAACCTCGCAAAGCTTCCTTAGTTGCTTTGAGTCCTTTAGCTATTTTGCCAAGCTTTAGCGCTGCAATGTCAAGTATTATCGAGCTCGCCGCTTCTATACGACTAGCATCCTCACCCGTTACAGGGTCTTCTCCTGTAATTACACGATGTACATCATTAACAGACAATAATTCTAGAACTACATTGCCGACCTTATTTCTTATATTATTGATTGTCTTGAAACCATCTACTGTATTCTGCCAAACGCGTCTATTTCCAGCTTCTATTTCCTCTTTTGTGCGTATGCCTGTCCCTATACCGGATTTACCATCATAGCTTCTCGACAAGGCTGCAATCGCAGACACATCGCCAGAGTTGGCTTTTTTGACGAGTTGTCGTAGTTCACTAGCTGTCAGATGTTTCTTTCTGGCATCATCTTGACCCTTAGTCGTTTTTGTATTACATACATGTTTCAATGTATTCTGTAAAGACGTATTCCAGTTGCGATCAAGATTTAGTCCTTCCCGGATGGTTGGTGAAGAATTGATGCCTGTCGCCAAACCATATTCATAGCGAATCTGTTGACGACGACGTTGTTCTGCTTGGGCTCTTGCGCGCGCTGCTTGTTGTTGGGCATAAGCATAAGAACTTTGGTAAGTTGCCACATTTGGACCAAAAGCTTGATAATAACTTTCTGGTGCTCGGAAAGTCCGATCGGTTTTAATGCGATGATCCGTGTATTCACGTAGTGTTAGCGGTCGACCCAGTATGTCTTGTCCGACAATACTCTGTTGGTAAATGCGTTGTAGGCGCGTATTGATACGACGAGGGCGACTTGGTTCGCTACCATCAACCGCCCAGATCATTCTATGCCCACTCGGGTCGGTATAGTTGACGGGGTTGTTCTGCACATAGCTGTAACGGTTCTGGCTAAGAGGATCTGTGTCCTCACCTGGGTAACTATCCTCGGTTAAGAAAGTACCTCCCTGACTATCATAATATCTTGCGCGTAAATAGTCAAGTCCAGTATCGTCACGGGCTTCACCGTTATAGGCAAAGGGATTCCCTGTTGTGTCTGTGCTTGCCTTTCTTGCCCCATAGAGGTTATAGCGACTGGATGCGACGGCTTGTCCATCCTTGGTCAAACCTGTCACAGATCCTGATTGGTTGATCAAGTAGTTGTAGCTGTCACCTGTTTGGTTGTTGAGGTAGCTGGTTCTTCCCTTGCCATAGCTATAGGTCTCACGAGCCTTGCCATCATGGTCATAGGTTTCGAGGACTTCTGTATGTTCACGATTGACATCGTTGACATAGTTGCGTTCCTCGTAGTAGTTGTAGGTGTCCTCTCGTGTGGTATAAGGGATGAGGACATCCTGAACCTGGCTGGCATAGGTCACTTCTCCCTGTCCCGGTAAGTTCCCGAGTTCTGGTGGATTGACGACGATTCCTTCCTTGGTCGCTCGGTCCTTAGCCACTTTCTGGTGGTAGGCTGTCGACACATCGTCAAAGATGCTGTGCCAGATGCTTCCTATTGTCTGTGGGAGAGCAGACAGGGCTTGGAGGACATTCTGACTAAAGCCATACCAGAAGAGGGAGTGTTGGTCCCCACTTGGGGCTGTGTATGGTGACTTACGACCGGACTTGCTTTCCTTTGGCTTGCGTTGGAAGAGCTGATAAGTGTTCTTGCCTTCCTTGCGACTGGCAGTGAAGACACGGTTATCATCCCCGTCGTAAAGCGCAGCCATGAGAAGACCCTTCTTGTCCTTGATCGCAAGCAAGCGATTCTCTGTGTCATAGATATAGTCTATCTTTTCTGAGTTCTTCTCAGAAGCGATGCGATTGCCATTCTTGTCGTAGGTATAGGTGATGGTACCATCTGGACCTTCTAGTTTGGTCAAGCGGTTATGGTCATCATAGGTAAAGCGTGTCTGGTTCTCCTTACCATCGACTGTCTCGGTGCTAGTCAGTTTATTGCCGGCTAGGTCATAAGTGTAGGAGAGTTTAGAGAGTTCCTTACCAGCTCCATCCGATACGGTCATGTTTTCCACTTGACCCAGAGTATCGTATGTGTAGGTATGGACTAGGGTTTCGCCATCCTGCTTAATGGTTTCCTTGGCGATATAGCCTCCATCGTCATACTCATAGCCGTAGCTAGAGATGAGCTTATCCTGCTTGTCCATGTGACGG
>NZ_KQ970761.1:118236-121066 GCF_001579175.1 Streptococcus oralis
TAGGTATGAACATAAAACTCTCGAAGAAATTCATCCCCGAGAGTTTTTTCTTGTTTCTATCACAACAGAAGATAGCCGTTCAATATAGAGCAACTAAATACTGAGAACCTAAAAATCGATTAATCTATTCAGAAAAACTGAGTGGTACAATCTCTACATCCCCAAGATTATCAACTGAGTAACGTTGACTACCATTTTTAAACCAGCGTTCTAGAACGACATCATAGAGCATGAAGTGGGATTTTTCTTTAATCCAAACTTCATCAATCCCATGAGGTTTTAAATACTCAAGCACTTCGTTGGAGCTTGTTAAGTAAAAATTGGGTATCGAGTCCCCAGTTTTCGACTGACGTGATAATTCTTTATATGCCCCTAAATCTAGTTTTCCCCCATCCTTGTGTAGTATATTGTAACTAGCTAATGCATATGCTACCGACCATTTAGAATCTGAAATTTCGACTGATTGGCTGAGTTTCTTATCATTGTACTCATATTTAATATAAAGATATTTCCCGTCAGATAATAGTTGCTGGTATTCAATAATAAAAGTTTCTTCAAAACCTACAATCACTTTTAAACTTTCATTTTCAGACAAGCCTGCATCAAGTCCTATGGGAATTATCCAGTCTGGATCTCTAAACGACTGACTTCCATCAACAGCTTTACTAAAATCAGCGAGGCCAGGTAAGACACCACTATGGGTTTCTGCATAGTTCATCTCTAGAAAAACATTACTTAAAGATTCATACACTCTCTTATAATAATTCTTTTGATAGACACGATATAGACCAAACAAAGTTAGAAAAACTAATAAAATTATAAGTACGATTTTTAAAATTTTTTCATCTACCTTTTTCCTTACTTAAATCTTGGATAAACTGATAAGCAACATTATTCTTCTCTTTTAACATCTCCATTGCTTGGGTGTTATCCTGATGATTGATTCCTGCCTCTTTATAAATTTGCTTTTTAACATACTCTATTCCACCCATATTCTTTAAAAATTCAGATTCCCTTGAATAGCTATTAGTAGAAAGTTTATCATAGTATTGATTAGTAGCTGCAACATAGGATATTCTCTGGTTTTTCATGATAGATGTAATATTAACCGCATCAAGATCAGCCTTATAATCAGGTATATTCATACTTGGAGGATTACCGATTGTCACATCTCCTAGCCAACCAGATAGGTCATTAGTATGTTGGTGACTATTGCCCCAATGTCCTTTTCTAAGCCCTTCAAAATTCGCAAGACGATTTTTATTATCGTATAAATTAGTTGCAGTAGTAATACTTTGATGAGCAAAGTCTATATCAGTTTTCCCCTCATTGGCATCTCTATATTGTTTTAGAATACTAGCTCTGACAATCTCATATTTCTCTCCAGACAATCCGAAGCGGTTCATTTGTTCTTCTATACTGTAATAGCCTTTAGCTCCACCTGTTGAACCTGGTCCAGCAGTTCCATTCCATTTAACAATATCCTTCAAGTATGCTAATACAGAATTGTTCCATTGTGCATTCTCATCGTTATAAATGATTCCACCTACTAAACGATTGTATACATAATCGGTATTTCTACCTTCTTTTTTCTCAATGTTTTTATATAATTTCCACAATAAATCTGAAGTTTCTTCATCAAAACTATATTGTTTTTTAAGATTTTGTTTAAACTCATATGCTGAAACACTATAATCATCAACCGAGTTGACCTTATTTCCTGCCCTATCTGAAGCCTTAGTCGTTTTTGGATCACATATATGCTTCAATGTGTTCAATAGAGCCGGATTCCAGTTACGAAGAAGGTTCTTGCCTTCTCGGATTGTAGGGGAGGCCTTAAATCCTATTGCCACAGCATAGGCAGTACGAATTGCTTGATAGCGTAGTTCTTGAATACGAGCTTGTGCTTGCTGGTATTTCTGTTGTACATAGTCACTGGCACTATTGTAGGCTGTTTGAACCTTATTCCACTGTCTGCCAACCCAATTCGATGCGCGATTGTATTGAGTGCTGACCCAGTTAGTCGCGTGGTTGAAAGCACTCTTGGTCGCATTCCAAGCCTTGGAGGCGAAACTCTTCACACTATTCCAGGTGTTTGAGGCCACTCTTTTCACCGTATTCCAGGTATTAGATGCGACTCGTTTAACACCATTCCAAGCATTAGAGGCTGTCTTTTTAACATAGTTCCAGCCTTTTTTGATACTGTTCCAGAAGTTCCCACTTGGGTCGGTATAGTTAACGGGGTTGTTCTGCACATAGCTGTAGCGGTTCTGGCTGAGAGGATCCGTCGCCTCACCTGGGTAGCTATCCTCGGTTAAGAAAGTACCTCCTTGACTATCATAATACCTTGCGCGTAAATAGTCAAGTCCAGTATCGTCGCGAGCTTCGCCGTTATAGGCAAAGGTATGACCTATCGTGTCTGTCCTTGTCTTTCTTGCTCCATAGAGATGATAGCTAGTTGAGGCGACGGCTTGTCCATCCTTGGTCAAGCCTGTCACAGAGCCTGACTGGTTAGTCAAGTAGTTATAGCTGTCACCTGTTTGGTTGTTGAGATAGCTAGCTCGACCCTGACCATAGCTATAGGTCTCACGAGCCTTGCCATCATGGTCATAGGTTTCGAGGACTTCTGTATGTTCACGATTGACATCGTTGACATAGTTGCGTTCCTCGTAGTAGTTGTAGGTATCCTCTCGTGTGGTGTAAGGGATGAGGACATCCTGAACCTGACTGGTATAGGTCACTTCTCCCTGACCCGGTAAGTTTCCAAGTTCTGGTGGGTTGACGACGATCCCCTCCTTGGTCGCTCGGTCCTTAGCCACTTTCTGGTGGT
>NZ_KQ970761.1:122034-132041 GCF_001579175.1 Streptococcus oralis
AGAGTACTCCACCTTGAGCAGTTGATCCAGCTTGTTGTAGTCGTAGCTGATGGTTTTCCCATCGGACTTGGTTACTTTTTCGAGCTGGTTATTGACATTGTAGGTATAGGTCTCCTTGTCTCCGAGACTGGTCATGCGTTCCACTAGATTGGACAGCTGGTCGTAGCTGTAGCTTGTGACCTTGCCATTTCCATTCGTGACCGAAGTGACATTGCCCACACTGTCGTAGGTATAGCTAGAGGTAGAAGCCTTCTCTCCACTTCCTTGTGTCGCTGTAAGCAACTGATCCTTTAGGTCATAGGTGTAGGTCTTGACACGCTTGCTTCCGGATGTGACACTAGTGAGGTTGCCATTGGCATCATAGGTCATGCTTGCGACGCCACCAGCCTCATCTGTGATCTTCGTGAGATGGTTATCGTGGTCATAGCCATACTTAGTCCACTGGCCTGCCGTATCGCTTTCTGAGGTGAGGCGATTGAGGCTATCATAGGTTCGTTTGGTCACTTGACCGAGAGGATTCGTCTCCTCAAGGAGATTGCCATTCGGGTCATAGGTATAGGTCGTTTCGCGTTTGCCATTGATGGTTCGTTTGGTTACCTGACCGACTGGGTCATAGCTTGACTCCACTGTTCGACCAGTTGGCGTTTTGATCGTTTTTAGTTGATCGAGGGTCGTATAGTCAAAAGTGGTTGTAGCACCGGATGGCTTGGTCAGTTTGGCTAGATTCCCCGCTTCATCGTAGCTATACTTGGTTTCAAGGTCAAGGGCGTTCTTAGCCGTTAAGAGACGGCCAACCTTGTCATAGCTATAGTGATTGCTTCGATCAGATTGGTCTGTCTCCTGTACCAAGTTTCCAGACACATCATAGCTATAGGTTTTTGATAGTCCCTGTGGACCTGTTTGCTTGGTGAGACGTCCCAAGGCATCATAGGCGTAGGTGTAAGCCGCCTCATTTGGTAAGGTGCGTTTGATCACACGACCATAAAGGTCATTGACATAGTTGGTGCTATGACCGTTGGCATCTGTTTCTTTTGCCAAGCTACCTGTAGCGTCATAGGCATACTGAGTCTCTCCACCTGTTGGACGTTTCTTGCTGCTGACACGGTTCATACTGTCATAGCTGTAGGTCGTTGTATGACCTTCACCACTGGTTTCGCTCAAGCGATTGCCCAAAGCATCATAGCTGAAACTTTGCTTACTTCCTGTAGGAGCTACTGTTTCGATGATTCGTCCTAATGGGTCGTACTTAAAGGCTGTCGCTTGACCATTTGGATCCGTATAGAGTACCAATTTCTTATTGGCATCATAGCCATAGCTACTTGAATGGCCATTGGCATCGGTCATTTTAGATAGGTTGCCAAGGACATCATATTCGTAAGTAGAGGTATTGCCATCGGCATCCGACTCTGTCACCACTCGGTTGAGGGCATCGTAGCTATACTTGGTTTCACGTTTCAGATGATCGACGGTCTTAACTAGATTGCCGTTTTGATCATAGTGATAGGTCTTGGTCTTACCTTCTTGGTCAGTTGAACTTGCGACATTGCCCATGACATCATAGGCAAAGGTTTCGCTGGTCTTATCTGCGTAAACCACCTTCGTCAGCTGGTTGTCACTATTATAGCTGTATTGGGTAACCTCACCCAAGCTGTTTGTTAAAGTGAGGCGATTTCCTGCCTTATCGTAGGTGTAGGTCTCATTGAGATCCTGATTATCTTTTTTGTTCACTACACGGTTGGCGGCATCGTAGCTGTACTCTGTCACCAAACCACTCGAATGTGTCTGCTTGATGAGACGATCAAGGGCATCGTATTCTTGCTTTACGGTGGTTCCGTCTGGAAGAGTCACTTCCTCCAGTTGAGCCGTTGAGGTATAGGTCATCTTAGTGACATTGCCATTGGCATCGGTGACCTGAATCGGATAGCCTAGTTCATTATAGCTATACTGAGTCTTGCCACCCAAGGCATCTGTCAACTCTGTTAACTGTTCCATCTGGTTGTAGGCCATCGTAGTTTTATTGCCTAAACCATCTGTAATACTGGAAACTTGATTTTGACCTGTATAAGTCGTACTAGCAGTATAGCCTGCCGCATCTGTTAGGCTATTTTGATTGCCATTGGCATCATAGGTCATACTAGTACGGTGCCCCAAGGCATTGGTCGTTGCAATCAGGCGCCCTGCCTTGCTGTATTCATAAGTCGTTTCTTTTCCAAGGGCATCTGTCATGGACAGGATATTCCCCATCGCATCCAACACATAGGAAACACTGCTACCATCTGGGTAGGTCATACCTGTCACATTTCCTGCTGCATCATAGGTATAGCTAGTAGTCTTTTTCCCTTTGGTTTCACTGAGTTTATTACCAACACTGTCATAGGTGTAGGATACTGTTTGACCTGCTTCATCTGTGTAAGATAGCACACGACCCATGATATCATAAGTAGTCTCTGCCTTTGTGCCGATTGGGTAAGAGACTGAGGTTAACTTGCCTGCAGCGTCATAAGTGTTTTGAGTAACTTGCCCCAGAGCATCTGTGATGGTTTTAACGGCATTATTTCTATCATCGTAAGTCAAGCTACTGCTATTGCCTGCTTCATTGGTTCGAGTGACAATTCGACCCAGTGCATCACGAGTAACGGTGGTCGTTTGACCTGAAGTATTACTTTCTGTTAGGAAACGACCTTTGCTATCATAGGTATAGCTTGTGGTGCGACCTTCTGCATCGGTAACGGAAAGCTGATTCCCAACACCATCATAAGTGTAGCTATAGTTCCCTCCTTCTCCATTCGAAGCACCGATTTTACGACCGAAACCATCATAGGTGAAGGTTGTCGTGTTACCATTTCCTTCTGTCACAGCTGTCACTTGACCTGCCTTGTCAAAAGTATGACTCGTCCCAACACCATCAGCATCTTTTTCGCTCAGCTTGCGACCTTCTGCATCATAGGTAAAGGTCTTTGCCCCACCGAGAGGATTCGTAATGCTAGTGACTTGATTGTGTGCATTGTAGGTAAAGGTTGATACGCCTCCCAAAGGATTGGTAATGCTTACCAGATTCGCACCTTGATAGGCAAAGGAAGTTGTGTGACCAGCCGCATCTGTCGTAGATAAGATGCGCCCTTGCTGATCTACAGTATAGGCAATCTTAGACCCATCTGGCAATGTCGTCTGAATTAGATTGCCATTGGCATCATAGCTATGAGCTGTTGATGCACCACTAAAGTCAGTGAGAGACAGAAGATGGTTCTTCTCATCATAGCTAGAAGTTTTTACTGCACCGTCAAAACGCGTTTCTGTCAAGATATTGCCATTGCTGTCATAAGTGTAGCGAGTCGTTTGACCTGCTTCATTCGTCACACTTGACAGACGGTTGTTGTCATCATACGTTTTTGAGACACTAGTTCCATCGGCATAGCGAATGCCCGTTGTACGATATTGCTCATCGTAAGTATATACGGTTTGATTGCCATTTCCATCAGTAGTGATAGTCTGACCTTCACTATAAGAGAGAGTTGAAACAGCGCCTGCACCATCTGTTTGCTTGGTAACACGATTTTCCTCATCGTACTCGTTTTGGATAACCTTGGTGCCATTTCCATCGTACCAGGCTGTCATACGTCCCTTATCGTCATATTCATAACGAGTAGGAACTCCCGTCGCATCCGTATAGGTAATCAAATGACCATTCGTGTCGTATTCATAGGTCAAAGTCGAGCCATTTGGGATTTGAATCGCACCAATATAGCCCTCTGAGTTATAGGTGATACTATAAATCAAGCCTGTAGGGGATGTAATCTTGGTTAGCTGGTAATTTTCATTATAATCAAAGCTTGTTTTGTTACCTTTTTCATCCGTCTGACTCGTTAAGAGGCCGTGATAGTTAAAGATTTTCTCTTGATGATTGTGATCAACAACTCGGTATTCCTTAACATCATAGTCTTCTTTTTCGTCTCCGCCAAAGTCACCTTTCTTCGTTTCAACTTTTTTTACTTCGAGAGTGAGGTCATAACCGCTTGGAGCACGATAGTTATCACCATCCTTCGTAAACTTAAGAATCGAACCATCTGTACGAGTATAGTAAAGATTTTGGTCTTCATCGCTCGATAACTGTTCATTAAAGGCAAATGACCAACCACGACCAAAGAGACTATTGATGCCTGCTGCTTTAGAGTTATAGGCACGAGTAATTTCAAACTTCCCATCAACATCTGTGATAGAAACATCTGTTCGATCTAGGTAGAAATTCCCCGTGTTCAGATTGATAGGTTCAAATCCAAACTCACAGTGAAGACCGCGTCCCATTAAAAGTCTGTCTATTTCTGCCTTGGTATTAGATGTCAAGGCTGGTGGATTATAAGGTTTATCAGCATTCTTTCTTGGATTGCGAATAAAAAGGGTATTATTTTTTACAACCATCATATCTTGGATACGATTATCGTAAGCAAGTTGATTCAGTGGTACTCCATAGTAAGCCGCAATCTTTGGAAGGGTATCAAACTGGGTAACTTTGTAAATCAAAAAAGTATCACTTGATTTTTTACCGCTGGTCTGACCATCCTTTTTACTCTCTGCGTCAATCGTATAAACCTTGTTTAGTTCAGGTTCTGTGAAAGGCACCTGAGTCTGCCAGTTTGAGAGCTTGTCTTTATATTTAGTTGTTCCTTTTTCAAAGGCTGCATCAAAGGAACTACTATCAGGGTATTTGTAAGAAAAACTTGCAGAACTTTGCCCCTTGTAGTCTTTAGCAGTGTCACTAAGGTTATAATCAACCTGAGCACCTGGTGTTGTCAGACCATCCGCAAAGACTCCCTGAAATTGCAGTTTCCCTTTCTTATCTGTCTTCACCATGGTCCGAAGATTGATGGTAGTGTTCCCGATTGGATAATTGACATCAACTGGGTCTGGAACAGACCAATTAATCGTCAAACTCGGAGCCTTGTCTGGGGTAAACCCAATCTGTCCTGCATTATCTGCAGTAGCTTCAGTTGTATAGAAGGCACCACCATCTGAACCTTCGTCGGTTGCAGCTACAACTAGACCATAATTTGGTTCCAAACCTTGAACCCATGCATTTACAGTCTCGCGGATATCAAAGTTATGCATCCCAATCTTCTTACCACTGGTCGCATTCTTTCCTGCGATTTCCATATCAAGACCCACAGAAGTATCCCATGTGAGGGTATTAATATCAAAATCTTGTTTCAAGCGATAAGCCGCAAACTGGGTTGATTGAGAATCTGGAGCAGTATATTCATAAATATTTAGACTTGCACTATCGATACGCGCTTCTTTAGGGATACTCTTTTGAAAATCGTAGTTAATCTTAAAGTACATTCTCGCGCGTCCGATATCACGAACACCTGGAACACCAGCCATCCCCATCATCTCAGCGGTCATATACCCAACATACCCGTAGGCATAACCTTGGTACTGCCCATGTACAGATGAAGTCACAACATCAAGGATTTTTTCTCTTGGAACCGTTACAGTCGGGTCGATCCGAACAGGATACTTACGGTCTGAAGCAGACAACCATTCTTTACTAGCTGTGACGGTAACTTCATGGCGCCCATCCCCTTTTTTCAAGCCAAGGGTTATGACATTACTAGTAGCACCGGCACTATCCACCATCATTGGGGCAGTCAGTACAAAAAGGAGCTTCGTTTTGCCCTTTTCACGAACAAGGATTTGATTGTCTTTCAAAGAAACATCATACTTAGATGCATCTAAACCATAAGTAAAAGAGTTCTTCCCACCCCACTCTGCTAAGATAATCTCTTCTTTGACCCCATTAGATTGTACCGTATATTGCACATCTGTTTTGCCATCAACGTTATTGTATAAGATGGCATTCTTTTCAACAGTTGCCTGATCATACGTTTTATCAAGCGGATACAGGGAAATTTTGTCATCCTTATGTGTAATATCAATAGGGGTTTCTTCTTTGACTTCGCTCGGAAGAACTACGCCTACTGGAGATTCTTTAGGTAGATAATAGTGTTTCCCATTGGCATGATAAGAATAGAGAGATAAGTCAACAGGAACTTCTACCCCTTCTTGATCAATATAGGTTTTAATATCACTTCCAATATGCGTCACAAAGTGAGTTTCATCCACCCGAAACAGTTGTTCTTGCCCACTAACCGCTACTGGTTCTCCATATTGTTTCTTTAGTTCGGCCTCTGCCTTATTCTCTTCGTTGACCACCTTTGGTTGTTGTAGGGCATCTCCACCATCTTTTGCTGGTTTTGAGGCGTCAGCACTCGTCGAATGTTCCGTATTCGCATTCTCAGAACCTACAGTCTGGCTACTCGCCTCTGTAACAGCTTTTTTATAAGCGGCCTCCGCCTGACCTTGTTTGATTGCATGGCTTATTTCTTCTGCATAAATAAGCGGGGTATTAGAAATAAATAAACTCAGCAATAATAACCACTGTATGGTCTTACGAAGTCTTTTCATCATCATTCTCCTTTGTAAGATACATAAAATAATAAAGTGTAAAAATTAAAATAAGAGCATCACCGATGGATAAAACGAAAGAACCTAGTATTGGGAACCAAACAGCGATAGCTAAACAAAAGGCAACAAGAAGCATGGATACCAGAACAGGTAGTCGCAATTGATCTACCCTACTTTTAATTGGTAAAGCTTTGTAAATACTAACCAGACTATAGGATAAGATTACTTTAAGAAAAGTTTGTATAATGCTAGTAAAAGCCCAGATCGCAATCTTGACATGATCATACTCCAAACTCGTATTATCGTATAAAATTTGACCCAAGCCTCCGATGAGGATGCCACATAAAATCGCACTAAACAAGTAAATCAGAATAGTGTGATTTAAACGTTTATCTGATCGATACTGCTTATAAAACCAGATCGCTATTGGAAAAATAAGAACTGTTCCTATCATTAAAAATAGTAGGCTGAGTAAGGTCAGAATGAGTGATAAACCTTCCTCAACTACCACAGGGGAAATCGCACCTGTAAGTAGAAGGCGTTGCCCCACTCCTAAAAACAGTAAACCAGTAGCTAGTCTCCAAAACCTTGAGAGTCTTAATATTTTCATTATTTACTTGTCCTTTCTTTAACACTTTTTAAACGAGCAGTAACCACAAATCGTTGATCATTTCCAGCAACATCACAGGTTGACAAGATTAAAAATCGATCTTTTTGAGGGTCAGTAACTATCTGGCGATAGAATCCCCCATAGTCTGACGTTCTTATCTGTAATGTATCTAAATAATATCGGAGACCTTCTCGACTTCCTAATTTAAATGTATGAAAAAGATGATCATCTGTATAAGAATGGGCTGCCAGCACCTCATATTCAAAATGTTGAGTCAACGTGTCAATTTTGATGCTCTCATGCTTGTTAAAAAAAGCTAGTTTCGCAAAATAATCTAAAGACCCGAACATAGAATCATCTAGCATAGCATGACCATAAATAATAGTGACAGGATCTTCAAATGTTTTTTTGTTAACCAGCTCTGTGAATATGGCTCCATAATAGGTCTCTTCACCATCTATATCGTGAGATAGGTAATAGGTATCATCCCTTGAATGTTGAGCGACTGGATAGTCAATTCGAGTCCCTTCGACTGTTAGCCAAGCAAAGACATCTGGATTCTGATGAAACCTCGTCTCTATTGCATTTTGAGAATGCTTCTCTACAGCTTTCTGTTCGAATCCATCCAAGATCTTTAGACCTAAAAATAAAACTGCAACCATTGCAATTAATGATAAACTAAACCTTAAAATTTTCATGTAATCGCTCCCATACTATCATTATATCAGACCCCTATAACCCTTGTAAATACATTATCCCTTTAAATTATACTTTTATTAAAATATTTTGATAATCATATACATGTATACCGCTTCTTTACGTGTTTGATTGCTACTTTTTAACAGAAAAGAGGAGCCCTCTCCAAATGAGAGTGGGTTCCTCTTTTAATGACTGGTTGAGCTGACTCTAATTTTTTCCTAAACTCTCTTGTGATAGAAGACTCCTTGAACCTGTAAAGCTCCAATTCTTACATTTTCTATAGAAAAATCGAGTTCTAAAATCGTTTTTAATTGAGAAGAAACCCTAGATATTTCATGATCTAGATAGTCACAATGTGCGATTCCTTCCCCTTATTTCGCTACATATTTATATGATTCCATGAAATCTTTCGAAATGATATATTTCATAAATAGTAATGTGATTTTAATGGCTGTCGGAAAGATTGCATATCGTATTCTTAGGTGTGAATTTTACCCTAAAAATACACAAATTGAGCTAGATTCTTCCGAAAAGTTTACACCCTTTAAACTGTTATTGTTTTATCCATTATTCACAATTCTTTATCTTACTCCTGGTCAACAATTGTATAATCTTCGCTTTGCAGTAATTCCAAGACTTTTTTTATAAATTGCATTGACAGCAATCCCTCAATCTTAGAGCCATGAGTTTTAAAATTTTCGTCGATTTCTTGAATTCCTAAATTAGTTTTCTTTTCAGCAATTTTCTCAGAAATGAGTGAATGAAAACTATATTCTCCAATTTCATAATATAAGAAATATAGATATTTTTTTGTTCCTAGATGATAATCAAAAAACTCGACCTCCATATCTTTATCGTAATCATAGAAACTATTTTTCCAAATAATATCATTAGTTTTTTCTTTCAACAATTCCTCATAGTTATTTTCATAACTGTACACTCTTTTTTCTCTTCACCAATGAATTGTTTGTGGATCAGAATCGGGGTAAATACTTTCAAAAATTCTTCTTTTAGTTGATAGTATTTACCCATTTCCTCTTCCGCTTTTTCAATATTACTCTCCAAATGCTGATGGAACCTTCCATTTTTGTATTCTTTAATTTTATCACGATAATTTTTAGCTCGTTTATTCACAGAATATATACATTCTGCAATAATTTCATTTGTAATTTTTTTCTCATTAATCAATTCATTATATAGCTTTGGAGTTTTCATTTCATAATCCCTTTCGAACTATCTCTTACTATCAGATATTAAAAATAAACCAATTCACATGTTTTATTGTAACGTCTAGTTATCTTTTTTTCAATAACTAGATGTTTCAATTTTAATAATAATCTCTTAATTTACCTTTTTTATACTGTTCAACCAATTCCCAGAGATTATGAGTAGTTAAATCTGGTACAAACGTATACCATTTATTAGCCACGAACAACTCAACTAACATATCAATTGCATATTTGAAATTTAAAATCTCATCCATTTCTGTAATACTATAATACAGTTTTTCATGGCAACAGTGATAAATAATCAAATTCAACCTATCATCAATGAAATCAAACTCTAGTTCTTCTCCTTCACGAGATAAAGTTAGATAAAAATTATATTCATCACGGCAAAAATTAACAGTAAC
Source organism: Streptococcus oralis (assembly GCF_001579175.1). Lineage (GTDB taxonomy): Bacteria > Bacillota > Bacilli > Lactobacillales > Streptococcaceae > Streptococcus > Streptococcus oralis_O. The sequence continues at coordinate 131,436 of NZ_KQ970761.1, forward strand.
ATCAAAATCTGCACCTGTTTCAACTTCGATATTTACAGTCTCTAAAATTTTTTTACATAAATAATCTTTATAAATGTTCATATTTTTTCTCCTTTTGTTGTTTGTTAAGTTTAAAAATATAATGCAAGATGCCAATGTCTGGGGGGCCAAGTTCATATACTAGGCCTGTAATAAAAAAAAACATATGCTCATACAAATGTAACCTCCTTTTTTTCTCTCTATATATAGTCTGCCATAAATTTCAAAATAAAAAAGTAAAATATTTAAAAAAATGATAAAGGTATTGTTTACTTCTCAATCTTTTTTTACTTATACCTCTTTCTTTCATCACTCAGTTTTTTTACAATTCTGATTTTTCTGTGTGTTTAGCGTTGACAGGAACGTATGTGTAAGTCACGCTAAACACACAGTACTAGGTAAAAGTGAATAACGTAAAAAAATCTTATCCTAATTTTTTTATTTTATGATTTATGGCATACTAATAGTATATAAATAATTGATTGAGTAGAGACGTAACTAATATAGCTACGTTTTTTATGTTTGAAAGGAGGTAGCTATCGTGGAAACAGTAGGTTTAAGCTGGGTTAGGAAAGAACCAGTTTTGTA
>NZ_KQ970761.1:132529-134379 GCF_001579175.1 Streptococcus oralis
AAATAACAAAAGTCTAAAAATCAAATACAAAAACTAGCTTAACTCAGTCGCTAAAATCAGAGCATTTAAACCTGAAAAAGACTAACAAGAAAAAACAACAGATCTTTATCTGTAAGATGGAACTCTACATCTTATTTAAATTGAGTCAACTTGTCATGTTGTAAAATGGCTTGGTTATCTTCTTAGCCATAAATTAAGAAGCGCCCTCAGCAAAGGGAAGATACTACATCAGTGAATATAAGCTTAAGTCACTGCACTACTTCAACTTAAATTAAAAAGACCTTAAGATTTTCCTTAAGATCTTCTTTAAAAGTAGACAATATACATATAGAAAGGAAAGAACTATGGCAAAGAAGAGACGTAGTCGTGCTGAACGACGAGAAGCTAAAGAGAAAGCTAAGAAACAACAGATGGATTCTCTAACTACTTTCGAAGGCCGGAAACAATTCGTCCAATCAAAAGGACTAACTAATCTAGTCACGCGCTTTAAAAAAGGAAAGGGTATCAAGCGAAATGAATCCAAAAAAACGGGAGAGGACATTCATTTAATCCATACCGACCGAACTCTTCATAACTACGCTGGTTCCTGGAGCAGATTCGCTTCCTTTGTTGCCTCAATAACTACTGCCGAAGATTTAGAAGCTCTTGATAAATCTAACGATATTGAGGGATGGATTGACTTAGTGAATCAATACTTAGAACATTGTAAGAAATTAGGACTTTCTGCTCCAACCCAGTCAACCTATAAAGCAGCATTAGCCAAAGTTTTAGGAGTACCTTCTACCGCTTTTGTTGCAACAGATATTCGATATCGAGCCGACAAAAAGAATAATCGTTTGAAGTCTAATGACGACAGGATGTCTGAAGAAACAAATAATCGCTGGTTCTCAATCGTATCTGCCACTGGGTTACGAAAAAATGAATTAAAAGCTATTACTGGAGACTCCCTCTACCAACGTGAGGATGGCCAATATTATCTTAAAATTATTAGTAAAAAGCATAAATCAAAAGGAGCACGAGACCGATGGGTTCCGATTATTATGCGAGACAAAGAAGAATTAGAAAGGCTTGTTGAAGAATTTAAACTAGCTGGTAAAAAGCGTGTGTTTCAAGTTCCATCTGCTTTAAAACCTCATAAATATCGTGCAGAATACGCAAAACGTCTTTATCTTCTTGTCGCGCGAGATCCCAAAGATATCAAAGATAAAAAAGAAAAAATTTATCTAAGAGGCGAATTAAAAGGTGTTGTCCTTGATCGAAAGGCTTGTTTAATTGTATCACGTGCTCTCGGACACAATCGACCAGAAGAATTTCAAAAATCCTACGCCTATAAGTTAATCTCACAAGCAAATTAAGTAACTTTTTCCAAACATTATGATATATCTCTCATTAAAATTAAAAAATTCAACTAAATAAAAATCGTACTGAAAGTATTGATTTCTTTCTTAACATTCTTGTTCTAAACTAAAAAAATTAAAGTAGGTAAGAACCTACTTTTTTCTTCAAAACCTTGTTACGACGCGTTTTTTAAAACACTCAAAACTGAGTGTTTTTTTTATTTTTAAAAATTTTTTTCATTTTTTAATTTGTTTTTTCAAAAAATGGGCGTTTTCTGAAAGATTTGTGGCATACTTCTAATACGCGAAAAAATGAATGTGTAAATTGAATTACAAATGCGGTTAAAATAATTTAACTGTTTTTTTTTTCAATCTCTAATACTTCCTAGCATAATTCCTATCAAAAATAATAGTAGAAAGGAAACGTTAAATCATGAAAGGGCAGACTAAAGTTTCTACTGAACAGAAACATTTAAATGAGAAAGAAATTCAATCTTGTTTTACTTTAATGAA
>NZ_KQ970761.1:134490-140880 GCF_001579175.1 Streptococcus oralis
GGTTTGATCGCATGGTTTTTAACTTAGGTGAAAATCTAATTGTTGACATTGAAAAACTGATAGGATTCAAAAAAAAGAATCCTCATGAAGTTAAAAAATTTACTCACAATTCAAATCAGATAGAAGATTTAATTATCCAATCAAGGGAATTCGGAAAACTTGAAATTGGAAAAATTTATAAAAAAGAAAGCGGAGATACTGTTAATTATTGCTTACTCCAGCTGAATCATGGAGGTCTAAATTTTGAAACTCTCTCTATTTCAGCAATACGAAAGAAACTAATAAACGTTATAACAGGAATCAAACAGCAAACTGGTATTTGGATTATCCCAACTATTATTAGGGTTCATGAAATGGAAATCGCATTTACATTTGCTACTGATGCGATTATTCATTTTCAAACAAGAAATTTATTATTGAGGAGCTTATCTAATACATCTCAAGTAAATAAAAAAGTTTATACAAAATGTTCAACTACTGAAGATCATCATATTCTTTCAAGTAAAAAAAATGAAAACTTGTTGCATGTTCTTTACGATAAAACAGCAAAAGCAGAACATAATAAACAGATTGAATTAAACGCATCTCGTAAATATCGCATCTATAGATACGAAATGACACTGAATGAAAAAAATTAAAAGTGAATTCCAGACTACTGACTTAGATAAACTACACAATGATCAGATCTATTCATTTGTATATAGTGTAATTGAGAAAGGATTGTCCAACTTTAAGATATTTGTTCAAACTTCAGTTAGAGATACCCAAAATAAGTTAAAAGAATTGTATGAAGAAAAAGGTAAAGATGAATATATAAAAACTTTTTTTGACACTCAATTAAATCATGCTATGAATTATTTATATCCAATAACATTTGATGAATCTATTTTCTTATTTATTGATGTATCTAAATTTATAAAGCCAAAAAACTGTGCAAGAACTAAACGAAATCTGATTAAAAGAAGTAGAAAGAATGATTTAAAGAAAGAGAGTTATTTTCTTTCTATTATGATTACATGGCAAGTACTATATCTCTTTAGCTTAATGCTAAATACTCTATATCTTGTTACTTTCCTTGGTTTTGGTTGTCACAAGGATAATCAAAATAATGAACTCAACCTTTTTAAAATCCCTAGTTTTACAAATGAAGAAAAAAATCCATTTTTTAATGAAATTATTCAAAGCAAGGATAAAGACATAGGTTCATTCCTGGATTATTTTTTTAATAGAATTCAAAAAAATACTTTAACCATTTTAATAGAAATTCTGATTAAAAAATTGCAAAAGTATTAATACAGCAACGTTTTCCTGTTTTTTAAGTCTTCAACCCTTGAAGACTTAAAAAACAAAATCCAAACTAATAAAATTTAAATCTAAAAGAAAGAAAGAAACGGTACTATTTATGAATTTATTTATTCCAGACGAAATGATTCGGCAATTTCAATTACTAATATCAGATACTGTTAAGAAAGAACTGGAAAAATTTTTAGATATTAATGAAAATACCAATCAATTTTTAAATAAAAAGCAGACTTGTGATTATTTGAATATATCCAACAATACTTTAGACAGCTGGATTAAGCAAGGCTTACCTTGCATTAAGGTGGGGAAAACTGTTCGCTTTAGCAAAACAGAAATCAATCGCTGGTTACAAAAGCAGTAGAAATTCTATGGTGGTTTGTTATAATGTAACCATGGTATTTTCTAGCTAAATTCAAAAGGAGAATACTATGTCTATTACAAAAACTAAAAACGGAACCTATCGCTTACGTGTTTATATTCCTGAGGAAGTTAAGTCTTCTCTAGGAATTGATAAGAAAGTGATTGAAAAACGGTTCAAAACAAGGAGTGAAGCAAAAAAATACGAACTAGAACTTCAAAATAAGATTGATAAAATTCTTAGTGGAGGATCTGCTTCATTGGAGAATAGCGGTTCTATCCTCTTTTCAGATTTCTATCAAAACGTTTGGTGGGATTCATACAAAGCTGGTCAAACAACTTCAACAACTAAACCACCAACACAGGTTACTATTGATAATACTAAAACTGTTTTCAGAAAGCATATCTTATCAATGTTCGGTAATTATTCAATCAATTTTCTGAATCAGAATAAGCAAGTCGTACTAAACTTAATGACTGCTAAAGCTGAAGAATATGCTAATTTCAAGGTTATTCGAAGCTATGTAAACTCAATTTTCGATTGGGATGAGGAATTAGAATACATAGAATCAAATCGATTATCCAAGACAATTAAGCGAATTAAAGCCACCAAAAAGCTAAAACTCCAAGAATCCAAAAATGAGGAAGATCTGTATCTATCTAGTGAAGAATTACAAGATTGGTTTGATGCTTTTAGAGAAGATTTGGAGAACGATAAATTATCACTAAAAGATTATGTCCTATTCTTTACAACCTTTATTCTAAGCGATAGAAAATCTGAATCCTATGCCCTACATTGGAAAAACATAGACTTGGAAAACGCTCAAATTGACTTAAGGCATGCACTTGACAAATATAAGAATGTAAAGTCAACAAAAGGAAATAAGAAAACGATTTTTTCAATTCCTAGTTACCTTGTATCACTTCTTTCAGAATGGAAAAAACAGCAGAAATATGAGTTAGCGAAATTTGGTATAATGCAAACATCCGATCAACTAGTCTTTACCTATATAGATACGAAAGGTAATGTAAATAGCCCTCTACACGTTGATTATCTCAATAACAAAATGAACTCTGTTAAAAGACGACACCCAAAGTTAAAACACGCTACACCTCATAAATTACGACATACAGGAGCCACGCTCGCTAAACAAGCTGGAACCTCTATGGAAGCTATTTCTGAAGCACTCACTCACAGTGATACGATTACAACTAAGACTTATGTCAACACTTCAAATGTAATCCCAATGGCTGTTGGAGAAATTGCCTTTCGTAATCTTAAAAAATAATGGTGTGAATTTGGTGTGAAAAGTGGTGTGAATTTTGCTAAAAATTATCAAAAAAACACCCCATGGTGTGAACCATGAAGTGTTTCGAAACGTTGATATAATCGCATTGATTAACGTTTTGAGAATTGTGATGCTTTACGAGCTTTCTTAAGACCTGGTTTCTTACGCTCAACTTTACGTGAGTCACGTGTAAGAAGTCCTGCGCGTTTCAATGAATCGCGGAAGTCTGGGTCTACTTGAAGAAGGGCACGAGCGATACCATGACGGATAGCTCCTGCTTGACCAGCGTATCCACCACCTACAACGTTAACAAAAACGTCGTATGAACCTACAGTTGAAGTAACTGCGAATGGTTGGTTGATTACAAGACGGAGGTCAGCGTGTGGGATGTACTCTTCAACATCTTTTTTGTTAACAGTGATTTTACCAGTTCCTGGAACAAGGCGAACGCGTGCAACAGCGTTTTTACGACGTCCAGTACCTGCATATTGTGCTTGTGACATACTTTATTGTTCCTTTCCTTAGATAAGTCCTGAAATATCAAGAACTTCTGGTTGTTGTGCAGCGTGAGTGTGCTCAGCTCCAACGAATACTTTCAATTTCATACCTTGAGCGCGGCCAAGAGTATTGTGTGGAAGCATACCTTTAACTGATTTTTCGATCAAACGTACTGCATTTTTAGAACGAAGTTCACCAGCAGAGATTTGTTTCAATCCACCTGGGTGGTTTGAGTGAGTGTAGTAGATCTTATCAGTTGCTTTTTTACCAGTCAATTTAACTTTTTCAGCATTGATAACGATTACGAAGTCACCTGTATCAGTGTGTGGTGTGAATGTTGGTTTGTTTTTTCCGCGAAGTACGCTAGCAACAACTGCTGAAAGGCGTCCAAGAGGTACATCAGTTGCGTCAACAACGTACCATTTGCGTTCTACTTGGCCTGGTTTAGCCATGAATGTAGTTTTGTTCATGATTTCTCCTATATGAATATCGTTTTTGTTTACTGGGCGGATGTTCCGGTCCGCGGGGTATTTGAAAGGTTCCGGGGCCTTACAAATGGGGTAAACAATACCGTCTACTATCATACCAAATTTTACTACTAAAAGTCAATAGATATGAAAAATAATTTTCCCGATTTGACCTTTAAAATATCACAAAAACCTCGAGAAAACGAGGTTTCTATTGCTATTTGTAAGCTAAGGCACGTTTAAAGGTTTTCCATAGACCTAAGTCATCTGTCTGAAGGACTAGACTAGCATACATGCGTCCGATAAAGGCTGTTGCAGTTACTGCAAAAACAACCGTTATGGCAAGTGAAATCCAAGCTTCTAGACCACTTGCATACCCATTTATAGCTCGAAATGGCATAAAGAAGGTCGAGATGAAAGGAATATAGGAACCAATTTTCAGAACTAAATTGTCCCCTGCAGCACCTAGAGCGGTCACTCCAACGAATCCTGCGATAATCAAGATCATCAGTGGCGACAAGGCCTTTCCTGAATCCTCAGGGCGAGAAACCATAGAACCTAGGAAGGCTGCCAAAACAACATACATAAAGAGACTAACCAAGACAAACAATAAGGTATTGAGCGAGAAGGCATCTCCCAGATGATTTAAAATACCAGATTGAGCCAAGATTGGTAGGTCTTTAAAGAGAAGAATGGCAGCCAGACCACCCACGACGTAAATGCCAATATGGGTCAAAATCACAAGAAGCAGAGCCAGCATGCGAGCATAGAAATAATGACTAGCTCGGATACTAGAGAAGACCACTTCCATGATTTTGGTTCCTTTCTCGCTAGCCACTTCCTGAGCAGTGACGCTAGCATAGGTAATCAAAATCATATAAAGGAAGAAACCGAGCCCTGCGGCCGCAATGGTTTGAATAATTTTTTTATTTTCCTTGGATTCATCAATCTTCTCAGTAAAGTCAACAGTTTGAGCCAGCCGTTTTTCCTGCTCTTGGGACAAATTAGCTGCTGAGCGATTGAGTTGGTATTGCAGTTCGTTGAGCTTATTGGTTACTGCTAGCTTGATGCCTGTTTCAAGAGAAGTTTCACCATGATAGACGGCCTTGAGGACACTGTCCTCTTGGTCAATGGTTAGGTAACCCTTGATTTTCTCATCTTTGATAGCAGCTTGGGCACTGGCTTCATCCTTATAATCAAAGTTGATACCATTGGTACCCTTGAGCCCTTCTTCCACAGATGGTACAGTTGTTACTACTGCTATCTTACTATTCTTGGCCATAGAAGACCCTTGGAGAAAGCCGATTCCTACAGATAAGGCTAAAAAGAGGAACGGCGAAATCACCATAAAGAAGAAACTCCAGGACTTGACATGTCGCAGATAAGTTTCTTTAATAACTACCCACATATTTCTCATACTTCCACCCCTGATTCTAGTTTAAAGATTTCATCGATTGTTGGAGCTTGTTGGTCAAAGGTCGCGATGTATTGACCTTGAGTGAGGATTGGGAAGAGTTCCCTTCCAGCGCTCTCATCATCTAGGATCAATTTCCAACTGCCTTGCTTGGTTAAGCTCACCTGTTTGACATGAGGAAGTTTTTCCAGTTCTTCCTTGCTTCGTTCACTTGAAACAAAAAGACGTGTTTTCCCGTATTGATTGCGAACATCCTGAACTGGTCCATGCAAGACTACACGCCCATCTCGAATCATGAGAATATCATCGCAAAGCTCCTCGACATTGGTCATGACATGGTCTGAAAAGATAATGGTCGCACCACGCTCTTTTTCTTTTAAGATGACCTGCTTGAGCAGTTCAGTATTGACTGGATCCAGTCCACTAAAAGGCTCATCCAGAATAATCAAGTCTGGCTCATGGATTAGGGTGATAATCAGCTGAATTTTCTGTTGATTCCCTTTGGAGAGACTCTTGATTTTGTCGGTCAATTTGCCCTTCACTTCGAGTTTTTCCATCCATTGAGGGAGTTTCTCCTTGACCTCCTTGGCATCCATGCCCTTTAGAGTCGCCAAGTAGCGAACTTGTTCAAGGACTGTCAGCTTGGGCATAAGACTGCGTTCTTCAGGCAAATAACCTATCCGAGCGTAAGTCTCCTGACGAATATCCTGTCCATCCAGACTGATTTCTCCTTGGTACTCCAAAAATTTCAACATACTGTGGAAAATCGTTGTTTTCCCAGCACCATTTTTTCCGACCAGCCCTAGAATCCTTCCTGGACTTGCCTGAAAATCGACACCAAACAAGACTTGCTTGGAACCGAAACTTTTCTCTAGATTTCTTACTTCTAGCATCTTCCACCTCCGAAATATGTTGCACTTATTATACTCCTTTTTGACAGCCTTTACAACGATTTATGTCCATTTCTAACATGATAATTTATAGTAAATAATTTCGTCTCTAAGGATTTTAAGTGCTTCAGTGATAGTTTTAGTATAACCCATTAAAGACTATCCGGGAGAAT
>NZ_KQ970761.1:140997-162850 GCF_001579175.1 Streptococcus oralis
CTATCCGGGAGAATTTTTCCTCAACTGTCGCTTTTTATTCCTGAACGAGCATTTTAAGAATTTAAAAATCCACCCCGAAGGATGGATTGATGAGTTAACGTACTTCCGCATTCACTTTTTCTTCGAGTGATGCTTGGATTTTTTCCATGTAACGTGCTACTTCTTCGTCCGTCAAGCTATCTTCTGGATTTTGGAAGGTTAGGCTATAGGCCATTGACTTCATACCAAGTCCCAGTTTTTCACCTGAGAAGACGTCGAAGAGTTTGATATCTGTCAAACGTTTCACACCTGCAGCTTGAATTGCGTCTACAACTTCTTGATGGCTAATTTCTGCCTTGAGAAGAAGGGCAATATCACGGCTAACTGCTGGGAATTTGGTGATTTCCACAAATGGAGTAGCCGGTTGGAGGGCAGCTTCGATGGCTGAAAGGTTGAGTTCCGCTACATACGTTTCTGGAATATCATAAGCCTTGGCAGTGACTGGATGTACTTGCCCAAGGAAACCAAGAACTTGGTCACCGAGTGATATCACGGCTGTACGTCCTGGATGAAGGCTAGCGATTTCAGATGTTGCTGTATAAGTTACTTGGAGTCCCAAACGAGCAAAGAGGGCTTCAAGGATTCCCTTAGCATAGAAGAAATCAACTGGAACTGCCGCAGTTTGGAAGTCTTTTTCTGCAACTAAGCCTGTCAAAGCAAGGGCAAAGCTGTTGATCTCGTTTGGTAGGTCTTCTTTGGGATTGCCTGTTTGTTCAAAAACTTTTCCAATCTCATAAAGAGCCAAGTTTTTGTTCTTACGAGCCACGTTGTAGGCTACCGTATCCAAAATACCTGAGATCATATTTTGGCGGAGGACAGAACGGTCCACAGTCATTGGCCACATGAGTTCTGTAAGGTTACTTGGTTGAGCCGTAAACTCAACTGCTTTTTCAGGCGTTGTCAGAGCGTAGGTGATGATTTCTGTCAAACCTGCCCCTTCAGCGATGGTACGAACTTGACGGCGAAGTTTTTGTGTCGCAGTCAATTCGCCAGCTGTACCATCATCTTTTGGAAGACTAGTTGGCAAACGATCGTAACCATAGATACGAGCGATTTCTTCAAAGAGGTCTGCCTCGATAGTGATATCCCAACGACGACGGGGTACGTTGACTGTAAAGCTATCTGCATTTCCAGAAAGACTAAAGCCAAGACGACGGAAGACATCTTCCACATCAGCGTATGAAAGTTCCGTACCAAGGACACGATTAACGTCTGCAAGGGTTGAAGAAACTTCCACATCAGAAGTGTCAAGTTCACCCGCTGCAACGATGCCCTTACGCACCGTTGCACCTGCAAGCTCAGCAATCATGCTCGCTGCAGCATCAAGGGCTTCATTAACAGTTGCCACATTGATACCTTTTTCAAAGCGAGAAGATGATTCAGAACGAAGATTCAAACGACCGCTAGTCTTACGGATGGATTTGCCATTGAAAACAGCAGCCTCAAGGACGACACGACTAGATTTTTCAGAGATTTCTGTTGCTTGTCCCCCCATGACACCTGCAAGGGCTACTGGCTTGTCTGCGACAGTGATGACTAAGTCATTTACTTCCAAGTCACGTTCTTCACCGTCCAAGGTCACCAATTTTTCACCGGCACGCGCTTCACGTACACGGATGTCAGTCCCTTCAAAGGTATCCAAATCAAAGGCATGCATCGGTTGACCAAAGTAGAGTAGGATATAGTTGGTCACGTCTACTACGTTGTTGGTAGGACGGATACCTTCATTCATGAGGAGATTTTGCAACCACTGTGGACTTGGTGCAATGGTCACATTGTCCAAGATACGAGCTGCATAGTAAGGAGCCTTGTCTGTGTCAATGCTGACAGAAAGAGCATCCGCTGCTACTTCGTTTGTTTCTGTTAGAGTAAATTCTTTAAAGTTAACTGCTTTGTCATAGATGGCTGCCACTTCGTGAGCGACCCCACGCATAGAAAGAGCGTCCGCACGGTTGGGTGTAATAGAAAGCTCGATGATTTCATCATCTAAGTCTAGGTAAGAGAAGACTTCCTCACCTGGAACGGCATCTTGAGGCAAGATTTGGATGCCATCTGCAAATTCCTTTGGTACAACTGAGTCAGAAATCCCTAATTCACCTAGTGAACAGATCATCCCTAGTGACTCTAAGCCCCGGATTTTTCCTTTTTTGATCTTGTAGTTATCAGCGATACGGGCACCTGGAAGAGCCACCATGACCTTGATACCAGCACGCACATTCGGAGCACCACAAACGATTTGACGGGCTTCTTCTTCGCCAACATTAACCTGACAAACATGAAGGTGAGTTTCTGGCACATCTTCGCAAGACAAGACTTCTCCGACGACAATTTTTGAGAGACCGGCAGCCGGTGATTCCACACCTTCTACCTCAATCCCTGTGGTTGACATTTTCTCAGCCAACTCTTGTGATGGCACATCAATGTCCACCAATTCTTTTAACCATTTATAAGATACTAACATAATTCTGATTGTAAGGTCTCAGCATGCAAGACCTTTTCAATTCCTTTCTTTTTCTTCGAGTCAATCGTTTCAATTTCTAGACTATATGAAAACGAGAACGACTGTTTAGGATTGTATTTCAGGTTTTAATCATTATTTAAACTGTTCTGAGAAGCGGACATCCCCTTGGTAGAACCCACGAATATCGTTGATTCCGTAACGGAGCATAGCGACACGTTCTTGTCCAAGACCAAAGGCAAAACCAGAGTAAACTGTCGCATCGATACCACTCATTTCAAGGACACGTGGATGAACCATACCGGCACCCATAATCTCGATCCAACCTGTTTTCTTACATACGTTACAGCCTTCTCCACCACACTTGAAGCAGGAAACATCCACTTCAACAGATGGCTCTGTGAATGGGAAGTAAGATGGACGCAGACGGATCTGACGCTCTTCACCAAACATTTTTTGCACAATCAACTGAAGCGTTCCTTGAAGGTCAGCCATAGAGATATTTTTCCCAACAACCAAGCCTTCGATTTGGTGGAATTGATGACTGTGGGTCGCATCGTCCGTGTCACGACGGAAAACGCGTCCTGGTGAGATCATCTTCAAAGGACCTTTTGAAAAATCATGGGCATCCATGGCACGCGCCTGAACTGGAGACGTATGAGTACGGAGCAAGATTTCTTCAGTGATATAGAAAGTGTCCTGCATATCGCGAGCTGGATGGTCTTTTGGAAGATTCATCCGCTCAAAGTTGTAGTAGTCTTTTTCAACTTCAAAGCCATCCACGACTTGATAACCCATACCGATGAAAATATCTTCGATTTCCTCACTGGTTTGTGTGAGAATGTGACGGTGACCAGTCGCAACAGGTCGACCCGGAAGGGTCACATCGATGCTCTCGCTAGCAAGTTGTGCTTCAACTTTCTTTTCTTCCAAGAGCTTTGCCGTTTCTTCAAAGGCAGCTGTCAAAATATCACGAGCCTCGTTGACGTGTTTCCCGATGATTGGACGCATCTCAGCAGAGACATCCTTCATCCCTTTAAGAATTTCGGTAAGCGAACCTTTTTTACCTAGGACAGAGACACGCAAGTCTTGCATCTCTTTTTCATTTTCAGCAGTAATCTGCTTCAAGCTAGCCAGCGTTTCTTCGCGAAGCGCTTTTAATTGTTCTTCAATAGTTGACATAATTCCTCCATCAGTCTCTCGTAGATAAAAAGAAAACCACATGTCAAAAACTCCACTCGGAGCGTTGACACGCGGTACCATCCGTTTTCATCTGACAAGTCAGACCTTCATTTCTAAATCCATGCGCAAGTGAATTCACCCAGCTTTCATATAGAGAGCTTGCAGTCACGGCTCTCCTCCCTGATATACTCCCCTTGAGTTACTAGTCTTGCGGATTTCTATTCAATTACTACTTAGTTTATCAGATTTTTAGTTAAAAAACAAGTTAGATTAGACTATTTTCAATATAAAATAAAAAGGAACAAAACACAATGCATTACCAATTTGCAGGGTCAGTTTCATCTGCTTTCCTTTTCAATAAAAGAGTTGCTGCTTGATTAAAACCATCACACCAGTTATACCATTTTGCTTCATACTCATCTTGAGCTAAGATATGGTCTTTTAAATCCAAAACAGAGTAAATCTTTCTTTCCTCGCAAGCTTGCGCATAGAGATGATATAGTTCATCGCCACCATCTCTATCCCACTCAGCAGAAATCGTATCCCTACCTGCCAATAAAGCCTGATAAGCCCTGTGATGCCCGTCTGTAATCAACAAGCAGTCTCCGAATGCAAGAACACTGATTGGAGCAACATTGATTATTTCTGCCGACTGATAAAGTGTCTGGATGCCTTCTAGTTTCTTTTCAGATAAGTATAGTTGAGTCGGATGGAGAGCTTTTATGTTGACTTTCATTTCTTTCTCCTCAAGGGAATTCGATACTCACTTCTGCTTGCCTTTAAATCGCCATTGAAAGCGGAGCTTGTCATAGAAGGGAAATTCAATAAACAGGACTCCCAAACCCACACAGAGACTGGCAAGGACGTCTGATGGATAATGAACTCCCAGATAGACCCTTGATACCAGCACACTGACTAGGTAGAGAGCAAGGACGATTTGCACAATTTTTCTCCAAACCGGATCTTTAATCCGTTGACTGAGAATGACAATCAAAGTGCCTACCATCAGCGTTACTGCAAGAGAATGGCCACTTGGAAAAGAAAATCCCTTCTCCTCGACTAGGTGTAAGATAGCTGGTCGTGGGCGCTGGTAAATATTTTTAAAGGTCACGATTAAAAGACCGGCTAAGGCCAGATTGCCCGCCATAAAGTAGCTTTCTATCTTCCACTGCTTACGATAAAAGATAAAGGCTGCGATGGCAACCCAGGTGATAATCACTGGGATATCAATCAAATGCGTAAGGGCTCGGAACAGAACTGTCAAATAATCTGGCAAGTCCCCACGAAGAGCAGTCTGAAGCGGTTGATCAAAACCGACCAGCGTTTCAGGATAGAACTTAACCATATAGCCAAGAAGGACGAAAAGTAAAAGGGCAAAACTGCCCTTCATTAAAAATGTTTGTTTATCTCTCATAGTGTTTTAAGGTTGGTTTCAAGAGGAGGTATAACAACCAGAATGAAACGGCAAAGATGATACCTTCAATCAGGTTAAAAGGTAAAACCATAGTCATCAAGTAGTTAGAAAGTCCTATAATTTCTCTAATATCAAAGTTGGCAAACTGCGCGTATAAAGGAACCGCATAGACATAGTTGAGAACCAACATGGCAGCAGTCAATCCAATAGTTCCCGCCAGAGATGCTAGTAGGAAACGAAGGGTGCTGCGTTCCTTTTTCCAAATCAAACCAAAAGCGATAACAAAAACTCCCAAGGCTACGATATTCATTGGCAAGCCAATGTAGGTATTCACTCCCTGGCTATTGAGAAGCAACTTCAAGAGTGATCGCAGCAAGAGAATCCCGAGAGCAGCAGGCAAATCCATGACCACCAAGCCCACAAGGACTGGCAAGATACTAAACTCAATCTTGAGGAAGGTCGCCGCTGGCAAGAGCGGAAAGTCAAAGTACATCAGCACAAATGAAATGGCTGATAAAATCGCAATGGTCGAAATTCGACGTGTGTTTGTCATAACAGGTTCCTCCAATTTTCTATAAAATCAGAAGAAGTTGGAAAGGATCCCTCTATCTATTCTCACTTTTTATATCCCAAAAGTTCCCCCTCACTCTTTTGAGCAAGCGGTTGCAATTCATCTATAAACTCATCAGAACAGACAAAGCCATTCTTTCGTCTTCTCCCATCCAGACTATACTGTCGGTTGTGGAATCGCACCACATCAGCTTGCGCTCGCGGACTTCTTTAAGGGAAGGAAATAGAGGTTTTTCTTTTAGCCTAGGCGACAAGCTGTAGTCATAACTTCCAGTTAGGCAAAACTTGTCAACAAAGTTTTAAAGGAAAAATTTTTTCCTAATGATACTCAATGAAAATCAAAGAACAAACTAGGAAGCTAGCCGCGGGCTGTACTTGAGTACGGCAAGGCGAAGCTGACGTGGTTTGAATTGGATTTTCGAAGAGTATTAAAGTCACCGCCGGTCGGGAATTACACCCTGCCCTGAAGACCCTTTAATCATAACAAAAAACGCTTGCAAGTGCAAGCATTTTGATTATTTCAATTTATCTGCTTCATAGGTATGAACAAGCTCAAGACCTGCAAAATTCTGCTGACGGAGGGCTTCATAAACAATCATGCATACGGTATTCGAAACATTGAGACTGCGGACATGTTCATCGTTCATAGGAATACGGAGAGCTTTCTCTGGATGCTCACGCATAAAATCCTCTGGCAAACCCTTATCTTCACGTCCGAAGAGAAAATACTGATCTTCACCACTTGCCAAATTCGCCT
This sequence comes from Streptococcus oralis, assembly GCF_001579175.1. Classification (GTDB taxonomy): domain Bacteria; phylum Bacillota; class Bacilli; order Lactobacillales; family Streptococcaceae; genus Streptococcus; species Streptococcus oralis_O. Next base: position 147,418 of record NZ_KQ970761.1, read on the forward strand.
CAGAATAGACCTTTTCTGCAAATTTAGAAATCAGATAGACTTGTCCTTTCATCTGAGACATAAAGTCTGCCAAGTTATCATAAAAATGAATCTCTAACTTATCCCAATAATCCAAACCAGCCCGCTTCATCTTGCGATCATCAATGGGAAAGCCCATTGGTTTGATGATGTGGAGGGGAGAATTGGTCGCAGCGCAAGTACGCGCGATATTGCCAGTATTTTGTGGAATCTGAGGTTCAAATAAAACAATGTGATTTGTCATAATTGGCTTCCTTTTATCATTGCAAAAAAATAGCCACACTGCCCGGAGTCAAGCTCAGCAAACAGCGTGGTTAAGGCGTCGTTAACTTACCTCACAACAGGTTTGAAGTAAATCAGCGAAACTACTTTCTTAGTATAACACTTTCAGAACCAATGTCAATAGAAACGACTTGAATTTTTTACTTTTTTTAATGATACTTTCATACTCGGACATTCACTTTCAGAATAGCCTTATCAAGAGAGGTTAATCACTTCATCCGAGAGACATTTTTATAGAAGATAAGCATATTTATCTTCAAAAACTTGAAAAAGTTCTTTCTTCCTGCAAAAATCGGCTTGGCAAGTGCATTTTTTGCTAAAAAAGGGTATGATAGTTACATCATGAAAAAGTAGGTTTTTATATGAAAATTGTCCTTGTTGGTGGAGGGAAAGTTGGTTTTGCCCTCTGTCGTTCACTAGTTGCGGAAAACCATGATGTTGTCCTCATCGAGCAAAATGAAGCTGTACTGAACCATATTGTCAGTCGCTTTGACATCATGGGCCTCCTTGGAAATGGTGCCGACTTTACTATCTTAGAGCAAGCCGGTGTTCAAGAGTGTGATATCTTTATCGCACTAACCGAACACGATGAAGTGAACATGATTTCAGCAGTTCTTGCCAAAAAAATGGGAGCTAAAGAAACCATCGTTCGGGTTCGAAATCCAGAGTACTCCAACTCCTATTTTAAGGAAAAAAACATTCTTGGATTTTCTCTCATTGTCAATCCTGAGCTTCTAGCTGCCCGTGCTATTGGGAATATTGTCGACTTCCCAAGTGCCCTTTCGGTCGAACGTTTCGCTGGAGGTCGAGTTAGCTTGATGGAGTTTGTGGTCAAAGATGCTAGTGGTCTTTGCCAGATGCCCATTTCAGAATTTCGGAAAAAATTTGATGTGATTGTGTGTGCTTTGGAGCGCAACCATGAGTTGATCATTCCAGGTGGTGAAATGACCCTTCAAGATAAGGATCGCATCTTTGTTACAGGAAATCGGGTCGATATGATGCGCCTGCACAATCATTTTAAAGCTCGGACTGTTAAGAGTTTTCTGATTATCGGAGCAGGAAAAATTGCCTACTATCTCGTCGGTATCTTGAAAGACAGCCGAATTGACACTAAGGTTATCGAAATCAATCCTGAAAGAGCCCGTTTCTTTAGTGAAAAATTCCCAAATCTCTATATCGTTCAGGGAGATGGGACAGCCAAAGATATCTTACTAGAAGAAAGTGCTCCTCACTACGATGCGGTCGCAACCTTAACTGGGGTGGACGAAGAAAACATTATCACCTCCATGTTCCTTGACCGTGTTGGCGTCCAGAAAAACATCACCAAAGTCAACCGGACCAGTCTCCTAGAAATTATCCATGCACCTGATTTTTCAAGTATCATCACGCCAAAAATCATCGCAGTGGATACCATTATGCACTTTATCCGAGGCCGGGTTAACGCCCAATACTCAGACCTTCAAGCCATGCACCATCTTGCAAACGGCCAGATTGAAACCCTACAATTCCATATCAAGGAAGCTAATAAAATGACTGCCAAGCCTCTTTCTCATCTGAAATTGAAGAAGGGTATTCTCATCGCAGCCATTATTCGAAAAGGAAAAACAATCTTCCCGACCGGAGAGGATACGCTGGAGGTCGGAGACCAATTACTGGTAACCACCCTGCTACCAAACATCACCAAGATTTATGATTTGATTGAGAGGTAAAAAATGAATAAAAGTATGATTCGTTACCTCCTCTCCAAACTTCTCTTAATCGAGGCTGTTCTCCTACTAGTTCCTGTCAGCGTAGCGACCTATTACCGAGAGTCCAGCCAAGTATTTACAGCTCTTTTTACTACGATTGGAATTTTAGTTCTTCTCGGTGGGGTGGGAATCCTACGAAAACCAAAAAATCAACGGATTTATGCCAAGGAGGGTGTCTTAATCGTTGCCCTCTGTTGGATACTCTGGTCTTTCTTTGGTGGCTTACCCTTTGTCTTTTCAGGACAAATTCCCAGCATCATCGATGCATTTTTCGAGATCAGCTCTGGTTTTACAACGACTGGTGCTACTATCCTAACAGATGTTTCCGTTCTCAGTCGTTCCCTCCTCTTCTGGCGAAGTTTCACCCACTTGATAGGAGGGATGGGGGTGCTTGTTTTCGCACTTGCTATTATGGACAATGCTAAGAATAGTCACTTAGAGGTGATGAAAGCAGAGGTCCCTGGTCCTGTCTTTGGTAAGGTTGTATCCAAACTGAAAAATACTGCCCAGATCCTCTATCTCCTTTACCTAGGACTCTTCTCCCTCTTTGTTGTCATCTACTATCTAGCAGGTATGCCCTTGTTTGATAGCTTTGTTATCGCTATGGGGACAGCAGGAACGGGGGGATTCACCGTCTACAATGATGGAATCGCCCACTACGGCAGTTCCCTGATTACCTATCTTGTCAGTTTTGGCGTTCTGGTTTTCGGTGTCAATTTTAACCTCTATTACTTTCTCATGCTCCGTCGGGTCAAGGCCTTCTTTGGAGATGAGGAACTGCGGGCTTATGTCATTATTGTTCTGGTGTCTACCGGTTTGATCACCCTCAACACCCTCCACCTTTACCAAGGTGTCTCTAAGAGTTTTGAGATGGCTCTCTTCCAAGTATCCAATATCATTACGACAACGGGATTTGGTTACGGAGATATTACCAACTGGCCCCTTTTCTCCCAGTTTATCCTCCTCTTCCTCATGGCAATCGGTGGCTCAGCTGGGTCAACAGCAGGTGGTCTCAAAATTATCCGTGGACTGATCCTCACAAAAATTGCTAAAAATCAAATTTTGTCCATCTTATCTCCTCACCGTGTCTTGACTCTCCATGTCAATAGAACGGTGATTGATAAGGATACCCAACACAAGATTCTCAAGTATTTTGTGATTTATGCTATGATTTTATTGTCACTCATCTTTATCATCAGCCTAGACAGCAATGATTTTCTAGTCGTGACCAGTGCGGTCTTTAGCTGTTTTAACAATATCGGACCAATTCTAGGTACAACATCGAGCTTTGCCATCTTCAGCCCCATCTCTAAAATCCTGCTCTCTTTTGCAATGATAGCGGGTCGCTTAGAGATCTACCCAATTTTGCTACTCTTTATGAAACGTACCTGGTCTAAACGTTAATTACAATACAATCCCCCTTTTACAAGCAAGTAAAAGGGGATTTTTTCTATTAAAAATGAGAAGACCTTTTGGTCCTCTCCGAATCTAATTATTTTTTAAGAGCTTCTTTGTAACGAGCAAGTTCTGCTTGATTTGCCCAAACATAGTGACCTGGACGAATTTCCACCATAGATGGCTTGTCTGTCTCATAGTCATGTTGATCAGGGTCGTAAACTTTCAAGACTTTCTTGCGTTCCAAGATTGGATCTGGAATTGGTACAGCAGATAGAAGTGCTTGAGTGTATGGGTGGACAGGATTGTTAAACAACTCCTCTGTCTCCGCCACTTCGACGATAACTCCCTTATAGATAACCGCGATACGATCTGAGATAAAGCGAACAACTGACAAGTCATGGGCGATAAAAAGATAGGTCAAGCCCAACTCTTTTTGGAACTTCTTGAGCAAGTTCAAGACTTGCGCACGCACTGATACGTCCAAGGCTGAAATTGGCTCATCCGCAATAACGAAATCAGGTTCCATCACAAGGGCACGAGCAATCCCGATACGCTGGCGTTGACCACCAGAAAACTCGTGTGGATAACGGGTCAGGTGTTCTTTCAAAAGCCCGACTTCATGGATCATCTTTTGAACTTTTTCTTTTCGGTCTTCTTCATCTTTAAACAAGTGATAGTTGTAAAGACCTTCAGAGATGATATAGTCAACCGTCGCACGCTCATTCAAGCTGGCTGCAGGGTCCTGGAAAATCATCTGGATACGACGGATCAAGTCTGAGGATTCCTTATGAGATTTTTTTCCATTGATCTTATGACCATCAAAGATGATTTCACCTTTACTGGTATTATTTAGACCAATAATGGCACGACCAATCGTTGTTTTCCCACTACCAGACTCTCCTACAAGAGAGAAAGTTTCTCCCTTGTTGATAAAGAAGTTGGCATTTTTAACCGCAACAAACTTCTTACTTCCTTCACCGAAGGAAATTTCTAAATCTTTAATTTCTACTAATTTTTCAGACATTTCCTTCCTCCTAGTCTTCTAGATGAGCAAAGCCCATTTTATCACGAATCTTGTCATGCAAATCTGCGATGACCCCAGGTTTTTCAACTTTAGGAGCATTCTCATGAAGCAACCAAGTCTTAGCCCAGTGGGTATCACTAACTGAAAACTGAGGTGCTTTTTGTTCAAAGTCAATTTGCATCGCATAATCTGAACGAAGGGCAAAGGCATCACCTTTCAACTCAGTATAAAGAGACGGTGGTGTTCCAGGGATAGAGTACAATTCCCCTTTATCATCAGCAAGCTGAGGCAAGCTAGACAAGAGACTCCAAGTATATGGATGACGTGGATCGTAGAAAACTTCCTCAACAGTTCCGTATTCTACAATTTCCCCAGCATACATAACTGCTACCTTATCCGCAATACTTGCTACCACACCAAGGTCATGGGTGATAAAGATAATGGTAAAGTGGTACTCATTTTGTAAAGTTTTAAGCAAATCAATGATTTGGGCTTGAATGGTTACATCAAGGGCCGTTGTCGGTTCGTCACAGATTAAGATATCTGGACGACAGGCAAGGGCAATCGCGATAACGATACGTTGGCGCATCCCTCCAGAATATTGGAAAGGATACTCGTCAAAACGTTTTTCAGCGTCTGGAATTCCGACCTTGTTCATATAGTCGATTGCCATCTCTTTGGCTTCCTTGGCTGTTTTTCCTTGGTGTTTAACGATAACTTCAGTGATTTGGCTACCGATTGTATTGATTGGGTCCAAACTTGTCATAGGATCTTGGAAGATGGTCGCAATTTTAGCACCACGAATCTTCTCCCATTCCTTGTTAGAAGTAAGAGCGGTCAAGTCTTGTCCACGATAGTCGATGCTTCCTTGAGCAATACGTCCATTGTCTTCTAACATCCCTGTAAAGGTTTTTGTTAAAACAGATTTACCAGAACCGGACTCACCTACCAGGGCAAGAACTTCTCCTTCAATCAGGTCCAGAGAAACTCCTCGGATAGCCGTCAGAACTTTGTCACGAACGTCAAATTCCACGACAATATCACGAGCAGTCAAAATTACATTACTTTCTTTTGTCATGTCTACTCCTATCTATGTGTACGTGGATCACTAGCATCCGCTAGGTTTTGACCAACAACGAAAAGAGATAGGGACACCAAGATCAAGGTTGTCAATGGAATCCAGAACAAGTAAGCGTTGGTCGTAACGTTTTGTGAGTAATCTGAGATCAAACGTCCCAAACTTGGCACTGTTACAGGCAATCCCAATCCAAAGAAGGAAAGGAAGGCTTCATAAGAGATGAAGCTTGGCAACATCAAGGTCATCGTAGAAACAATAACGGATACCAATTGTGGCATGATATTTTTAACGATGATTTTAAAGGTTGGTGTCCCAAGTGTTTGAGAAGCAAGGTTGTATTCCAAGTCACGGTAACGCATGATTTGGATACGAATCATATAAGCAATCCCAATCCAAGTTGTCACACTCATGGCAAAAATCAGATTCCAGAAACCAGCACCGATTGAGTAAGTCAAGACAATGACAATCAAGAGAGATGGAATGTTTGAAATAATGTTATAAACTTCCATCATGACACGGTCAACAGATTTTGAAATTCCCCAGATTCCACCAACAATAACCCCAATTACAAGGTTGATAAAAGTTGCAATGACAGAGATGAGGATAGAGTTACGCGCACCAAACCAAACCCCGTCAAACAAGGATTTCCCATTGCTATCTGTACCAAACCAGTGCTCAGCATTTGGCTTGATAAAACGAGCGCTAAAGTCGTTCACCTTACTGACGTCGTTGAAGTCAAAGTTTGAGAACATAGGATAAATAAAGCTCATCAAGATAATGGCAACCAAAATCCCCAACATAATGACTGTTGATTTTTTCTTTAGAAATTGTCTAAATACAGAACCCCAGTATGAATAGGCAGGGGCGTCAATTGTTTCAGAGGCAAAATCGTCACGTTTTACGAACTGAAATTTTTCTTTTCCGATTGTTGACATTATTTGCCTCCTTTCTCTGTCAATTTAATACGTGGATCAAGCATGGTCATCCAGATATCTCCTACAAAGAGTGAGAAGATAGAAATACATGTGAAGATGAAGACGAGACCAACTACCATTGAGTTGTTGGATGCCTTAACAGAGTCGATCAGCATTTTACCCATACCTGGGAAGGCGAAGACTGTTTCTGTCAATGTTGCACCACCAATAACTCCGATTACAGCACCAGGAATACCTGAAACCAAAGGAACCATGGCATTTTTAAAGATGTGTTTATTTGAAATTTCTTTTTCAGACAAACCTTTGGCGCGAGCAAAACGTACGAAGTCTTGAGATTGCAAGTCGATCATGTAACGACGAATCCAGATAGCCGTACTTGGTGCTCCCAACAAACCTAGAATGGCTGCCGGCAAGACATAAGAACGCCAATCTCCAGCCCCCAAGATAGGGAATGAGTCTGGCAGACCGATAGATGATCCAATCAAGCGCACAATATATACCAAGGCAATCGTTGGAAGGGCAAGCAAGAAGGTCAGAGCACCTGTCGAGAAGCTGTCAATCCAAGTATTCTTGTGGCGAGCCATAGCAGATCCAAGTGGAATAGCGATAGCATACGAGATAATCAAACCAATCAAACCAGCAACAGCTGAACTTGCAATCATAGATGGATATTGGTAATTGCTTTCTGTAGCCGTGTAAGGATCGTCCTTACCATAGTTTGCCACCTCACGTGCGTCTGCTTGACTTGGTGATTTGTAGGTACGAGAGTAGATATCTACAGATGAAGTCTTTTTACCTGTAGGGAATTGAACTTCTGATGTCTTAGTTTGTCCTTGACCCTGTGTGATAACTTGAAGCACTGGTGTGTTTGCATAAGTTGGGTAAGAATCACCCAAGTTAATGTTCACAAAGTTTTGGTGTACAAATGGGAATTGATTGTTGAAATACAAAAGGTATTTATGTTTTGTACCCGAACCAACTAATGACCAACCGATAGCAGGGTCATTTTCAAAACGAAGATAGCGTTCCAAGTTTGGATTTTCAGGATCTTGGATTTTATTTGTATGATCAATATCGATCAAGTTCGCATAGAATTTGAAAACACGTTCAAAAATCGGAATTTCACGCGTAGCATAAAACTGACCACTTTCTGAGAATACACCAAGTGTCCAACCATTACCAAGTTGGTTGATGTATTTTTCGTAGATTGCCTTATTAGTCTCATTTGCATCCACTGTTACAGATGGATCAATGGTACTCGCTTTTTCTTGCAGCTCCTTGGTATCGTAGTACTCGATGTAGCCCATACGCTCATAAACGGTATTTTCATAATTATCTCGTTTATCTGGAGTCGTTGCAATCTTATTATAGTTGGTATCCTGCTTGAAAATCAATTTCCGCGGAACCATCGTATAGATAATCGTGTAGGTCAAGGTTGTCACTAAGAAAATCGACAACAATGAACGCAATACACGCATAAAAATATATTTCTTCATATCGTTTCCTTTTAAAATCCCAAAAGAACCTTCTCCTCATGGAGAGAAAGTTCTCTTGAGAGTTATTTATTTAACGTGATTAGCCAATTCTTTTTGAACTTTTTCGTTTGATTCTTTTTTCTCTTTTAGCCATTTCTCACGAGCAGCCTCATAATCAGCTTTGGTTACAACTTTGTCTTGGAGTTTAATGTATTTGAAGTACAAATCTGAACCTTTATCTCCAGATTGGCTGTAAGAAGCTGTAAATGGTACCACGCGAGAAAGAACCGGTGCAGCACCACTAGATGACATGGCTGGGAGGAAGAGTGAGCTATCTGTCAGCCAAGCCTGCGCCGCTGCATATTTTTCATAACGCACATTCAAGTCGCTAGTTTCTTTTGCAGCGTCATCAACGAGCTTATCGTACTCTTTCAAACCAACTTTAGCTGCAGATGCATTTGCGGGATCATCATACCCCATATAGGTTTTTGTCTGCTCGCTGTTAGTTGTTTTCAAGATATCAAGGTAAGTTGATGGGTCTTCATAGTCAGGACTCCATCCAACTGCTCCTGATAGATCCCAGTCCTCTGCTGCAGCATTTGCTGCGTAGTAGGTGATATTATTCAACTCGTCTCTAGAAACTTGTTGGATATCAATCACTACATTATCTTCACCAAGTACTTTTTCGACTGATTGTTTGAAAGATTGGATACGTGCGATATAGTTTTTAGATGTTTGGTCTACTGGAATATCCAAGTGAATAGGGAATTTTACACCTTCTGCTTCCAATGCAGTTTTAGCTTTGGCAAATTCAGCTTTGGCTTTGTCAGCATTAAAGAGACCGTCTTGCCCATCAGCAAAATTCACATTTTTCCACTCATCTCCGTAATTAGCCATTTTTTCAGTCACTAAGTCGCCAAAAGTCTTTTCTCCTGCAGAGACAAAGCCTGGCTTCACAAAGAGGTTACGAACTGCTAGAGGAGCCGCTTCCGTACCATTTACCTGTGCTGAATAAGATGTGCGGTCAAAGGCAAAGTTCAATGCCTGACGGAAATCCTTGTTTAGAAGGGCTTTCTTTGTAGATGTTTTTTCTTCATCAGTTGATTTAGAAGTATATTTATACCCTTGACGGTCGATATTCACACCCAAACCAGCAATGCCAGGTCCTGATTGAGTAAAGTAGATATTGTCCTTGTATGTTTCTTCTACTTTAGAGTAGTTTGAACTTGTTGGGAAGAGGCGCGCTTGGCTATAAGCTCCACTCGTAAAGTTACGTTCAAGTGATTCTTGGTCTGAACCGTCATAGAAGGCAAGGGTGACTGTGTCAAGATGAACATTTTCTTTATCCCAGTATTGTTCATTTTTAACAAATTCGATAGAAGATTTAGCAGTCAACCCCTTCAGCAAGAATGGACCATTATATAGCAATGAATTAGGATCTGTTGACTTAGCAAAATCCGATCCTTTTGATTTCTCAAATTCTTCGTTCAAAGGCCAGAAAATGGAATAAGCCATCTTAGAATTCCAGTATGGTTCTGGTTTATTCAAGGTATACTCAAGAGTATAGTCATCAACTGCTTTAATACCTACTGTAGAAAAGTCTTTTGAATTTCCAGCCAAGTAATCAGACAAACCTTTAACAGAATCCTCTGCTAGATAAAGGGCTTCTGATTTTTTATCTGCTGCGTGTTTCAAGCCATTTACAAAGTCTTTTGCAGTAACTTCAGCATACTCTTCACCATCAGAGGTAAACCATTTGACACCCTTACGAATTTTGTAGGTATAAGTTAAACCGTCTTTCGAAACTGACCAGTCTTCTGCAACTGCAGGAACTAAATTTCCGTATTGATCATTTGTAAACAAACCGTCAATACCATTTGAAGTAGCAACTTTGGTACTTTGTTTACCTGACGTAATGTAATCCAATGTTTCTGGATCAGCTGTATAAACATAACCATAATTTTTTGGCGCTGTTGAATCAGATGATTTTGAAGAACCGCAAGCAGCTAAAACGCCAGTTGCTAATAGGGCAATTCCTGCTGCGACAAATACTCTACTTTTTTTCATATTGTTAACTCCTCTTTGAAAAATTTAAGCTTATTGTCAATTATATCATATATTATCTAAAAAGTAAACGAATTTTCAGAATATTTAGGCGTATACCCTCAAAAAACTTTCATTTGTCAAATTTCTACACTCTTTGTTTGCTATCTAGGTGATTAGATGGCAATTTTACAGCCTGTGAAGACTGATTCCCAGACTTTCTCTCTCGGTTTTAAAGTCTATCATAAAAAGGGAAAGTTTCCTAAATTGGATTTTCGGTTAAGAAACTATTGACGTAGAATCATTTTCAAGGTATAATAATAAACGTTGAGGCGGTATAGCCAAGTGGTAAGGCACGGCTCTGCAAAAGCTTGATCGTCGGTTCAAATCCGTCTACCGCCTTATAGTAAACCAAAAGACTCCTCGTGAGTCTTTTTTCTTATAAATGGGAGCTTGAGCACTTGATGGTGACTCAAGCTCCTTTATTCTGTTTCTTCTTCATTTTCTATTTCAGTGATTTGAACTTTTACCTTGGTAACACGTCCGTTTTTCACCTTGTCGTTGGTGAGGACGACTTGCTTGTTTTGACTGACCAGTTGGTAACTGATTTTCTCAGTGGTTGGAATCGTTCCAACACCCGTCAAATAATAACCGGCGATGGTATCCACATCATCGCTTTCTAGTTCGACACCAAAGTAGTTATTGAAGTCGTTAAGATTCATGGTTCCCTGTGCAATATAGGTGTCCTCACCGATTTGATGGACTTCAATTTCTGCTCGGTCTGTCTCGTCGTCGATTTCTCCGACAATCTCCTCCAGCAGGTCTTCCAGTGTGACCAGTCCAGCCATACCGCCATATTCATCGAGCAAAATGGCCATTTGTCTTTGGGTATTTCGCAATTCTTTTAGCAAGTCATCCACAAAAATAGTTTCAGGAACAAAGAGTGGATCTTGTAAGATCTTCTTCCAGACAATATTTTCAAAGCCATCTGCATAGGCAGCGTTTAGCAAACGCTTGGTATGAATCAAACCAATCACATTGTCCTTATCCCCATCATAAACAGGGATACGGGAAAAGTTCTGTTTTAAAATACTTTGGATAATGGTTTGACTATCATCCTGAATATCCACCATAAAGGCATCTGTCCGAGGAACCATAACTTCTCTCGCCATCAGTTCATCTAGAGAGAAAATCCCTTGTAACATCTCGATTTCGTCTGCATCCAAGGTTTCTTCACTCTTGGTCAACATGTACTCAATTTCATCTCGAGTCATTTTTTCATCCGCATCATCAAAGGTCATTGGTGTTAAACGACTCAAGAGATTGGTTGAAGCAGATAACAACCAGACAAAGGGACTGACAATCTTCCCAAGTCCAATAATAATCGGAACAGAGCGGATGGCTAAGGCATCTTTGAGATTGAGGGCAATCCGTTTAGGATAGAGTTCACCAAAAACAATAGAGATGTAGGTCAAGAATGCCAAAGAGAGGAAACTTGCAATGGCATAAGCCGTTTCTCCATTCCCCATCCAAGAGGCAATTACTTGTCCAAGTGTATCTGCCAATTTTGCCCCTGACAAGATTGTGATCAAGGTAATACCGACTTGAATGGTTGATAAAAAGTGATTAGGGTTTTCAAGCACCTTTAGCAAACGGATGTAACGTTTGTCTCCCTCTTCTGCCTTTTGCTCAACTCGGGAACGGTTTAATGACACCATCGCCATTTCAGTGGCTGAGAAAAAAGCATTTAAAAAGGTCAATACAACTAAAAGTACAAATTGCAGTAACAAATCCTGACTGCTTGGGTCTTCCATGGTCTTTCTCCTAAAATAGTATCTTGTGTTCCATTATATCATAAATCGGCCTAGGAATCACATTATTTTCTAATTTATACAATCGCTCCCTTATCAATGACGGACAAGGGAGCAATTTTTATTCCTTTTTTTCTAGTTTGTCACCGTGACCTGACCTGTTCGGTAATCAAGCTGGATACCCTTTTGAACATTTGGAATCAGGACGTTGAATTCCAATTCGCCATCCGAAGACTTGGCTTCAATTTGTGAAGCGGATGGAACCAAATCCTCATTCGTAGCATAGTGGAGAGTTACCCGATAACGGACTCTCTTATTCTGGTCTAAGGCTTTCCTAACCAGACTCTCATAGTAGTTCTGCCCTGTCGAATCTTCCGCCTGAGCCTGGTTTGCCCAAGCTGTCTGGACTGCAATGTTCTTGGGATTGCTGGTAGAGGCATCAAAACCATCCAAGCCACCTATCAAGGCATAACCCAGCAGGTGTCCTCTATCGACTGCATGTGTATAGGCTCCCTTTAGATTCTTGACCTGATGCCATCCTGGTGGCGTCCAGGAGGTTGAGCCGTTGCCTGTTTCTTCACGATTTTTATACTGCCGAGTCGCTTTGGATAAGATGGCATTAGCAACAGTTGGGACTGTCTCTTTCCCGACTGGTTTTGTTTTATTATCCGCGTAGGGTTTGCTAGAAACTTTGGCATCTAGATTGGTTTTATTGCCATTTACGACAAAGGCACCTGCCCCATTCCATTCTAGACCACCTTTTATTTGGTTCTTGATCGACTCGGTTAAGACACTCTCTGCCAACTCCTGACTAGGAGCTTCTGAAGCTTGTCTTTTCTGGCTAACCTTAGTTTTAGGGGTGTTTGGCGCTGACTGCATCTGCTTGATGTAATAACTACCAGCAGATAATAGTAAGAATATGAGTAGCCCTATCAGAGCCTGTCTTGTTTTCTTGTCCATATCTCTCCTTATATCTCTAGAAAAAGACTGGTCTCCCAGCCTAATTTCCTGTAAATTTACTAATCAATTCTTGCCATTTCGCTGGAGATAAAATCGCCCATGGATCCTGTCCCTTCCCTAGAATCCCGTAGCCAATCATCAAGCCGATTCCTAAGGCAAGGAATCCCAGCAAGAGTACGATAAAAATCAACAGTAAGCGACGGAGTACATAACGTATATTTTTATTCTTCTTCATCATTTGCCTCAATCCGCTGAATCTTCGCTCCTAGCTGAGCTAACTTCTCATGGAAACGGTAGTAACCTCTGTCAAGGTGGACTAATTTACCAACAACTGTCTCCCCTTGCGCTACCAAACCTGTCAGAATCAAGGCCGCACTAGCACGAAGGTCTGTTGATAGAACTTCTGCTCCCTGCAAGACTTGTCCTCCTACGATACGGGCTGTATCACGGATAATCTCCGAATGCAAGCCCATCCGACGCATTTCCTCCAGATGTTGGAACCGATTCTCAAATACAGTTTCCACCATAGTGGATTCCCCTTTTGCGACAGTCATTAAGGCTGTAAATTGAGCCTGCATATCTGTCGGGAATCCTGGATGTGGCAAGGTTTTTACATGAACAGCTTTAAGATTTTCCAGTTGAGAACGGACACGAATGCCTTCCGACTCCTCTGTTACCTCTACTCCCATTTCAAGGAGTTTGGCAATCAAGGGGCGATTATGCTCCCAGACTGCATCTCGAATGAGGACATCACCACCAGTCATGGCTGCCGCCACCATAAAGGTTCCAGCTTCAATACGGTCCTGTACCACATTATGAGTTGTTCCATGGAGTTCCTCGACACCAGTTACTGTGATTGTTTCAGTACCAGCTCCCTTGACCTTGGCTCCCATTTCATTAAGGAGAATAGCGAGGTCAACAATTTCCGGCTCACGCGCAGCATTTTCAATAACAGTCACACCATCAGCTAACGTCGCTGCCATCATCAGGTTTTGTGTCGCGCCGACACTAGGGAAGTCCATATAGATATGAGCACCATGCAAGCGTTCTGCCTTGGCTTCGATGTAACCAGCTGTCTGGCTAATCTTAGCTCCCATAGCTTCCAAGCCCTTGAGGTGGAGATCGATTGGACGACTCCCAATGGTGCAACCACCTGGCATGGATACCTTGGCATGACCTACACGAGCAAGGATTGGGCCCAAGACAACGATCGATGCACGCATTTTGCTGACATACTTGTAAGGAGCTTCCTCCGTGATGTCACCAGTAGCATCGACTTCGACAAGATGAGCTTCCTCATCAAATTCAACCTTGGCATTCAGACCACGAACTACTTGATTCATGGTGAAAACATCTGACAAGATCGGGACGTTCTGCAAGACTGTCTTACCCTTGCTTGCTAGAATAGTCGCTGCCAACAAGGGCAAGACGGCATTCTTTGCCCCCTCGATGGTCACACTCCCGACCAGACGATTATCACCGCCTTGAACCACAATTTTTTCCATAGTTGCTTCCTTTACTTTTGATTTTATAATAATCCTCTAAGTGCTTCTTGCCACAATTGATATAAACTGATAAAGAATGAACTTAATATGTAGCCCATTACAATACTAAAGAAGCCCACCAACAAACGAACTTTTTTTGTATTCGTAGCAGTTACTTTTAACACCTTTTCCCATCTCACAAGATCCTTTAAAAGGTAAAAACTCAAATAGATAAAGAGCATATGACTGCTTAGAGTGAATAATAATTGAACCATTTGACTATTATACCATCTTATCCGCTTGCGCGCTAGTTTTCGATTTTTCTACGAATTAGGGGTTGTTTTTAAGGTAATCAATCGCATCCTGCAAGGTTTTAACGGGAACGATTTTCATCTCTGTCTTGATCGTTTTGGCAGCTTCTAGGGCTGTTTCATAGTTGCTTTTCGCATTGGAATCTGCTTTTTTTGCTTCCTCGGTGACTGGATTGTCAGGAGCAAAAAAGACGTTGGCTCCCTGACGTGAGGCCGCAACTACTTTTTTGTCAATTCCACCAATGTCGCCAACATTTCCGTCCCGATCAATGGTTCCCGTTCCCGCAACGATGCGGCCATTACGAAGACCTGGATCTGCTATCTGAGTGTAGATAGCTAGACTAAACATGAGACCTGCACTTGGTCCCCCGATACCAGCTGTAGAAAAGCGAATGGGAACGTCACTGGTCACTTCTGTACGGTCAATCAAGCCAATCCCAATCCCGTTTTTTCCGTTTTCGAGAGTGATAATTTTACCTTCTGCAGACTTGACTTTTCCGTCTTCTTCATAGGTTACCTTGACCGTATCCCCTAATTGTTGAGAGTTGACATAGTCGACCAAGTCTTTTGAACTGTCAAATGTTTTGTCATTAACAGCCGTCACGGTATCTGCAATATTCAGAATGCCCTTAAAAGTTGAATTATCCGTCACAGTTAAGACATAAACTCCCAAGTACTTGAGTTCGGTATCCTTACCAGCCGTCTTCAGTCCTTGATACTTGGCCATATTTTGAGAAGTTTGCATGTAGAACTGATTGATCCGCATAAACTCTGCATCCGTAGAGCCACCCGTAGTCTCCTTGGCACTTCTAATATCTGTGAAAGGTGTTAACCAAGCATAGACAAGATGCGACAGGGTTGCGTGT
>NZ_KQ970761.1:162870-191563 GCF_001579175.1 Streptococcus oralis
ACAAACTGGTAAGCTCCTGCTTCTGTGTCTTCTGTTTCATTGACTTTCAAAACGCGACGAATATCTTCCGCTCCACCTGGAACTTCTATGTAGTAAGGCAAAGGTACTACAAAGGCTAAAAAAGTCAATACTAGTGCTAGGATGACATATAAGGGCCATCTAGTTTTTTTCTTCATGTTCTAATTCCTCCACAACACTGTTTGGAACATATTGCTGAATCTCCTGACCAAACTTCAGAAGTTCTCTCATGGCTGACGAGCTGACATAGAGATGCTCTGGGCGACTATATAGGTAAATGGTTTCGATTTCTGGAGCCAGTTGATGATTGTAGTAGTCAAAACTAGCCTCGTATTGCAAGTCTGTAGCGTTCCGCAAGCCACGGACAAGAGTTTTAGCTCCCAGTCTTCTTGCAACATCAACAACTAATTGGTCGTGAGAAGACATGACTTCTACATTTTCTAAATGTGCTACGGCTTTTTCAACTGCTCGTTTGCGGTTTTCAACGGGGAGAAAACCTTGTTTGTGGGGATTGTAGAAAACCCCGACATAGAGCTTATCGAAGAGTTTGCTGGCACGTTCAATGATATCCAGATGTCCATTTGTCATCGGATCAAATGAACCTGTAAATAATCCAATTTTATCTGACATAGACCGTCACCTTACTAATCCCATATATTTTTTCCTTCCAGATGCCTAAGCAGGCGATTTCTTCTGGTAGTTCTACAGACTTATCGGTTTCACAGACAACCATGACTTCTTGGGAGAAGAGATTTCTTTCTGCCATTTTTTCGATATCTGCAACGATTTGTTCTTTTGCATAGGGAGGGTCTAAAAAGACCAAATCAAATGTCCCTCCGACTTGCTCTAGAGCACGGTCAGCTTCCATCTTTAAGAGCTGAAATTTAGAAACTTCCTTGGTCATCTGGATATTTTCAGCGATGACTGCTTGTGCCTTTCGATCCCGTTCCACTAAGACAGCATGGGACATCCCACGCGAGATTGCCTCAATGGATAAACCCCCACTGCCAGCATAGAGATCCAAGACACGACCACCCTCAAAATAGGGACCTATCATGTTAAAGATAGCTCCTCTCACCTTATCAGATGTCGGCCTCGTCGTCTTGCCTTCTAGCGTCTTGAGAGGACGCCCCCCATAGATTCCTGATACGATTTTCATACCGTTTATTATACCAAATTATGGGCAAAAAGAGAAAGAAAACCGAACCTTACGGTTCGATTTCCTACAAGATGTTTTCGTAAGTGTCGCGAACTTCTTGAGGCCAAACACTGGTCTGAACCTCTCCGATGTGTTTCTTACGAAGAAGGAACATGGCCATCCGAGACTGTCCGATACCCCCACCGATTGTCAATGGGAAAAGGCCGTTGAGCAGGGCTTTATGCCATTCCAACTCCAGACGATCTTCGTCTCCTGTAAGGGCAACTTGGCGACGAAGGGTGTCTTCATCTACCCGAATCCCCATTGATGAAAGTTCAAAGGCACAACCAAGAGATTCGTTCCAAACTAGAATATCCCCATTTAACCCTTTGTAGCCATTTTCAGACTCTGTAGTCCAGTCATCGTAGTCAGGCGCACGTCCGTCATGCGGTTTCCCGTCAGGCAATTCCCCACCAATACCAATCAAGAAGACCGCACCGAATTCTTTACAGATTGCATTTTCACGCTCTTTCGGTGTTAGGTCTGGATAGCGTTCTACCAACTCTTCTGTATGGATAAAGGTAATTTGTTTTGGTAAGATTGATTCGATATCATAGCGGGCTTCTACGGCTAGCTCTGTCAGACGAATAGCCTTGTAAATCTTTTCAACTGTTTCTTTAAGATAAGCGATATTGCGTTTTCCATTTGGAATCACTTTTTCCCAGTCCCACTGGTCTACATAAACAGAATGGGTCGCATCTAGCGAATCTTCATCTGGGCGCAAAGCCTTCATGTGGACAAACAAGCCTTCCCCATCACCGAAACCAAAACGAGCCAAGGTGTGGCGTTTCCATTTGGCAAGTGAGTGAACGACCTCATAGGTTTCATCTGGAATCTGCAAAACCTTGACGGATACTGGATTTTCGACACCTGACAGGTTGTCCTGCATCCCATCCCCGACCTTGCTCAAGATAGGACCTTGAACTTCAACAACTTCTAACTTATCTTTCAAATACTGGGTAAAAGTGTTCTTCACAAAGGAAATTTCTTCTTGTTGATGAATAAAACTTTTCTTCATAAACAGCTCCTCAAAAATTAGTTAAAAGCATTATACACCTATTTCCAAGAAAAGAAAAGAGTAAATAAGAAAAAGTCAGTGCTCTTTTGAACACTGACCCTGTCATTCATTAATCGTTTCGACCAAAGATTCGTAAGATGCTAAGGAAGAGGTTGATAAAGTCTAGATAGATACTGAGCGCCATTGAGATGACCCATCCTGTCGCTACTTGTCCTCGTGACTGCTCATAAACATAGCGAATCTTTTGGTTGTCCCAAGCAATCAAACCTGAGAAAACCAAGACCATGGCAATACTAATCATGTAGTCAAAGAAGCTATTGGCTAAAAATAGATTCACAACCATGGCTATGATGAGACCAACAAGCGCCGCCATCAAAGCTCGTCCCATTCCACTCAAATCCTTCTTGGTGAAAATTCCGATTGCCGCCATGACAAAGAAAAGAAGGGCACTGGATACAAAGGCTGATAAGACGGTCCCAGGTGTATAGAAGGCTACGACAAAGCTGAGCGTAAATCCATTTAAAACAGAATAAACTAAAAATACTGGGAGAGCTGCTGGGCTATTTTTGGCAGCCATGCTACTTGCAACAAAGACTAGAGCAAGTTCTGCAAAAGTTGCAATCATCAACCAGAGACGGCCATGCATTAAAAAGTAGACCAATTGGGACTGAAATACTGTCAACATCAAAGCTGACACGAGAGCTGATAGACCAATCCCAAGTCCCACAAAGGCGTAAACCTTAGCGTAAAATTGATTGAGACCTGAACGTTCTTGAATAATCGATTGATTCATTTTGATTCTCCTTTTTCTATAAATATGTCTTGATTATAACAAAGATTTTATAAATTAGCTGAAATAAAACATCAATATGCCTGCTGCAACTGCCACGTTGAGACTCTCTGCTCGACCTTTCATGCCAATGTGAACCAGCTGATCAGCACTCTCAGCCATGACAGAACTAATCCCCTGTCCTTCATTTCCCATGACTAAAACAAAGTTCTCTAGTGAAGAAAGCTCACGATAATCTTTTGAATCTCTCGATAAGGTCGTTGCTAGAATGGGCAAATTGCTCTTCTTTGCCTCCTCTACAAAGCTGGCAAGAGGCAGACGATAGATGGGCAAGTGAAAATGACTTCCTTGCATGGAACGCAGGGTCTTGAGACTGTAGATATCCGCTGACTTGTCTGAAACAATGACTCCTGTAAAACCTGCAGCGTCCGCAGTCCGAATCATTGTACCCACATTACCAGGATCTTGAACGTCTTCTAAAAATAGAAACTTACCCTGATGGAGTTCAGGCAGTCCCACTTCTTCTTTTTGAATCACTGCAACAATCCCTTGAGGAGTTTGCGTATCTGCCAAATCCAGCAAAATCTCCTCTGAAACCCAGATAGTTTGAGGAAAAGCGGCTAGCTGATCTCGGTAACTTTCTAAGGCAAAAATCTTCTCAATCGTCACTCCTGCTTGAACAGCTTCTTCAAACAAGTGCCAGCCCTCAATCAAATAAGCAGACTTTCGATATTTTTTTTGATGTAATTTCTTGGCATTTTTTACCACTGAATTGGCTTTTGAGGTTATAATAGTCATAGAAATATTATAACACAATCAAAGGGGTTTGGTATGCAAAAGGTTAGAATGATTGCCCAAGGTAGGGTGCAGGGTGTTGGTTTTCGCTGGGGTGTTTATACTTTAGCTCTTGAAATCGGTGGCATCACTGGTCGTGTTTGGAATAATGACGATGGCACAGTGGAAATTCTTGCTCAGGCAGACTCCTCTGCCACTATGGCAAAATTTATCCAAGAAATCCGAAAAGGTCCGACGCCTTTTTCAAAAGTTACCTATCTGGATGTGCAAATGAGCAACTTTTCATCCTATTCAGACTTCAAAGTCGCAAATTAGGTCTCTAGAACTATTGTATATTTTACAAAAAAACAGTAGAATAGAAAGGTATAATTTTTAAAGAAGGAATGAAAACATTGAAATCTATTAAACGTTTTGCCCTCTCTGCTATGGGAGTGGCTATGCTACTCGTCTTGACAGGCTGTGTCTCTGTAGATAAAACAACTGGACAACCAACTGGATTTATCTGGAATACTATCGGAGCACCTATGGCGGAGGCCATCAAATACTTTGCAAACGACATGGGACTTGGTTTTGGGGTTGGGATTATCATCGTAACCATTATCGTACGCTTGATTATCTTGCCACTCGGCATCTACCAATCCTGGAAAGCAACGCTTCACTCTGAAAAGATGAACGCTCTCAAACATGTGCTCGAACCACACCAGACACGCCTCAAAGAAGCGACAACACAAGAAGAAAAACTCGAGGCTCAACAAGCTCTCTTTGCCGCTCAAAAAGAGCATGGCATCAGCATGCTCGGTGGAGTAGGATGCTTCCCTGTCTTACTTCAAATGCCTTTCTTCTCAGCTATTTACTTTGCCGCTCAGAACACTGAAGGAGTAGCCCAGTCTAGCTTCCTTGGTATCGAACTCGGTTCACCAAGTATGATTTTAGTAGCTTGCGCTGGTATTCTCTACTATCTCCAATCTCTCCTCTCTCTCCACGGAGTAGAAGATGAGATGCAAAGAGACCAACTGAAGAAAATGATCTACATGAGCCCACTCATGATTGTAGTCTTCTCCCTCTTCTCACCAGCCAGTGTGACTCTTTACTGGGTTGTCGGTGGTTTCATGATGATTCTCCAACAATTCATCGTAAACTATATTGTCCGTCCAAAACTTCGCCAAAAAGTTCGTGAAGAGTATGAAAAGAACCCTCCAAAAGTGAGTGCAGTTTCAACTTCAGGTGGACGAAAAGATGTCACTCCTGAAATGCCGCAAGCTATCCTAACGAACAAGAAAAAGAAAAATCGCAACTCTGGAAAGCAACGTTCTAGAAAATAAGCAAAAGGCTTAGCTGAAAGGCTAAGTCTTTTTTTGCAACACAAAAGCCCGATGTTCTCATCAGGCTTCTTTTTTATCCATGGACACGTTTCATGTAGTCTTGATAGCTTTCGGTATCCATCAATTCCTTGGCATTCTTGACACGGTCTGCTGTGGGCGGTTTGACCCCTTCGAGCGAATAAGGAATTCCAAGTTCACGCCACTTGAACTCGCCCATCGTATGATAAGGCAAGATTTCAAACTTATCAACGTTTTTGAGGGTTTTGACAAACTTACCGAGTTCGATCAAGTCCTCATCTCTGTCCGTCAAACCTGGAACCAGCACGTGGCGAATCCAAACAGGCTTCCCAATATCTGATAGGTACTGGGCACAGGCCAAGATGTTTTTATTGGTTTGGCTGGTTACAATCTTGTGCTGTTCTTCGTTGATTTCCTTGATATCCAGAAGAACCAAGTCTGTCACCGCCATGAGTTTATTAAACTTTTCGAGATAACGTGGCTTGTTACGGAATGGAAGGGCACAGGTGTCCAAGGTACAGTGGATTCCTTTTTCCTTGGCCTTGGTAAAGAGGGCAATTAGGAAATCAATCTGTAAGAGGGCTTCTCCTCCACTAACAGTGATTCCTCCCTTGTCTCCCCAAAAACCACGGTAGCGAAGAGCTTCTGTCAAGACATCGTCTACTGTCCGTTCGCGTGATTTATTGGTTTCCATAGCCCATGTATCAGGGTTATGACAGTACTGGCAACGCATGTGACAACCCTGCAAAAAGACAATGAAACGAATCCCAGGGCCATCTACCGCCCCAAAACTCTCTGTCGAATGCACCATTCCTGTCACTTGTCCATAGTCAATTGTTTCTTCAGACATATCGTCACCTTCCTTGAAACCGTTTTATAGTTTTATTATATCATGAGTAAGATGAAAAACAAGGTTTTTTGTCTATTTTTTAGAAAGCAATCTGTTTTTCACTTTCATTTTCATACCCTTTTAGTGATCCGGTTCAAAATCAAAACCATACAAGGTTGCGAAATAGTCCTCAGGACGCTCTGCACGGCGGATTTGGCGAGCATTTCCTTCTTCGGTATAGAGGATTTCTGCCGAGCGTAGTTTGGCATTGTACTGATAACCCATGGAGAATCCATGTGCACCTGTATCATGAATCACCAGCAAATCACCTATTTCTGTATGAGGTAGTTCGCGGTTAACGGCAAATTTATCATTATTTTCACAGAGCGATCCAACCACATCTACGACCTCCACCGGTCCGTCTGGTTGCGTCAGATTGCTGATATGATGATAGGCGCCGTACATGGCTGGGCGCATGAGGTTGACTGCTGAGGCATCCACACCCAGATAGGTACGGTAGGTTTTCTTTTTATGGGTGACTTTTGTGACGAGAACTCCGTGGGGTGCTAGCATAAAACGTCCCAATTCAGTGAAAATCTTGACCTGACCAAGACCTACTGGCGTAAGGACTTCTTCATACACCTTACGCACCCCTTCACCAATCATCGCAATATCATTTGGCTCCTGATCTGGGCGATAGTTGACACCGATTCCGCCAGAAAGATTAATAAAGTCCAGTGAAATGCCCAATTTTTCCTTGATTTCCACAGCTAATTCAAAGAGCTGGCGGGCTAACTCTGGATAGTAGAGATGGGTCACGGTATTGGATGCTAGGAAGGAATGAATCCCAAAAGTCTTGGCTCCTTTTTCCTTCAAAACGGCAAAGGCTTCAAAGAGTTGATCCTTGGTCATCCCAAACTTGGCCTCCCCAGGATTGTCCATGATGTCTGTTCCTAGCTCAAAAACGCCTCCAGGATTGTATCGACAAGAGATGATTTCTGGGATACCTGCTGCTCTCTCAAGATGTTCAATGTCTTCAAAGGCATCCAAGTTAATGGTCGCCCCCAATTCTCGCGCATAAGCATACTCTTGGTCTGGCGTGTTGTTTGATGAGAACATGATCTCAGAACCAGGGAAATCCAGTTTATGACTCATTAAAAGTTCTACATAACTAGAGCAGTCCACACCGCAACCTTCCTCTTTGAGGATTTTCAAGATGGCTGGTGTTGGGGTAGCCTTGACTGCAAAATATTCCTTAAAGCCCTCGTTCCAGGAAAAAGCTTGGTTGACCGCTCTTGCTTTTTCGCGAATTCCCTTCTCGTCATATAAGTGAAAGGGAGTCGGGAACTCTGCAACAATCGTTTCCAAATCTTCTCGGCTGATAAATGGTGTTTTCATAAGCATCCTTCTATTCTGTTTGCAAAGAAAGGCTGGGACAATCGTTCCAACCTTTAGTGCTATCTCTTATTTGTCTTCGTCAAAGATATTTCCAATCTCGACATCGATGGATTGGTTCTTGACATCAATATTGGTTACTTTCAAGAGTGACTTGTAATCAAACTGCTTTTCACGTTCTTCTTGGGCATTGTCTGCAAAGACTGCGACACCAGCTAGTTCAGAATCGAACTCACGCAAGAGACTAATCATCCCGTTGACAGTTCCGCCACCTTTCAAGAAGTCATCCACGATCAAGACACGACTGCCTGCCTTGAGACTGCGTTTTGAAAGGAACATTTTTTCAATGCGGTCACCACTTGATCCTGATACATAGTTTACACTGACAGTTGAACCTTCAGTAATTTTCAAATCACGACGCACAATGACAAATGGAACATTGAGGACATTGGCAACTGCATTTGCAAGCGGAACACCCTTTGTTGCTACTGTCATAACGGCATCGATTTTTTGGTCCATAAAACTCTTGGCAATGATGCGACCAATATTTTTCAAAATGGCAGGTGTACTAAGCAAATCAGATAGGTAGATGTAGCCACCTGGCAAGATACGGTCGCTTTCTGAAAGCTTATCACGCAAGTCTGCGATCATTTCTTTAGCTTCATGGCTAGAGATGGATGGTGTAAAGATAACGCCACCACCTGCTCCAGTCACTGTCTGGATATGGCCGATTTCGATTTCTTCAAAAGCACGCTTGATAATCACGATGTCCTCTGAGATAGATGATTTAGCTGATTCGTACTTTTCCGCAAAGGTATTGAGACTGGTTAGTTTGTATGGATTATTAATCAAATAGTTGGAAATGACAACCATTCGATCACTTCTTCTTAATTTCATTTTTATTTACCATTCCATTTAATTTTGATATTTTATCCATTATACCACATTCACATAAAAAAACGAACATTCTTGTGTAAAAAATGCTCGTTTTTCTTAAATTATTAATCTAAATCTGGTTTATAGAAGGAACGATTGTCCATGGCGAAGATTTTGTTGGTCATTTCTCCTTTATCCACCAAAGCAAGTGCTGTTGTCATCATCATCATGCTGGCATCGAGATTATCGATCATATGAATGATTTCAGCTTCCATCACACGAGGACGAACAGGACTACCATACTCGAGTAATCCATGGTGACTGAGGATGACATGGCGTAGTAGCACCACTTCTTCTCGAGTGTCATCGATGCCAAGCTCCATGACTGCTTTGGTAATTTCGCTATCAATTAGGGCGATATGACCGATGAGATTGCCTCGCACTGTGTACTCCGTCTGATTAGGACCGCTGAGTTCTAAAACCTTGGCCAAGTCATGCAACATAATCCCGGCATAGAGCAAGCTCTTATTGAGCTGAGGATAGATGTCGCTAATGGCATCTGCCAAGCGCACCATGGTTGCCGTGTGAAAAGCCAAACCCGTTTCAAAGGCATGGTGGTTGGTTTTTGCAGCTGGATAGGAGTAGAATTCCTTATCATACTTGGTGTAGAGACTGCGAACGATACGCTGCCAGACAGGATTTTCAATTTTGAAAATCATTTGCGACATGTAGTCACGGATTTCCTTGACATCGACTGGAGACTTGACCTTGAAATCAGCTGGATCATTGGGTTCCCCAGGCTGAGGTAAACGAAGGGTAATTTGATTGACTTGAGGAGTGTTGTTATAAACTTCTCTGCGCCCTTGCATGTGGACCACTTTCCCTGCGGTAAAGGCCTCAACGTTATGAGGTTGGGCATCCCAGAGTTTCCCTTCAATCTCGCCACTATCGTCTTGGAAAGTAAAGGCTAGGTAGTTTTTCCCAGCACGCGTCTGTCTCAGGTCAGCTGACTTGATCAGGTAAAAGCCTTCAAACAGCTCATCTTTTTTCATGTGACTAATCTTCATATTCTTCCTCATCTTCTTGGAAATGGAGTAGATCAAGCGCAGGCTCACCTTCTGATAACTCAATGTGACGGAGCGTCCGCTCGATAGCTGTGGTACGACGGTTTAATAATTCATCAATACTGCCAGAGGCGTGTTGGAGATGCTTTTGTGCCTTGACCAGAATGCCTCCGAACTTGCCAAACTCGGTCTTAACGCTGGCAAGGGTCTTGCTGATATGGTCGGCACTCTTTCGGATATTGAGAGTTTTGAAGCCAACCGATAGGGAGTTGAGCAGAGCCGACAGGGTACTTGGACCTGCAACGATAATCTGCTCTTCCCGTCTCAAATCATCAAAGAAGGCCGGATTGCGGACGATCTCTGAATAAAGACCTTCTGTCGGAACAAACAAGACTCCAAAATTGGTCGTCCGAGGCGGCGCTATATACTTGCTCTTGATATCCTTGGCGAAACGCTTAACGCTTGTCAAGAGAGATCTACGACAGCGTTCAATCTCGTCCTTATCACCTGCTTCATAGGCTTCTTCTAGGCGGTAATAATCTGCCAGTGGAAACTTGGAGTCAATTGGTAGATAAACGTATTCCTGGTCGCCTTGCCCAGGCAACTTGATGGCGTATTCCACTCGTTCACTGGAGTTTTCAACCGTTGCATATTCTCGCTCGTACTGGGTAGGCGTCATGATATCCTCGATGATTTGCCCCAGTTGCAATTCACCCAGAATACCTCTCGTTTTGGTTCCTGAGAGAACCTTATTGAGGGCTCCGACATCGCGGGCAACTGTCTGCATTTCTCCAAGGCCACGATTGACAGACTCCAGTTGTTTAGAAACTGTCTCAAAGGAAGCCTGCAAGCGCGTCTGTAAGGTCTTTTCTAATTTTTCCTCGACTGTTTGGCGCATTTGTTCTAGGCGTTGCTCATTTGATTCCTGCAAAGCTTGGAGACGTTGGTCGGTCTTGTCTCTGGTTTGGAGGAGATTATCTGTCATTTCTTGACGGACTTGAGTCAAGCCTTGGTGCAACTCCATTCGCACTTCCTGCAAGCGGTCGCTGACAGCCGCTTCCAAATCTTTTTGGTCTAGTTGGCTGGCTTGTCTGGCTTGTTCAAAGCGATAATCCAGTTGATCTGAAAGATTGTCTGCCTGATCCTCCAAGCTCTTGCTTAGGTGTTTCTCTTGCTTATCCTGCCTTTGCCAAATGAGAAAGAGTCCAGCTAGGTTGGCAATTAATAATAGTAATAATACAGTCTCCATCCTACCTCCTGTCCTTGCTATGCAGCACGACGACATAGCCATCTGGGCAAGTCACCGAAACTTCCCTATCTATATATTCGTTAGAAGCGTACACTTTTTTAAAGAAAAAATTTTCCTCAGTCAACTCATACTTGGCTCCGATAATGGTCAACTGACTATCCCGAACCGGCATAAAGGCTAGATAATCGTAGTCTGAACTGGGCTCTAGCTGACTGGTTCCTTCTGGACAATAGCTAATCATATTTTGCCCATCCTCAATCTCTATCTGGCGCATATAGGGTGCTAACTTGGGATTGCTAGGCAGAAAGACATTAGCCAGCATATGATCAATACGACCACCCAAAGCCCCAAAAATGGTCACTTGGGCTTGAGGATTTTTTTCAAAAATCGTTAAAAGTGCTAGTTCCAGATCCGTATCATCTTTTTCTGGCTGAGCTTGAACAAAATGCTGGGCACGTTTTTGAATCACCTGACGTTCGTCTGTGGTTACCGAATCAAAATCTCCAACTGCTAGAGCCAGAGGAAGGTCTTCTTCCAAAACCCAGAGCGAACCACGATCCACACCGACAAAGCAATCAAAATCTGTCCGATAATGACCACGGTCTCCACCTGCAAAAACAGCAACCCTAGTCCAGTTGTTTTCTGAGCGTTTGCACTCGTTCATTGACATCTCCCTTAAAGACATAAGACCCTGCTACAAAAACTGTAGCACCAGCTTCTTTAGCTTGAGAAATGGTTTGATCATCAATCCCACCATCGACTTCGATCTCAAAATTCAAGCCTTTTTCCTCACGAAGGGTAACCAACTCACGAATCTTATCCATGGTTTCAGGTAGAAAGGCTTGCCCGCCGAAGCCAGGGTTAACCGTCATGACGAGGACTTGGTCCACTAGGTGAAGTACGTGTTTGATAGCTTCAACCGGTGTACCAGGGTTAACGACAACAGAAGGCTTGACACCTAGAGAACGAATCTTTTGAAGAGCACCATGGATATGAGGCGTTGCTTCGACATGAATGCTGATGATATCTGCACCTGCACGCGCAAAGTCCTCTAAATGATGCTCTGGATTAGCTACCATCAAGTGGCAGTCAAAGACCATCTTGCTATGAGGACGAAGACTTTCGACCACACCTGCACCAAAACTGATTTGTGGTACAAAGTGACCATCCATAATATCGATATGGGCATATTCTGCCCCAGTTGCTTCTAGACGTTTGATTTCACGTTCAAAGTTGGCATAATCTGCTGCCAGAATTGACGGAGCAATCTTGTATTGAGACATAGGTTTCTCCTTATTTTGGAATTTTTTTGCTGACTTTTTTATAAGTTTCTCTACGATTTTCAATCTCACTGAGGAATTGCAGGTAGTTGTCAAAACGGAAGCTGGCAATGATACCCTCTTCTACAGCTGGCTTGACGGCACAGGACGGCTCATGGGTATGGGTACAGGTACGGAATTTACAGTCTCGACTGACACTGACAATCTCTGGGAAGGCCTGATTAAGGTCTTCAGCCGTTGTCACTTCATAATCCAGTGATGAAAATCCTGGAGTGTCCGCGATTTTACCACCATTGAGATTGTAAAAACTTACAGCTCGAGTGGTATGACGCCCACGACCTAAACTATCTGAGATTTCTCCTGTTTCAAGATTGAGGTCCGGTGCGATTTTGTTGAGAAGGGTTGACTTCCCAACACCTGTCTGCCCCATAAAAACCGTCACCTTGTTTGTCAAAAGTGGCAAGAGTTCTTCCTTACTGGTCACAAAGTCATAGCCAATGGCACCGTAAGTCTGCTGGTAAAAATCCAGCTCTCCCCTATCTTCTAGCAAATCCATTTTAGAAATATAGACGATAGGATGGATGCCCTTGTGCTCCAAAAGAACCAAGAAACGATCCAGCAAATTGCTGTTGAAGTCCGGTTCCTTGACGGACATGATCACCACAGCTTGGTCAATATTGACAATAGGCGGACGGACCAGACTGTTTTTCCGTTCATGAATCTTGAGAATATAGCCTTCTGAGTTTTCCTCCGCAGAAAAGTCTACCCAGTCCCCAACATAGGGTGTGTGGCCTTTTTTACGAAAATTCCCACGCGCACGCGTCTGGTAAACCTGACCCTCACTCTCCACATAGTAGAAGCCCGCCAAGGCTTTAATGATTTGTCCCTGCATTTTAGAGTCCTTGTCCTTTTAGCGCATCTGCTAGGCTAGCAAATTCTGCCAAGCTGAGAGCTTCTCCACGTACACTTGGTGACAAGCCCGCCTGATCTAAAGCCTTGGTCAACTTTTCCTTGACTTCATCAGTCTTGCCAAAGTAGCCTGTCAGGTTATTCCACAAGGTCTTGCGGCGATGAGTGAAACTAGCCTTGGAAACCTTAAAGAAGAGCTGCTCATCTTCTACTGCTACAGCAGGTTCTGGGCGGCGTACCATTTTCAGGATAGCCGAGTCCACGTTTGGCGCTGGTACAAAGACCGTACGAGGCACGATAAAGGCAACCTTGGCTGTCATATAATACTGGACAGCAATCGACAAACTACCGTAAGCCTTAGTATTTGGCTGTGCGGAGATACGATCCGCCACTTCTTTCTGCATCATAACGACAAACTCACTAAAAGGAATGCCACTTTCAATCAAGTGCATGAGAATAGGCGTCGTAATGTAGTAAGGCAAGTTGGCTACCACCTTAATGGGCAGGTCTGGATTTTTGAAATTCTGGATATGTTGCGCCAAATCGACCTTAAGAATATCCTCATTGACTACTGTCACATTGTCAAAATCACGAAGAGTATCTGCCAAAATCGGTACCAAACGGTGGTCGATCTCAAAGGCCATAACTTCTGCCGCACGATCAGCCAGAAACTCCGTTAAGGCACCAATTCCTGGCCCAATTTCGATAACATTAACCTGGTCATCAATTTCAGCCGTATCCACGATTTTTTGAAGGATATTAGTATCCGTCAGGAAATTTTGCCCGAAGGACTTTTTAAAGGTAAAACCGTGACGTTCCAGCACTGCCTTGGTCACGCTATAATCTGCAATTCTCATCTATTCTCTTTTCTATTATAGTAAGCTTCTGGAGTATAATGATAGAGCAAAACAAATAAGGGTGTTCCATCAAATCCTTCCACCATATCTTTTAGGAGTACATCTGGATGAATGATTTCTCGTGTTTTGGTGAAATAAACTCCATGTTCCCCGTTTCTATTACGAAGTTCCCAGGCAACATTATTCCCTTGGACAGAGGGTAGGTAACGTTCCATTTCTAGAAAATCAAAAAAATCTTTCACTGTCATATCCTCAGGAACTTCAAATTCTACCTCATGAGGTAATACATCATCACCCATACAGACAGAATCTCTATCAACTCGGATTTTCATTTTGCTCTCTCCTTATAAGTTTCTATTTGGACGCTATCAAAATAAATCTAAGTACCTCTATTGTAACACATTCTCCATGCATTTTGAGGTCTGCTCAACTATTATCATAAGATTTCATAACCTCTTCACTTCTGCCAAGGTCACTCCAAACAGAGTTAGATATCTGAATTTCTTTCCACTATTGAAGCAGTCCATGAAATTTATTTTTCTCATTCTTTATGGATTGTCTCTTGAAAAAGTCAGGTGCTCAAGCAAAGAATAGAGTTTTTCTTGCTCCTCTTCTTCGTAAGCAGGTGCATTTGCTTTTACTTCCTTGCATTTCTCGTCATACAAAAATCCTTCATAGCGATCTTCTGTAGATAAAGCTGTATAAACTTTGGCCATTTCTTCAGGACTAATCGAAAATTTTGACTTAATTTTATACAGATTTTTCATAAAAGCGCTGAGGTGATCATAGCGGCGCATATCAACTTTGACATTGGTCACACGGATTGCCTGAACCTTGATACCTTTCCAATGTTTCCGCATATAAAGCGACAGCATCAACAAGGCCAGTTTATTTTGATAATAGGTCTTAGCAGGACTATAATGTTTTTGACCAGATAAATTTTCAAAATCAAGTTTCATGAAAGGATAGAGTATCAGCCCTTGAGAAGAAATATTAATAATCCGACCACTCTCAGACTTTTCCAACAAGCCTTTCAACAAGATAGAAAGCAAGAAAGGTGCAACAACATTGGTCGCAAATTGCTTTTCTAAACCATCCTTAGTCAGGATGGGCTTTTTGACTGACAAATCAAAGTCAGCTGCATTGTTAATTAGAACGTCTAGAAAGTCTTCTTTTTGAATATACTGTTCCGCTGCTTCCCTGACACTCTTCATATCAGATAGATCAACCAAGATATAATCTACATGTGGATTTCCTGTCTGTTGACGAATTTTCTCACAAGCTTGCTCCGCAGCTTCTTCCCGTCTACAAAAGAGAGTTACCAACCATCCCTTTTCAGCTAATTGTTTAGCAACCTGATAACCAATACCACTATTGCCACCCGTAATAAGCACTCTTTTCATTTCTGACTCCCTTGGACTGAATACTTAGTCATCACTTCTTCCACTTCTGCCAAGGTCACTCCAAACAACTCTAAGCGCTTGAGAAGTTGCTTGCCGTTGGAATAGCCGATACGGAGCTGTTCGCCCAGATATTCTCTGCGTTTTCGGCTATCCGCTCCTGCTAGGAAACCCAGGCGAATCAAATCACTCCGACTGATGTCAAACTCGTTCTCGTTTTCAAATTGTTCTGTCACCTGAGTCAGAGCTGTTTTTAGGTCCTCATAGCTGGCGTGTTCGATTCCCAGTGAACGCCCCTTGGTCTTGGACTTGGGAATCGCTTCATCTCGTTTGAGAAAGGCATGCTGAACTGTCGGAAGGGCCATCATAATCATGCGACGAATGCGCTCACCGTTAAAGTCAGGATCTGTAAAGACAATGACTCCATGCAGTTCATGCAGGCGTTGAATTCGCTCTATGTCTTGATCATTGATTGCCGATCCTCGTGTCTCATAGGTCTCTACGTCAAAATAACGTTTGAGATTAGCTGTATCATCCCGTCCTTCGACCACGATGACTTGGGAAATTTTCTCTTTCATGATTGTTTTTCCAATCCAAAAATACGCTCTGCATTGGCACTTGTCACCACAGCTAATTCTTCTGTCGTCATGCCACGCAAGTCAGCGATAAAGTCCACTACATAGCGCGTGTAAGCTGTTTTGTTTTCGCGACCCCGTTTAGGAACTGGTGCCAAGTAAGGGGCATCTGTTTCTACCAAAATCTTTTCCAAAGGAAGTTCTCTGGCAGCTTCTTGGATATCCGTCGCTTTCTTAAAGGTCACCACTCCTGAGAAGGAAATGATCATGCCAAGCTCAACAAACTTTCCAGCCCACTCCAAAGAGCCTGAAAATGAATGCATGATGCCACCACGAGGACCAACTCCCTCGCTCTTGATAATCTCATAAGTATCTTCTAACGCATCACGGGTATGGACCACAAAAGGTAAATTCAAATCTTTGGATAACTGAATCTGACGGCGAAAAACCTGCTCCTGCACCTCCTTAGATGCTGTCATCCAGTGATAGTCCAATCCAATCTCACCCAAGGCAACAACTTTGGGATGTTTTAACTTTTCAAGCAAGTAAGCTTCGACCTCGTCTGTGTATGTCCCTGCTTCAGTCGGATGCCAGCCAATAGTTGCGTAGAGTTGCTCATACTCATCTACCAACTCCAAGGCGCGCTCTATAGTCGGCTTGTCAAAGCCAACAATATTCATCCGAGTCACACCCATCTCAGCAGCTAGGGCTAATTCTTCATCTTCCCTTCCTGCAAATTCTTCTATATTTAAATGTGTATGCGTATCAAATATCATCTCTTCTAACCTCATTTTCTTCCCTCTATTATACCAAAAAAGAGAAAGAGAGGTAAAACCTTCTTTCTCCATTTTTTTCTTTATTCTACATGCTTCGCTAGATCTTCTTGAGCTTTTTTGTTGGAATCAGCTTTTTCTTTCTGCCATTTTTCATAAAGCTCTTGATACTGTTTCGCAGTTACGGGCTCCTTTTGCAACTCAACATATTTGTAGTTGTCCGCATCCCCTTTATGTCCGACAAATGAGAAGGCTCCTGTGAATGGCACAGTCTTACGGAAGATTGGATTGGCTCCACCGCTTTGAACGGGTAGGAAAAGAGCACTATCTGTTAGCCAAGCTTGAACTTCAGCAAATTTTTCATAGCGAGTCTGAGTATTTTCAACCTCATTCTCGGCCGCATCCAACAACTTCTTATAGGTAGATAGATCAATTTTTTCCTTGACATCATTGTCTTTTCCTGGGGTCAAACCAAGATTTTTTAACTGAGAACCAGATTCTGGATCCAAGAGGTCAAGATAGGTCTTAGGATCAGAGTAATCTCCGCTCCAACCTGAGATGTCGATGTCATAGTCCTTTTGTTCAGCTGTATCAGCAAAGAAGGTTGCATTGTCTTTCTCGTCTGGAGACAATTGAATCACATCGATAACAATATTGTCTGATCCAAGTGTTTCTTCAACTGTCTGCTTGAAAGAACTTGCTTGCTGTACGTCTAACTTAGCAGTCTGGTCAACCAACATATCTAAATGGATTGGGAAGGTAACACCTTCTGCCTGCAAACTTTCTTTGGCTTTAGCGAATTCTGCCTTGGCTTTATCAGCATTCAAGAAGGCAGGTTGCGCGTCGTTCAGATTGATATTTGACCACTCTGTACCATAGTTGACTATCTTTTCATTGACAGCATCCCCGAAGTTTTTGCCTCCGATTTGAACAAAGTTGCTCGGTGTGACTGTGTTTCGAAGAATACGGTCAGCTCCATCTTCTCCATTTGTCTGGGCAGCGTAGGCATGACGGTCAAAGGCAAAGTTAATCGCCTGACGGAAATCTTTATTTTGCATAGCTAGACGTGAATCTGTCTTTTCTTTATCCGTCTGTTTCATGGTTTGATTGTAACTTTGACGGTTGACATTGAAAAGATAATAGAAGGTCACAGCGTTTTGAGGAGTATAAGTAATCTTATCCTCATTCCCTTTTTTCAGCTGGTCAAAGACAGAACTTGTCGGGAAGATACGTCCGTCTGTGTAGTTACCTTCTAAGAATCCTCGAGCCAAACTATCTTGGTCTGAACCATCATAGAAGGAAAGTTTTACCTTCTCAATCTTCACATTGTCCTTATCCCAGTAATTAGGGTTCTTTTCAAACTCAATTAAAGATTTTGATGTGAAAGACTTGAACAAGTATGGCCCATTAGACAGGATGCTAGAAGGCGTTACACTTCCAAAGTCATCTCCCTTGGATTTCAAAAAGGCTTCATTCACAGGGCTCAAAATTCCCCCGGTTGTCTTCGAATTCCAATAAGACTCTGGCTTGTTCAAAGTGTATTGAAGAGTATAATCATCCACAGCCTTGACTCCAACAGTCTCAAAGTCAGATGTTTTCCCCTCAACATAGTCTGCCAAACCTTTGATTGAGTCTTGGACCAAGTACAAGTTTTCAGCCTTTTTATCAGCTGCATACTTCAGACCTGTCACAAAGTCATGAGCTGTCACTTCAGCATATTCTTCTCCCTCAGAGGTATACCACTTAGCTCCTTGGCGGATTTTGTAGGTATAAGTCAAACCATCTTTTGATACTGTCCATGACTCTGCCATAGAAGGGACGAGGTTCCCGTACTTATCATTTTCCAACAAACCATCGATCAAGTTTGTCGTAATACTAGAGGTCGATCCACGTGTTGAAGTGATATAGTCTAATGTATCTGGGTTACTTGCAAATACATATGAGTAGGTTTTATCTGCCGCATTTGACTGCGTTGAGCCGCAAGCTGCCATCAAAAAGCTTGCACTCAAAATTCCAGCCCCTAGTAGAAGGGCTTGTGATTTCTTTATATCTGTTCTCCATTTTTATAGTATATGAAATATTATACACCATTTCAGCAAAAATATAAAGCATTTATAGACTGATATTATAGGAAAAAAGAAAAGCCAGTAGACTCGAGTTCCTACTGACTTCTTTGTTGAATTCGTTTGGATTAAGCAGCCAAAACTTTGCGTCCTTTACGACGACGAGCTGCCAATACGCGACGACCGTTTTTTGTTGACATACGGTTACGGAATCCGTGTTTGCGCGCACGACGAAGTTTACTTGGTTGATAAGTACGTTTCACGATGAATACCTCCTCATAGATTTTGTATTCGTTTAGCCGGCTATAAAGTGATCAGTTACTAAACATACTTTACTATTCTATCTGATTCTGCCACTTTTGTCAATAGCTCCAAGCAAATGTTTTCTAGCTTTTCCTATGAAAGCCCTATCTACGATACTGTTTCAAGAAACGTGTCATCTTTTCTTGGATTTGTGCCAATTCATCCACACGAGGAAGGTAAACGATACGGAAATGGTCTGGTTCCTTCCAGTTAAAACCGCGACCATGAACCAAAAGAACCTTTTCTTGTTTCAAGAAATTGAGGACAAACTGCTCATCATCATCGATGCGGTACATATTACGGTCAATTTTAGGGAAGATATAAAGACCCGCCTTAGGCTTGACTGCAGATAAACCTGGAATATCTTGAATGGCATTATAGATAAAGTTTCTTTGCTCATAGATACGACCACCAGGAAGGAGCAATTCGTCCACTGACTGGTGACCTCCTAGCGAGGTTTGTACGACTTGCTGGGCCAAAACGTTAGAGCAAAGACGCATATTGGACAGCATATTGAGCCCTTCAATATAGCCCTTAACATGAGTCTTAGGTCCAGACAAGACCATCCAACCCACACGAAAACCTGCGATACGGTGGGATTTCGAAAGACCGTTCATGCTAACGCAGAAGACATCTGGAGCCAAACTTGCTACCGGTGTATGAACATGTCCGTCCATCACCATGCGGTCATAAATCTCATCCGTAAAGATGATCAAATCATGCTGGCGCGCAATCTCAATAATATCCAACAAGAGTTCCTTAGGATAAAGAGCTCCAGTTGGGTTATTTGGATTGATAAGGACAATAGCCTTGGTATTAGAGCTAATCTTAGATTTAATATCGTCCAGATCAGGGTACCATTCTGCTTCTTCATCACAGATATAGTGAACAGCATTTCCTCCAGCCAAGCTGACAGCAGCCGTCCATAGAGGATAGTCTGGCATAGGCACCAAGACCTCATCACCATTGTCCAAAAGTCCTTGCATAGACATAACAATCAGCTCACTGACACCGTTACCTAGGTAGATGTCGTCGATGCCCACGTTTGGAAATTTTTTCAGTTGGCAATACTGCATAATAGCCTTACGTGCTGAAAAAATACCCTTAGAATCAGAGTAACCTTCACTATCACGCGCATTCATAATCAAATCATGAATGACCTCATCAGGTGCTGTAAAACCAAATTCAGCAGGATTCCCTGTATTTAGACGCAAAATCTTTTCACCATTTGCGCGCATCCGCATGGCTTCTTCCAAAACCGGACCACGAATATCATAAGCCACATGCTCTAACTTACTAGACTTGTTAAATTCTTTCATCTTTTTTCCTCAATTCATCAGGATAGTAACATTATACCACTAGACAGGCCATGCGACAAGTTTTCTGAAAGGTCTATAAATCCAAATTAGTAAAACCTTACTAAAAATCATACCAATGGAAGAAAAGCAGATCTAACAAAGTCTCATTTGTCCTAAAATAGATTATCCCGGGATAGAGGTAAATAATTTTTTATATTTCATAGACTCTATTTCCATAAAGTGACTCCATAAAGATTCAAGTTGAGCAAAGCCGAATCTTTTGAATACGTTTACATTTTTTGCTTTACTTCTTTAGTGAAAAGGGTTACAATAACAGTAAGAAAATTTCAGGAGGTTTCATTATGGCACAACGTTACCAAAATGTTATGGTCGCAATTGATGGTTCTAAAGAAGCGGACTTGGCTTTCGTCAAAGGTGTTTACACTGCTCTACGTAACGAATCCAAGCTCACCATTGCCCATGTTATTGACACACGCGCTCTTCAAAACGTGTCTACCTTTGATGCTGAAGTTTACGAAGAACTCCAAGTCGACGCTGAAAGTCTGATGAAGGAGTACGAAAAGCGTGCAAGAGACGCTGGTGTGACTGATATTCACATCGTCATCGAAATGGGAAATCCAAAAACCCTCCTTGCCCGTACTATTCCAGACGCAGAAAATGTCGATCTGATTCTCGTTGGTGCAACAGGGCTCAATGCCTTTGAACGCCTCTTGGTTGGCTCTTCATCTGAGTACATTCTCCGTCATGCGAAAGTCGACTTGCTGGTCGTGAGAGAAAGTGAAAAAACATTGTAATCATAAAAAAAGGAGCTCCGTGCTCCTTTTTTAATGACTTATTTCTGTTTTTCTTTGTGGCGCTCATAGGCCTTCATCTGGCGTTGGATCTCTTTTCGAATCGCAGCTTCTGGGGCATAATGCTCATCCCAGTCATCTGGTTTTAAAATTTTATGTGTAACTGGATCAAAATGAGCTTTTCCATCAGGGAACATTTTCCCCATATTCGCCTCGTGAACAATATCAAAGATACGTTCCGGATCTACTCCCATCAAGACAAAGCTACCATAGGTAAAGTAGAGAGTATCGATCAAGGCATCAACTTGCCCAATCAAATCTTTTTGGGCCGGTGTCTTTTTCACCACTTTCTCTGCAGCCTTATCAATCGCCTCGTGCATACTTGCAAGCGACTGCTGGAATTCTTCCTCTGAAGAACTTGCTGCGCGAACAAACTCTACTAATTCTTCAATTTTAAAGTCTGCACGGTGGGTTGCTCCTTCAACATCCCAGGCCCGTGGTTCTTCTTGGGTTCGTTCATCCATCATATGGTGGAAGGTTTTGACCTTATTGAAGTGGTAGTCCCGACTGACAAATACCTTTTCTGCTGCTAAAACACCAAAATGTTCCAGCGCCTTGTGGATACCATCTTGTTGGTTACTTGCAGTGATGTGTTTGGCAACCTCTTTGACGCTGTTACTGCCATTTCCCATAGCCACAGACATGCCGACACCCGCCAACATTTCCAGGTCATTGTCTGAATCTCCGAAGGCCATGACTTGGTTGAGGTCGAAACCATATTCTTTCCCAATTAGGCGAATGCCTTCTAGTTTGGAATTTCCTTGGTTAATGATATCTGCTGCGAAAGGATTGCTTCGAGTCAATTTCAAATCTTCAAAATCACTGGCAGCTTTCTCAGATTCTTCTGGCGTCATCAGCATCAAAACTTGATAAATGGGTTGATTAATCAAGTTAAGCAAGTCGTCTTCCTTTTGAGGAACTGCCTTGCTAACCATCCGATTAAAAGAGCGACTAACGGTTCTTGTTAAGACAGTCGGGATAAAACGACTAACCAGTTGGGAAAAGGAGCCGAGACCAAATGACATAATCTTCGAACCAACAACGGCATGCTCGGTTCCAAGAGCGATTTCTTTACGCTCCTTTTTAGCATAAGCAATCAGTTGGCGTAGGCTTGACTTAGCAATCGGGCTTGCAAAGAGCACCTTTTCTTTATTAAAAATGTATTGGCCGTTGTAGGTCACCGCAAAATCCAAGTCCAAGTCTTCCATCAATTCCTTGACAAAAAACGGCCCTCGTCCTGTCGCTACTCCAACAAGCACTCCTTGCTCTTTGACAATCTTAATCGCGTCCTTAGTGGATTTCAAAACACTCTTGCGATCGTTGACTAGCGTTCCATCGATATCAAAAAAAACAGCCTTGACTTCCATCCTGTCCCATTCTCCCCTTTTGTGTTACAATGATTATACCACATTTCAGAAAGAGTGACTAAATCATGCCTAAGAAAATCCTTGTTTTACATACAGGTGGGACTATTTCCATGCAAGCAGACGCAACTGGTGCAGTTGTGACCAGCCAGGACAATCCCATGAACCATGTCACCAATCCACTTGAAGGGATTGAGGTTCATGCCCTAGACTTTTTTAATCTGCCAAGCCCTCATATCAAACCCAAGCATATGCTTGCACTCTATCATAAAATTAAAGGGGAAGCAAGCAACTACGATGGTGTTGTCATCACACATGGTACAGATACCTTAGAAGAAACAGCTTACTTCCTTGATACCATGAAAATTCCGCCCATCCCCATCGTTCTAACAGGGGCCATGCGTAGTTCAAACGAACTTGGTAGCGACGGTGTATATAACTATCTGAGCGCTTTGCGAGTTGCCAGCGATGACAAAGCAGCCGACAAGGGTGTACTGGTCGTCATGAACGACGAGATCCACGCAGCCAAGTATGTTACCAAAACTCATACGACCAACGTCAGCACCTTTCAAACCCCAACACATGGACCACTTGGCCTCATCATGAAGCAAGAAATCCTCTACTTCAAAACGGCTGAACCTCGTGTCCGGTTTGATCTTGAGCATATTCAAGGTCTGGTTCCCATCATCTCAGCCTATTCAGGTATGACAGACGAGCTGATCGATATGTTAGACTTGGAACAACTGGATGGCTTAGTTATTCAGGCCTTCGGAGCAGGCAATGTTCCCAAAGAAACAGCTCAAAAGTTGGAAAATCTCCTCCAAAAAGGGATCCCCGTCGCCCTGGTTTCACGATGCTTTAATGGTATTGCCGAGCCCGTCTACGCTTACCAAGGGGGAGGGGTTCAATTGCAAGAGTCTGGCGTTCTCTTTGTCAAAGAACTCAATGCTCAAAAAGCTCGCCTCAAATTATTAATCGCCCTTAACGCTGGACTAAAAGGACAGGCCTTAAAAGACTATATGGAAGGCTAATCCTCTTCTCTAGAACACAAAATCAGGAAATCGTGAAGATTTCCTGATTTTTTCTATTTACGTTTTCGTGTAGAGCGACGTTCTGTCAAACCATGAGGCAAGAGAACTTCACGTTCTTCCAACTCTTCCTTATGCATAATCTTAGTCAACATACGCATGCTGATAGCGCCTAGGTCATAAAGAGGTTGGGCAATAGTTGTCAAGTTTGGACGAGTGTATCGTGCAATTTGAGAGTCATCCGTCGTAATGATTTCAAACTCTTCTGGCACTGAAACACCATGATCTGATAAACCATTTAGCACACCTGCTGCCAATTCGTCACCAGTCACAACTGCAGCTGTGGCTTGTGATGAAACCAACCGTTCTGCCAAGGCATAACCATCGTTATAGCTATATTTTGATTCAAAAACCAAGCCCTCGCTATAAGGGATTCCTGCTTTTTTCAAAGCTTCCTTATAACCAATCAAACGAACCTTGCCATTGATATCATCGACAAGCGGACCACTCACAAAGGCAATTTTCTCATTTTCTTTAAGAAGATAGCTCACTGCGTCAATCGTGGCTTGTTTGTAGTCAATATTCACACTTGGAAGTTGGTGTTCTACATCCACCGTACCTGCAAGAACAACCGGCGTCCGTGAACGAGAGAATTCTGAACGAATCTTTTCAGTCAAGTGATAGCCCATAAAGATAATCCCATCGACTTGTTTTGAAAAGAGCGTATTGACCACTGAAACTTCCTTTTCATCATCCTCATCACTATTTGCTAGGACAATGTTATACTTGTACATTTCAGCAATGTCATCAATCCCCTTAGCAAGTGTTGAGAAATAACCATTGGTAATGTTAGGAATCACAACTCCGACTGTCGTTGTTTTCTTACTAGCCAAACCACGAGCGACCGCATTTGGACGATAGTCCAAGCGTTCAATCACTTCGAGGACTTTTTTTCGAGTGTTCTCTTTAACATTCTTGTTGCCATTAACGACACGGCTAACTGTTGCCATTGAAACTCCTGCTTCACGGGCAACGTCATAAATCGTTACTGTATCATCTGTGTTCATTCCGTTTCCTTTCTATATTGAAAATTTCGCTTTCACGCATCTGCTTACTCCATTTTATCACTTATTGTAAACACTTTCAAGTATTTTTTAGAGAAACTTTGAAAAAATTTCACAGTCTATTCTCATTTTGAAAAAACAAGCAGGATTCCTTGATTTTTCAGCTTTTTTACTGTATGATAAGAAAAATAAAAGGAGGAAGGAAACATGGCTTTTACAAATACACAGAGACGATCCGCTAGTTTTGGCGTCGTGACCAGCTTGCCTGACGATGTCATTGACTCTTTATGGTATATTATCGATCATTTCCTGAAAAATGTCTTTGAATTAGAAGAAGAACTTGAGTTTCAACTGCTCAACAATAAGGGGACCATCACCTTCCATTTTTCTAGCCAGCACCTTCCGACTAGTATCGATTTTGATTTCAATCATCCTTTCGACCCCCTTTACCCTCCTAGGGTCCTTGTTTTAGACTTGGACGGCAGAGAAACCATCCTCCTTCCAGAAGAAAATGACCTATTTTAAAAACTCTAGCTTCTCGGCGCAAACTGCTGAGGAACTAGAGTTTTCTTTTTCTAATAAATGGATCGACTGACAACTAGACCGTTTGGTTTTGTATACTCTAAATCAAGGTAATCCTGATAAGTCCCTGGCACAATGAAACCTTGGGGACTCAATATATCAGTTCCAGCTTTTCCCACGATAGAGTCTACCAGCAAAACACAATTGGTACTGAGAACAAAGTAGGTCTTGAACTCGGATGAGCTGAATTTATAGAGGGTCGCATCCGCTTCCTCTTGCAGTTGGTAGGAGTAGGTATGCTTGACCTCTCCCTCTCTTCTTTTCATCAACTGCGAACATGGTTCCCAAGGAATTAACAGGTCTTCTATCTCCGCTAGGCGAGCTTGGATAGCTGTTTTCTGTTGGTCCGTCAAACTCAGACCATAAGCAAACAAGGTCTTCTGACTTTCCCTCTTACAGAGCTCGATATATTTTTCCCGATTGGCCTTAAACAAAACACCGTCTCCAACCATACCAAATAAACGCTCCGAGTGGGGATCATAGGAACCATAGGAAATAACCTTCCCTTGATAACAAATATCCACATGTCCCATAGCAAGGAAGAAAGAGGTTTCTGAGGCATGGACAAAAATTTCCAGATCAACCGTCTGGTCGTTTTTTCTTTCTGAATGAACCTCCCCTTCTTGGCTTTCATGATTTGACAGCCACTCATTCAGTTTGCGCAGGGTGCTGATAGGAATCAGAGCTGTCACAAAGATAGGCAGGGTCATTCGCATTCGCCGTTTCAGCTTGGGATTGTTTTCTATCCTTTCAAAAAAGAAACCGTCCCGGAGGCTACTAGCTCCTAGCATGAGCAAGTAAAATCCAAGCAAGAGCAATTCAAAATTCGCTGCATCGTGAAAAGGAGAGATGCTATAAAGACCGAATCCTATCATCCATACAGCATCGAAGAGATGATGAATCCGAGGATGAATGGCATTTTTTCGATAAAGATACCAGGTCACAAGACTAATGATACCCGTAAATAGCTGGTAGCTCGCAATGATAAAAACCAAGAGATAGAGGGTAAGGTCTTGCAAAACGATAGAGTCAAACACCAGAGCCGCAACCACCAGCTTGCCCAAGGTTACAAAGATATTTTCCCGACGTTTTTTATCCTGAAACCAGCGAGTCAACAAGTGCCAAACTGCTGATAAGGAAAAGTAGCCCATCAGCAACTGGTACCCCATTCGCGGAATAACTTGTCCAAAACGAATCAAGAGAAGCCCTAAAACAATAGCAAGTAGTCCCTCCCCGATACTCTTCCACTTGCTATAGGTCTCGGAAAGCTTAGGCATTTCCTTGCTCCAACTGGTCAACCAAGTATCGAATTGGTTGTTTCAAGATTGGATGGATAAAATGGGGAGCTATTTCCACTAACGGCTCAAGGACAAAGAGGCGTTCTGCTATATAAGGATGAGGCAAGATGAGCTCGTCTGTATAGATGACTTGGTCCTCCACAAAGAGCAAGTCCAAATCAATCAAACGAGGCCCCCAATGCACTTCTCTCACCCGTCCCATTTCTGACTCGATGGCTAATAATGTTTCTAACAAGACTGGTGCTGGAAGCCATGTTTCTACTTCAATCACCTGATTGGCAAAGCTATCTTGTTCCACACCACCCCAAGGCTCTGTCGCCAAGACAC
This sequence comes from Streptococcus oralis, assembly GCF_001579175.1. GTDB lineage: Bacteria > Bacillota > Bacilli > Lactobacillales > Streptococcaceae > Streptococcus > Streptococcus oralis_O. The sequence goes on from NZ_KQ970761.1 coordinate 189,436, forward strand.
TGGACTCTTTGAGAATATGGAGACCTCGAGTTCGAAGTTTGTCAATAGCTTGTTCCAAGTTTGCTTGCTTGTCCCCCATATTGCTTCCTAGAGCGATAAAAGCCCGCTGCTTACGACGGTGAATGGTCACCGAGCAAGTATCTAGTGGCAAATGCACTGGAGCCCAAGGTTTTTTTAGTTCCAACTCAATCTCTTGGACAAGAGGATAAGTCTCAAAGGTACGTTCAACTAGTTTGTAGGCTACCGTTTCAATCAAGTCCTCAGTGCTTTCCTGAAACCAAGTCGTCCACTGCTGACACAATTCTCCGTAATGGATAGAAGCTGTCAAATCCAATTCTGTAGCCGTCTTGGTCATATCATAAGATAAGCTTGCGGAAATAACAAACTTCTGCCCCAATTCCTTCTCACTAGGGAAAAGACCATGATAGGCAAAAATTTCCAAATCTTTAATCTGCAGTTGATCCATAACTAGTCCTTTCTAGAAAAATCCGCCCAAAGCGGATTCTTTTTATACTCAATGAAAATCAAAGTGCAAACTAGGAAGCTAGCCGCAGGCTGCTCAAAACACTGTTTTGAGGTTGCAGATGGAAGCTGACGTGGTTTGAATTTGATTTTCGAAGAGTATTATAGTCCCATTAGACGATAAGCCTGATCTCGGAGGTCCTTATCTGTTTCAAACACACCTCGAGCTACTGTCGTCAAGGTTGCAGTGCCTGGTTTTCTGACACCACGCATGCTCATACACATATGTTCTGCCTCAATGACAACAAAGGCTCCTTTAGCACCCAGATAGTCCATCAAGGCATCGGCCACTTCGATATTCAACCGTTCTTGAATCTGTGGTTTTTTAGAATAAACTTCAACCGTACGGGCAAGCTTGGACAAGCCTGCCACACGGCCATCTGGAATGTAGGCAATGTGCGCTCTACCATAAAATGGCAAAAAGTGGTGCTCACACATAGTATGGAAAAAGATATCCTTTTCCACTACCATATTGTCATCAATAATCTCAAAGGATTTTGACAAATGTTCCTCCGCAGTCTGACCAAGACCTGAAAAAATCTCTTGGTACATACGGGCTACACGAGCAGGTGTTTCCTGCAAGCCCTCGCGGTTAGCGTCCTCACCGACAGCCTCAATAATCATTTTTACAGCTGCTTCAATCTTTTGTGTATCCATTCTCGTTCTTCCTCTCCATCAGATAGGCTCTCACTTGGCTCAAGAAATACAAGGAACCTGTGATAATCCTAACTGTTTGTTTCTCTTCATTTTTATCTGTCAATTTCTGCTCTAGAAAATCCTGCCAACTTTGGTAATTGAGGTTTCTAGACTTGGCTGTCTCTTTCAGCACGCTTTCATCAGTCGCCCGACTATCGTCAAAATGGGTTACAGTCAATTGACTATCTGGCACCGTTTCTAGCAAGTCCAACATATCGTCCAAGGCCTTGGTTTTGATGCAGGTAAAGAGGATTTCCTTATGATAATCCGCAAAGCGTTCTTGCAAGGTTGCTAATAAAGCCTTTACGGCATGGGGATTATGGGCCCCATCCAAAAGCAACAAGGGGTCACTAGACACGACCTCCAAACGTCCAGGCCAACTTGTTTCCTCCATGGCTTGAGCGACCAAGTCATTACTTGCTAATTCTCGCCCAATCTCCTGACAATAAGTGTCTAGGAGAGCAAGCGCCATCCCCGCATTCTCTATCTGGTGCAAACCAAGCAGACCTGTTTGAAAGCGACCTGTTCTGACAGAACTGGTATAATCAAAGATTTCACCCGCTACCACGCTTTCTTGATGACCAACCTGGTAATCACTTCCATAGGCAAGTCTAGGTGCATTTTTAGCTTCTGCAATAGGGTCGATCACAGTCAAGGCTTCAGGAACAATATGACCTGTCACCAAGGGAATACCTTGTTTGACAATACCTGCCTTCTGCTCCGCTATGGCTTCCAAGGTGTCACCAAGTAGGGCCACATGATCCAGTCCAATGGTCGTAATTCCTGTTAAAATCGGCTGGCAAACATTGGTACTATCCAGAAGGCCACCCATGCCGACTTCCATGATGGCCACATCTACTAGCTCAGAGGCAAAGTAATCATAAGCTAGAGCTGTGATAATCTCAAATTC
>NZ_KQ970761.1:191712-196000 GCF_001579175.1 Streptococcus oralis
ATTCGGTTGTCCCCTGCAAATTGGTAGCAGATTCCCCCTCAAGCAACGACTGATAGTCTGCCATGAGGGCTTCTAGTCTCGCTTCTGGGATGGATTCCCCATTGATGCTAATCTGGTCTGTGTAATGAATGAGATAGGGCGAACTGAACACACCTACTCTCAGACCTAGCTTTACGAGCATATTTTTCAAAAAAGCAATGGTCGAGCCCTTGCCATTGGTCCCTCCAATATGGATGACCTTAAGTTTGAGATGGGGATTGCCTCGCAGAGCTAGGAGTTCCACCATTCGTTCCAAACCAAAATGTGGTTGGTCCGTCCGGTAATGGGCAATCCACTGATTGTTTTGAATTTCGTTCATCTTACTTATATTGTTTTAAATCTAGATTTTCTGCATCATCTGCCAAACGAATGGCTGACGCAATTTCAACCGCCATCCTGTGACTGGCTACATCATGCACGCGCACCACTTCCACACCCTGTCTCGCAGCGATACTGGTTACATGAGCCGAAGCTGTGTCCCGATTGCGGAAACCGACTTCCGTTTCAGGATTGACTTCAAAGCCATTTTCCTCCAGGATATTAATGACAAACCGCTTACGCGAAACTCCAAGAAAAATCGGATAGCCTTGCTGGTGTAGTTTATCTAGATCCCGTAGAAGGAGTAGATTTTCCTTTTTGGTCAGGCCAAAGCCAATCCCCAGATCCAACATGATCTTATCTTTTGCAATCCCAGCTTGATCCGCTCTCGCCAAAGCTCGTTCAAAGAAAGCTGTCATCAATTCTTCTACTGGTAGTTGTTCAAAGTCCGCCAAGTCTTCATTTGTAAAAGGTTCCCCAAAGCCAAAACGAGGAAATATGAGCGAACTAGGGTGTTGAGGTCGAGCCATGACTGGATTAAACATGATGACCACTTGCGCTCCCGCTTTGGCAACCACCTGAGCCATTTTCTCATCTCCCATGAGTCCAGTGATATCATTGACAAGATTGGCACCAGCTTCCAAAGCAGCCTCTGCTACCTGACTTTTCCAAGTATCGATGGAAATGAGGACATCACTTTCCTTGCGAATAGCTTTGATAACTGGAACAACACGTTGGATCTCTTCTTCTATCTCAACATAGCTACAGCTACTTCCAGGACGAGTCGATTCTCCACCGATATCTAGCATGCTCGCTCCTTCTGCTATCAATTTACGAGCCTGCTGGAGTGCCTGCTCAAGAGCAAAAAACTGACCACCATCCGAAAAAGAATCTGGTGTTACATTGATAATTCCACAAATAGCTGTTTTTCCGTGGTTGACTTTATTGGACATAACGGTTACTCCCTTAAGGTTCTCTACCATATTATCCCTCTATTTTACCATAAAAAGAAAAAGATGGACACGTTAGTATTCATCTTTTCCAAGTAGGCCAAAGGTCTAGATTTATAGGCCCAGATTTCTACTAATCAATACCAATATAGCTATCAAACAAAATGCTACACCATTGAGAATCATATGAAGCAGGATGGACATCTCTAAACGTTCTGTCTTATAGGCTGTCCAAGTTAGAACTGTTGACATCCCACCATAAATAATCACAGAAGGCAGATTGGTTGGAGTATGGAGTAAGGCAAAGACAATTGCCCCAACAACAAAGCCAAGTTTTTCCTTACCTCGGAAGATTTTTTTAGGAATAATCCCACGACACAAAATTTCCTCACAAATCGGCGCAATCAAGACTAGCATGAAAAAAGTGGCAATCAAGGAACTATTTTCAACCAGACTGTTAATAGTTGATTGATTGCTCGTTGTCGTTTCATTCGTCATGCGAAGCAAAGCTGCACCAAACAAATTGTTAGCAAAAATCACTAGGTAACTCAACACCAAGCGAGCCAAGTCTTTGGCCTTAAAAAAGGACAGATTAAAAGTGGCAAGTTGTGTTTTTCGAGCACCTAAAATAAAGACAGTCAAAATAACAATGGATAGGGCACCGACTAAGAGCCCTGATTGTAAAAGTGGAAATTGATTAGAAGCTAACCAAAAAGATAGCCCTAAAGGAACTTGCGCTAGAATTAAAGCCACTAAAAGGATGAGGACCCACATCCCTCTGTTCAAAATCTCTTGCCAAATTGTCTTTTCTTTCATCTTGTACCTCCTTATAATAAAAAGGGGAAATTCCCCTTTTTCTATTATACCATTTATAGTGCCATACTGATATAGTTAAGGATAAACAAGGCATCCAAAATCCAAATCATCACGTGCACATCCTTGGCTTGACCTTTGACAAGTTTTGTCAAGGTGTATGTCAAGAAACCAACTGCGATCCCTTGAGTAATTGAGTAGCTGAATCCCATAAAGATAGAAGTAAAGAAGGCAGGAACTGCTTCTGACATATCATCCCAAGGAATATTTTTAAGATTAGACAGCATCATAATTCCGACGATAATCAAAATTGGTGCTGTTGCTGCTGAAGGAACAATAGCAAGAAGTGGGCTAAAGAAGCTAGATAGGGCGAAACAGATAGCAACTACTAGAGCTGTCAAACCTGTACGTCCACCAGCACCAATACCTGCTGCTGACTCAATATAAGTTGTTACGTTTGAAGTACCTGCAATGGCACCTACCGAAGTTGCTACCAAATCAGAGTATAGAGCCTTGTCCAATTTAGCGGACTCATGGTTTTCTCCACTTGTCGCAACGATACCAACTTTTTCACCAGTACCGATAAGAGTACCGATTGTATCAAAAATATCCGTTAGTGAGAAGGCAAGAATAGCCATCAAGGTTTCTGGTAAACGCGAAGTGTTTGAAATCAAAGATCCTAAACCTTCTGAACCAAGAGCTGCACCAAACAAAGTTCCTAGATCATTAATCGCTGATGAAAGATTGTTGCTAGCAAAGTCAATCCCTGACAAATTCACAACACCCACAGCAATAGCAAGGACAGTCGTTGTTAAAATAGAAAGAATGATTCCACCTTTGATGCCTTTAACAACAAAGAAGATGGTAATAGCCAGACCTGCAAGAGCCACCAATACTGCTGGAGTATTGAAGTCTACCAAGCCTGGAACGGCTGCTGAATTTGCTGTAAGTGCAGCTTGAGCCTTGTCTGCTCCTTCGCCTGCTACCGTATAAGTACCTGGATCGATTGAGAATTTCAAGAGACCGGCATTCTTAATCCCAACATAGGCAAGGAAAACACCAATACCAGCCGAAATAGCTGAACGAAGTGTTGTAGGAATAGATTCGATAATCATTTTACGAACATTTGTCAAGGTAATAATCAGTGAAATAATTCCACAGATGAAGACCATACCAAGAGCTTCTTTCCAAGAATAGCCCATTCCAAATACAACTGTAAAGGTGAAGAAGGCATTTAGTCCCATACCTGGTGCTTGTGCGTACGGCAAATTAGCATAGAAAGCCATCATCAAGGTACCGACTACAGAACCGATAATCGTTGCTAAGAACACACCTTGAACAGGCATACCCGTTTGGGAAAGCATTTGAGGGTTTACAAAGAGAATATAACTCATTGCAAAGAATGTTGTTAAACCAGCAAGCACCTCTGTACGGACATCTGTCCCGTGCTCTTTTAGTTTAAATAGTTTGTCCATCTTTAATCTCCTTTTGTTTTTTTACGAACAATATGAGTATTATATCATTTATCATTCACCTTTTCAATATGTTTGTTTGAATTATTTAACAAAATGGAATTTTCATTTTTTGTTTTGAGTCTGTTTTTCTTCTTTCTTTTTGATATAATAGTAGACATCTTATCTGGAATCTACTAGGAAGGTTTATATGACTAAAAAAATTATTGCAGTCGATTTGGACGGAACCTTGCTCAATGATGAAAGCAAGCTCTCCGATTTTACCAAAAAGACAATCAAAAAAATTACTGAAAAGGGGCACCATGTTGTCATCACGACAGGCCGTCCTTACCGCATGGCAAAGAACTTCTACCGTGAACTAGAGTTGCATACTCCCATGATTAACTTTAATGGTTCCCTCACTCATCTACCCGGACAGACTTGGGCGCATGAAAAGTGCTTGACCTTGGACAAAAAATACCTCTTGGACATGGTCCAACGCAAAGAGGATATCCAAGCTGACTTTATTGCTGGAGAATACCGTAAGAAATTCTACATCACAGCTCCTAATGAAGAAATCGCAGATCCAAAATTATTTGGTGTGGAAAATTTCCAACCCGAAAATCAATTCAAGCCTGAACTGGTGACCAAGGACCCAAACTGCATCCTCTTGCAAACAAGAGCCGAGGACAAATACGCTCTAGCAGACGAGATGAA
>NZ_KQ970761.1:196020-210346 GCF_001579175.1 Streptococcus oralis
CACCAACTATCCATCAATACTTGGGGAGGCCCCCTCAACATCCTCGAGTGTACTCCCAAAGGGGTAAATAAGGCCTTTGCCCTCGAATATTTGCTCAATGTGATGAATCGTGACAAAAAAGACTTAATTGCCTTTGGTGATGAGCAAAACGATAGAGAAATGCTGGCTTTCGCAGGCAAGGGATATGCCATGAAAAATGCCAATCCGGACTTGCTTCCCTATGCAGATGAACAACTCCCACTAACCAATGAAGAAGATGGTGTTGCCCACGCCTTACAAGAGTTATTCCTATAAAAAGGAAAGGTTGCTGTTCTGCAACCTTTCCTTTTGTTTTCATACAGTTTTCATAACTAGGGCTTATTTTTAGTATTTTTATATTAAATTTTCTAGCTTTATTTTCATACATTTTTTAAAAATCTTATTATATTAACATTTTGTAGAAGTGTTTTTATTGAAAACTTTCCTGTTTTTAGAAAAAGTAGTTGATTTTTATATGAAAACGGTTTATACTTAATTAGGCTTAAAGTTTTCTTAAACACACAGTCAAACATTTTAAAGGAGGAATGACAATAATGAGTATCGGAATCATTATTGCGAGCCACGGCGAATTTGCTGCGGGTATTCATCAGTCCGGATCCATGATTTTTGGTGAACAAGAGAAGGTTCAAGTTGTAAGCTTTATGCCAAATGAAGGTCCAGATGATTTATACGCTAAGCTCAATAACGCTGTTGCTGCATTTGACGCAGAAGATGAGGTTCTAGTATTGGCTGACCTTTGGAGTGGATCTCCATTCAACCAAGCTAGTCGCGTGATGGGAGAAAATCCAGAACGTAAATTTGCCATCATCACAGGACTAAACTTGCCGATGTTGATCCAAGCCTACACAGAGCGACTTATGGACGCGAATGCAGGTGTGGATAAAGTCGCTGCGAATATCATTAAAGAAGCCAAAGATGGCATCAAGGCTCTTCCAGAAGAGCTTAACCCAGTTGAGGAAGTTGCAAGTGCTGCAGCTACTCCAGTTGCCCAAGCTGCTATTCCAGAAGGAACAGTTATCGGTGATGGTAAACTGAAAATCAACCTTGCTCGTCTAGACACTCGTCTCCTTCACGGTCAGGTTGCCACTGCTTGGACTCCAGATTCAAAAGCGGATCGTATTATCGTTGCTTCAGACAACGTTGCAAACGACGATTTGCGTAAAGAATTGATCAAACAAGCAGCTCCAAACGGAGTAAAAGCCAACGTTGTCCCAATTCAAAAATTGATCGACGTTGCAAAAGACCCACGTTTCGGCGAAACTCATGCCCTTATCTTGTTTGAAACTCCACAAGATGCACTTCGTGCTATCGAAGGTGGCGTGCCAATCAAGACCCTTAACGTTGGTTCTATGGCTCACTCAACAGGTAAAACAATGATTAACAACGTTTTGTCTATGGACAAAGAAGACGTTGCAACCTTTGAAAAAATGCGTGACCTCGGTGTTGAATTTGACGTACGTAAAGTACCAAACGACACGAAAAAAGATTTGTTTGACTTGATTAAGAAAGCAAACGTTCAATAATTAGAATCTTCTTCTCTCAAACTCTTGGAAGAAAGATTTTACACTTTATATAATTAAATAGAAAAGGAATAAAACCATGTCAGATATTTCAATCATTTCTGCTATCTTGGTTGTAGTTGTTGCCTTCCTTGCAGGTCTTGAAGGTATCCTCGACCAATTCCAATTCCATCAACCAATCGTCGCATGTACCCTTATCGGACTTGCAACTGGTAACCTTGAAGCAGGTGTTATGCTTGGTGGATCTCTCCAAATGATCGCTCTTGGTTGGGCAAACATCGGAGCTGCCGTAGCTCCTGACGCTGCTCTTGCCTCTGTTGCTGCAGCGATCATCTTGATCAAAGGTGGTAACTTTACTACTGATGGTATCGCCGTTGCAACTGCAACAGCTATCCCTCTTGCCGTAGCTGGACTTTTCTTGACTATGATTGTTCGTACAATCTCAGTTGGTTTGGTTCACACTGCTGATGCTGCTGCTAAAGACGGAAACTTTGCTGCTGTTGAGCGTGCTCACTTTATTGCTCTACTTCTTCAAGGTCTTCGTATCGCAATCCCTGCAGCCTTCCTGATTGCTATCCCTGCTTCTGCTGTTCAAGACGCTCTTGGTTTGATGCCAGACTGGTTAAACGGTGGTATGGCTGTCGGTGGTGCTATGGTCGTTGCCGTTGGTTACGCTATGGTTATCAACATGATGGCAACTCGTGAAGTATGGCCATTCTTCGCTATCGGTTTTGCTCTTGCAGCGATCTCTCAATTGACTTTGATTGCCCTTGGTGTCATCGGTGTTGCCCTTGCCTTCATCTACCTTAACCTTACAAAACAAGGTGGAAACGGTGGCGGCGGAGCTGCAACTTCTAACGACCCAATCGGTGATATCCTAGAAGACTACTAGAAAGGGGAACAATCATGGCTGAAAAAATTCAATTATCAAAATCAGATCGTCAAAAAGTTTGGTGGCGTTCACAATTCCTTCAAGGTTCTTGGAACTATGAGCGTATGCAAAACTTGGGTTGGGCTTACTCATTGATCCCAGCTATCAAAAAATTGTACACTAAAAAAGAAGACCAAGCGGCTGCTCTTGAGCGCCACCTTGAGTTCTTTAACACTCACCCATACGTAGCTGCTCCAATCATGGGGGTTACTCTTGCACTTGAAGAAGAGCGCGCTAACGGTGTTGAAATCGACGACGCGGCTATCCAAGGGGTTAAAATCGGTATGATGGGACCTCTTGCTGGTATCGGTGACCCAGTATTCTGGTTTACAGTTCGTCCTATCCTTGGAGCTCTTGGTGCATCTCTGGCTGCATCTGGTAACCTTGTTGGTCCCCTTCTCTTCTTCTTCGGATGGAATGCTATCCGTATGGCCTTCTTATGGTATACACAAGAGTTCGGTTACAAAGCTGGATCTGAAATCACTAAAGACATGTCTGGTGGTATCTTGAAAGACATCACTAAAGGAGCATCTATCCTTGGTATGTTCATCCTTGCCGTTCTTGTACAACGTTGGGTGTCTATTAACTTTACTGTTAACCTTCCAGGTAAACAATTGGCTGAAGGTGCCTACATCAACTTCCCAGAAGGACCTGTATCAGGTGCTGAATTGAAAGGTATCCTTGGTCAAGCACTTGGTGGATTGAGCTTAGACAAGATTCAACCACAAACTCTTCAAGGTCAGTTGAACTCATTAATCCCAGGATTGATGGGACTTCTCCTTACTTTCCTTTGCATGTGGTTGCTTAAGAAAAAAGTATCACCAATCACAATCATCCTTGCCCTCTTTGCAGTAGGTATCGCAGCTCGTTTCTTCGGTATCATGTAATCCAAGCAATTGAATATGTAGATAAAAAAGAATCAGGATTAAATTCTGATTCTTTTTGTGTGTCAACTTTTTCTTCTAGTCAGATAATGCAAACCCCCAATTACTACTGTTAGGATGGCAACATAGAGCACTTGAGTAGCTTCTAAAGGCACAAAAGCACCTCGAATGATAAAGGTATTGGCAAGTACGCCAATAAGAGCTGCAAGGCTCAAAAACGTGAGCAAGACTAGTTTGTATCGATTAAAAGGCAGGCTGACCTTGGCAACGAGACACAGACCATTGACCAAAGCAAGGAGGAAGCAAATAAATTTAACCTGACCTGGGACAGTGATAAAGAAGTTCGTCAGGAGAACACTAGCAACCAGAATGCCACCACCAATCGCAGCATTAGTCAGGATATCTCTCATAAAATGTGTGCTGACCTTTTCATTATTGGACTCAAAAGTTAGGAAGAAGGATGGAATCCCAATCGTAATGGCTGAAATGATTGTAAACTGAATGGGGATAAAGGCAAATTCCAAACCAAATATCACACTTAGAATCGCAAATACAATGGAGAAGAAAGTCTTTGTTAGAAAGAGAGAGGCGACCTTTTGGATGTTATTGATGACACGGCGACCTTCCATCAAGATATCATAAAATACTGCAAAGTCATCTGTGAGAAAAACAATATTGGATACACTTTTGGCTGCACTGGTAGCTCCATTCATAGCAAAGCTGATATCTGCTTTTTTTGAGAGCTAGAACATCATTGACCCCGTCACCGCTCATAGCAACTGTTTTTCCAGCATTTTGCAAAACGGTCACCATCTTTTGCTTCTGTTCAGGTGTCACACGACCAAAGATATCGTGTTCTAAGACCACTCTTTCAAAGTCATCATCGCTCACCTTGGTCATATCAATCGCACGGGCTTCTTCCTTAAAACCTGCCTTACGAGCCACCCCATATACAGCCACATGATTATCCCCACTGATAATCTTCACTTCAACACCCTGAGATTCAAAATAGTCAAAGGTTTCCTTGGTATTTTCCTTGATCTCATCTGACAGAACGACATGCCCTAATAGTTCCATATCGGCTGGGCTTGTAATCTGGTCCTTGCTATGAGCAAGCGATAAGATTCGAAAACCTTGCTGTTTCAGATGTTCATAGTAAGGATCCATCGGTTGGGTAAAACCTAGAAATTCATAAGCACCGAAGAAATAGGTCCCACCCTCTTTTACTTGGACAAAGGAATACTTGTTTTTACTTGAAAAGGCACCAACTTCTTGAACTTCCCATTTTTTCTCACACGTTAAGTAAGTCTTCAGAGCCCGCGACGTCGCATTTTCATCCTCGAAATAAGCCAGATAAGAAGACAGTTTCTCTGCTACATTAGCATCCATTTCTTGGACCTTCATATTACCAGTCGTGATGGTTCCAGTCTTATCAAAACAAAGAACATCTACACGCGCCAAGGTCTCCACACAGTATAGTTCCTGCACCAGAACCTTCTTTTTAGCCAGCTTCATGGCCGCTACCGCCAGAGATACACTGACCAGGAGAATCAAACCCTCTGGAATCATGCCGACCAAGGCACCTGAACTTCCCAAAACAATTTCAACATAAGACCGTCCTAGACTAAAACCTCTGACATAAAGCAGAATGGCAACTGGCACCAGCAAGATGGAGACGATTTTTAAAATCTTATCCATATAATCGCGCAGTTGAGAAGGGTATTTTTTGAATTCCTTGCTGGATTTTGCAAGTTTGTTGATATAACTATCGGGACCCACAGCTGTAGCAAGGACTAGACAAGTACCGCTGACAACATTGCTTCCGCTCATCAGCTTGTCACCAACTGTTTTAAAGACCGAATCACTTTCACCCGTCAGCAAGGACTCATCAACTTCAACATTCCCTTCCAGCACTTCTGCATCGACAGGTACCTGATCTCCCAGATTGAGATGCAGATACTCGCCCAGTACGATGTCCTCTGGATCAATCTCAATCGTTTGACCATCTCGATTGACCTTGTACTTACTTTTACCAAGCAAACTTAGCTTTTCCAAAGTATTTTTTGAACGCACTTCTTGGAAAATCCCGATAGCTGTATTGATAGCAATCACACCTAAAAAGAGCATATTCTCAAATCGCAAGGTTGTGGCTACCAGAACTGCCAGAGCCAAGTTCATGGCATTAAAAAAGGTAAAGATATTTGAAAAAATGATTTCCTTGGTCGTTTTATAAGGTTTAATATCGCTGATATTTCGTTGACGATCCTTGATGTCTTGACTGCTTAAATACTTCATTTCTACTCCGATATCCTTTTGTACTACTATAATAACACATATCCTTTCCTCTGTCATTTAAAGACTCAAAATAAGAAGAACTCCCTTGGCAAGCATTATCTATCACTACTTTAAGAAATTACTTGAAAAAAAGAGGCTAGGATTTCCCTAACCTTTTTCTTTATGATTTATTCTGCCAAGGCACCCATTGGATCCCATGGTGCGAGCACAATTGGTTCTGCTTCATAAGCAGCTTGTTCTTCTGCTGTCAGCAATTCCTTACGAACAACGATTTGGTAGGTGTATTCGTCCATCCAAGCATCTGAAGCAACAAAGTACCCATCTGTACCGACTTTGTCTCCCCAAGAGTTTTCAACCTTCCACTTAGTTGATTTGCCATTTTCGTCCAAGTCTACACCTGTCAAGACCATGGCGTGGGTCATCAAGCTTTCGCTGTAGTCCAAGCGTCCAGCCTTGTCTTGAGTGAGTTTAATGTCCATACTTGATTCAAAGTCATAAACATCTGTCGCAAGGATTCCAGCTTTGCGGTTGCTGAGCTGGCCGACATCTGAACCAAACCAAACAGTCTCACCTGCTTGCATTTGGGCAATCGCCAATTCTTTCAAACGCTCCATAGGAACGTTGATATAACGAACCGTACGGCTACCAACGACATTTCCTAACATCTCAACTGTATAAGATTTGCCGTAAGGCTTGTCAGCAGTTGGAGCATTGATCACAGAAACATAATCTTCTAGAGGTAGATTGACATATTTCTTGTAAAATTCTTGTGGTGTAATGCCCTTTTCGCTTTGGTAATTATTGTCCTTATCGCGATAAGCAAAGTCAAATTTACGTGGTGGAAGTCCTAGTGACATAGCAAGGAAGTTAAAGATTTCTTGCAAAAGCTCTTCTTTCTTGGCTTGAACAGTCGCTTGGTCTGCACCAGAAGCTAACAAATCACGCAAGATTTGAGCATCTTGGCGAAGCAATTTGTTGAGAATAGCATTTAGCTCACGGCTATTGCTAGATGAGATAGACTCAGGGTAAACAGACTTGGGCACGACACCGTATTTCTCAAAGAGAGAAACTACCATATCCCACTGACCACCATCTTGTTGTGGAGTTTGGAGTAGGAAGCTAACCTTGCGGCTTGTCAATTCTTGGTCAGCAGTCGCAATGACTTGCTCTAAGAACCAGTTAGATTTTTCATACTTGTCCCAGAAGAAGGTGTGGGCTTGTGACAATTCAAAGTTTTCAAGTTTGTATTGAGAGATGAGTTTGTGGCGGAAAGTATTAAGTGCCGCAAACATCCAGCAACGACCAGAAGCCTTCTGGTTGGTCACCTTGTCCTTGGTCAAATCAAGCGAGAAAACAGGTGTATTGTCAACATGGCTTTGACGGCGTTCTAGGGCTGCGAAAATTCCGTTATGGCTGGCAGCATTTTCGATAGCTTGGTATTTTACATTTGCTTCATAGTTAGCAAATAATTGATCCGTAAATGATTCTTGAATTGCGTTCATAGATTCCTCCTTTTATTCTACTGTCTATTATAACTCTTTTCACAAAGGAAGCAACTGAAAAATGAAAAAGCAAGCCAAATAGACTCACCTTATTCATGTTATAGGAACTATTTCACACTAGCAAAAAGCAATTCGAGCTCTTCTTGACTGACGCGACGCCACTCACCCCTTTTCAGGTTCTCGTCTAAAATCAGTGTTCCCATCGTCAAACGTTGCAAGTCCACGACTTCCTTACCACAGTAGGCTACCATGCGTTTAACCTGATGAAACTTCCCTTCTGCTATGGTCACCCGAACCTGGCTCTCATCCTTATCTGAATCCACTGACAAAATCTCCAGTTTGGCCGGCTGGCAAGTAAAATCCTTAAGCGGAATGCCCTTGGAAAATGTTTCCACATCTTCTTGGGTCATAATCCCCTTGACTTGAGCCAAGTAAGTTTTATCCACATGACGTTTGGGTGAAAGAAGGGCATGAGCCAGCTGACCATCATTAGTCAAAAGCAAAAGGCCATGGGTATCAATATCCAAGCGCCCCACTGGAAAGACTTCCTTGGCGCGAGCATAGTCATCTAACAAGTCTAAAACAGTTCTATGCTTGGGATCTTCAGTCGCCGAAATGACTCCTTGGGGCTTGTTCATCATGTAGTAAACAAACTCCTCGTACTCTAGCACTTGACCGTCAAAACGAATTTGGTCTCTTTCTTCGTCAATCTGCAGTTTAGCTGATTTTTCTTTCTTGCCATTGACCGTCACGCGTCCAGCCTTGAGCAAGTTTTTGACCTCCGTCCGACTTCCCACAGCGCAGGCAACTAAAAATTTATCTAATCTCATAAAACTATTATATCATACTCAAAAGGAGGCTGGCCCAAGTGACCAACCTCCTTTTTTCTAATTTTTCAAAAAACTAACTTCCTCGTCTCCAGAAAATCGCTAAGACAATCATAGCTCCTAAAATAGCTGGGATAATGGCAGTTCCAGCTATAATTGGACCCCAAGTTCCAAAGAGCAAGTGGCCCAGAAAGGCACCAATCCAGCCGAGAAACATTTTTCCAAAACATCCCATGCTTTCCCCACGATTGGTCAAAGCACCTGCTAAGAGTCCCACTAGGAGACCAACAAACATACTTCCAAGCATAACTTCTCCTTAAATTGCCCAATCTCCATTGCGGAAGAGGGGTACGCGTGTTCCATCCTCACGGATACCATCGATATCCATTTGGCTAGAACCAATCATAAAGTCCACGTGAACATCTGAACGGTTCAGTCCTGCAGCTTCAAGCTCTTCTTCGCTCATCTCTGCACCACCAACAACACTGGTTGCATATGCTGCACCGATAGCCAAGTGGTTTGAAGCATTCTCATCAAAAAGGGTGTTGAAGAAGGTAATGCCTGACTGAGAAATTGGACTTGGATCTGGTACCAAGGCACATTCACCCAAGGCACGCGCACCAGCATTCTTAAAGACAAGGTCCTTCATAACCTGGTCACCTTTTTCAGCTGTAATATCAATGATTTGACCATTTTCAAAGGTTACTTTAATACCTTCGATGATATTTCCATTATAGCTAAGTGGTTTTGTAGAGGTTACATAACCATCTGCACGACGGAAGTCAGGCGCTGTGAAGACCTCTTCTGTTGGCATATTTGGTAAGAATCCTTCGCCCTGTGCATTAATTGCTCCTGCTGATTCCCAAATGTGGTTTTTCGGCAAACCAAGTGTCAAATCTGTGCCTGGCGCTGTGTAGTGAAGGGCTGAGAATTGCTCTTTATTGAGCATTTCCGCCTTGCTCTTAAGGATAGCAGCATGTTCTTCCCAAGCCTTAACAGGATCTTCTTCGTAGACACGGCAAGTTTTGAAGATTTGATCCCAAAGGAGGTCCACTGCTTCTTCATCGCTTGCTGCATTTGGGAAGACCTTCTTAGCCCACTCGAGTCCAGCAGCGGCTGCTACAGTCCAGCTGACCTTGTTGGATTGAGTTGCGATGCGCATTGGCTTCATCGCGAGTCCCATAGCTTTCGCAGAAGCTGAAAGCTTATCAGCGTCCACTCCGTTCAAGGCACCTGGATCAGATGAACGAACTCCTAGACGGCTAGCCTTGTTTTCCAAGAGGTAGTTCATCTCAGCAATCTTGTATTCTGGCACATTGTCCAGACGCTCCATCGGCGCGTGGAGGAATTTCTCACGGTTGATGACATCATCTGTCCACTGAACGATAACCTCGTGCGCACCCAGTGCATAGGCTTCTTTGACGATCAAGTGAGCCAACTCGCGTTGCTCCACATCGATAGAAAGAGCCAAAGTGTGACCAGGTTGCACGTTAATTCCATTCGCAACCAACAATTTCGCATATTTTTCTAGATTTTCTTTAAAATTTGGTAAAACCATTTTATTTTTCCTTTTCTATTGTTATTTCTCTTTAAACAGGGACAACAGGCTAACCGCTGCCACAGTGCCGCAAATCAAAGCGGTCATTCTCAAAATCGTATCAGGGTCAAGATCCAGCTGGTAATCAAACACCTTCTGCGCTGGCTTATCCTGAGCGGAAATGGTAAGTTTCATAAAAACCTCTTTCTATATTTTAGAAAAATTCATCAAATAAACTCAACTGGTTATCCTCTGGCATATTGCCGAGAATACCCATTTCATCCATCTTTTCAACCAAGGTAGATGACAGTCCGCCACGCTTGCGCAGTTCTGTCTTAGAGAGGAACTCACCCTCTTCACGCGCACGCACCAATTGTTTAGCAACGTTCTCTCCCAGACCATCCATAGCCACAAATGGTGGGATAAGGGTATCGCCATCAATCAGAAATTCAGTTGCATCACTGCGATAGAGGTCCAATTTCCCGAATTTGAAGCCACGTTCCCACATCTCATTGACAATCTCAAGAGTCGTGTAGAGATCTATTTCCACATTAGAGGCTTCATTATTCTTCCGTTTTTCAGCAATTTCTGCCATTCTGCGCTTGATGGCATCCAAACCCGCTCCCATGGTCTTGATATCAAAGGCCTTAGCACGGATTGAGAAATAAGCACAGTAGTAATAAATGGGATGGTGAACCTTGAAGTAGGCCACACGCAAGGCCATCATAACGTAGGCTGCCGCATGAGCTTTAGGGAACATGTACTTGATTTTTCCACAGGATTCAATATACCATTCAGGCACCTTATTGGCTTTCATGGCTTCGATATAGCCATTTCGTTCCTCCTCGGAAATCTTGAGCCACAAGCCCTTACGTACACGCTCCATGATGGTAAAGGCCATCTTGGGTTCGAGGCCCGCGTGCATGAGGTAAACCATGATGTCGTCCCGACAACCGATAACGGTTGATAGGTCAGCAATTCCTTGCTTAATCAAATCCTGGGCATTTCCCAACCAGACATCAGTACCGTGGGATAGACCTGAGAGTTGAAGCAATTCCGCAAAGGTTGTCGGATGGGTTTCATCGACCATCCCACGTACGAAGTTAGTTCCAAACTCTGGAATACCAAGCATACCAGTTGAGGTACCGATTTGTTCAGGTGTCACTCCAAGGATATCTGTACCAGAAAAGAGGGCCATCACGCCTTCATCATCCATAGGAATTTCATTGGGGTCAATACCAGACAAGTCCTGAAGTTTCCGAATCATAGTTGGATCATCATGACCTAGCACATCAAGTTTGAGGACGTTCTCATCGATATCGTGGAAGTTAAAGTGCGTGGTCTGCCATTCAGCGGTCACGTCATCCGCTGGATACTGAACAGGCGTAAAATCGTAGACGTCCATGTAGTTAGGAATAACAACGATTCCCCCCGGATGTTGTCCTGTTGTCCGCTTGACACCAGCAGCGCCTTGAGCGAGGCGTTCCACCTCCGCATCACGATAAAATTTCCCATAGTCCCGCTCGTAACCCTTGACAAAGCCATAGGCGGTCTTAGCAGCAACTGTACCAACCGTTCCTGCACGGAAGGCATATTCTGAACCAAAGATATCACGCACATCCAAGTGGGCGCTAGGCTGGTCTTCTCCCGAGAAGTTCAAGTCAATATCGGGAACCTTGTCCCCATCAAAACCAAGGAAGGTCTCGAAAGGAATATCCTGTCCATTTTTGCTGAGTTTGTGACCACAGTTTGGACAGTCTTTATTTGGCATATCAAAGCCTGAACCGTAGGAACCATCCGTGATAAATTCACTGTACTGACACTGACCACAGACATAGTGAGGAGAGAGAGGATTGACCTCCGTAATCCCAATCATAGTCGCAACGAAACTGGAACCAACAGACCCACGGGAACCAACTAAGTAGCCCCGTTCATTGGAACGTTGCACCAGCATCTGGGAAGCCAGATAAATCACGGCAAATCCATTCCCCAGAATGGAAGTTAACTCCTTTTCAATTCGCAAATCAACAATATCTGGCAGAGGATTTCCATAAATCTCAAAGGCCTTCTTATAAGTCAACTCAGCGACCGTTTCTTCAGCCTTGTCGATGAAAGGTGTATACAAGTCACCCTTAACGACCTCAACAGGCTCAAAAATTTCTGCCAAGGCATTGGGATTATCAATAACTAGCTTGTGTGCTAGCTCCTCGCCCAAGAAGGCAAATTCATCCAACATCTCATTTGTCGTTCGAAAATGAGCCTTAGGTAGCGGAGCCGGTTGGGCATGTTCGCCGTGACCGATGGTTCGGTTAATCATAGCCCCCTGGCCCAAACTACGGACGATAATTTCACGGTAAATCT
Source organism: Streptococcus oralis (assembly GCF_001579175.1). Taxonomy (GTDB): domain Bacteria; phylum Bacillota; class Bacilli; order Lactobacillales; family Streptococcaceae; genus Streptococcus; species Streptococcus oralis_O. The sequence continues at coordinate 207,917 of NZ_KQ970761.1, forward strand.
CTTCTTCCGGTTCGATATAGTGGACATTTCCCGTAGCCAGAACAGGCTTGCCAAGGCGGTCTCCAACCTCTATCAAACTCTTGATGATGGTCTGAAGTTCTTCCATATCCTTGACCTGCTCCTTGGCAATCAAAGGAGCATAGATGGCAGGTGGCATGACCTCGATAAAGTCATAATACTTGGCCACTTCAACCGCCGCATCCACACCTTGAGAAACGACCGCATCAAAAACTTCACCTTCCGAGCAAGCCGACCCCAAAATCAAACCCTCCCGATGGGCATCTAGAACTGTTCTCGGAATCCGCGGCACTCCTTCAAAGTACTTGGTATTGGACAAAGAAACCAGCTTAAAGATATTCTTCAGCCCCACCTGATTCTTGACATAAATCGTCGCATGCTTGATTCGAGCTTTTTTATAAGAATCTGGACTAATCAAATCAATGTTTAGTCTAGCTAGATCCGTCACACCATGTTTGTCTGCTACCTCTTTGATAAAGATGAAAAGCAGACGACCAGTAGCTTCCGCATCGTAATTAGCCATGTGGTGGTGTTCAAGTGCTACACTAAAACGCTTAGTCAAAGGTCCCAAACCATGGCGTTTATACTCAGGATAGAGATTTCTAGCAAACTCCAGCGTATCGATAACTGGCTGGCTAATCTTAGGCAGACCATGACGCTCATAGTTGGCATTCATAAAGCCAACGTCAAAGGTGGCATTGTGAGCAACTAAAACTGTATCCTTGCAAAACTCTTGGAATTCTTGTAAAACTTGTTCCAGTGGTTTGGCATTTTTAACATGGTCATCTGTAATCCCAGTCAACTCAGTAGTAAAAGCTGACAAGGGATGGCCAGGATTGATAAATTCATCAAATTCAGCGATGATATTACCCTTGTACATCTTAGATGCCGCAACCTGAATCAAATCATTATAGATGGCTGAAAGACCTGTCGTTTCCACGTCAAAGACCACGTAGGTTGCTTCAGATAGATTCATCTCAACCTCATTGTAGACAATAGGAACACGATCCTCCACAATATTAGCTTCCATTCCATAGATTAGCTGGATTCCCGCTTTCTTGGCTGCCTTATAGCTATGTGGGAAGGACTGGACATTGCCATGGTCCGTAATTGCTACCGCCTTATGACCCCATTTTGCAGCTGTCGCAACGATTTCTTCGACCTCAGGCAGAGCATCCATAGTCGACATATTTGTATGAGCATGAAACTCAACCCGACGCTCACCTTCTGGCATCAAATCCTTCCGCTCATAGTGAACAACTTCCTGCACATCCTGCACGTTCATTGTCAAATCGCGTGTGAAGTTATTCATCTCCACATTCCCACGAACTCGGAGCCATGAATTCTTCTTAATGATATCAAACTTCTGAGCCTCTTCTTCATTCTTGACCCATTTTTGCATTGAAAAACTTGACGTGTAGTCCGTCATTTTAAAATTGATCAAAACGCGACCAGTTCTAGTCACTTTATGTTCCACATCAAAAACGACCCCTTCAAAGACCAAACGATTTTCCTCAGTCGTCACATCAATCATCTGGGTAACTTCTGCCTTGTCTAACTTTGGCTTGGCTGCAGCTTTCTTAGCCTGAAAATCAAAGGCTGGCTTCTCTTCTACTGGAGGAGGAGCCATTTGTTCCAGTTGCTCCATAGCCCGGAGCGCTTCCTCATTGGCAGCTTGAACAATCTGTTCATTCTCCGTATGGAAGGCTTCCTCCTGCTCTTGTGTAAGAGCATCGTTCTTTTCTATTTGGCATACAAAAGCTGGAAAACCAAACTTTTCGAGTTGCTGTGCCAAATTAGGAAGATGATTCTTCTTAAAGTGCTCCTTATCAATCGCCTCTGAACCTTCAATAATGAGTTGATTTCCCTCCGCACGAACGTTTAAATTCTGGTAAAGAGATTTAAACCCCTGACTTGCACATGGACCTTCAGAAAAGGCCTCTCTATAGTAGGCCTGCAAGAGTTGATTAGAAAATTCTTGAGACAGAGCCTTGATTTCGAAAACAGCTCGGCTTCCTGTCTTAGAAAATTCTTCACCAAGCCCTTTCTTTAACTCTAAAAAGATTTCAATCGGTAAAATATTAGAAAATACAAAATGAAATTCCCAAATCTTACTAATTTTATGAACCACAACACGCTCAATTCTAGCATCAACAAGAGCAGGATCCCGTCTCAATTGATCAGAGATTCCTAGTTGATTCATTAAAATTTCAAACTTACTTGACATTCATTTTCCTCACATTATTCTCTTACTATTTTACCATAATTAAAGAAAATATATAGTCACTACCATTCCTTAAGTACTGCTAGTACTCACAAAATTATTCCCATAAACAAAAAAAGATTCTCAGAATCCCCTTGATAAATAAAAAAAGATACCCTTAAGTATCCTCGTGATTGATCGGGAAGACA
>NZ_KQ970762.1:0-9921 GCF_001579175.1 Streptococcus oralis
CTTTGTTTCTCACTTCTCTCGTGAGCGACAACTATATTAGTATATCACAGCTAGCTCTCTCTGTCAACAAGTTTTTTAAACTTTTTTCCAAGTTTTTTCTAACCACAATACACCATAGTCCGTACGGGATTCGAACCCGTGTTACCGCCGTGAAAAGGCGGTGTCTTAACCCCTTGACCAACGGACCTGAGCTTTTCGACTCTTTCTATTATACCTTCTTTTCTCCCTTTGTCAAGAACTTTTTTCAAACCTATACAAATTCTTGGAAAACGATCAAAAAGAGCCAGATTAACCGACTCTTTTGATTTTTAATTTAAAGGGCCTTCTCTTACTCTCCAAGAAAGGATGAGCTCATCTCCCTACATTCTACCTACTTAATTAGGAATCTGCTTCAGCATGTTTTCGATATGCTGAATTGATTTTTCACGTCCGAGCAAGAAAATGGTGTCTGGTAATTCCGGTCCATGCATTTCACCTGATACAGCAATACGAATCGGCATGAAGAGGTTTTTCCCTTTGATGCCTGTTTCTTTTTGAACTGCTTTGATTTGTGGGAAGATGTTTTCTGTCACAAATTCCTCATCTGTCATTGCTTCTAGTTTCGCTTTGAAGGCTTCTAGAACAACCGGAACGGTTTCTCCTGCCATGACCTCGCGCTCAGCGTCTGTCAACTCTGGGAAATCTGCAAAGAAAAGATCTGTCAATGGAACAATTTCATCCACTGACTTCATTTGTGGTTTGTAGAGTTCCACCATTTTTTCAGACTTGTCAGTCAAACGCCCTGCTTTTTCTAGGAATGGTTTTGCCATCTCAAAGATAGTTGCTAAGTCAGCTCTCTTGATGTAGTCGTTGCTCATCCAGTCTAGTTTCTTCTGATCGAAGGCTGCTGGTGACTTGCTGAGACGATTTTCATCAAAGAGTTTAATCAATTCCTCACGTGAGAAAATTTCATCTTCGCCACCTGGGTTCCAACCAAGAAGAGCAATAAAGTTAAAGACTGCTTCTGGCAAATAGCCTTTTTTACGGTAGTCTTCGATAAACTGAAGGGTATTAGTATCGCGTTTAGATAACTTCTTACCAGTTTCAGAGTTGATAATCAAGGTCATGTGACCGAACTCTGGAGCTTCCCAACCAAGAGCCTCATAAACCATAAGCTGTTTTGGAGTGTTGGCAATGTGGTCATCTCCACGGATAACGTGAGAAATTTGCATATCATGGTCATCGATCACAACGGCAAAATTGTAAGTTGGATAGCCATCTTTCTTTTGGATAACCCAGTCCCCACCGATATTGCCACCTTCAAATTCGATATCCCCTTTGACTATATCGTACCATTTGTAGATACCAGACTCATTGACAGCCAAACGGACAGTTGGGATGATACCAGCCGCTTCACGTTCTGCAATGTAAGCCGCCTTTTCTTCTTCGCTCATGCCAAGATATTCATTGATGTAGCGTGGTGTTTCGCCAGCTGCTTCTTGGCGTTCGCGCTCAGCTGCCAACTCTTCTTCTGTAACGTAAGATTTGTAGGCTTTTCCTTCGGCCAGCAATTGATCGATGTATTTTTGATAGAGTTCCAAACGCTCAGACTGGCGGTAGTTTTCATGGGTTTCGGGGCTTTCATCCCAGTCCATGCCTAACCAACGAAGATTTTCAAGCTGTGAACGTTCACCATCCTCAACATGGCGTTTACGGTCGGTATCTTCGATACGGATGATAAAAGTTCCACCATGATGGCGTGCGTAGAGGTAGTTGAATAATGCTGTACGGGCATTTCCGATGTGTAGTAGTCCGGTCGGACTTGGTGCGTAGCGTACGCGGATATCTTTTGACATAGTTTCTCCTATAAAGTCTCTAGGCGTCTGCCTTTTTGCTTTCTATATTATATCACAAGTCTCGCCTGAGTCCAATGTCTACGAATAAAGAGAGTAAAAAGAGTGGACAAGCCACTCTTTTCTTCTATTATAGACGTGCGTTAAGCTCTTTGCTCAATTCTTCAAATCCTGGTTTTCCAAGAAGGGCAAACATGTTACGTTTGTAGGCTTCAACACCTGGTTGGTCAAATGGGTTGATAGCATTCAAGTAACCTGAAAGGGCGATTGCCAATTCGAAGAAGTAGATCGTGTAGCCAAGAGTGAAGGCATCTTGCTCAGGAAGAGTAACGTACATGTTTGGTACATCACCGTCTGTGTGGGCAAGAAGAACACCGTCAGTTGCTTTTTTGTTTACAAAGTCAACGTCTTTTCCTTGAAGGTAACCAAGTCCATCAAGGTCTTCTTCCAAAGTAGGGATAATCACATTCTTGCGTGGTTTGTCCACACGGACAACTGTTTCAAACATGATACGAGTTCCTTCTTGGATAAATTGACCCAATGAGTGCAAGTCAGTTGAGAAGTTTGCTGAAGTTGGGTAAATACCTTTTTGGTCTTTCCCTTCTGACTCACCAGCCAATTGTTTCCACCATTCTGAGAAGTATTGAAGTGATGGCTCGTAGTTTACCAAGATTTCAGTAGCGTAGCCTTTGCGGTAAAGGATGTTACGAACAGCTGCATATTGGTAAGCTTCATTTTCAGAAAGTTTGTCTGAAGTGTAGTCTTTACGAGCTGCATTCGCACCCTCCATAAGGGCTTTGATGTCAGCTCCTGATGCAGCGATTGGAAGCAAACCAACTGCTGTCAAGACTGAGAAGCGTCCACCGATGTCATCTGGAACAACAAATGTTTCCCAACCGTTGGCATCTGCTTCAACCTTAACAGCACCTTTTTGGCGGTCAGTTGTAGCGTAGATACGTTTATTAGCTTCTTCTTGACCGTATTTCTTAACCAAAAGTTCTTTGAAGACACGAAAAGCGATGGCTGGTTCAGTTGTTGTACCTGATTTAGAAATCACGTTTACTGAGAAATCTTTGTCTGCTACGTACTCTACCAAGTCAGCAAGGTAAGTAGATGAGATTGAGTTTCCTGCGTAAAGGATTTGTGGTGCTTTGCGTTCTTCTTTTGTTTGCAAGTTAGCAAAGTGGTGGTTCAAGAAGTCAATAGCTGCTTTGGCACCAAGGTAAGATCCACCGATACCGATCACAACCAAGACATCGCTATCTGACTTGATTTGCTCAGCAGCTTTCAAGATGCGGTCGAATTCTTCGCGGTCGTAATTTTCAGGAAGGTCCAACCAACCCAAAAAGTCGCTACCAGCACCAGTTCCTTTACGAATCAATTCGTCTGCTGCTGTTACTTGTGATTGCATGTATTCCACTTCATGTGGGGCAACAAATTTGTCCAAAACTTTTGAATAGTCAAATTTAATATGTGACATGATATTCCTCCAATATTTCTTCTTTTCTATCATAACGCTTACCTTCGATTTTTTCAAGCTTTTTTATTGAATTTGCCCAATTTTTATCAGAATTCAAACGTTTGCGTAAAAATGCTAAAATACAAAAAATCTGAAGGGACGAATAAAAAACGGCTAGAGTCTCTAACCGTTACAATTCATTTAATAAATACTCAAATAGTTCTAAATTGCCTTCTTCTTCATTGACCAGAAACTCTGGATGCCACTGCAAACCAATGATACGGTGCTCGTCGATAGACTCAATCGCTTCCACCGTCTGGTCGCGAGGATCTACAGCCGTTACACGGAAATTAGGAGCTAGATCTTTGATACTTTGACGATGGACTGAGTTAACTTGACTTTCTTTGCCGAACAACTGAGCCACCACGCTTCCTTCTACCGTTTCAATAGAATGAGATGTCCCAAAAGGCAAGCCTTGCCAGTGACCTTCAATTTCTTGGTGGAGAGTGCCACCAAAAGCAACATTGACCAGCTGAACACCACGGCAGATTGCCATAATTGGTTTATTCTGACGGAGCGCTTCTTTCAAGAGAGCTAGTTCAAACTCATCGCGTACAAGGTTATAATCATCGCTCTCAATGGTCTTTTTCTCCCCATAAAACTGGGGATGGACGTTTTGCCCACCTGTCAAGATGAGTTTGTCAATCATTTCTACATAATCGCGAACAATGGACTTATCCCCTACAGGAATCACTAAAGGGAGACCGCCAACTTGACGAATGCTCTCTGCAAATTTACAAGATACAGATGAATGAATGTTTTTCCCTTCTGCATCTACAGGACATAGATTTGCAGCAACTCCTACAACCGTTCTAGCCATGATGTGTCTCCCTTCGATTTTCTTGCGACAGTCTTATCTTATCACTCCAATCCTTTCCTGTCTAATATGTTTTTTAAAAGACCGTGATAAGTATTTTTTATAGTCAAGAAAAAGCTGCCCAATGAGGACAACTTCTTTCTTATTCGAAGACAAATTGATTGTGATACAGTTCTGAGTAGAAACCGCCGAGTTTGAGCAACTCGTGATGATTTCCACGTTCAATGACTTCTCCATCTTTGAGGACAATAATCTGATCGGCATTGAGGATAGTCTTGAGACGATGGGCAATGACAAAACTGGTTCGTCCTGCTACAACTGCCTCCATGGCATGTTGAATCTTGCTTTCTGTTACGGTATCGACATTGGAAGTCGCCTCATCTAAGATTAGGACTTGAGGATCTGTCATCAAGGTCCGAGCGATGGAAATCAATTGTTTCTGCCCAGTCGAGAAGATATTTTGCTCATCATCAATAAGGGTATCATACTTGTCAGGCAAGCTTTCGATATAATCATGAATATGAGTTGCCTTGGCAGCTGCTTCGACCATTTCCTGACTGGCATCTGGTACACCGAAGCGGATATTGTCTCGGATTGTCCCACTAAACAAGACCGAATCCTGCAGGACAATCCCGACCTTGCTCCGCAGGCTATCCAAGTCATAGTCACGAATGTCTTTCCCATCAAAGGAAATGCTACCTGCATCCACATCGTAGAAACGATTGATGAGGTTCATGATGGTCGTTTTCCCTGAACCAGTCGGACCGACAACAGCTATCATCTGCCCCTTAGGAGCTGAAATGCTGACATCTTTTAAAATCGGCTTGTCTGGCACATAAGAGAAATCAATGTGACTGATTTCAACACCTTCTCGTAATTCCGTAAAGGCTGGTGCATTTTGCGGGCGAACCTCTTCTTCTGCATCAAACATTTCTTGGATACGATCCGCTCCGGTAAAGGCCAACTGGAGGCTCCCCCAACTCGCAGCCACCTGGATAATCGGCTGGTAGTACTGCTGAGAAAATTGGGTAAACATGACAATCAAACCTAGGGCTGTCGTTGTTTCGACACTTGGATCGTTCAGCAAGACCGCAGAACCTGCAAAAATGACGATAGCCGTATTAACCAAGCTCATCCCATTCATAACTGGAAAGAGGATACCTGAGAACATTCTCCCTTTAAAAGTTGCCTTGCGCACGCGCTCATTTTGCTCCACAAATCCTGCTACGATGTCGTCTTGAATTCCTTGTACGATAACAGCTTTCTGACCTGAAATACTTTCGTCCATGTAGGCATTGAGTTTCCCAACCTCTTTTTGCTGGAGATTAGTGTACTTGCGGGCCATTTTCACGATAAAAACCAACATGAGAAAGGCCACTGGGGTGCTGGCTACTGTTATTAGGGCTAGCGTCACATTTTTTGAAAACATGACAAAAATCAAACCGATGTAAAGAGCAATATTGCTCATAACCTGAACTAGACTTTCATTGAAAGCTTGAAGGATGTTATCCAAGTCGCTCGTGAAGCGAGAGAGGATGTCGCCATCCTGATGGCGGTCAAAGAAAGAAACCGTCAAACAGGAAAGTTTGCCAAAGAGGCCCTTACGCATCTCATTTGTTGACTCAGCAATCACACGAGTCATAAAGGTCATGTAAATCAAACTGGATACTACTAGGGCGAGGACAACCAGAGCTAGATTCAGCATCAGAGCTGATAAACTCTGCCAGGCTAGTTCGGAAGCCCCATTTTGATAAGCTAGAACTAGGTTAGCTAGCTCTGTTACTGCTTGGCCTGAAAAAACAGGAAAGAGGGCTTGGGCAATTGTCGCCACCGCAACCATCAAAATCACAATGACAAAGGAGAGCTTGTAGACTTTAAAATAATTCCAGAAAAATCGAACAGTTTTCATTTTATTCCTCCTTTCCCTTTTGTGTTTCGTAGATTTCGCGGTAGACGGCATTACTAGCTACCAAGTCTGCATGCCTTCCTTCTCCAATCAAGCGTCCTTGATCCAAGACCAAAATCTTGTCTGCATGGACGACTGAACTGATTTTTTGAGCGATGATAATGGTTGTCGTCCCTTTCAGGTCTTTGTTCAAAGCCTCCTGTACGAGTCTTTCTGACTTGGCATCCAAGGCCGAAGTCGAATCGTCAAAAATCAGTATACGGGGATTGCTGACAATCCCACGGGCAATGGACATCCGTTGTTTTTGTCCACCAGAGAAGTTGGTGCCACGTTCTTCGACCGGACTATCAAATTTATTTTCCATGCGCCCGATAAATTCGCTGGCTTGGGCGATTCGTGCTGCACGTTCCAATTCGGACACGCTAGCATTGCCTTTCCCTTGACGGAGATTATCTGCAATGGTTCCACTAAAAAGAATAGCACGTTGCAAGACGATGGAAACTGTTTTACGCAAGGTTCCTTCGCTGACGTCTCGAATATCCTTGCCACCAATCTTAATAGACCCCTCCTGCGGATCAAACAGTCGTGGAATTAACTGAGCTAGAGTGGACTTCCCTGCTCCAGTAGCCCCTACCACACCGACCATCTGACCAGGCGCAACATCAAAGGTTACATTCTTCAGCATAGGTTCGTCATCATTAGGATAGGTAAAGGTCACATTTTCAAAAGAGAGACTTCCTTCTAACTCTTCATCTGGGAGATCTTTAAAGGTCATCGCTGGCTCGGTTTCTAAAATTTCGCGGATACGACGCAAGGAAATCATGGCGCGACTGACAGAATTTCCCAAAAATCCAACCATGATAATAGTAAAGATAATCTGGCTGAGATAATTGATAAAGGAAGCAATCGAGCCCACTACAGACGGATCTGACTGAGCCATTCCGGCCACCAGCCAGATAGAGAGAAAGACAGCCCCATATCCGACTAGCATCATAACAGGTTCTATAACCGAGAAGGCATAACCGATATAAAGATTTTGGCCGAGAAGTTCATCTGAAACCTCAGTAAATTTGTTAAATTGTGCTTTTTCTTGTACAAAGGATTTGACTACGCGCACACCACGTAGATTTTCTTTGGCGATAGCATTGATCCGTTCAAGAAGGGTTTGAAACTTCGCAAAACGTGGTCCCATCATCCCCATCATGATACCTGTTAGTGCAAAGATGAGGAGCACCATAAGGACAATCACCCACCAAAGTGACGGGAGAGTGTGAACCGCCAAGATAAAGGAACCGATAAAGAGAAGAGGGAGACGGAAGAGGATTTGAAAAGCCATCATCACCACGTTCTGAATTTGGTTGATATCATTGGTCATACGGACTACAAGGTTGCCTGCATTAAACTGCTCGATATTGGCATAAGAAAAAGTCTGAATCTTGCGAAAAGCGTCTTCCCGAAGGTCCGAAGACACTCCTTGAGCAATATAGGCAGCAAGCGTTACATTGACCCCACCTGCAACCAGACCGACTAGGGCTACTCCTATCAGCCAAGCGCCAATACTATAGATAGCCTCATGTTGACCGGCCAACAAAGCCTCTAACACCTCTTGCAAATAGCGCGGTTGCAAGAGTGAACTCGCAACCATCAAACCTGTCATCATTAAGGATGCCAAGGCCTGCCATTTATAGGTTTTTATTTTTTTAATGAGCATATTTCCTCCTAATAAAATAGATAAAGGGAGCGACATCCTGCGTCAGCTCCTTCTCATTCCTTCATATTGATGCTATTCTAGCAAAAAAGAGGCATCTTGTCAAAGAAGTCTCCTTATTATAAATTAGTGCGCTTTCATCTACAGGTGATGCATGAAAAGGCTTTTTATGGTAAAATGAAAGGAAGAACTCTTACAAGGAGGAAAAGATGAAGAAACAAACCATCGCTGTCTTGGGTCCTGGTTCTTGGGGGACCGCCCTTTCGCAGGTCCTAAACGACAATGGACACGAAGTTCGAATTTGGGGAAATATTTCTGACCAAATTGATGAAATCAATAACCAACATACAAACAAACGCTATTTCAAAGATATCCTACTCGACGAAAAGATCAAAGCCTATCATGACTTGGAAGAAACACTAAAGGATGTGGATGCTGTTTTATTTGTAGTCCCAACAAAAGTAACGAGACTGGTTGCCCAACAAGTAGCAAAGGTACTTGATCACAAGGTTGTCATCATGCATGCCTCCAAAGGCTTGGAACCAGATAGCCACAAACGTCTCTCAACCATTCTTGAAGAGGAAATTCCAGCCGATCTCCGTAGTGAAGTCGTCGTTGTTTCAGGACCTAGCCACGCTGAGGAAACCATTGTACGCGATATTACCTTGATTACCGCAGCCTCCAAAGATCTTGAAACTGCCCAGCATGTCCAAAATCTCTTTAGCAATCACTACTTCCGCCTCTATACCAATACGGATGTTATAGGTGTTGAAACCGCTGGTGCTCTTAAAAACATCATCGCAGTTGGTGCAGGAGCATTACATGGCTTAGGCTTTGGCGACAATGCCAAGGCAGCAATCATCGCACGTGGCTTGGCAGAAATCACCCGTCTAGGTGTCGCTCTTGGAGCTAATCCTCTGACTTATAGCGGTCTTTCTGGAGTTGGTGATTTGATCGTAACGGGGACATCTGTCCACTCTCGTAACTGGAGAGCCGGTGATGCTCTCGGCCGTGGAGAATCCCTAGCAGACATCGAAGCAAACATGGGTATGGTCATTGAAGGAATTTCAACAACTCGAGCAGCTTACGAACTGGCTCAGGAATTGGATGTCTACATGCCGATCACACAGGCCATCTACCGAGTTATCTATGAAGGTGTCAATATCAAAGAAGCAATCAATGACATCATGAACAATGAATTTAAAGCAGAAAACGAATGGTCTTAGACCCTTATAGAAAGGAACATTATGAAACAAAAAGTCAGAAAAGCAGTCATCCCTGCCGCTGGATTGGGAACTCGTTTCCTCCCAGCAACTAAGGCCTTGGCCAAGGAAATGTTGCCAATCGTAGACAAGCCCACTATCCAGTTTATCGTTGAAGAAGCCCTCAAGTCTGGTATCGAAGATATCTTGGTTGTTACAGGTAAGTCAAAACGTTCCATCGAGGACCACTTCGACTCAAACTTTGAATTGGAATACAACCTCAAAGAAAAAGGAAAAACGGATCTTTTGAAGCTGGTTGATGAAACAACTGGCATGCGCCTGCATTTTATTCGTCAAACTCATCCACGTGGTCTCGGAGATGCTGTTTTGCAGGCAAAAGCTTTCGTTGGAAATGAACCTTTTGTCGTTATGCTTGGTGATGACTTGATGGATATCACCAACGAAAAGGCTGTTCCACTTACCAAACAACTCATGGATGACTACGAACGTACACACGCGTCTACTATCGCTGTTATGCCAGTCCCTCATGACGAAGTATCTGCCTATGGAGTTATTGCTCCGCAAGGCGAAGGAAAAGATGGCCTTTACAGCGTTGAAACCTTCGTCGAAAAACCTGCGCCAGAAGACGCTCCTAGCGACCTTGCTATTATTGGCCGCTACCTCCTCACGCCTGAAATTTTCCAAATCCTCGAAAACCAAGCTCCAGGCGCAGGAAATGAAATCCAGCTGACAGATGCAATCGACACCCTCAATAAAACACAACGTGTATTTGCTCGTGAGTTCAAGGGGGCTCGTTACGATGTCGGAGACAAGTTTGGCTTTATGAAAACCTCCATCGACTACGCTCTCAAACATCCACAAGTCAAAGACGACTTGAAAGACTACCTCATCCAACTTGGGAAAGAGTTAGCTGGGG
>NZ_KQ970762.1:9941-12585 GCF_001579175.1 Streptococcus oralis
GGGGAATAATCCATCTTGCATATGTAAAAAAAGTATCTCTAGAATTTGTTCTCTAGAGATGCTTTTACTTTACAAAAATTGCATGCGGTTTAAAATTGCTGAAGTGTCTCTGTCAATCTTCCATCTCAATCTTGGTACTTTGCCACTGACTACAGAATTTCAAACACAAATCTGCTTGACGTTTTGATGATTCGAGCCGTTTCTCTAGCATCTAACTGATCTGTAAACAGCAAGTGATTTTTTTTGATATTATTAGCTAGGAACTCATTTCTTGACTGGATTGATAAATCGCCTGTTCTCTCAATTTCTTTCCTTAAGGAATCTCGTTTTTTCAAGGTTTCTTCTTCAGCCAGCAGGACACAGTATTTTAAACTGATTTGTTTTTCTTTTAAGAAAGTTGCAATTTTCTTTAGTTGCTCTTCAAAAATGACATATTCTATCACAACGGTAATGCCTCGGTCAATGAAATTATTGATTAGACTGATGATATTATCCCAAAATAAATCCATATAATAACCATCATCTTCCCAAGGAGCCACGAGTCCTCCTTTAATCATTAAATAAATCATGTCGCCTTCAATTACTGCACTCTTCTTAAAAGAATAAGCCAACTCCTTACTGACTGTGCTTTTCCCAACACCAGGAGGACCTGAAATGATGTAAACGCAATTTTCCATTTGACTACCTCGTCCATTCTTTTATCATTGACTATTATAGCATTTTTTAGTCTATTAAAGATAAGACAAATTCATCAAATCGTAAGATACAAAAAACTCGCTATCCTTCCAATTTTGCAACCAAAAAGCCATCTTTGTAGATGACTTATTAGCAACTGAATCCATGCTCATTTAACTATCCCACCCCTACACATAGCTCATTCCTTTGTAGAAAAGGAAAACGGCTAGTGCGACAAAAAGTAGGGTTGCTCCGATTCGCTGACTGGTACTAAACATCCTTTTTTCCCATTTGACTGGAAAGATAACTGCTAGAAATGCTCCACCGACTGCGCCACCAATATGCCCTGCTAGGCTGATTCCTGGAATTAGAACACTTCCAATGATATTTATCACGAAAAGCGTCAGGTAGGATTGTCCTAACTGCTGGATATAGGGGTTGCGAGTCGCGTAACGCAAAACGATAATCGCAGCAAATAGTCCATAGAGGGAGGTGGATGCTCCTGCTGCTAGGACTTTCGGTGTGAAAGCAAACACAAAGAGATTGCCCATCATTCCTGATAAGAGATAGAGAAAAAAGAACTGCTTGGAGCCGAAAATCTCCTCCACCTGTTCTCCAAGAAAGTAGAGTGAAAGCATATTGACGATAAAATGTTCCCAACCAATATGCACAAATATAGCCGAAAAAAGGCGCCATAGTTGCTCAGGGAACAGGCGAATGATCGGTCCATACATAGCTCCAAACTGAAACAGAGTTTTGACCCGATCAAAGTTGATACCCGTAGTAATCAGCATCAGTAAAAATACAAAGCCAGTCACTAGGAGGAAAAAACTAGTCACAGGGTGACGTTTATCAAAGATTTCCTTCATAGATTAGCACCTCCTGAACAGCAATATCATGGTCTTCAGAGTTAAACTCCTGAACTTGACAAGGATAGATTGTACTCATGGTCTGACCAGCAAAATTCTCCAGATAGCGGTCGTAATAGCCTCCGCCATATCCAATCCGATACCCCTCTCTTGTAAAAGCCAAGCCTGGAACATGAATCAAATCAATCTGAGAGGCATCCACCACTTCCAAGTCCCCTTGGGGCTCCAGTAAACCAAAGGAAGTTTTTTTCAACTGCTGCGGATCGTAGACCACAAAGTCCATGCGCCCCTTGGGATAGGTTTTTGGTATCAAAACTTTTTTGCCGTCCTTCAGCGCCTGGTCAATCAGTCCCTGCGTTTGAAACTCATGCGGAAAAGAGAGGTAGGTTGCGACGACCTTAGCCTCGTGGTAAACAGGATGATTCAAAAATCGTTCGGTTAAAGCTTGATCCATAGCAATTTTTTGCTTCTGAGGAACTGCCTTCATTTCTTGCAAGACTTGCTTGCGTAATTTCGATTTCATAGATAAGCCCTCTACTCTGCTGCCTTCTTTTTAAGAAAGCTAGAGACCGCATCCACTCCAATAGCTAAGGCTTCTTCCTTGGGACTCATCTGAGGGTGATGAAGGGCGTAGGGACTATCGATACCTAACCAAAACATAACGCCGTCTACTTTCGAAAGGAGATAACCAAAATCTTCACCTGTCATAGCAGGCTCGATATCAATCAACTCAATTCCATCTTTTTCTCCAAAGAAGTCCATCAGTTCACGCGCCAAGGCCGGATTGTTCTCAACAGGGAGGTAGCCTCCTTGTTTAAGTTCGATTTCGACTTCCATCCCAAAGGCTGCTGCAACTCCCTCCGCTACTGTCCTAACTCTCTTTTGCACCAAGAGACTCATGTCCTGGGTCAAGGCTCGAATGGTACCATGTAAAAAGGCTGTATCTGTGATGACATTATTCGCAACACCAGCTTGGAAAACACCAAAGGTCACCACTGCTCCCTCGATTGGGTTGACATTGCGGCTGACAACTGACTGCACCTGAGTGATAAAGTAGCTAGCAGCCACCAAGGCATCATTGGCCTCATGCGGGAAGGCTG
>NZ_KQ970762.1:12689-112450 GCF_001579175.1 Streptococcus oralis
CCCACCTTTTCCTTTGAAACGAATCTTCACTTCACAAGTCCCTGCAAAGAGCGTATGGGTATTGGTCGCAATCTGACCAACTTTCAAATCCGGACGAACATGGAGTCCATAAAACTGGTCTGGTAGCCAGTCTCCAAAAGCACCCTCCTCATACATGAGCATGCCACCAGCTTCATTTTCTTCAGCAGGCTGAAATAGAAAAAGCAGATTATTCTTGGGTTGCTCCTCAAGAGCACGCTCTAAACAGCCCAAGGCAATGGTCATGTGGAAATCATGTCCGCAAGCATGCATACGACCTTGATGTTGGGAAGAAAAAGGAAGGCCTGTTTGTTCAAGGATAGGGAGGCCATCAATGTCTGTTCGCCAACCAATAGTCCGCTTCGGCTGGCTTCCCTGCAAATAGACCAAAATCCCTGTTCGCCAAGTACGAACCTGAACAAAATCCTTGCCCGTAGTCAATTTTTCAATCACATCCAGCAAATAAGCCTGAGTTTTAAACTCTTCCAAGCCAATCTCTGGAATCTGGTGCAAATCTCGTCGAGTCTGAATCAAATCTAACATCTATCTGTCCTCCTATATAGCAGAAAGAGGCTGGAAAAAGGGGTCCGCCTCTTTTTTACTTTTACACTTACAAGGTACGAAGCGCATCCTCTAGCGCTGTTTTTTGTTGGGTTTGGGCATCAATTTCTTTGATGATACGAGCCGGAACACCTGCTACTACCACATTTTCTGGAACATCTTGGGTAACGATAGCTCCTGCAGCGACAACTGAACCACTACCGATTTGGACTCCTTCAATAACCACTGCATTGGCACCGATAAGAACATTGTCTCCGACACGGACTGGTTCAGCACTAGCTGGCTCAATCACACCTGCCAAAACTGCACCTGCACCAACGTGACTATTCTTCCCAACGATGGCACGACCACCAAGGATAGCACCCATATCAATCATGGTTCTTGCACCGATTTCTGCTCCGATATTGATGACCGCTCCCATCATAATGACAGCATTGTCACCAATTTCCACTTGGTCACGGATAATAGCACCTGGTTCGATACGAGCGTTGATATCACGCTTGTCTAGCAAGGGAACTGCCGAATTACGAGCATCTTGCTCGACAACATAATCTTGATTTTCTACCAAGCCTTCGAGAAGCGGAGCGATATCCTTCCAATCTCCAAAAAGAACATTGCCTAGTTTGACAACAGAGCTAGGAATAGCAGTTGCTAGTTGGCCTTCAAAGGTTACTTTGACACTGGTTTTCTTCTCTGCATTGGCGATAAATTGGATGATTTCTTGAGCATTCATTTTTGTGGCAGTCATAGGCGCCTCCTGGTTCATTATAATGATACCTATTCTACCAAAAAAGGCTTCAAATTTGAAGCCTAAACTATCAAAATAATCGTCTTTACTTCCCTTCTTTGGCTTCTTCGATAGACAAGAAGACCATAGGGACTATGATCAAAATCATGGCCAAAACTAGAAATCCATCTAGGACGAGACCGAGAAAGAGGACGCTCAATAGCGCTGAAGAGAGAGGCTCGCTAGCGCTCACTACAGATACAACCAGAGGAGAAACGAGAGAGACGGCCTTCATAGACAGGAAGAAGGCAAAAGCTGTTCCAAATACGGCAATAATCAAACAAATCATCACGCTGCTAGCATCCAATTGGAAGGTGACATGATGGACTGGATAGAGCAGATTGCTAAAGAGCCCTGCGAGAATCATCCCCCAACCAACAGTGGGTACAAAACCATAGTGGCGGGCAAATCGTTGGGGCAGGATGACATTAAACATGACGCCTACTGCACTGAGCAAGCCTGTCACTAGAGCCAAGGGTGTCATGGACAACTGGGACAAGTCCCCTTTTGTGGCCATCAAAAAAACACCTAGCATGGCAATCAAAACATAGAGAATCGCTGTAATCGAAGCCTTCTTCTGGTAGACAATGCGATTGTAAAACAAAATAAAAACAGGGCTGATAAATTGTAAAATAGTCGCCGTCGTCGCATTGGAATACTCAACACAGAGATAGAAGAAAAACTGCACAGAAAAAATACCTAGAATAGCATAGGCTAAAAAAGGTAGATAATTTTTCTTATCTTTCCAGATATCCAACAAGCGACCACGCAACTGAAAGGCAGATAAAGCTAAAACCAAACTCCCCGCCACCAGCAAACGCATAGAGGTAATCCAACCAGACGATACTGGATAATGAGTGAAAAAATACTCTCCTAAAATCCCGCAAATCCCCCAAATCAGACCTGAGAACAGTGAATACAAGGTTCCCTTAAAAATCTTCTTTTGATACTTATTCATTCCCTTATTGTAACACGAAATAGAAAAAGAAAAAAGTAGCTAAGAGAAGAAAAATTGCCTCTTGCTACTTTTTTTATTATCGATTAAATAGACGGGAACGACCTGACGAACCACTTTGAGTGTTGTTGTTCGAATTTGCCCCTGAGCTACTGCTTGAACTTGATCCACTGCTTGAACTTGGAGGAGTCACTGCAGGTAGGCTTCCAAGAATGGTTTTCCAAGCGTTCAGATAGTCTGCGTCGCTACCTCCGATGGCAAAGCGGTAAGTGGTTACTGGCGCCCCTTCTTTGCTAGCCCAGTAGCTTGTCACTGTAGAACCAGAAAGTTCGATTTCCTTACCATTGATGGAAACTTTGCCGGGCTTTTGGCCTGTTGATCGGAGAACTTGGGACTTAGTCACACTTGGGTCAAGATTAAAGCGATCATTTCCCCATATTCCAGGTTCAGCTTGCTGGATAGCATTGACCAAGTAAGCCATGTATTTGGCATTGCGGTAGTGACCCGCACCCTTGGCTAGCGGTCGGTTATCATCATGACCTAACCAGCCACCTAGAGTCAATCGAGGTGTAGAAAGCATGAGCCACATATTTTCATCTTCATTGGTCGTACCAGTTTTTCCGATCCAGTCAGCACGAGATAGGCCTGGATTGATCGAAGCCAAGTCGGTCTGGAAGCTAGTAGTAATCCGAGAAGAAATGACGTCACGGAGCAGACTTTGCATGATGGTTGCTGTAGCTTTTGAATAAACCTGCACAGGCTCATCCTTATGCTCATAGACCACTCGACCATCCGTTGATTCGATCTTGGCAATCATGTGTTTCTTGTGGTAAACCCCGTTGTTAGCTATTGTCTGATATCCGTTGGTATGCTGGGCAACTGTAACCTCAATTCCTCCACCCATCGGTAAACTTTCAATGCCATATTCTGGGATTTCATAACCCATTTTTTCCATATAGCCCTTGACATCGACACCCTTCTCTCGAAGCGTACGATAAGTCCAGTAGGCTGGAATATTCCATGAATAGTTGAGGGCTTCTCCCAAGGTCATCATCGCTGTACCAGGACTATTGACATACATGATGGGATTGCCGTTTGAGAAGTTTGTCGGATAGTTTGATAAGATACTTGCACTTCCCATCAAACCTTGGTCAATGGCGATACCATAGGCCAGTATAGGCTTAGTGGTTGAAGCTGGAGAACGTTTGGTATCGATAGCGTGATTGTTCTGATTTTCTTGATAATTACGACCACCAACAAATCCAAGGATGGCTCCCGTTTGGTTGTCCATGAGGACATTCCCTACTTCAGGCTGGCCTGTCGAATCATCTAGCAGATAGCCGTAGGTCGCAACCGCATTTTGCATCGCAGCATGAACATTTTTATTGATAGTTGTCGTAATCTTATATCCACCATTCTCGATTTCCTTCGTCGCTAGATCGCGGTAAGCTTTCTGGATCGATTCATTTTTTTGCTCTTGCGCAGAAACATTATCTCTCTGGATAAGGTAGTCGTACATCCGATCCGTTGCTTCTGCCAAGGTTGCATAGTAGAGATAGTCGCGCGAAGTACCACTGACAATACCTGATGGTAGAAAGTCTTGCTTGAAGTCATAATCCTTGTACTTGTCGTAGTCTTCCTGACTCAGAGCTCCTGTCCGATACATATTGTAGAGGACATCCTTGGCACGCTTAATTCCCAAAGCCATATCCTCATCGCTCTTCATACTGCCGTCAGATTCATAAGGAGAATAACTAATAGGACTCTGGGGCAAACCTGCGATAAAGGCGGCTTGAGGTATTGTCAAATCCGATGCATTAACTCCAAAAATTCCCTCTGCAGCCTGCTGGGCACCTGCAATATTTTGGCCCTTGTGATTGCGTCCAAAAGGAGCAATATTAAGGTAGGTTGTCAAGATCTCATCCTTGCCCATGGCCCGTTCTAAAGCCAAGGCATCAATAATTTCTTTGGCCTTACGAGCCAGAGTGGGAGCATCCCCCACCACTTGCTGCTTGATGACCTGCTGCGTCAAGGTCGAACCACCACTAGACGATCCCAAACCGACAAAGGTTCCCAGAGTCGCACGAATAACGGCCTTAGGCACAACTCCCTTATGCTCATTGAAATGCTCGTCCTCTGTCGCAATGATAGCCTTCTTGAGATTATCTGAGATAGCCTCCGAAGCGACTGATGTGCGCAATAAATCTCCTTCAATCGAAGCGATGGTAGTTCCGTCAGCATAGGTAATTTCTGAGATAGAGGCAATATCCTTCACTTGTTTGACCAATTCCTCTGTTTGAGGCACCTTGACTTTGTCAAATAGAGCAACCCCATAGCCCATGGCCACACCCGCTCCCAAAAGACCTCCGATAAAGGCTAGGATAAAGAGAGTGTTGAAGGTCACTTTAAAAGCACTCAAAATCTTAGCAAGAATAGACCCTACCCTTTTGAGTTTGTTAGAAGAAGCTACTTTCTTATCAGTATTTTTATTTGCTTGTTTTTTCTTCCATTTGGCAGTTAGTTGCTGGAAAAAATGCAGCATTTTTGTTTTTAATTCATCAATTCTTTTTTTCATGAATGTCCTCACTTTCTCTATTATACCATAAAAGGTAAACTTTCAATAAAATAGCCACTTTCTTCCCTATTCCACTAGGCTATTGCCCAAGTTTGTGATACAATAGGTAGAAACAATATTTTAAAAAGGAGAAAAGACATATGCACATTTTTGATGAGCTAAAAGAGCGTGGTTTGATTTTTCAAACGACTGATGAAGAAGCTTTGCGTAAAGCCCTAGAAGAAGGTCAAGTTTCTTATTATACTGGCTACGATCCAACTGCTGACAGCCTTCACCTAGGCCACCTTGTCGCAATCTTGACCAGTCGTCGTTTGCAATTAGCAGGTCACAAACCTTATGCGCTCGTTGGCGGTGCTACAGGTCTCATCGGAGATCCGTCCTTCAAAGATGCTGAGCGTAGTCTCCAAACAAAAGACACAGTAGATGGCTGGGTCAAGTCTATCCAAGGACAACTTTCTCGTTTTCTTGACTTTGAAAATGGCGAAAACAAGGCTGTCATGGTCAACAACTACGACTGGTTTGGCAGCATCAGCTTCATTGACTTCCTCCGTGATATCGGAAAATACTTCACTGTCAACTACATGATGAGCAAAGAGTCTGTTAAAAAACGGATCGAAACAGGGATTTCTTACACAGAGTTTGCCTACCAAATCATGCAAGGGTACGACTTCTATGTCCTAAATCAAGACCACAATGTTACCCTGCAAATCGGTGGTTCTGACCAGTGGGGAAATATGACAGCTGGTACCGAATTGCTTCGTCGTAAGGCTGACAAGACAGGTCATGTTATCACAGTTCCCCTTATTACTGATGCGACTGGTAAGAAATTTGGTAAATCAGAAGGAAACGCAGTCTGGCTCAACCCTAAAAAGACTTCTCCATACGAAATGTACCAATTCTGGATGAATGTCATGGACGCTGACGCTGTTCGCTTCTTGAAAATCTTTACTTTCTTGACACTTGATGAGATTGAAGACATCCGCAAACAATTCGAAGCAGCACCACACGAACGCTTGGCTCAAAAAGTCCTCGCTCGTGAAGTCGTGACTCTTGTCCACGGAGAAGAAGCTTACAAAGAAGCCCTTAACATCACTGAGCAACTCTTTGCTGGAAATATCAAAAATCTTTCTGTCAAAGAACTCAAACAAGGACTTCGTGGTGTGCCAAACTACCAAGTACAAGCAGACGAAAATCACAACATCGTTGAACTTCTTGTATCTTCTGGCGTGGTTAACTCAAAACGCCAAGCCCGTGAAGACGTCCAAAACGGAGCTATCTACGTAAATGGTGACCGCGTCCAAGACCTTGACTATGTCTTGAGTGATGCAGATAAGTTAGAGAACGAACTGACTGTTATCCGCCGTGGTAAGAAAAAATACTTCGTCCTTACATATTAAAAACAGACTGGATGCATTTGCTATCCAGTCCTTTTTTTGCTAGACTTAAACTATGAATACAAACCTCAAACCCAAACTCCAGCGCTTTGCTTCTGCTAGCGCCTTTTCCTGCCCCATCTGCCAAGAAGATCTGACCTTGGTAGAGTCTAGCCTCAAGTGTAGCAACCGCCATTCTTTTGATTTATCAAAATTCGGCTATGTCAATCTAGCACCGCAAATCAAGCAATCCGCCAACTACAACAAGGAAAATTTTCAAAACCGCCAACAAATCCTGGAAGCTGGCTTTTACCAGGCTATCTTAGAAGGCATTTCTGACCTACTAGCGACTAAATCATCTGCAAAAACTGTCTTGGACATCGGTTGTGGCGAAGGCTTCTACTCTCGTAAACTCCAAGAAAGTCATTCTGAAAAAACCTTCTATGCCTTTGATATTTCCAAAGATTCCGTTCAAATCGCTGCCAAGAGTGAACCCAACTGGGCGGTCAATTGGTTTGTTGGTGACCTAGCTCGACTTCCTATAAAAGATGCCAGTATGGATATTCTGCTCGACATCTTTTCGCCTGCCAACTATGGGGAGTTTCGTCGTGTTTTATCCAAAGACGGTATCTTGATTAAGGTCATCCCGACTGAAAACCACCTCAAAGAAATCCGCCAAATGGTGCAGGACCAGCTGACAAAGAAGGATTATTCTAATCAAGATATTAAGGAACATTTCCAGGAACACTTCAGTATCCAATCTAGCCAAACAGCCTCCCTAACCAAATCCATCACAGCAGAGCAACGCCAAGCCCTGCTTGCCATGACGCCTCTCCTCTTTCATGTTGACCAGACCAAGATTGACTGGAGCCAACTGACAGAGATTACCATCGAAGCAGAGATACTTGTGGGGAAAGTAGGGTAAAATATTTTAAAGATAAAAAAACGCACCTTTAAAGATGCGTTTTGTTTTATAATCTGATGCAAAAATTCTTAGTTCAAGTGCCAGATATCTTCGTTGTACTGAGCGATTGTACGGTCAGATGAGAAGAATCCTGCTTTAGCAATGTTGACGATGACTTTATCCAACCATGCGTCACGGTTTTCGTAGTCAGCAAGCATTTGCTCTTTCACCTTGATGTAGTCTTCCAAGTCTAGGAGAGTCATGAACCAGTCTTTGTTGATCAATTCGTTGTAAAGACGTTCCAAGCGTTCTTTCTTACCTACTGCAAGAACAGCGTCGCTGACGATGAAGTCAACCAATGGTTTGATGGCTTCACGAGCGTAGAATTCGCTTGATTTGTAAGCTGCTTTTGCATAAAGGTCGATAACAGTTTCTGAATCTTCACCAAAGATGTAGATGTTGTCGTCGCCAACCAACTCAGCAATTTCTACGTTAGCACCGTCCATAGTACCGAGAGTCAAAGCTCCGTTCAACATGAATTTCATGTTACCAGTACCTGAAGCTTCTTTAGAAGCAAGTGAGATTTGTTCTGAGATATCACATGCTGGGATAAGGAAGCTTGCTGCAGTAACGTTGTAGTTTTCAACCATAACCACTTGCAAGTGTGGAGCTACTGCCGGGTCGTTTGCAATCACTTCTGACAAGCAAAGAATCAAGTGGATGATGTCTTGAGCGATTGTGTAGGCAGGAGCTGCTTTACCACCAAAGAATACTGTGATTGGACGAGCAGGGATGTTACCAGCCTTGATATCCAAGTATTTGTGGATCACATACAAAGCGTTCATTTGTTGGCGTTTGTACTCGTGAAGACGTTTGATTTGGATATCAAAGATAGAGTTTGTATTGATTTCCACACCTTGATGTTCTTTCAAGTGACGAGCCAATTTACGTTTGTTGTGAGCCTTGATTTCTTCAAGTTTTGCTTTAAGGGCTGCTTTATCTTCGTAAGACAAGAGTTTTTCAAGTTCATCCGCTTCATGGTGCCAACCACGTCCAATAATTTCATCCAAGTAGTGAGACAAGCGTGGGTTAGCATGCATGAGCCAACGACGGAATGTGATACCGTTTGTTTTGTTGTTGAATTTTTCTGGGTAGATGTCGTAGAAAGCTTTCAACTCTGAGTTCTTCAAGATCTCAGTGTGGAGTGCTGCTACCCCGTTAACACTGTATCCGTAGTGGATATCCATGTGAGCCATGTGTACACGTCCGCTCTCGTCGATGATTTGGACAGCTGGGTCTTTGTATTCTGCTTTCACACGACGGTCCAATTCTTTGATGATTGGTACCAAGTGAGGAACCACTTCTTCCAAGAATTCAAGAGGCCATTTTTCAAGGGCTTCAGCAAGGATGGTGTGGTTCGTGTAGGCAGTCATGCTACGAACGATAGAGATTGCTTCATCAAGTTCGATACCACGTTCAGTCAAAAGACGGATCAATTCAGGGATCACCATTGATGGGTGAGTATCGTTGATTTGTACAACTGCGTAGTCAGCAAGGTCGTGCAAGTTGCTTCCTTTTTCGATCGCTTCGTCGATGATCAATTGCGCACCGTTTGAAACCATGAAGTATTGTTGGAAAATACGGAGCAATTCACCTTGACGGTCACTATCGTCTGGGTAAAGGAAGAGAGTCAAGTTGCGAGCGATGTCTGTCTTGTCAAAGCTGATACCATCTTCAATGATAGATGAATCAACTGAATCCAAGTCAAACAAACGCAAGCGGTTCTTAGTAGCAGTCTTGTAACCAGGAACATCAAGGTCGTAAAGAGTTGATGTCAAGGTAAAGTGTGCAAATGGCACTTGGTAGCTACGGCTTGAACGTACCAACCAGTTTTGCTCTGTCAACCAAGCGTTTGGAATAGTCTCTTGTTGGTTGTTTTTAAGAACTTGTTGGAAAAGACCGTAGTGGTAGTTCAAACCAACACCGTCACCGTTCAAACCAAGAGTAGCGATTGAGTCGATAAAGCAGGCTGCCAAACGTCCCAATCCACCGTTCCCTAGAGATGGTTCCAATTCTACTTCTTCGATTTCAATCAACTCTTTACCGGCATCAGCAAGTTCTTTTTTCACATCGTCGTAAAGACCAAGGTTGATCAAGTTGTTTGACAAGAGTTTACCAATCAAGAACTCAGCTGAGATGTAGTAAACTTTCTTCTTACCAGTGTTGACTGGTTTTTGGCTGCTAGCAAGCTTGCTGTAGTTGAGAAGAGCAAGGTAAAGTTCTTCGTTACTACATTCTGCAATGGTTTTATTGTAACGTTTTTGTACAAATTCTTTTAGTGGTAACATTTTTGTGTCTCCTGATAATGTCTTATTTCTTTAATTCTACCAAATTCTCATTGATTCGGCGATAAATTGTAGTCAAGTCAAGCAAATTGTCCTCGACAGCTGGTGTCAATTGATCTTCAGTCATACGCCAAGACCAGTTTCCGCCAAGAGTAGATGGGTAGTTCATGCGAGCTGCCTCATCCAATTCTAGTAAATCTTGCATAGTGGCAATAGCCATGAAGCTCACTGATGAAAATACTGTGCGAAGCATTGCGTGTGGCACTGTTTCATACTCTTTACGGTTCGTGTAACGAGCCATGTACTCACGAGTTGGATCATCGATTTCATTACGGTACCAACCAAGGACCGTATTGTTGTCGTGTGTTCCTGTGTACATAACAGAGTTAGCAGGTGCCAAGTGTGGGCTATCGATACTTTCATCTTCTGGGTTGAAGGCAAATTGAAGAATCTTCATTCCCGGGAAACCAGTACGTTCGCGCAACTCGATAACCTCATCTGTCATGAAGCCAAGGTCTTCTGCGATGATGTTCAGCTCACCAAGTTCTTCCTTAACGGCTGCGAAGAGTTTGTAGCCTGGACCTTTCACCCATTTACCAGGGGCCGCTGTATCGGAACCAGCAGGGATTTCCCAGTAAGATTCAAAGCCACGGAAGTGGTCGATACGAACAATATCGTAGATTTTGAAGCTTTCACGCAAGCGTTCAACCCACCATTTGTAACCGTCTTTATCCATTGCTTCCCAGTCATAGATTGGGTTCCCCCAAAGTTGACCAGTTGCAGAAAACTCATCTGGCGGACATCCTGCGATGCAAGTCGCCTTGCCGCTGGCATCTGTCTTGAAGAGGTGTGGATTTGCCCACATGTCGCTTGAATCTTCCGCAACGTAGATAGGCATGTCCCCAACGATCTCGATGTGGTTGTCGTTAGCGTATGTTTTCAATTTCAACCATTGTTGGAAGAAGAAGTATTGAGTCACACGGTGGTAAACCAACTTGTCTGCTAATTTCTCACGGTAGCTTTCAAGTGCTGAAGCTTTACGCTCACGAGCATCTGCATCTGGCCATTCTGTCCATGCTAGATTGTCAAAATGCTCTTTAATCGCCATATACTCAGCAAAAAGTTCAAGCCAGGTTTGGTTGTCTTGAGCAAATTTCTCAAAGGCTTTGACATCTCCCACTTCCAAGAAACGTTTGACCGCCTTCTCCAAAAGAGGGCGACGTGCATAATAAATCTTAGCATAGTCAACTTCTGCTGGATTGCTACCGAAGTCAACACCTTCAAGATCGCTAGCTTCCAACAAGCCTTGCTCTACCAAGATATCAAGGTCGATAAAATGCGTGTTCCCAGCAAAAGCTGAGAATGATTGGTAAGGAGAATCTCCATAGCTTGTAGTCCCAAGAGGGAGGATTTGCCAGTAACGTTGCTTGGTACGAACCAAGAAATCAACGAAATCATAGGCGCTTTGGCCAAATGATCCAATCCCGTATGCTCCTGGAAGAGAAGAGATGTGCATCAACACACCACTTTGACGTTTTTTCATAATAGCACCTCATGTGTTTGTAATATAACGCTGCGCAAATCAAGGCGCAAACGTTTGCGTTATTTTAAGTATAACGCATTTCAAAAACAAATGCAAGCGGTTTTAGAAACTTTTTTTGATTTCTTTTTCTTCGAATGAATCTTGGTTCCACTGTTATTTTATGAAACGAACACTTTTCTTATAAAGTTTTGCTTATTTAAGATAGTTGAAATTAAAAACATCCTCATTTTTGCTAAGAAATCAGCCCAATCAATGCAATCGTTTCCCTTGTGCATTTTCAAATCAAGAAAAACAAAAATTTTCAGTTTCTTCCTATATAAAAGCATTGACAAATGTTTGAAACCTTAAAATTTTTTTAAAATTTTTTCTAAAAAAGCTTGCAACCGTTTTCTATTTGTGTTATACTAGGCTCATAAAAGAAAACGTTTGCGTTTTCTAAATAAATTATACTGTTATTCTTTAGGAGGAATACACTATGTCATCTAAATTCATGAAGAGCGCTGCTGTGCTCGGAACTGCGACTCTCGCTAGCTTGCTCTTGGTAGCTTGCGGAAGCAAATCTGCTGACAAAGCTGCTGATACTAGCTCTTCAGAAGCAAAAGAAATCACTTTCTACGTTGAAGACCAATATAAAGCCTTCGCTGAATCAGCTGCAAAAGCTTACGAAAAAGAATCTGGCGTAAAAGTTACTATCAAAACAGGAGACCAAATGGGTGGTCTTGATAACCTTTCACTTGACAACCAATCTGGTAAAGCTGCTGACGTTATGATGGCTCCATACGACCGTGTAGGTAGTCTTGGTACTGACGGACAACTTTCAGAAGTAACTCTTAGTGATGGTGCAAAAACAGACGATACTACTAAATCTCTTGTAACTGTTGGTGGTAAAGTCTATGGTGCTCCAGCCGTTATCGAGTCTCTCGTAATGTACTACAACAAAGACTTGCTAAAAGAAGCTCCAAAAACTTTTGCTGATTTAGAAAACCTTGCTAAAGATAGTAAATATGCCTTCGCTGGTGAAGATGGCAAAACTACTGCCTTCCTAGCTGACTGGACAAACTTCTACTACGCATATGGACTCCTTGCTGGTAACGGTGGTTATGTATTCGGTCAAAATGGTAAAGATCCTAAAGATATCGGTCTTGCAAACGACGGATCAATCAAAGGTATCGAATACGCTAAATCTTGGTACGAAAAATGGCCTAAAGGTATGCAAGATACTGAAGGTGCTGGTAACTTGATTCAAACTCAATTCCAAGAAGGTAAAACAGCTGCTATCATCGATGGCCCTTGGAAAGCTCAATCCTTTAAAGATGCTAAAGTAAACTACGGTGTTGCGACTATCCCAACTCTTCCAAACGGTAAAGATTACGCAGCATTCGGTGGTGGTAAAGCTTGGATCATCCCATCAAGCACTAAGAACCTTGAAGGCGCTCAAAAATTTGTAGACTTCCTAGTTTCAACTGAACAACAAAAAGCATTCTACGATGCAACGAACGAAATCCCAGCTAACACTGAGGCTCGTACTTATGCTGAAAGCAAAAACGATGAGTTGACTACAGCTGTTATCAAACAGTTCAAGAACGCTCAACCAATGCCAAACATCTCACAAATGTCAACAGTTTGGGATCCAGCGAAAACTATGCTCTTTGATGCTGTAAGTGGTAAGAAAGATGCGAAAACAGCTGCTAACGATGCTGTAACATTGATCAAGGAAACAATCCAACAAAAATTTGGTAACTAATTGAATTGTTCAAGGGGGGTGGAAGCAAAATCCCCCTTTGAATTTATAGATATGCTTCTTATCAGATGTACGTATCTTACGATTGAATCCGAGTTTAAACTCGCATCCTATGAAAGGAGTAATCATGGAAAAACAACAGCCTCGCAAAGCAGCCTTGCTGTCAATCATTCCTGGTTTAGGACAAATCTATAACAAACAAAAAGCTAAAGGATTTATTTTCCTTGGCATTACTGTTCTATTTGTTCTGTATTTTCTAACACTTGCAACCCCTGAATTGAGCAATTTGATCACCCTTGGTGACAAACCTGGCCGTGATAATTCACTGTTCATGCTGATTCGCGGTGCTTTCCATTCTATCTTTGTTGTCGTTTACTTGCTCTTTTATATCTTTAATATCAAAGATGCACATACGACTGCTAAACGTATCAACAACGGTATTCCCGTAGCTCGTACCTTCAAGGACATGATTAAAGGCATTTATGAGAATGGATTCCCATATCTTTTAATCATCCCATCGTATGTAGCGATGACATTTGCGATTATCTTCCCTGTTATCGTAACCTTGATGATTGCCTTTACCAACTACGACTTCCAACACTTGCCACCAAACAAATTATTGGACTGGGTTGGTTTAACGAACTTCACAAACATCTGGAGTTTGAGTACCTTCCGTTCAGCCTTTGGTTCCGTTCTTTCTTGGACCATTATCTGGGCTCTATCTGCTTCTACTTTGCAGATTGTCATTGGTATCTTTACTGCAATCATTGCCAACCAACCATTTATCAAAGGAAAACGTATCTTCGGTGTTATTTTCCTTCTTCCTTGGGCAGTTCCAGCCTTCATCACTATCTTGACATTCTCAAACATGTTTAATGATAGTATTGGTGCTATCAACACCCAAGTCTTGCCTCTTTTGTCTAAGGTCCTTCCTTTCCTAGATGGGGCTCTTATCCCTTGGAAAACAGACCCAACTTGGACGAAGATTGCCTTGATTATGATGCAAGGTTGGCTAGGATTCCCATACATCTACGTTTTGACCTTGGGTATCTTGCAGTCTATTCCTAACGACCTCTACGAAGCGGCTTACATCGATGGTGCCAATGCTTGGCAAAAATTCCGCAACATCACTTTCCCAATGATCTTGGCTGTTGCAGCTCCAACATTGATCAGCCAATACACCTTCAACTTTAACAACTTCTCTATCATGTACCTCTTCAATGATGGAGGACCTGGTAGCGTTGGTGGTGGAGCCGGTTCAACTGATATCTTGATTTCATGGATTTACCGTTTGACAACAGGTACAGCCCCACAATACTCTATGGCGGCAGCTGTTACCTTGATTATCTCCATCATTGTCATCTCTATCTCTATGATTGCATTCAAGAAACTACACGCATTTGATATGGAGGACGTCTAAGATGAATAACTCAATCAAACTCAAACGTAGACTGACTCAAACCCTCACTTACCTCTACTTGATTGGCTTATCAATCGTCATTATTTATCCACTTTTGATCACCATTATGTCAGCCTTCAAGTCTGGTAACGTGGTAGCCTTTAAACTAGATGGTAACGTCGATTTTAGTTTTGATAACTTTAAAGGACTCTTCACTGAAACCTTGTACGGCACTTGGTATCTCAATACCTTGATCATCGCCTTGATTACAATGGCTGTCCAAACAAGCATCATCGTACTTGCTGGTTATGCCTACAGCCGATACAACTTCTTGGCTCGTAAACAAAGTTTGGTCTTCTTCTTGATTATCCAAATGGTGCCAACCATGGCTGCTTTGACTGCCTTCTTCGTTATGGCACTTATGTTGAACGCCCTTAACCATAGCTGGTTCCTCATCTTCCTCTATGTCGGTGGTGGTATCCCTATGAACGCTTGGTTGATGAAAGGTTACTTTGATACCGTACCAATGTCTCTTGATGAATCAGCAAAACTTGATGGTGCAGGACACTTCCGTCGCTTCTGGCAAATCGTCCTCCCTCTTGTTCGCCCGATGGTTGCGGTACAAGCCCTCTGGGCCTTCATGGGACCTTTCGGAGACTATATCCTCTCTAGTTTCTTGCTTCGTGAGAAAGAATACTTTACAGTTGCCGTTGGTCTCCAAACCTTCATCAACAATGCGAAGAACTTGAAGATTGCCTACTTCTCAGCAGGTGCTATCCTCATCGCTCTTCCAATCTGTACACTCTTCTTCTTCTTACAAAAGAACTTTGTTTCAGGACTTACAAGTGGTGGCGACAAGGGATAATCTATCCCCGCCACCCTTTTTCATTTTGGAGCTTGTTTCTAAAGTTAAAAGATTAGACAAAAGACCGCAAATAGTAGCAAAATCAGCTTTTCAGTAAGCAATTTATCTACTAGACTTGAAATAAAGTACATTTCTCTATATAATAATACTCATATAGAAAACACTTTTAGAAAGATGCCTATGCTTCCATATCCATTCTCGTATTTTACTAGTATCTGGGGATTTCGTAAGCCCCTGTCAAAACGTTTCGGACTCAACTGGTTTCAACTCCTCTTTACGAGCATTTTCCTCATCAGCTTGTCCATGGTTCCAATTGCCATTCAAAACAGCTCGCAGGAAACGTATCCACTGGATACCTTTATCGATAATGTCTACACACCCCTGACAGATGAAGCAATCATGGATTTGTCGGAGAATGCACAGATAATAGATGGAAAACTGAACTATGCTGGAACTAAAAATCAGCAAGCTTCTCTTCTGATTGGTCCAAGTCCAAGTAAGGAATTGCCAAAGGACTTGCAACTTCATTTTGATACGGAAGAACTCATCATCAGCAAGGAAAGCAAGGAATTGACTCGCATTCGCTACCACGCCATTCAAACGGAGAGTTTCCAGAGTAAGGAAACTTTAACCCAGGCTATTTCTAAAGACTGGTACCAACAGAACCGTGTCTATATCAGTCTCTTTCTCGTCCTTGGTGCTAGCTTCCTCTTTGGATTGAATTTCTTCATTGTCTCTCTTGGAGCTAGTCTTCTCCTTTATATCACCAAAAAATCACGCCTCTTTTCATTTAGGAGCTTTAAAGAGTGCTACCATTTTATCTTGAACTGTTTAGGATTACCAACTTTGATTACACTTATTTTGGGACTTTTCGGCCAAAATATGACAACCCTTATCACTGTACAAAACATTCTTTTTGTTCTTTATCTGGTCATCATCTTTTATAAAACACATTACCGCGATCCAGATTATCATAAATAGGAGATTTTTATGCCCGTTACGATTAAAGATGTGGCCAAGGCTGCAGGTGTCTCACCTTCAACTGTAACCCGCGTTATTCAAAACAAATCAACAATTAGTGATGAAACCAAAAAACGAGTTCGCAAGGCTATGAAGGAACTCAACTACCATCCCAATCTCAATGCTCGTAGCCTAGTTAGCAGCTATACTCAAGTTATTGGTTTGGTATTGCCTGACGACTCGGATGCCTTCTACCAAAATCCTTTCTTCCCATCTGTCCTACGAGGGATCGCCCAAGTCGCGTCTGAAAACCACTATGCTATTCAGATTGCAACTGGTAAAGATGAGAAGGAACGTCTCAAAGCTATTTCTCAGATGGTTTATGGCAAGCGTGTTGACGGCCTAATCTTCCTCTATGCTCAAGAGGAAGATCCACTGGTTAAGCTCGTAGCGGAAGAACAGTTTCCTTTCCTCATCCTCGGAAAATCCCTCTCACCCTTTATCCCCCTTGTCGACAATGATAATGTCCAAGCCGGTTTTGATGCAGCAGAGTATTTCATCAAAAAGGGGTGCAGACGAATCGCCTTTATCGGAGGAACAAAGAAACTTTTCGTTACACAAGATCGTCTAAAAGGTTACGAATTGGCACTCAAACAACACCAACTTTCGATTGATACGAACCTGACCTACTTTGCAAATGAATTTCTAGAAGAAAAGGGGTATCAATTTAGTAAGCGCCTCTTCAAACACGATCCGCAGATTGATGCCATCATCACAACCGACAGCCTTCTAGCTGAAGGGGTTTGCGACTACATCAGTAAACACCAATTAAATGTTCCCGTCTTGAGTTTTGACTCTGTCAATCCTCGACTCGATCTAGTAGCTTATGTTGACATCAATAGTCTTGAACTTGGACGAACATCATTTGAAACGATTTTACAGATTATCAATGACGCGAAAAATAATAGACAGATTTGTTACCGTCAGTTGATTGCCCACAAAATTATCGAAAAATAAAAACCAGCTCCAGTGAACTGCACCCCAAAAGTTAGACAGACAAAATCTAACTTTTGAGGTGTTTTATTATGAAACTGAGTTATGAAGATAAAGTTCAAATCTATGAACTAAGAAAACGAGGATATAGCTTAGAGAAGCTTTCAAATAAATTGGGGATAAACAATTCTAATCTTAGATACATGATTAAATTGATTGATCGTTACGGAATAGAGTTCGCCAAAAAAGGAAAAAATCGTTACTATTCTCCTGATTTAAAACAAGAAATGATTAATAAAGTCTTACATGAAGGCTGGACTAAAGATAGAGTTTCTCTTGAATACGGTTTCCCAAGTCGTACGATACTTCTTAACTGGCTAGCAAAATACAAGAAAAACGCGTATACTATTGTTGAGAAAATAAGAGGGAGAGTACCTAAAATGGGACGTAAACGGAAGAAAACTCGGGAAGAAACGACAGAACTAGAGCGACTCCAAGAGGAGAATGAACGCTTACGGACTGAGGTGGCTTACCTAAAAAAGTTAAAAGAGTTAGAGGAAAGGGACGAAGCCTTAGAGCGAGAAAAGCAGAGACAGTTAGAGAAATGGCTTCAGGAGGATTTCGACTAGATTTACTTCTTGAAGCGGCTCGTTTACCTCGCTCAACTTACTATTATCAGTTGAAGCAACTAGATGGGCTTGACAAAGATAAAGAGCTTAAAATCGAAATTCAGGCCATTTATAATGACCATAAAGGAAATTATGGCTATCGTCGAATCACTTTGGAAATGAGGAAACGTGGTTATTCGATCAATCATAAAAGAGTTCAACGTCTGATGAAGGTCCTTGGTTTAAAGGCTCGAGTTCGTCGTAAACGGAAGTATTCTTCCTACCAAGGAGAGATTGGTAAGAAAGCAGAGAATCTCATTCAACGTCAATTTGAAGCATCAAGGCCAATGGAAAAGTGCTATACGGATGTGACAGAGTTTGCCATTCCAAATAGTACACAGAAATTGTATTTATCGCCTGTTTTAGATGGATTTAATAGCGAAATTATAGCCTATAATTTGTCTACCTCACCCAACTTAGAACAAGTGAAAACCATGTTGGAACAGGCATTCACAGAGAAACACTACGAGAATACGAGTCTCCATAGTGATCAAGGATAGCAATACCAACACGATTCTTATCACAGGTTTTTAGAGAGTAAGGGAATCCAAACATCTATGTCACGTAAAGGTAACAGCCCAGACAACGGTATGATGGAATCTTTCTTTGGCATTTTGAAATCGGAAATATTTTATGGTTATGAGAAGGCGTTTCAGTCGCTTAAGCAATTGGAACAAGCTATTGTGGACTATATTGATTACTACAACAACAAACGAATTAAGATCAAACTAAAAGGACTTAGCCCTGTGCAATACAGAACTAAATCCTTCGCTTAAATTATTTGTCTAACTTTTTGGGGTCAGTACACAGAGCTGGTTTTTCATGTCTAATTGTCTGTTTCTACGAATCGTCCGAGGATGTGGACATTTTCGGATACAGAGACAAAGGCTGTCGGATCGACCTGTTTCATGATGTGTTTAAAATCATTAAACTCTGCTCGCGTGATAACAGTGATCAAGACTGCTTTTCTCTCATGATTATAGGTTCCTTCTGCATCGTGGATCATGGTAGCGCCGCGGTGCAATTTTTTATGAATTTTTGCAATTACCTTGTCAGGATTATTGGTTACAATCATAGCCTGCATGCGTTTTTGCTTGGTAAAGACTGCATCTGTCACACGGCTCGATACAAAAATCGTAATCATGGAGTAAAGGGCGTATTTCCAACCAAAGGTTAGACCTGCTATCAGCATAATCATCCCATTTACCAAGAAAGAAATACTACCAACATTCTTACCCGTTTTCTTTCGAATAGTCAGACTGACAATATCTGTACCACCGCTAGAAATATTGTTACGGAGCGCAAAACCAATCCCCAAGCCCATGACAACACCCCCAAAAAGGGCATTGATGATGGGATCCTCTGTCAAGGTCACAACTGGCACAAGCTGGATAAAGAGGGAACTCATGGATACTGTGATAAAGGTAAAGATTGTAAACTTATGCCCAATCTGATACCAAGCCAAAATCATCAACGGAAAATTGATAGCATAAAAGGTTAGCGATATCGGAATATAAAAACCAAACCAGTGATTACTCAAAGCAGAGATAATCTGTGCCAGACCCGTCGCACCACTGGAGTAAACGTGCCCTGGTTGAAAAAAGAAATTGACTGCTACTGCTGACAAAAATCCATAGACTAGAGAAGCCGAGATTTTCTCATCATATTTTTCCCGAGAGATACTTTGTAAAACTCGTAAGATTTTTATCTGATAAGCAAAGCGGCGCAGATAATAGCGCCACCGCTTAATTCGTTTTGCTTGTTTCATCTTCTTCTACTTGTAAGCTGAGTTCCTCTAGTTGTTTGAGAGCGACTGTTGATGGAGCTTGTGTCATTGGGTCGGTTGCCTTGTTATTCTTAGGGAAGGCAATGACTTCACGGATATTTTCTTCTCCTGCTAAGAGCATTACAAATCGGTCAAGTCCGATAGCCAAACCACCGTGTGGTGGGAAACCATAGTCCATAGCCTCAAGAAGGAAACCAAACTGGTCATTGGCTTCTTCAGCTGAGAAACCAAGAGCCTTAAACATGCGTTCTTGAAGGTCTTTTTGGTTGATACGAAGACTACCACCACCAAGCTCATAGCCGTTCAAGACGATATCGTAAGCAATGGCACGAACCTTAACTAAATCACCTTCTAATTCGTGAGCTGTTTCTTCCTGTGGAAGGGTAAATGGATGGTGGGCGCTCATGTAGCGGCCTTCTTCTTCAGACCATTCAAACATTGGCCAATCAACCACCCAAAGGAAGTTGAACTTATCGTTATCAATCAAACCAAGCTCTTTGGCAATACGGCCACGAAGGGCACCTAGTGTTGCATTCGCCACTTCAAGCGTATCCGCCACAAAGAGAACCAAATCCTTGTCTTCAAGAGCAAGTGCTGCTGTCAATTCTCCTTGGATACCCGTCAAAAACTTGGCAACCGGTCCGTTTAATTCTCCCTCAGCAACCTTAACCCAAGCAAGACCTTTGGCACCGTACTGCTTGGCTACTTCGGTCATCTTGTCAATATCTTTACGTGAATAGTTGTCCGCAGCCCCTTTGACCACAATGGCTTTAACTGCTGGTGCTTCTGAAAAGACTTTGAAGTCGACACCTTTGACCACTTCTGTCAAGTCTTGAAGCAACATGTCAAAACGGGTATCAGGTTTGTCAGAACCATAAAGGGCCATGGCTTCATCGTACTTCATACGTGGGAAGGGAAGCGTTACTTCAATCCCTTTTGTTTCCTTCATTACACGCGCAATCAAGCCTTCTGTAATATCTTGGATTTCTTGCTCCGTAAGGAAGGAAGTTTCCAAGTCGACCTGGGTAAACTCAGGCTGACGGTCTCCACGCAAGTCCTCATCACGGAAACATTTAACGATTTGATAGTAACGGTCAAAACCAGCATTCATCAAGAGCTGTTTTGTAATCTGCGGACTTTGAGGAAGGGCGTAAAAATGCCCTTTATTGACACGAGATGGCACCAAATAGTCACGCGCCCCTTCTGGCGTTGACTTAGAAAGGAATGGTGTCTCCACATCGATAAACTCCAACTCATCCAAGTAGTTACGGATAGAGTGGGTCACCTTGGCACGAAGCTTAAGGTTTTCTAGCATTTCTGGACGACGAAGATCAAGGTAACGGTAACGCAAACGTGTATCATCGTTTGCCTCAATCCCATCCTTAATCTCAAAAGGCGTTGTTTTGGCTGTATTAAGCACCGTCAAAGCTGTCGCGTTCAATTCAACCGCACCAGTCGGCAATTTATCATTGGCTTGCTCACGCGCAGCGACTTGCCCAGTCACCTCGATGACAAATTCGCTACGAAGGCTTTCAGCTGTTGCCATGATCTCTGCAGATACTTTTTCAGGGTTGATAACCAACTGCATGATCCCTTCACGGTCACGAAGGTCGATAAAAATCAAACCACCAAGGTCACGACGACGCCCAACCCATCCTTTCAGGGTAATTTCTTGTCCGATATGTTCCTCACGAACACGACCAGCATACATACTACGTTTCATGTTTTCTCTCCTCTTTTATTCTGTTACTATTTTACCATAAAAGCGCAGGCTCTTCATGAAAATCAGCAGAAAAGTTTGATTGTCTTTAGAAATCAAAACGAACAGACAAAAAATCCGATGAAAACGTCATCGGATTCTCTGATTATGATTCTTAACCTTTTTTACGCTTTTCAGCAATCTCAGCTGCCTTTTTAGGTAGAACAATCTCCGTCGCATAAGCCGAAGCAAAACGCAAGACACCTGCAATAGGCGCAAAGACAACTGCTAGATAGTTGTAAAAGAAATCGCCTTTAAAGGCATAGGCAAGTGCCCCGATGATAAAGAAGAGAACAACCGCCTGTATCACTGCTAATAAAATTACTCGTTTCATGTGACCTCCTGACTCTATTATAGCATGAGTATCATCAAAAAGCCGATTAAATTATTCAAAGCGTGTAAAGAAATGCTGTAAAGAAGGCCTTTTCGGCTCACATAAGCCAGACCCAAACTCAATCCCAGACTAGCATAGACTAAAAACTGTTGCAAAGTCCCTGGAAAATGAATCAAGGCAAAGAGCACACTCGATACAAGGAGAAACAGAGCTGTCTGTTTGCTATTGTCCTGCTTAGGAAAGAGATAGCGCGCCAAGATTCCTCTAAAGATGAGTTCTTCCGTCAGAGGAGCAAAGACTACCACCATAAAGAAACCAAAGACAGGCTGAGCAACTGTCAGTTGTGATACGATTTGTTGATTGACCGACGGATCATCTGGCAAATAGAACTGGGCTGTAATCGCCACTAGCAAAACCAGGGTTGGCAACCAAATATAACGATTAAAAGCCGTCGTCTGGATGCTAACCTTTTCTGTCTGATACCATCTGTAAACTCCATAAACATAGGCCCCTGACAGAACGATATAAAGTGGCAAGACTCCAAAGATTGAAGCCCCTAGTTCAAGAGCTGACAGAGCCATACTCTGAATCAGACCATAGCCAAAGAAAAAGGATAGAACAGCTAGAAGAAACCAGCCAAGGTTTTTAAGTAAGTTCATATAGGCCTCCTATTTCCCTTTATAACTATTTTTCAATACGAAGAGACTAGCTAATCCTAGCAAAAGAATCCATGCTAGCAAGAGAGCAAGACTTCTCAAAGATAACTCTCCACCACCTTCTTTTAACAGACTTACCAAAGGACCAATGAAAGAATAGTCCAACAGTTTTTGAGCAGTTGCATTTTGAATGGCAAGAACGGGCAAGAAAGAAAAAATCAGCATAGGAAAAATGCTATAGACTTGCGCCTTCGACTGAGTATCTGATACTGCACCGATAAAAATATTAAGAAAGATCATACTGATAGTTGCCAAAATCAGATAGAGACTATAGGCAAGCAAGTAGTTTGTCAAATCCACTTTAAGATAGAGAGGTAGAAAAACCATAGAAAGAAGCATCACGAGAAGAGGAAGAGCCATCATACTAAGAGTATACTCCGTTGCTGTCACACCACTTAGGATGAGTGATTTAAGATTGCGCTTTTCCTTATCTTCTGCAATCATAATCGATACCATATAACCACTTCCCATGCTCAAGACCATCGTCAAACTCGTAGAGAGGAGGAACATACTCAATTCTCCATTCTTATTTAAGAATTCATTTTGTAGAATAGTTATTCCAAAAGGCAGCAATAGAGTCGCCAATAAAGTTGAATTACTAATAATAACTTGTAATCTTAACCATAGTAGGGCATTTAATTTTCTAAACATCTAACTTTTCTCCTGTCAATCTGATAAAGATCTCTTCTAAAGTCGGCTCACAAGAGTGAACCATCATCAAATCTGTCGTGTCTAAATGTGGCAATTCTTCAAATGGAACTATCTGTTCTCGTCCATCGTTATAAACCACACGTACTTTCTTATCCACATGGTACTTCTGGATAATATCTTGCGGACTTCCATACTCTATTAAATTACCCTTATTTAAAAGAGATAAGCGATCACAAAGCAGAGTTGCTTCATTCATATCATGCGTGGTCAGAAAGATAGTTGTCCCCGCCTGCTTTAATTCTTGAAGTAGGCTATGAATCATCTTGGATGTTGTAGGGTCTAAGCCACTGGTTGGCTCATCTAGAAAGAGAATCTTAGGAGCATTTAGAAGAGCACGAGCCAAGAACATTCGCTGTTTCATACCTGTAGATAGTTTTTCGGCAATAAGATTTTTGGCATCTGATAACCCAACTTGATCAAGCACTGTATCTACTCTAGAAGCTTTAAGTCCGTATAACTTAGCATAGATGAGAAGATTTTTATAAAGACTCATCTTTTCATAAAAACCACTGCCATCACTAACAATCCCGATTTGTTCTAAATCATTTGAGGTTAAATCTTGAGAATTCTTGCCTAACAAAACTGTTTTACCTTGATCTGCAGCTAACTGCCCCGTCAGAACATTGATCATGGTTGTTTTACCTGAACCTGAAGGTCCTAGGAAGCCAAAAATTTCACCCTCTTGAATCTCGAAAGAAAGCTGCTGCAGAGCTTTCTTGCTTCCAAAACTTTTGCTTACATTTTCAACACGAATCATAGGAACTCCTTTATTTGAAATAACGTTTTACCATAGGTAATTGCATCACATTGATATAAATATGGATCGCTACTACAAGCAAGAAAGCTAGCAGCTGAATCTCACCTGTCAGAAAAGAAATGATAAGAAGAAAAATATATAAGGCTGGTAAGACATATTGGTGTAATTGGAATAAAATTCGAAAACTCTGTTCCAAATTAGCCTGACGCTCCCCTTCATCATGAGAATTTATATAGTCCAAAACATCCTTTGGTGTAGAGAAAAATGCCAAATCAAACTGACGAACAATCGCAATGGTCTTATAAAAATATTTTTGAACGATTAAGAATCCCACAAAGAGTAAGAAAGAAAGGAAAAATGTTTGATGGCTCGTATGCAATATAATCACTTCATTTAATGAGATAAAAATAGCCAATGGAATCGCTACACCTGTAATATTAAAAGCAACTGTCCCAAACTCAAGATTACGATTCATTTGCACATAATAGGTTTCATTCAGATTATCATCCATTTCCTCTTGATACAAGGAGTGAAATGTTCTGCTTTTCTTTAAGAAATTGAAAGTCAAAAGAATGCCAATGAAACCTAACAGTAAACAAATAGCTGATATCCATGGTATCAAGACTTTTACATCTAAAATAATTCCGTTGGATTCGGCAACAGCCTTAAACATCCCTACAAACACGCCCAAGAAACATCCCAAGACAACAGACATTAAAAATAACAATACACGTTTATTTTTCATATTCATCTTCTTTCTAAACTAAACCAATCCAACTAACCATTGACCAAAAGCTTTCCCTGATTCGAAGATAGCGGTCAAGCCTTCTGTTCCAAGTGACACCAAAATCAAACAAACAGCAAGTAAGAGAATAGCTTGGTTTCTAGCTTTTTTTGCTCCATCCCCCAAGGGTTCATTGCCAAGCCAACCTGCTAGATAGGCATAGAGAGTTACTGTTATAATACCAATCTCCGTAGAAGAGAGAAACAAGAAGACTGTCACCAAACGAACGATATTGGCTTGAATGTTAAAATAATTTCCTAAACCTGCACAAACACCCGCAAGTTCTTTGTGCTCAGTATCGACTTGAAAACCCGCTAAAAACTCTTTCATAACTTTTCTCCTTTTAGGATCTCTTTAAACTTTATCTTTCTCTCTACCCATCTAAAGACTAATAGTAAAACTATGTTAATCCAGAAGAGGTATTTACTTTCAACAATTGTAAACCAACCAAATAGGCTTCCAATCATAGCTAAAAGATTTACGATAAACACAACTATAGATAGATAATAAATCACTTTATACTTGTTCATCACTCATCCTCCTCTATACGAAATACCGATTCGACTGTTTCGTTAAATATCTGCGAAATCTTCAGGGCAATCACAACCGACGGGGTGTATTCGTCCCGTTCTAGTAAGCTAATGGTCTGTCTGGAAACTCCTGCCAACTTGGCCAGTTCCGTTTGATTGAGACCATCGCGAGCTCGAAGCTCTTTTAAACGATTTTTAAGCATTCCTTTCTCCTTTTCTCTTAACTTGCTTATATTGTAACACATCTTTTTATTTTTGACAAGCATATTTGTCAAAAAGTTTAACATTTTTGTCATTTTGCAAAAGAAAAAGGTCAGGAATAAGATCCTGACCAGTTTTTCTACTATTAAAACCCTAGTTTTTCAAATACTTCTGAAAAGTTTTGGCTGACAGCATCAAGTGACACTTGAACTTCTTCTCGGGTTTGGTTGTTCTTGACCGTTACTTGTCCGCTTTCGACTTCACTCTCTCCTAGGGTAATGAGGGTCTTAGCCGCAAAGACATCGGCTGACTTGAATTGAGCTTTGAGTTTACGGTTGAGGTAATCACGCTCTGCTTTGAATCCTTGTTGGCGAAGGGCTTGTACCAATTCCAAGGCCTTGACATTTGCTCCTTCACCCAAGACTGCGATATAGACATCTAGGGCATTTTCGATAGGGAGAGCCACACCTTGCTTTTCAAGGATAAGAAGCAGGCGCTCTACACCAAGTCCAAAACCAAATCCAGCAGTCTCAGGACCACCAAAATAGGCAACTAAGCCATCATAGCGACCACCCGCACAGACTGTCAATTCATTGTCCTCGATTTCAGTGATGAACTCGAAAATTGTGTGGTTGTAGTAGTCCAGACCACGCACCATATTGGTATCAATGATGTAGTCTACACCCAGATTTTCCAACATCTGACGCACAGCATCAAAGTGAGCTTGGCTTTCTTCATCAAGGAAGTCCAAGATAGAAGGTGCATTCTCCACTGCCACCTTGTCTTCTTTTTCCTTAGAGTCCAAGACACGAAGAGGATTTTCCTCCAAGCGACGTTGGCTATCCTTAGACAAGGTCTCCTTGAGCGGTGTCAAATAGTCAATCAAGGCTTGACGGTAAGCCGCACGGCTCTCAGGATTTCCAAGAGTGTTGAGATGTAGTTTGACACCTTGGATGCCGATTTCTTTCAAGAAATGAGCTGCCATAGCGATAGTTTCCACATCGGTAGCTGGATTGCTTGAGCCAAAACACTCAACACCAATCTGGTGGAACTGACGCAAACGACCTGCCTGTGGACGCTCATAACGGAACATAGGGCCCATGTAATAGAACTTACTTGGCTTTTGCACTTCTGGTGCGAAGAGTTTATTTTCCACATAGGAACGGACAACGGGCGCAGTTCCTTCTGGACGAAGGGTGATATGGCGGTCACCCTTGTCGTAAAAATCGTACATTTCCTTGGTCACGATATCGGTCGTGTCCCCTACAGAACGGCTGATGACCTCGTAATGCTCAAAAATAGGCGTGCGCACTTCTGCGTAATTATAGCGCTTGAAAATTTCACGGGCAAAGCCCTCAACGTACTGCCATTTGGCAGACTCAGCAGGTAAAATATCCTGCGTTCCTTTTGGTTTTTGTAATTTCATAGGGTATCCTCTTTAAACTTAATAGTCTTATTTTACCATAAATAGAGGGATTAAAACAGTATGAAAAAATCAGGATTTAGATGTCATTTTTGAGATTAAGAATTGTCAAAAAAATAGCTAGCAAGGAAAGGCCAACAAATAGCATCCACGTCAACTGTATATTCCATACGGCTACAAGTGAAAAACAAGCTGTTCCCACAGGTATGGATAAGGTAAACAATAAACCTAAAAAATTACTGGTACGAGCTAAAACCTCCGGAGCTAGATTTTTCATGAGCATGGCACTAATCTTTGGTGAAACTTTACCAGACACATACAGAGTTAAAAAGAGAAATAGCAAACCAAGTACGACTTGATTGAATACATTCGCCAAACCAACTAGACAGAGTCCTACGGTCGCCCACATCATCAATCTAGGCAAGGACTGCTTCCCAAAATAATCATTGCCCGTAAGG
Source organism: Streptococcus oralis (assembly GCF_001579175.1). Taxonomy (GTDB): domain Bacteria; phylum Bacillota; class Bacilli; order Lactobacillales; family Streptococcaceae; genus Streptococcus; species Streptococcus oralis_O. Next base: position 39,836 of record NZ_KQ970762.1, read on the forward strand.
CTACTGATGATGACTGCTACTAAAACACAGGCTTGATTGATAAATAGCGCCTCTGTATAAGAAAAATTCAAGAGAGAATGGCTCAAAAAGAAGATATTATAAATTCCACCCAAAGCGCCACCCAAGGCATTGATAAGCAAGACAGCAAAGAGCATAAAACCAAAGTTTTTCTGTCCACTTTTAAGAAAAACGAGGCGTAAATTTCGATAAATTGTTAGGAACTGCTCTTTGATAGATAGCTTCTCATTTTTTAGTGATTCACCATCAGGAGATGAAATCGACAGGCTTAATTTGCTTTTTCCTAAAAAGAGAATAGAGGCTGATACTAGGAAAAAACAGGCATTGATTCCCGCAACGAGGGAAAAATTGTTAACCGATAGCCCTAAAAGCCAGACTCCGAAAGCTTGACCACCAATAGCTGAAATATAGGTGATGAACTGGGAAAAAGAATAAGCCTCCATCAAATCATTTTCAGCCACTTTTTCCTTAATGAGAGGCATGCGCAAACCACCAGCAAAATCACTGATGATATCACTAATGACATTAATCAAACACAGGCTAGAAAAGGCAAATAAACTAGCTTGCTGGACAACTAAAGCTGCTAGAAAAAACAAAACCGCCTGAAACAAACCGCTATAGACCATCCATTTGACCTTGTCCCTCGTATAATCTGCCCGAATCCCTACAAAAACTGTAAAGAGGGTCGGAAGAATCATGACAATATTCGCCATAGCAACCGCAAAAGATGCTTGTGGCAAGGTCGATGCATAGACGATAAATACCAGGTTAAAAATCGAAGCACCAAAAGCATTGAAGAATCGTGACAAAGTCAACAGTCGATAAGCTTGATTTCTAAACAATAATTTCATAGATAATCTCCCTTCCTGTTCTAATCCCTATATGAAGTATGACTATAGTATAGCACTTAGAAATTTAAGAGGGAGAACTTTTGAATATATGCAACAAATAAAAAAACGATAGAACTTCTTTAATGGCCTGAGAGAGATCAGGAGTTCTATCGCTTCAAATTTTAAATTATTTTCTTACCTTGCAGATATTCAAGCATCAGTCGTTTTTCTATAGTATTCGGCAGATTTGTTACAGCCAAGCATCTCAAAAATACGGACAGCATCTTCCATCTTTTTTTGTCCTTCCTTAACTCTGCCTTGCTTGCTATCAAGGAGACCTTCCGCCCACAAATAGACAATTCGGAAATAGGTCTCGTTTTCCTTGTAGAAATGCTCTTTGATGACACCTTTAAAATAATAGGCATTGGTAAATTCTTCACACTCAATGCTAGCTAAAAAACCATTCAATAGCATAGTATGAAAAAGGTTTCGGTTGCCCTTCGTCTCCATTAGAAAATCAGATTTTCGGACCATTTCTCGTACATATCTAGTAAAAAGAGGAACAGATAAGAGTGGGGAACTAACTGAGAACAAATTAAGTTCATAGTTCCCCCCAAATCTCGGTAGAAAACAGGTAATCATGAAGGACTTCCCCTTCCTCTCTTGTCAACTCTACCGTTTCATCCATGCTCTTCATATAAGACTTGATCATAATGGCATTTAGAATATGTTTTTGTTTGTTTTGAGAATTAGCATACTTTTGATACTCCTTGCGATACAAGTCCTCGAGAGGTGCTATGTTCTTTGGGTCCAAGATATCTGTGATTTCTTTTCTCAACTCAGAATCTGTATCATACTGAAAACCTCTCGCCAGAAAGAGGATTTCCTCTACACTGGCAGATATATTTTCTAGGGCAAACAGAAATTTTCCCACCGAAAGTTCACTCTGACCTGTTTCAAATCGGGACAACATGGACGGCGAAAATTGTCCACCAGTTGCTTGTCTCAGCGAGATATTTCTTGACTCTCGTAATTGTCTAAAGACTTTTCCAATCTGCTCCATAGACTTCCCCTTAATTGAGTATTTTCTTCATTTTATCATATTTTTCAGAAAATTCATCAAAAACTTGCCAAATTGTCAGAATTATGAGAAAATAGAGGATATTTATCACGTGGAGGGACTGTTATGAGAGACGATATCAAAATCAATGACCGCGCTTTGGCCTTACAAGACCAAATTATCGAAAAACTAGAGAAGGTTTTTGACACAGATGTGGAATTGGATGTTTACAATCTAGGGTTGATTTATGAAATCAATCTGGACGAAACAGGTCTCTGCAAGATTGTCATGACCTTCACCGACACTGCCTGCGATTGTGCAGAAAGCTTACCTATCGAAATCGTGGCAGGTCTGAAACAAATCGAGGGTATCGAAGATGTCAAGGTTGAAGTTACCTGGTCGCCTGCCTGGAAGATTACACGAATCAGTCGCTACGGCCGCATTGCCCTTGGACTGCCACCTCGTTAATACTCTTCAAAAATCTCTTCAAACCACGTCAGCGTCGGCTTGTCGTACTCAAGTACTGCCTGCGCCTAGCTTTCTAGTTTGCTCTTTGATTTTTATTGAGTATAAGCAGGCAAATCACTTTTGAAGATGAAAAGAAGCAAGCCGAAGTTGTCTTGCTTTTTGAGTTTATTTTTTACCTGACTTGTCCATATTCCAGAAGTCTGTCACGGCTCCGCGAGAAGCGGATGATACGATGTGGGCATATTTACCGAGGACACCACGGCTGTAAAGTGGTGGTAAGGTTGTTTCTGCCTTGCGTTTTTCAAGTTCTTCTTCGGATACGGCCATGGAAATTTCTTTGGTATCTTGGTCAACCGTAACGATATCACCTGTACGGAGGTAGGCAATCGGTCCACCATCCTGAGCTTCAGGAGCGATATGTCCGACAACCAGACCATAAGTACCACCAGAGAAACGGCCATCCGTCAAGAGAGCAACCTTGTCTCCTTGACCTTTACCAACAATCATGGATGAAAGGGACAGCATCTCAGGCATACCAGGACCACCCTTAGGTCCCACGAAACGAACAACGACTACATCGCCATCAACGATTTCATCTGTCAGAACGGCCTGAATCGCATCTTCTTCTGAGTCAAAGACCTTAGCTGGTCCAACGTGACGACGCACTTTCACACCTGATACTTTAGCAACCGCGCCATCAGGGGCAAGGTTCCCATTCAAGATGATAAGCGGACCGTCTGCACGTTTTGGATTTTCAAGTGGCATAATGACTTTTTGACCTGGTGTAAGGTCTGCAAAATCAGCCAAGTTTTCAGCGACTGTCTTACCAGTACATGTGATACGGTCTCCATGAAGGAAGCCATTTGCCAAGAGGTATTTCATAACCGCAGGGACACCACCGACTTCGTAGAGGTCTTGGAAGACATACTGACCAGATGGTTTCAAGTCAGCCAAGTGAGGCACACGTTCTTGGATCGTATTGAAGTCCTCAAGTGACAAGTCAACATTTGCGGCGTGGGCAATGGCAAGCAAGTGAAGAGTGGCATTTGTAGAACCACCGAGAGCCATAGTTACAGTAATGGCATCTTCAAAGGCTTCACGAGTCAAGATATCTGATGGTTTGAGACCAAGCTCCAGCATCTTAACAACAGCACGTCCTGCCGCTTCGATATCTTCTTTCTTGTCAGCGGATTCAGCAGGGTGAGATGAAGATCCTGGCAAACTCATACCGAGCACTTCGATAGCAGTCGCCATGGTATTAGCAGTGTACATACCGCCACAGCCACCAGGGCCAGGGCAGGCATTACATTCAAGACGTTTCACGTCCTCAGCTGTCATGTCACCGTGGTTCCATTTTCCGATACCCTCAAAGACAGAAACCAAGTCAATATCTTTACCATCAAGATTTCCGGGTGCAATAGTCCCACCATAGGCGAAAATAGCTGGGATATCCATATTAGCAATGGCAATCATAGAACCAGGCATGTTCTTGTCACAACCACCGATGGCGACAAAGGCATCGACGTTGTGACCACCCATAGCCGCCTCGATTGAGTCTGCGATGATATCACGAGATGTCAAAGAGAAACGCATACCAGGCGTTCCCATGGCAATCCCGTCCGCTACGGTAATGGTTCCAAACTGTACCGGCCAAGCACCTGCCGATTTGACACCTTCTTTCGCCAATTTCCCGAAATCATGCAAGTGAATGTTACATGGTGTATTTTCCGCCCAAGTCGAAATCACTCCCACAATCGGTGTTTCAAAGTCCTTATCTGTCATACCAGTCGCACGAAGCATAGCACGGTTTGGTGATTTAACCATGCTGTCATAAATGCTACTGCGGTGACGTGTATCTAATTCAGTCATCTTATCCCTCCCATTTCAGTTTTTACTATTATAGCACATTTTAAAGGCAATGAACAGAAGAAAATTCTTGAATTTTCAGAAAATTCTATACAGTAATATTTTCTTTAATAATGTTACATTTATTTCTTGACTTTATAAATTAAAGTGATATCATTTAGATATCATATAACAGGAGGTCATTCTTATGACTGAAAAACTCATCAACTCAAAACCAAATGGTGTATTCGCATTGATTCTCATTGAATTGACACTCGTACTTGGTATCTTTATATTTATAATGGGTGCTGGTTCGGAAAACATTTTTGGAATTATTATCGGACTTTTATTAAGCTTAATTACAGCACTAGCTCATGCTGGTTTAAAAGTTGTCAAACCTCAGGAAGCCCTGGTTCTGACACTCTTTGGTAACTATACAGGTACCATCAAAGAACCTGGTTTTTACTTTGTCAATCCTTTTAGCATAGCAGTCAACCCTGCAAACCACACTCGACTTGGTCAAAGTGGAGATGTTAGCACAAAATCTCCTTTTTCGGGAATGAAATCATCAAATGGCAATGATGTAAATCTTGAAATTGGCAAGAAACAGATTTCCCTCAAGGTTATGACCTTGAGCAATTCCCGTCAAAAGATTAACGATTGCTTAGGTAACCCTGTTGAAATTGGAATTGCGGTAACTTGGAGAGTTGTCGATACCGCTAAGGCAGTCTTCAACGTTGATAACTACAAGGAATATCTCTCTTTGCAGTGTGATAGCGCCCTTCGTAATATTGTCCGCATCTATCCTTACGATGTGTCTCCTAATGTAGATACTACAGGGGATGGACAAGCAGATGAAGGAAGTCTCCGTGGTTCTAGTGAGATTGTAGCTAACCGTATTCGTGAAGAGATTCAAAGTCGCGTAGAGGACGCTGGCTTGGAAATCCTTGAAGCACGTATTACTTACCTAGCTTATGCACCAGAAATTGCTGCTGTCATGCTTCAACGTCAACAAGCATCTGCTATTATCGATGCCCGTAAGATGATTGTAGACGGTGCTGTAGGAATGGTTGAAATGGCACTAGAACGACTCAATGAAGGGGAATTGGTAGAACTTGACGAAGAACGAAAAGCTGCCATGGTTTCAAATCTCTTAGTCGTTCTCTGTGGCAATCATGATGCACAACCAATTGTCAACGCAGGAAGTCTTTACTAAAGATGGCTGAAGCTAAAAAAAAGCAGATCCCCCTTCGACTCTCAACAAAGTTATACGCTGCACTCGCATCATGGGCAGAAGACGACTTTCGTTCAGTCAATGGGCAAATCGAATATCTCCTAACAGAATGTGTCAAACAACGAAAGAAAGATGGAAAATACGTATCAGAAACCATTGATGAACCATTTGAGATTGATATTTAACACCTTCTCCTGTCTGCTGAGTCGGACGGGAGAATTTTTTCATCTTTTTTTGTCAAGTAACTTTACTTTACAAAAAAAATGTGTTATTCTAATATGGTTGATGAAAATCAGTAGATTGAATCGAATTTAAATACCTAAAGGAGAAATCAAAATGGCAGTACCTGCACGTCGCACTTCAAAAGCGAAGAAAAACAAACGTCGTACACACTACAAAGTAACAGCTCCATCTGTAAACTTTGACGAAACTACTGGAGATTACTCACGTTCTCACCGCGTATCACTTAAAGGATACTACAAAGGACGTAAAATCGCTAAAGCTGCATCAGCTGAATAATAGAAGGGAGATACCATGCGCGTAAATATCACACTTGAACACAAAGAATCTGGTGAACGCTTGTACCTTACTTCTAAAAACAAACGTAACACTCCAGACCGTCTTCAATTGAAGAAATACTCACCAAAACTTCGCAAACACGTTGTGTTTACAGAAGTGAAGTAAGCATTCAATACGAATCAATACAGAAGAAAAACGCTGATTTGAACTGCACCTCAAAAGTTAGACAGAAAAATCTAACTTAACTTGGGGTGTTTTATTATAATGAAATTAATTTTATCGAAAGCAAAGTTAAAGGAATGGAGTAATTTTAAATGGTGAACGGTCAATCAACCAATAGTTTAATGAGGCATATAAGAAATAACCATGGAATTACTATATATGGTTCTAAACATAAAAAATATTTACTTAGAATGGGTTATTACCATGGCTATAAAGGATATCGTTTTTATAGATCTAGGCAAAATTTATTCAACTTTAGTAACTTTGATGAAATTGTAGCTATTTATAACTTTGACACCGCCTTAAAAGATTTATTATTCTCGCCTTTAGTCTCTTGTGAAACACATATTAAAAATTATATTTTAGATGAACTGGTAAGTAATAGTGATCCAATATTTGAAGGCATATATATTAACAAATTGACCGATTGTATGCATTTTGCTTCTAATCAGAGAACGGATATGCTCAAAAAACGTTTGAATCTTCAAAAAAATGTTCATACGAGTATTCATATGAATTACAATAAAAATAAAATGGTCACTAATAAAATTAATTCGGGAGCTCAGATCCCTTTGTGGATAGTATTTGAAATTTTATCATTTGGGAAACTTGGAGATTTCGTTGAGCAAATGCATAGAGATTACCGAAAAAATGTACTTAATATACTTGGAATCTATGATGTTATGGATACCAATGCAAGTCATCTGACAAATCATATATTTATTTTAAACGAATTGAGAAATGCGATCGCACATAATCATATTATTTTTGATACTCGTTTTAAGAAACGTAACATTAATCGAACACTATTAAATGATATGAGTTTAAAATATAGAATTTCAAATATAAGGTTTAATTCTATTGTAGATTATTTTATGCTTATAGTTATGTACTTAAAGGGATTTGGTTATTCAAAAACAGAATTAAGAAGATTAATCAGAGATTTTGAACAGATTGTGGATAATTTAGATAATGAAATTCCAAAGAGTGAATTTCATAGAATTCTTGGAACAGATATATATCGTAAAATAAATAGTATTAGTAGTTATGTGTGATTTTTTATTTATTCTACTTGACAAAAGCTGAGATAAAGTGATATAATTCCTTTATTGATTGCAGTATAGATTATTAGAGACTATACTAGATGACTTCTGAATTTATTTCAGAAGTCATTTTTTTGTATTTTTAAAATCTTGAGTATACAATATAAGTGCACAAAAAACCTTAGATTTATTTCTATGTGCTTAGTTATATAGTTGCTTAGTTTAAAACAAGCAACTATATTACTGATACGGAACCATTTGAGCTAATTGCTCGACAACAATCTGTATAAACTTCGATAAAATCATATCCTCCATGTAAAGCAATGCTTTTGGCTTTATCGAGCCCACCAGGTAATGTCTCTCCTCGTTTATAATGCTCAATGATTTCTCCAACTAAGTCTAGGGTGTGCGCTTCATAAGGTGCTCCTAAATAACATTTTGCTACAAAACCTAGGAGAATTCCATTAATATCCACATCTGGGAATTCTGACTTAATTGTATTAATAATTTCATTTACTTCTTTTTTATTATGAACATGTCCACCTGCATCTAGTTGATGAATAGCATCCATATATTCTTTAGATCGTGATTTTCTTAGAAGCCTATCTAAACTCAATTTATCTATCTGTGGTTGTTTTAAGTTAGAAGTCATGATATGGCTTGCTTGTGTTTGTTTTTTGGATTGATATGGATTTAATATTGGTTTAGGCATCTATTTTTCTCCTAATTGTGTTATAAGTTATATTTTGAAATTTAAGATTCCTTTTAATGGTACTCTCAGAATAGATCTTCATTTAAGGAATTATAAAAATGGACACGAAACTGAGATTACAGTTACCGTGTCCAAATAATGAACTTATTAAACAAGTACTTTTCTTGTTTTAAGTCCACTTTGTTTATGAACAAGTCCCTCTCCACCGATTGGTTTTCCAGATGCAGGAACAGCTCTTTCTTTCCCCCAATCTCTAATAGCCTCAATTTTTTCTGGGCTAGTTTGAGAGAGTGGGACTACATTATTGAAAGCATTCATGATATTCTCTTCGTTGAGAATAAAATTGTTATTAGCGATAGCTCGGTAAGCTAAATCTCTAACTGTCGATTCTAAGTCCGCACCAGTGAAACCATCACTTATTTGAATGATATTATCAGCAAACTTTCCTTCAAATTCTAGACTTAAGTATTTTTTAAAATACAAAGCAAGTATTTCTTTACGCTCATCTGCAGTAGGTAAATCAACAAAGAATAACTCATCAAACCTTCCTCGACGGAGAAGTTCTGATGGAAGCATAGACACATCATTAGCTGTTGCAACTACAAAAACTTGTTTTTTGCATTCTTGCATCCAGAATAAGAATTGACCAACCATACGAGTAGATACACCGCCATCATTAGCGCCTCCAGTAGCTCCTGACAGTCCTTTTTCTATTTCATCAATCCATAAAATACATGGAGATACATTCTCAGCGGTAGTTAGAGCATCTTTGAGTTGCTGTTCAGACTGACCTACATAACTTCCTTGAACCGTTGCAAAATCTAAACGATATAATGGAAGTTTCCAGTTAGCGGAAATTGATTTAGCAGATAAAGATTTTCCGCATCCAGGGACACCTACTAGGAGTATTCCTCTAGGTGGTTGCAATCCTTTCTCACGTAACATATCTTTCTTTTCGGGAGTTAGTAGTTCTTTCTTTTCATTAAGCCACTTCCTTAATCCTTCAAGTCCTCCGACATCCTTTACAGAATCATCTACAACGATTTTTTCTAGACCAGAGATATCAGAGAATAGGCGATCTTTTGCAAATCTTATCTCATCTAAATCAGATTTTCTTATGCACTTATTTGCAATCAAAGCAGCGATAACGTTCTCCGCCTCAATTCTAGTTACCCCATTGAGAGCTGCTGCAGCTTCTCGAATATCGGAGTTGTCCCATTCAATCTGGATATCGTTTCTATAGTCGTCAATGTATTCTTGAATTATTGAGTACATTTCCTCTTCGTTAGGTAAATCTATTTTTACTGTCATACCTTGCCGTTGAAGTTGATTCCAAATAGGGGTGTTGGTAAAAACTATTACAACGCCTCCAGTTTCATTGGCTAGATTGACCAGTGCTAAGACTTGTTTAGAATCGCTATTTTCATTACTAAGATCCGGAACTTCTGTCAGTACAATAGTTTGGTATTGTTTCTTTTGCATTTGGTCCGTCATGTAATCTATTGCACCATAAATAGATTTATCATCGTTAACATTCTTACCAGAACTAAGATCATACACACCTTTGGTGAGAGTATGTACGTTGAACGGAAGTTGTAATTCTTCAGATATTTCCTTTAACATATCTAATGTTCTACTTGGCTCAATGGTATTGATAGCAATAAAAGGAATTCTTGCAAGTGAATATCTCGTAAGAAGTTCTTTGCTTTTTACTATATTGCTCATTTACTGTTCACCTTTATTTAAAAAAGAATTAATTTTATGATTTCTAATAATACTTGACATTTTCCCGCTTCGGTCCTGTTTTGCAGATTCTTCTAAAGATTTTTGCATACTATTAGCTTGTTCTATAACGAGATTTAGGTAGTGTTGTCGCTCTTTATCCGGAATTACAGGAAGATTGATTGCTTCAGCTAAGAACGTCATTTCTTTTCTCAAAGAAAGAATTGCTTGAATAATAGCTCCCTCATATCCTTGGGATTTTAGTAAATCATTTTGAAACTTATCTGAAGCTACATTCATACGGTAATTAACAGCGTCAATTAACTTTGTAGAGAAACGTTCTGCCACACCGTATTGCCATTCGATAGTTCCAGATTTCATCATTTTTAAAACTGTTTCATCATCATCTTTGTTTTTAAAAACAGTTAAGACGTTTACCCATTCTGCATATGTTTGTGGTTTATTCATTATTTTTGCCGTTTCCTTCTGACTAGCAATTGTGGGGGCACAATATCCCATGAAGGGAGTCCCTCAGCAAATACGCTCATAGGTTCTTCAGTGATATCTTCTTCAGTATTAATGCTCTTAAATGGAGTGGTGTTATTAGATGATAGCTTACTATCGCCTTTATATTTTTCATCCATGTCAATTACCTCCTCAAATTTTAATCTTTCTATTAGATGATGCCAACTTGTTTACATATTGTTCAGGTCTTATTTGTTCTAGGAAATCAAGAACTTTAGTGCTTTCAGCATCTTTCTCTGCGAATTCAATTCTAAAGTCTACAATTTCAGCTAGAGTAGCTCTTATAATTTGTTCACCATTCACTCTTTTATTCTCGTATTGTTCTTCAATTTTCTTGCGATTCGTTTCAATGTTTTCAATATTAGATTTATGCTTAAGAACCATAACAATCCCTGCTATAATAGCTATTAAACCTAAGAAAATATTCCCAAAAATCATCATTAAACCGATTACTCCGATAGCTATACCACCATACAAAAGGAATTTATCAAATAAACTTGGGAAGTAGTTTGACAAAGTTTGTTCTTTTTCAGAGTCAATCTGAGAATTGAATTTTTCAATCAACTCGTTTTCGTTTTGGCCATCTGTTGATTTATCATTAAAAGTATCCACATTAATTTCAATTTCGTAAGGAATCTTCATGCGATTTTTTGCAGTAACGTCATTATAAGCGTTTGTTACCCAATCACGAGAAAGAGCCAGTGCAAATTTTTGGGTTGATATACTTGAGTGAGAAGATTCGGGTTTCATTGCTGCATCGGTAAGCAACTGGGTGAAGTCTTTATGGGTTTCAAATGCAGTCACCTCAATATCCATGTTTTGATGAGCACGGTTGTCATCTCCTCCAAAGTCAACCACAAACTGCTCGAATTTTTCTTGTTTTCGAAGAGCTAGTTCCTCGTTATCAAAATCAGTCACAAGTGTATCTAAAATATCATCTAATTGTTCTTTGATGCTTTCTGTAGACCCTTTTTTCTCAAAAATATCAGTTAGATAGTTTAATATTTGTTCATGGAGATGAGCACCTTCTAAAATATCCTCTAGAACAGGCCAACTATTACTATATTTTCTTAGGTTAGGGTATAAATCTTCATCTAGTTCTCTTCTTTTTAAGTTAATGGCTTCGGACCATTGTTCTGTTTGCTGTTCAGTAAAACCAGGTTTTTCTTCAAGTCGACTGAGCCATTCATTCATTTGACGTGAGATGACTCCTTCGGTATCAGCTCCCAAGAGTCCACTCGCAAAAGCATCTAAGATAATTATAGAATTTCTGTCGAGATTTTCTTCATCTTGATTAGCTAGATAACGTTGAGTCCACTTAAGGCATGCGTTCTTTCTGTTAGCTCTTCTACAAATTAAGGCAAAGAAAAGGGAGGTTTTTTCATCGTTTCGTTTAATCCCTTCCTTGACTGCTTTTTCAGCTAACTCAGGTTGATTATTTATCCATGCTGCTAATGCAACCAAGCATGGAGCAAGCCAGTAGCCTGGAGTTGATATCATTAGTTCTTCTGTTGCAGTACTGATTGTTTCTTTTTTGACAATTCCTAAATCATCAGCTTGTAAAATCCCTGTGGTAGTACGACGAACAATATCATAATGTCCATATTTCTTCTCAATTTCCTGACGGATTTTTACGAGTCGAGTTTCAGCTTGTCCTAATCTATTAGCTTTTTGTTGGATATTCACAAATTCATGAAATTCTTGTGCTAAACTACCAATTTCATCATAAACGATTTGAAGATTTTCGTTTGCTACATCAACTCTAGCATCAATTGTTCGTAATCCTTCATGGATAGAGCGCAAACTATTCTCGATTTCACGAAGATCAGCTTGATGTATTATTCTTTCAGCCATAATATCCCCCTTGTTAATGATTTCTAAATTAATTAGAAAAAATTTTGACTAATTTTCTAATTAAACTATCCTATAATCATTTTAATTTTTTCCTTATAGAAAAAGAATATCATAATTATTTTATTAATTCAACTTACCATAAGAAAGAAGCGAAAGTATTTGATTCGCGCTGACTTTATAGTTACTCGATAGGTATTTTTGGTATATAGAAATCGATTATCGTATCAATGAAGCTCTAGCGCTTAGCTGGTCCGATATTGATCTAGAGAATGCAACCATTAGCATTACAAATACACTAAACCATCTAGGGCAAATCAATAGCCCAAAATCAAAGTCTAGCTATCGTGATATCGATATAGATCAAGCGACTGTTAGTATGCTGAAGCAGTGCAAACATAGACAAGTACAATAAGCTTGGCAACTTGGGCGGTCTGAAACTGTAGTATTTTCTGACTTTATTCATGAATACCCCAATAATCGAACCTTACATACTAGGTTAAGAACCCACTTTAAACGGGCAAAGGTAACTAATATAGGCTTTCATGGTTTTCGCCATACTCACGCTAGTCTCTTGCTTAACTCTGGAATACCTTACAAGGAACTTCAGCACCGTTTAGGACATTCCCAATTATCTATGACCATGGATATATATAGTCACCTCTCAAAAGAGAATACAAAAAAAGCAGTTTCATTCTATGAAACTGCACTAAAAAGTTTATAACTGAACAAATAACTGAACAAACCCAGAAATCACTCTTTTAAGACAAAGCAAAAAGCCCACTGTTGTAGGCTTTCTGTAAGATATTTCTTAAAATTAAAGCATTTTGTTGTAGAATTCAACGACAAGCGCTTCGTTGATTTCTGGGTTGATTTCGTCGCGTTCTGGCAAGCGAGTCAATGAACCTTCCAATTTTTCAGCGTCGAATGATACGAATGCTGGACGTCCAAGAGTAGCTTCTACTGCTTCAAGGATTGCTGGAACTTTCAATGATTTTTCACGAACTGAGATCACTTGACCTGGAGTTACGCGGTATGATGGGATATCAACGCGTTTTCCGTCAACAAGGATGTGACCGTGGTTTACGAATTGACGAGCTTGACGACGAGTAGTCGCAAGGCCAAGACGATAAACAACGTTATCCAAACGACGTTCCAAAAGAAGCATGAAGTTGAAACCTAGGATTCCGCCTTTGATTTTTGTAGCTTGTACGAACAAGTTACGGAATTGTTTTTCACCTACACCGTAAGTGAAACGAAGTTTTTGTTTTTCAGCCAATTGCAAACCGTATTCTGACAATTTAGAACGGTTGTTTGGTCCGTGTTGTCCTGGTACGTAGTTACGACGTGCCAATTCTTTACCTGTACCTGTAAGTGAAAGGCCAAGGCGACGAGCTTGTTTCCAAGATGGTCCTGTATAACGTGACATGTGAATGTCCTCCTGATATAAATAATATTTCGGTGGAAATAGTCACTTAGAAAGCCCTGATTCGTGCAGATGCCCTTCGCCTAAACAGCCAAGGTTACTTGTCATAAGACACCTGTTGACGAGCTTCATGCTTTCCTGCTGCTATTTCACACAAAGGCTATTTTACCATGAAAAGCTAGATTTGTAAAGGGATTTTACGGCTTTATTTCAAATTGAGGCTGAATGTAAACTTGCTTCCTAAGCCATATTGACTTTCTGCTGTGATTTCGCCACCAAGCTGATGAGCTAGTTCTCGTGCAATCGCAAGACCTAAGCCATGTCCACCTGTCTTCATATTGCGCGAAGTTTCTACACGATAAAGTCGTTTAAAGATCTTTTCCAAATCCTCAGGATGAATCCCCTGACCCTCGTCTTTCACACTGATTGTCAGCTCTTGTTCTGTTAATTGGGCAAGAACCTCGATTCTGGTTCCTGGTTCTGAATATTTAAAGGCATTGTTTAACAAATTGACTAGAATGCGAGAAAGTTTGTCAGAATGGCTCTTGATTTTCGCTGACTCAGGTGATACTTGAATGTAAACATCCCGCTCCTCTTGTTCAATCTGGAGTTGAAATTCACTCATTGACTCAATCAGCAACTGATCTAAAAAGACCTCTTCGACTTCTTCATCAGCAGTATCTTGAGGTTGGGTGTTAAGAGTCAAAACATCCAATTCCTCCACTAGCTTGTTTAGACGCTCAGTTTGCCGACCAATCGTGGTTAAGTAGTGGAGCCGTTCCTCTTCCTTAATCACTCCATCTAGAATTCCCTCCACAGTAACCTGAATGGAGGTAATGGGAGTTTTAATATCGTGAGAGAGCTGCGCAATCATCATTCTCTTTTCTTGCTCGCTCTCATCAAGTGATTGAAAGGTGGCTTGCAAATTGTGGGACATGTCATTAAAAGCCTGGCCCAGCTCTTGAAATTCTAATGGTCCCTTGGTTTCAATTTCTGTGCTAAAATCCTTGCTTGCTATATCCTGAGCTTGTTTTTTCAAATGTTTCAGAGAAGAGAACACAGGCGACAAAAGAAAGATGCTCACTGCAGCGCCAATGAAACTAGCAATCAAGGTCATTCCAACTAGAAAGTAAACTTCACTTTTCTCGATCAACATTCGTTGGACTGCCCAGAAAACGACCAAAATCGTTAGCAGAGTCGACACTAGATACCCCACTAAAATATAGTTTTTTAATTTCATTTTCTACCTCTTGGCCTTTCCATCTTATAGCCCAAACCCCAGACAGTTTTGATAGCAGGAGCATTTGAATTTGTATACTTGGTCAACTCTTGCCTCAAAGCATGGATATGAACATTAAGTGTATTGGTATCATCCACATAGTCCTCTTGCCATACCTTCTCGTAAAGTTCCGTCTTTGAAAAGACTCTCTCGGGATTGCTGGCTAATATCCATAGAAGTTCAAAGGATTTTACTGTCAATTCCAAAGGTTGATCCCCAATGCGAACCTCATGAGTCACATGGTTGATTACCAAGTCACCAAACTCGATCTGTTCTGTCTCTCCTCCACGGCTAAGGCGACGCAAGATATTATTCACTCTTAAAACCAATTCGCGTGGGCTAAAGGGTTTGACTATAAAATCATCTGCCCCCAAACTTAATCCATAAATCTTATCCTGTTCGCTTGTCTTAGCAGTTGTAAAGAGGAAGGGTTGATCCGGAGCGATATACTGAACTTCACTGATAAAATCATAACCATCCATATTGGGCATCATGATATCTGTGATAATGAGGTCGATAGATTTTTTTCTGAAAAGCTCTAATCCCTCCTTACCATCATGGGCGACCAAAACATCGTAACCTGCCTGTATAAGATAGCGGTTTTGAATATCTAGAATATCTATTTCATCATCAACCAGCAAAATTGTCTTTTTCATCTGACACTCCTTCGATAAAAACAGTGTTATACTTGCTTTAGTATAACACTATTTTCTCTAATGTTTAAGTGATTTGAATCTTAATCTTCTCGTTTGCTTGTCAAACCCAAAAGTCCAACAAGCCCTGCCAAGGCTAGACCAAAGATGCCAAGGCCAGCTGTAGCCGTTTTAGCTTCCCCAGTATTTGGTAGCATCGCTTTATCATCTTTTTTCATCATATTAGCCATTGGGCTAGAAGCTGGTTGATCTACTTTCATATCTGACATATGGTGATTTGTACCCATCATACCCTCAGTCGTACCTGTAGAGCCTGTTTCAGAAGGCTTCGTATTCATCTGACCTTGTTGAGATGGTATTGTCGCCATTTCTTTTCCACGAAGCTGAATCGTTACTTGACGAGTAGCAATCAGATTGGTCAAATCAGGTTTGCCATCTTTAGAGCCATAGACTTTAACAGTAGCTAGGTATGTATGGGTTCCGTTAGCTCGAAGTTGCTCCAGCAAGGCCTGACCATCTTTGCCAACCGTATTGCCATTCAAATCCACTTCGTAGAAATATTGACCTTTAGCCAAGCCTTCAAGTGGCAATAGAGCAGGATTTTTAGCTGTTCCGTTGTCGGACCATGGGGCTTTGTCTGAAGCTTTTAACAAGAGGCGAGTCAACATACCATCTCCACCAAAAGCTTCGTATGGAATAACTTGGTTGACACCAGCCAAGAAAGGTCCAGGAACCTTAGCCTTATCAAGGTAGCTAGCTGGAACATCAATCATGTCTTTGACATTGTTAACAACAGAGTCTTTAACTTGATTTGGTGTGGTTGAACCATTCAAATTAACAGTCAAATCTTTAGTCGCTACGAGATTAGTTAAGTCAGGTTTGCCATCTTTAGATCCATAGACTTTAACAGTAGCTAGATATGTATGGGTTCCGTTAGCTCGAAGTTGATCCAGCAAGGCCTGACCATCTTTGCCAACCGTATTGCCATTCAAATCCACTTCGTAGAAATATTGACCTTTAGCCAAGCCTTCAAGTGGCAATAGGGCAGGATTTTTAGCTGTTCCGTTGTCTGACCATGGAGCTTTGTCTGAAGCTTTTAACAAGAGGCGAGTCAACATACCATCTCCACCAAAAGCTTCGTACGGAATAACTTGGTTGACGCCGGCCAAGAAAGGTCCAGGAACCTTAGCCTTATCAAGGTAGCTAGCTGGAACATCAATCATGTCTTTGACATTGTTAACAACAGACTCTTTAACCTGATTTGGTGTGGTCAAACCATTCAAATTAACAGTCAAATCTTTAGTCGCTACCAGATTAGTCAAGTCAGGCTTGCCGTCTTTCGCACCGTACACCTTGATAGTAGCTTTATAGCTTTGAGTACCATTTTGTTTCAAGAGGTCAAGCAGCTCTTTATCTGATTTTCCTTGGGTGCCTGCCAAGTCTACTTCATAGAAGTAAAGACCTTTGCCCAATTTCTCTACTGGTGGGAGAGCAGGATTTTTAGCTGTTCCGTTGTCTGACCATGGAGCCTTATCGGATGCTTTCAAGATAAGACGAGTTAACATGCCGTCTCCAGCGAAGAATTCATATGGAATGACTTGATTGACACCAGCTGTAAATGGTCCTGGGAAGTTAGCCTTGTCCAAGTAAGTGGCTGGGACATCTACTGTATCTTTGGTATTGTCAGCCACACCTTTTTGGACTTCAGCTGGAGTGGTCAAGCCATTCAAATTAACAGTCAAATCTTTAGTTGCTACGAGGTTAGTTAAGTCAGGCTTGCCGTCTTTCGCACCGTACACCTTGATAGTAGCTTTATAGCTTTGAGTACCATTTTGTTTCAAGAGATCAAGCAGCTCTTTATCTGATTTTCCTTGGGTGCCTGCTAAATCCACTTCGTAGAAGTAAAGGTCTTTGCCCAATTTCTCTACTGGTGGGAGAGCTGGATTTTTAGCTGAACCATTGTCTGACCATGGAGCCTTATCAGATGCTTTCAAGATAAGGCGAGTCAACATGCCATCTCCAGCGAAGAATTCATATGGAATGACTTGGTTGACACCAGCTGTGAATGGTCCTGGGAAATTAGCTTTGTCAAGGTAGCTAGCTGGGACATCTACTGTGTCTTTGGTGTTGTCAGCCACACCTTTTTGCACTTCAGCTGGTGTGGTCGCTGATTTCGCTTCACTGGCTTCACGGTCATGTCCAGAAACTGTAGGCACAGGACTTTCCACAGGTTTAACTGCATCTTCTGTTTGTTTCTTAGAGTCAGGTTGTGCTTGTACTTCTTCTTTTGGCGCTACTGCAAGCTCTTTAGCAGTTGCGTCCGCTTTTTCTGAAGAGCTTGTCGTATCCACACTTGCTTTAGGTGCTGAGTCTGCTTGTTCTGAAGGAAGAGCTACATCGACTGCTTTTTTGAGAACCTCTGCTGGTAAGTCGCTCTTTTCACTCACCGAAGTTGCGTCTGGCACGACTTGGGCAGGAGTTGGATTGACGATATCAGCACGTGCAGAACTTGGTTGACCAACTAGGACAAAGAAGCCACTAGCCACAACAACTGAAGCAACACCGACACTGAGACGGCGAATAGACCAACGAGTATATCTCTGATTTGGATTGAATTTCATAGGATTCTCCTTAGAGTTTTCTTTTTTTGATGACTCTAGTATAATCTCCTAAAATTAAAAAGGATTAAGAAAAAGTTAAAATTTTTCTTAAATCCCTCTTATAAAATACTTATATTGACTCGTTAATTATTGGAAAGAGAGTATCCCTTCCTCTTCTACTCAGTCAGCTCTGCCAAGGTATCCAAATGTTGGTTATTAATGACGGCCATGATGTAGGCATCTGCCTGCAAGAGGTCATTGGGTCCGAATTGGACATCCAGAGGAGCATTTTCGTAGGCACGAAAACCAAGTACGTTGAGGTTGTATCGCCCACGCAAATCCAACTGACTGAGGCTTTTATCTACCCATGATTGGGGGATTTTCATCTCGACAATCGATACATTCTTGTCCAGCTGAAAGACGTCTACGCTGTTATGAAAGAGGATGGTCTGTGCCAATGAGCGCCCCATTTCAAACTCTGGTGAGATGACTGCGTCCGCGCCAATTTTTTCTAGAACCTTTTTAGCTGTATGGCTTTTGACCTTGGCAATAACGGTCGGCACTCCTAGACTCTTGCAGTGCATAACCGCGAGAACACTGGACTCCAGATTTTCACCCGTTGCGACAACTACGGTATCACAGGTGTCAATCCCCGCTGATAGAAGGAGTTCTTCATCCGTGATATCTCCAACTACTCCACGCGCCAGCACAGGTTCAAATTGATTGATACGCTCCTCGTGGTCATCAATAGCAATGATATTCATGTCATGCTTGGCTAGGGCAGCCAAAACACTGCTCCCAAAAATTCCCAAGCCTAAAATTCCAATTGTCCGATCTGACATCGTTCTTCCTTTCTTATCCGATAGTGATATCTGCTTTCATATAGTGAATCGTATCTTTCTTGTCTGGCTGGTATTCTGCTACACTGACCAGTAGTGTCAAGGGACCAATACGGCCGATAAACATCAGCAACATAACGATACTGAGGGCTATCTTGCCTAGCTCTGGTGTTAAATTTGCCGTCACCCCAACTGTCGCAAGGGCTGAAATGGTCTCAAACATGAGGTAGATGAAGCGCGGATTTCCCTCTGCTGTTATCCCTAGTAGAATCAAGCCCAGCAAGAATGTTAGCAAGAAGATAATAAAGACACTGAAAGATTTTTGCACGGTTTGGGGTTCAATGGTCCTCCGAGCCACATTGGCATGAGGCAAGCCCAATAGTTCGCTACGAGCGAAGACCAACAAGACAAAGAAGGTCGTAATCTTGAGCCCCCCTGCTGTCCCTCCAGGCGCCCCTCCCAGAAACATCTGTAGGATATAGATGAACAAGGTAACTGGTCGAGCCTGGGTGTAGTCAATGGAAGCAAAACCTGCCGTTCTCATGCTGACGGTCTGAAAGAAACTAACCAGCAATTTCTCTGGAGCGCTGAGATTTCCAATCGTTCCAGGATTGTTCCACTCGATTAACAAAGTCGATACGGTTCCAAAGAGTAAAATTCCCGCCGTTAAAAAGAGAACCAACTTGGTATGGAAACGCAGGCGGCGTTTTTTCTTTTTTCCAAACTGGGTCGCTAAATCAAACCAGACCATAAATCCTAGCCCACCCGTGATAATCAAACCTGCAATCACTAGATTGATCAAGGGATCCGTTTGAAAGGCTACCAAACTCGTACTACCAAAATTATCAAATCCAGCATTGCAGAAAGCTGAAATAGCCAAAAAGATAGAGGTTAAAATCCCTCGTCCCCAACCAAATTCAGGAATAAAGCGGAAACTCAAGAGAAAGGCACCAATTCCTTCCACCAGAAAAGTCGTCAGAAAGATTGAGCGGATGAAGTCCTTTAGAGACTGGGTTTCCCCATAACTAAAACTTTCTTGAATAGTCTCACGGCCACGAAGACTGAGCTTTTGCTTGCCTTGGATATAAAAGATTCCGATAAAGGTCATGAGCCCCAAACCACCAATCTGGATCAAGATCATGCAGATCAACTGGCCCCAGATATTGTAAGTAGAGGCCACCGGCTGGGTGAAGAGCCCTGTCACACAGACCATGGACACAGTCGTAAAGAGATGGTCAAAGTAGGTCGCTTGTGACGTTGCTGCTTGCACAAAGGGAAGGCTTAAAAGGAGTGAGCCTAGGAGGATAACCAGAGCAAAACTTAAAAAGATGCGACGGGCTGGCGATAAACGTCCCAATGTCGTCTTGATTTTTTCCAAAAAAGATTTGAATAACATAACTACATTCTACCATAAAAACAGTAAGAGTACTCACATATGGTGCAAAATGGCAAGACAGAGTTCGAGTGCCTTATCAAAAGCTTCTGAGCCCCAGTCACGACTGTCGTAGTTATCTAGATCCGCCAAGGAATCTGCGGTAAAGAGCAGCTCTCCCCAGACAACCCCACGTAGTTGAGCTACTGCCGCAAGAGCAGAGCACTCCATCTCCACAACAGCACAGCCTTCTTCCTTGCGATAGGCAACCTTTTCAGCCGTCTCTCGGTAAAAACCATCTGTCGTCCAGGTCATGACCTCCTCGTAAGGAATGCCTCTTTGCTCCAAGACTTGCTCAATGGCAGAGACAGCCTCAATCTGCATCTCCATATAACGAGAAGGCGCTACATAATGGTAGCTGGTCCCCTCATCTCGCAAAGCGCGAACAGGAACTAGAAAGGCATTTTCCTCTATATCGGCTAGGACTCCACAAGTACCAGTGGAAATGATTTGCTCCACACCATAGCCAATCAACCAATCCATAAACTGGGCCGCTGGGGCAGAGCCCACGGGCGCCTGGGCCAGACAGATCTCCTCGCCCTCGTAGTTGAGGACGTAGACTGGATAAGTCTTGGTGGCCGAAACGAACTCACCAATACAGTCCGCCCCTACTTCCTGGGCGTAGCGGTCAATCTCCTCCTCCAAAAATGCATAGATACACTTCTTTGGCAACTTCAAGTCTAACCCCTCATGTGTTGGCATAAGGACCGCTTGGGGGTTATCATCAAACTCTAAAATGGGAATCGCATGCTTCTGAATCATCGCCCACCTCCTCTAATTTTGTACTATTGTATCAAAAGCTGACAGAGTGTCAAGGAGTTGTCTTTACATTTCCTCTAGTAACAACACAAAAATCTCCCTTCTCTCTCGAGAAAGGAGAATTTTGCTTATCCTTGTCCGCCAGGGGCTGGACCGTCACCTTGAGGAGCTCCATTCGGCCCACCGCCTCCAGGCATAGAATTGACGATTTCCGTTTGTTTCTCACCGTTGAGATAGATGTCCCCACCTGTGTAGGTCGCAGTTCCATCAAAGTCAAAACCTGTTTGACTAATCATTTTAATGGTTCCGCCGGTGACAGTGATATTCCCATTCGAGTCGATTGGGTCTGTATCTCCTTGACCAACTTCTACAGTCAGGTTCCCGCCATTCATGGTGAAGAAGATTTCACTTTGTTGGGCATTTTTGTTGGCCGCATTGACTCCATCATCTGTTGAATAGATGCTAATATCCCCTTCGTTGATAGTGATGGATTTCCCTTCAAGTCCTTCTGTCGAATTCTTGACGGTGTAGGTCCCACTATCGATGACGAGGTCTCCAGAAGCGTGGATGCCATCATCCCCTGCTGTAACGGTAATCTTGTTGTTAGATAGGTACATGGTTCCGACTGAAGTATCTTCATCATTGTCCACCTTGACTCCATCTTCTTTGGCATCGATAGTCATGGTCGTACCAGTGATGTTGAGTTCATCATTGACATTGAAGGCATCGCCAACTGCTGTGATGTTATAGGTTCCACCCATGATGTGGAGGGTGTCGTTAGCCTTGATACCATTGTTTTTCCTGCCATCTACATTGAGAGTTCCTTTCCCGTTTATGGTCAAATCCACCTTAGAAAAGAGAGCTGCGTCTGCTTTTTCGTCGCTGTTAGAGCTTGAGTCAGAGAGACTGTTGGTGGTTCCCTCTACTAGAGTCAAGTAGACATGGCCAGCTGATGTCGCAGAAATCGCTGCATTGGTATTGGTCATGGTCGCACCTTTTAGGACTAGATGAACATCTGCAGACTTATCTGCCTCGACCTTGATCTGCACTCCGTCAGACTGACCTGAAATTACATAGGTTCCAGATTTTGTGATGGTCACTGTTGATTCAGAAACTGTCACCCCATCTCCAGAGACGTTTGCTGATGAGCCAGATAACTCAATCTTAGAAGCTGTGCTTTCATCATAAGAAGTATCATTGTCCTTCTCTGTAAAATAGGAAGTTTGGTTTGTCTTTGTTGAAGTTGTTGCATTATTTGTCGTTGCCTTGGTATTGGATGTAGTTGCTGACTGGGAACATGCTGCCAACAGCACCATTGCCGTTAAACTCGTTGCGAGTAGGGTCCATTTCTTTGATTTCATACCTTTTTCCTCTCCTTCGTATGATATAGCTAGACAGTCTACAGAAGATTCCTGAAACGAAACTAAAACTTTTCTGAAAGTTTCCTTGAATTCAGTTTCACTCAGTATTCTTTTGAAAGGGCTACCAGAAACAATTTGAGAGTACTAAAATGCATTTAATAGTTTTTAAAAGCAACATCCCCAAGTGCGATGCCACTCTAATCAAAAAAGCCAAAAAGAAGAAAAATCTATAAGACCAAGATAAAGATTACAAAAAGAACAGCCCCAGCTGTTCTTTTTAATTTTCTTTCACTGGGATTTCCTTGATAACTCGCGCAGGATTGCCACCTAGGACAACATTATCTCCGAAGGATTTGGTAATCACAGATCCAGCTCCAGCAACGACATTATTACCCAGTGTCACCCCAGGAAGGACGATGACGCCACCTCCAGCCCAGAAATTATCTCCAATGATGATGGGCTTGCCGTATTCAACCCCTGAATTGCGTTCATCCGGATCCAGTGGATGGAGTGGGGTTAAAAACTGACAGTTGGGGCCAATCATGGCGTTGTTGCCGATGCGAATCGGACAAACATCCAGCATGGTCAAATTCCAATTAGAATAAAAATTTTCCCCTAGATGAATATTGACTCCATAATCGACCACCAGACGTGGATTGACATAGAGATTTTCCCCAGTTGAACCAAACCAAGTCTTGATAATCTCCGCTCCCTTCAAGAGATCTAACTCCTGGTTGAAGGCAAACTGTTTTTGGCGAGAAGCCTGCGCCAAGGTCCGTAATTCAGGATCCGACGGACGGTAAGGCTCCCCTGCTATCATTTTCTGGTATTCACTGGTCATCTTATCACCTCATACTCACTTTGGACCCATCATATCAAAAAGCCTTTGAAAGGTCAAGAATAGCCTGCTTTCTAGACTCTCGAAACCATTCCCCATCCCAACTCAAAACAACTTGCTTGACAAAAGCTTAACTTCATGGTTTAATATACCCCATAAGGGTATATTTGGAGGTGCCTATGTTTCACTTATTATTTACAAAAATTGACAGTATTTCGACCAGCGAGTTAGAAGCTAAACTCAGAGAACCGATTCAGCTACTGGATGTTCGGACGCCTACGGAATTCCATAGAGGTCATATCAAAAATGCCAAGAATGTCCCTCTATCCGAAATCGGCTCTTATGCACCAGCGACAAAAGAAGCGCTTTATGTCATTTGTCATTCTGGTGTGCGAAGCAAACTAGCTGCAAAGAAGCTAAAGAAAAAAGGCTACGATGTCATCAACGTCCGAGGCGGTATGAGCGCTTGGACAGGCAAGGTCATCTAGAAGCATAAAGGAGAAATTTAATGAAAATTATCATTGTCGGGGGAGTGGCAGGCGGTATGTCAGCAGCAACCCGCCTCAGACGTCTCATGGAAGACGCTGAAATCACTATTTTTGAGAAAGGTCCCTTTGTTTCCTTTGCAAACTGCGGACTTCCTTACTATGTTTCAGGAGAAATTGCAAATCGTGATAGTTTATTGGTCCAAACTCCTGAAAGTCTCAAGGCACGGTTTAATCTTGATGTGCGACCATTTCACGAGGTCATCAGCATTTCGCCAGCAGAGCACACTGTGACCGTACGCCATGATGGACAGGAATTCACAGAAAGCTACGACAAGTTGATCCTCTCCCCAGGAGCTAAACCATTTGTTCCTACCATTGAAGGTTTGGCAGAAGCTAAGAATGCCTACACGCTTCGCAATGTCCCCGATCTTGACGAGATTATGGCTGCCTTGGACAATCATCCAAAAGAAGCTGTCGTTATCGGTGCAGGCTTTATCGGGCTTGAAATGGCTGAAAACCTTGCGAAACGTGGATTGCAAGTTACTATCGTTGAGAAAGCACCCCATGTCTTGCCACCATTAGATCACGAAATGGCGGCCTTTGTCCAAGCAGAATTGCTGGCAAACGGTGTTCGCGTTATCACTTCTCAGTCTGCGACTCGATTTGAAGACCAAGGAAAAGTCATCGTTCTCGAAAACGGTCAAAAGATCACTTCTGACCTCACCATCCTTTCTGTCGGTGTTGAACCTGAAAACGGACTGGCCAAAGCTGCGGGGATTGAACTGGGACTTCGTGGTGGAATCCTGGTCGATGAACATTATGAAACCAGTCAAAAAGATATTTTTGCAGTTGGGGATGCCATCGTCGTCAAGCAAGAGATTACGGGCCAAGACGCTCTCATCTCACTCGCTTCTCCTGCCAATCGTCAAGGACGCCAAGTGGCGGACGTCATCGCAGGACTTGGTCGTACAAACAAGGGAAGTATCGGCACTGCGATCGTTCGTGCCTTTGATATGACAGCTGCTTCGACTGGTCTCAGCGAGCGTATCCTTAGCATGAATCAACTTCCTTACAAGGCACTTCATGTCAGTGGAAAAGACCACGCTGGTTATTATCCTGGCGCTACTGATATGACCTTGAAGCTCCTCTTTGACCCAAACACTGGAAAAATCTATGGTGCCCAAGGAGTTGGGAAGAAAGGTGTTGACAAGCGAATTGATATCCTAGCAACTGCTATCAAGGGAAATCTCACCGTCTTTGACTTACCAGAATTGGAGTTCACATATGCGCCACCATTTGGCTCTGCCAAGGATCCCGTCAATATGCTGGGTTACGCAGCCTTGAACCTTATCGAAGGTCTCAGCGACAATATTCAATGGTACCAGCTCGAAGACGAACTGGCTAAGGGAAAGAAATTCCTAGACGTGCGGACCAGTGGCGAATTCCAAAGTGGTCGACTCAAAGTCGACACCATTCATATCCCCCTAAACGAACTACGGGAACGCTTGGATGAACTAGACAAGAACCAAGCCTACATCGTTAGCTGCCACAGTGGTTTGCGCAGCTATATCGCAGAGCGTATCCTCAAGCAAGCAGGATTTACCGTCCAAAACCTTGACGGCGCTTATTCACTATACAAAATGGCTAAGCCAGAAGGAGTAGAATATGCTAACTAATATCAGCATGGCTGACTTTTATGAAAAATATCAACATGAAAATCTAGATCTTATCGATGTCCGTGAAGTACATGAATTCCAAGCAGGACATGCACCAGGTGCCAAAAATCTTCCGTTAAGTACCTTGGAGCAAGGCTACAAAGAACTCAAACCTGACCATGAATACCATGTCATCTGTCAAGGTGGAGTGCGTTCTGCCTCTGCCTGTCAATTTCTCAGCACCCAGGGCCTCACCGTTACCAATGTAGAAGGTGGTATGAATGCTTGGCCCGGTCAAGTAGAATAAGCAAAAAACCGATTAAGGAACTTAATCGGTTTTTTCGTTTTTACAACTCAATGATATGGGGCTCGTAACCAATCGCTTCTAAAAAACGAAGCAAATCTACGGTATCCAAAAAGAGGGTTTTCTCGTTGGTATTGGGGTGAAAACTCATCCGTTTTTCCGACATGATTTCTTTGTCGAAATAAACTTGAATGTCCTTGTCGGTATTATTGAGCAAGCCAAAAGGCGAAACAACTCCTGCGGGCAAGCTCATTTTTTCAAACAAGCTCTCAGACGAGGTCATCCGAACTCTATTAGCTCCTATTAGTTCTTTCAAGAGGTCCATATCCAGACGCTTTTGATCATCCATGATTAGCAGATAGTAGGCTATTTTCTTTTTGTTTGTGAGAAACATGGTCTTGGTACGGACACCTTCGATTCCCTCGATAAAACTGTCTGCCTGCTCGGTTGTCAAGGCTGGCTCGTGCTCCACGATATCAAAGGGTATATCTAGCCCATTTAGCACCTCTACAACTTTTTCGTATGCTTCCATCTTCTAGCCTCCTTTATCAACTTGATAGTCCCCAAAAGTGGGTTATTTTCGTTTGATTAGGTACTGAACAGCCTTTTCCAAGCGTTCCTTTTGAGCCTCAGGGTCGTCTAGCGGTTGGTTGATGCAAGCAGTGAGATTTTCGGTAATCATCATCTCAATCACGCGCTCAACACTGGAGCGCACCGCGGTCAACTGGGTAATGATATCTGCGCAGTCACGATCTTCATCGATCATCTTTTGGATCCCACGCAACTGGCCCTCTGAACGTTTCAGGCGTGTTATATACTTTGAGTTTGTCATTGATTTATCCTTGGTCACTTTTTCTTCATTATATCTCGAATAAGGTTCTTTGTCAAAATTCTCATCCTATCTGTCTTTATAGGAGACAACCTTTTCTTTGTATTGGCTAGAAAAGATTACTGAACATGAAAAAGGAGAACTAAAGCTGTTCTCCTCGAAGCACGATCAGGAAATCAAGTTTCCGATTAGTTATGCCTTATATCTTAGACAAAAAGGCTAGGATTACTATCCCATAGACCAGAACTAGGGTCAGTCCAAATCCGATACCAAACCACTTGTAAAACTTGTCCATCCCGCTATAGCGTTCGACATAGGCCCTGTTCGGCTTGTCTGGATCGTACCAAACCGTCAGCTCCGAATGAAGAGGAAAATGGGTCTGCATCAATCGTTTGAAGGAAACAAAGGAGTTGCTGTAGCGAGTGATCGATGGCGCCAGCATTTCTTCTCTTGTATAATCATTTGAAACCTTAGTAGGCCCCCACGGAGTTGTGACCGTTTTGATCATAAAATACTGCAAGGTTTTCTTATAAGTAATCCCATCCACCGTGTATTCAACGATAGGTGGATAACCCTCACGAAAACGACTATAGCCAACAACCGTTCCCTCTACAGATGACTGGGCAAGCCGTACCATCTTCCGATCTCGAAGATAGAGGTAGAGGAAGGTCCCGCATACAAACACAAAAGATAGGAGAGTGACGACTGTCCCAACTATCAAACCAATCATTTCTTTAGTCATATGAACTCCTCCAGTTATTCTATAGAGTGAAAGCCCAAAGAAGGAACTCGTCCAGAATCGACATCGAATCTACTCTTCGGATTTTTCTTTTGACTCTTGTTCTTTCAAATCTTTCACAGATTTCGATACGATATCTCTCATCTGTTCGTCAGTAAGCCCTGGAATCTGATAATAAGAATTATTGGACTCGCTTTTTGACGGCCGTGTTTCTGAACTTTCGGTTTTAGAACTTTGTTCAGTCGAAGACGAGGCTTTCGACTCTGAGGAACTGGATTCTTTCGTCTCAGAGGAGCTAGATGACTCAGACTCCGAAGACCTAGACTTTTCAGGAGCTTTAAAATCAATCTTAGGTAGCTTGTCTACTTGATTCACCTTTACGTTCGACTGTTTCACAGGTTTATAGGATAGTCCGAAAGACAAGAGTAAGGCAATCAAGGTCCCAATACCAGCTAAGGTTCTTTTATTGGCTTCAGCCGAGGGAACCTTTACTCCCTTTGTTCGGTGTCAGACGAGGTGCTAGATTCTGTAGCTAAAGCCTCTCTCGTCCTTGTGTTATAGTAGACGGATTGCTGGCATCCTTGGCCTATATAAATGATTTTTCTCATCTTACATTTCTCCCTCTTTCCCTCGGCTACCGTCCTGTAATGTCTCCATCAGCTCCTTGAACAGTCGTTTGCGCGTTTTCATCCGAAAATCATAGACTATATATGTAAGAATACCAATCCCTAACATGTACATAAGTAAAAATTGAAAATCAGAAACAGTCAGATAACGATAGGCTGAAAAAATCGTTATTAAAACAAAAATGTAGCCAACTACTGTCAACGCCCTAGATTTTCTCCTAAGTGTTTTGATATTGGCTTTTGTGAGCCGGACTTTTCTAAATCTATCTGTCTTCATGTTACGTCGGGTAGATTTGGCAAGGAGAATGGTCCCGAAAATCAAAAACAGAGACATCAAGATAAAGAAAAGCAGATTGAAAGGTGATGAGACATCTCCAAAGGTTTGGTTGAGCAACTTCGACAGCCGTTGCAAGGAATAGATTGCAATAGGAGCTGCAATGGCTGAATAATTCATGCCTTGTTTTACACTGTAGAATACTTGATTCCCCAAATCATAATAGATAAAAGAATTCTCCAGAGGTCCCATACTGATTAAATTTTTTACACTTGTGTCCATCTATTTCCTGTCTCCTAAACTCAATACGGATGTTCAAACAGAGTTCTACTTTCTCTTAAAAGCATCGTGACGACGATTGCCAGCAGTCTAGCCGATTTTTGGCATTTGCTTCCTAGAGAAAGAAAAGTTTATTAGTATTATAGCATGAACCCCCAGAAAAGGGAAAATATCCCCGGCAGATACCTTTGCTAGATCCAAGAAAGGGGTCGTCATTTCATAAAAAAGCGAACAAGTTCGCATTCTAAAAACAGAATACGAGCTTATCCGCCTTTTCCTATGTCTCTAAAATAAATGATATGTTTTCCTCGTCTCATCGTGCCAAGCGAATGCGGGTCACAATCCCATCTGGGTCTACAAGATCCAACTCACTCGAATTTAGCCATTTGATCGGTGCTTCTAGCTCTTGTGCTTGCTGAACGATGTCCAAGAGTTCTTCCTTGCTTTCGACCTCAAGGACGTAGTAGGCCAAGCCTGGTAAGCCTTGCTCACGCGGAGCCAGCCCTTTTCCAGCCCATTCGTTGACAGCCAGGTGGTGATGGTACTGACCAGCCGCTATCCAACTAGCACTAGGAATGCTAAATTTATCTTCTAGTCCTAAGACCTTTTGATAAAACTGGCTCGCCGCACGACTATCCTTGACCGATAGATGAATATGCCCCATTCTCGTCCCTTCAGCTAGGACAAAGGGATCCACCTTTTCTCCTAACTCATAGATGTCCTGTGCCGCAAGGGCTTCGGTCACACCGATAATGCGACCATCTTCTCGAATATCCCATGAAGACACTGGCTTATCACGGTAGAGTTCAATGCCATTCCCTTCCAAATCCTCTAGATAAATCGCCTCGCTGTATCCATGATCTGCACCCCCAACCAGAGGGATCCGCAAGTCACTTAGGTGTTTCAAGACATCTGCCAAGGCTTTTCGTGTTGGCAATAAAATCGCTAGATGGTAGAGTCCATAATGATCCCTTACTTCCCCAGCTTTTTCTGCCTGAATCAAGTGGACCAAGGCTTTTTTACCAAGTCTCAAAATCGCTTCCGTCTCCGTTTGCGATAAAATCTCCAAGCCAATAATCTGGTGATAAAAAGCCGTTTGACTCGTCAAATCCTTGACATTTAAAACCACCTCTGCTAGGTAAATATGGCTTTGGTAAGCATAAGTCATCGGGGTGTCTCCTTTTTGTTGTAACTTTTTAGATTACATCAATTATACACTATTGAGATAAAATGTCAACGAAGACAACTCAAAAGAGCTGGAAACCAGCTCTTCTTTTTATTTAACAACAAGCTCGTAGCGAGTTTTGCTGGTGAAAGTTTCCCCTGCTTTGAGAATGACTTGGTCTTTAAGGTCACTGTGAATGGCATCTGGTAAAGCCTGCGCTTCAAGGGCAATCCCATTGTGCTGTGCCATTGGCTGATCTCCTATGATGACACTCTCATCCACAAAGTTTGCTGTGTAGACCACAAAGCAAGGGGCCTCTGTCTTGAAAAGCAGGAAACGACCTGAGTTTTGGTCATAAAGGAAACCAGCATTGTCATGACCTGCAGGAAGAGCAAATGGGTGATCCAAACCAGATACCAACTGGATTTGCTCATCTTCCTCTGCAAAGATATCCTTCAACAAAGCACCATTGTAGATGTGTTTCACCACATCACGATCAACATCTGGAGTTTTTGCTGGAACACCGTCGGGAGCGATTGGGTAAATGCCCTCCGTATTTAGCTGGAAGACATGGCGGTCAATTGTCTGCGTGAAATCACCAGACAAGTTGAAGTAGCTGTGATTAGTTGGATTGACAAGCGTATCCTGATCTGTCGTCACCTTATAGCTGACTTCGTAGGCACCAGTTTCTTCCAAGTGGTAGCTGATCCAGATCTTGAGGTTACCAGGGAACCCTCCTGTCCCATCTGTACGCTCTGTGTAGAGGGTCAAGCCATTGTCGCTCACTTCTACCAATTCAAACAAGCTCGAATCCCAACCTGTTGAACCACTGTGGTTACAGTTGCTAGCATTGTTGACCTCAAGATTATAGGTCTGGCCATTGAGCTCAAATGTCGCACCTGCAATACGGCCCGCTACAGGACCTACACTTGCTCCATGCTTGGGACTATTGCCTACATAGCTAGCAAAATCATCAAAGCCTAAGATAACATTGGCAAAATTTCCAGCCTTGTCAGGTGTGACATAGCGCAAGATGGTCGCACCATAGGTCATGATCTCTAGCTGGTAACCACCATCAGTCTCAAAGCGATAGGCCAAGACATCCTTGCCCTCATGATTTCCAAATACACGCTCTGTGTATGCTTTCATTTTCATCTCCTTTTTTCTATTTCTATTAAGTAAACAAACCATAGAGAGTGTATGCACCATCTATGGTTGTAGTTTCTATTTTCAGAATCCTTTGTCAGAAAACCTTGAGTCTCTTCTTAACAAAAAGGGATTCTTCTATTCTTGTTTTATGCTTTTACACGTTCTTTCCATGAAGTTGCTGTTGTTTGAAGAACTTTATTGAGTTCGTCAATGTTCTCAAAACCTGTTGTGCGAAGCCATTCACGAGCTGCTGCTTCACCGTCTTTGATGTAGGCTTCAACTGATCCAGCCCAGGTTGCACGTCCGCAAAGAACTCCGTTGAAGTTTGCGCCTGATTCATGAGCAAAGACAAGTGTTTCTTGGAAGAGTTTAGCTGAAACACCAGCACTCAAGTAAATGTATGGCAAGTTCGTTGCTTCGTCTTGTGCTTTGAAGAAGGCTGCTGCTGCTTCACGAGTATGGACGATTTCACCATCACCAAAGCCTTCAACGTATTTGACGTTAACTGGAACTTCCACTTTCAAGATATCGATGTTAAAGCGTGGGTCTGAGAAGACCTTCATAGCACCGATAACCTTGTGTGGTTTCACTTTGGCATATTCTGCAGAACCTGCGTCCGCAATTTTTTCATCGTAAGCCAAGATTTCAAGGAAGAATGGAATGTCTTCCGCCACACACTCTGAACCAATACGTTCGATGTAGGCTTGTTTTTCTTGGTTGAGTTCGTCAGCGCTGTCTACGTCATAGTAAAGCAAGAACTTAACAGCGTCAGCGCCTTGTTCTTTAATACGTTTGGCAGACCAAACATCCAAGCAGTCAGGCAAGCGTTTGGTGCTTGTTGTGTCGTAGCCAGTTTTCTCATAAGCAAGGAGAAGACCAGCATTGGCATCAAGCGCTTTTGTAGCTGGAAGACCATATTCTGGGTCTAGAAGCATTGATGAAGCATATTTAGTCAATTCATCTGCTACCAAGACTTTGAGTTCTTCCATTTGAGCCACTGTTGGCTCTTCTGTTTGGTATTGAGCCATGAGGCGTTTCAAAGCACCACGTTGGTCAAAGGCAAGAGCTGAGATAACGCCGTTCTCGTCAGAGAGTTTTTGCAAGCAAGCTACTTTATTAGGACTTAATTGTAATTTACTCATAGATACTTCCTTATTTTTGATAGTCATGAATGATAACACCTTGTACCACACGGTTTACTGTACCTGTAGGAGACGGTGTATCTGGTTTATTTTCGACCTTAAGTGAAGTCAATAGGGCAAAGAGTTGGGCATAAATGATGTAAGGGAAGACACGGTAAATATCATTCAAGACTCCACCACAGCCAAGAGCCACTTCTTTGACATTTTCAAGACCAAAGGCTTGATCACTCAAGAGCACAACACGACGAGCAATCTGGTCACCAGCAACTTCACGAACCAAGTCCAAGTCGTACTTGCGAGTGTAATCTGTCGTTGTGCCAAAGACCAAAACAACGGTATCTTCGTTGATCAATGATTTTGGACCGTGACGGAAGCCGACTGGGCTTTCATACATGGTCGCAACTTGGCCAGCTGTTAATTCCAAAATCTTGAGCTGAGCTTCATGAGCAAGGCCAAAGAAAGGACCAGCACCAAGATAGATGACGCGGTTAAAGTCAAAGTCTACAAGCTCTTTAACATCTGCTGCATTGTCTAG
This sequence comes from Streptococcus oralis, assembly GCF_001579175.1. Taxonomy (GTDB): domain Bacteria; phylum Bacillota; class Bacilli; order Lactobacillales; family Streptococcaceae; genus Streptococcus; species Streptococcus oralis_O. Next base: position 72,257 of record NZ_KQ970762.1, read on the forward strand.
AACTTTGCGGGCAAGGCTAGTCACAACTTCAAAACGTTCAGCTTTCACAGCAAATTCTGTAGGATCAAAGACCAAGAGAGCTGTTAGCATCATCGAAGTAAAGCTAGAAGTCATGGCAAATCCAGCGTCATTGGAAGCTACTGGTTGCAAAAGCAAGAGACTGCGGTCATCACCATGAGCTTGAAGAGCCAATTTACCTTCTGCAGCACATGTAATGGTCACTTGATAGAGTTCATCAACCAAGGCTTTGGCCAAATCAACCGTCGCCACACTTTCAGGTGAATTCCCACTACGAGCAAAGGAAACAAGGACAGTCGCCACATCTTTTTTCAGATAGGTTTCTGGATTGGCAACAATATCAGTTGTCGCAATGGCATTGAAATTCCATTTGCGTTCGTCATAGACTTCCTTAAAGTAAGGTACCAAGGTGTCTCCCACATAAGCAGAAGTACCAGCACCCGTCAAGATGACCTTGATATAGTCATGTTTATCAGCGATACCTTGCAAAAAGGTTGCAATTTCTTCTCGTTTTGCTTGATAGGCTTCAAAAGCCTCTTTCCATACGTCAGGCTGTTGGTAGATCTCACGAGTCGTGATTTCTGCACCCAGTTCAAGTAATTCTTCTTTTGTGTAATCTAACATTGAGTTCCTCTGTTTCTATTGAAATATGGGAATGGGAGTCGACCCCATTCCCATGTATATCTATATAAGGTGTTCTAGCGATTGTTGCGCTGTCACATCATTTTATTGAATGGAGTTCCAACTAAAATCTTGGGGAAAAGTACGATCATCGTCGGAGCACGATTCCATCCTCCTGTCGCCTATTTTCCCTGTGATTTTTACGTTGTCACATCGTATACTCAATGAAAATCAAAGAGCAAACTAGGAAGCTAGCCGCAGGCTGTACTTGAGTACGGCAAGGCGACGCTGACGCGGTTTGAATTTGATTTTTAAAGAGTATTATTCATCTTCATCATCATCGAAGCCCGCTAACAGGTCGTTGACTTTTACAATGCTTTCTGCAGCACGGTTTTTATAGTCTGCATCTGCACCTGTAAGGCTCGCATTGATAAATTCAATCACCATTGGAAGATTCATTCCTGCGTAAAGTTCGATGTCACGACCTTCCATGATCAGACGGCTCACCACATTACACGGTGTTCCACCAAGGAGATCCGCAAAGACAAGGAAATCATCCAAACCATCAATAGCAGCTTCAAATTTTGCAGTAAAGTCTTCTGGACCATCTTCTGGAAGAAGAGCTACCGCGTGAATGTTTTCTTGTGGTCCCATAATCATTTCTGTGCTACCCTTGAGTTCTTCACAGAAACGACCATGACTCACTAAAATTAAGTGTTTTGCCATAAGAAATTATGCTCCCATTCCAAGTAAGAATTTACCAATGGCAGAAAGTCCTACTGCAAGGGCAATAATGATACCGATAGCTTTTGTAGAAGTCATACCTTTCTTACCAAGCAACCAGAAGATAAAGCCAGTGAAGATTGCTGGAAGCAAACGTGGGAAGATTGTGTTCAAGATGTCTTGGAAGTCAATCATCTTTTCACCGATTGGCAATTTGTAAGAAATGTCAAAGTTGATCATTGTTGCTACAAGAGCACCCATCATGAAGACACCAAGTACAGATGCGGCATCAATCAAAGCCGTCAAAGTACTTTGCATGTTGTTGATAAGGTTAACCCCTTCTTTGTAGGCGAATTCCAACTGTTTCCAACGGAAAATGTCATAAGCCACTGCTACCGCAATCCAAAGGAAGATACCCCAAGGTTGGCCTCCAATAGCCATTGTTGCCGCGATAGAACCCATGATAGCTGGTACAAGTGAACCAAAGATAGTATCTCCAAGAGGAGCAAATGGCCCCATCAAACCAGTCTTGATACCGTTAACGGCATCTTTTGACTCAACCCCATCTTTTTCTTCTAGAGCAAGGTCAAAACCAACAATAATAGTATGGAAGAAGTTAGAAGTGTTGAAGAATTGAGTATGAACTTTCATCATTTCTTTCAACTCAGGAGTACCGTCTCCATACATCTTACGCAATTGAGGCAAGAGCATATAAAGGTAACCAGAGGCTTGCATCCGTTCGTAGTTCCAACCCAATTGGAAAGTAAACAAGCTCCGTTTGTTGATTTGATTAAAATCTTCTTTTGTAAGTTTGTAATTAGAATTCGTCATCTTCAATTTCCCCACTTTCTGACTCTGTAGAAGGTGCTACTACAGCCACTTTTTGACTGTTCTTAAAGTGAAGCACTGCTAGGAAGATACCAATAATAGAGATACCAATCATAGACAATCCTTTGAAGTTGTTAACAAAGCCAATCTTTTGAGCAACATCATCAGGAAGAGTACCAAGGATACCCGCAACAGCGCCACCAAGACCTGTTATATTTGAGTAAAGAACAGTCAACATCGCTGTCAAACCGAATCCCATTGCAAGGTAGTGAAGGTTACGTTTAACTGGAAGGTAACGAAGTAAGATTGCAAATCCAAGACCTGGAAGCATACGTCCTGCAAGTGTCAAACCATCTGCAATCCATTGGTATTCTTTAACGAGGTCTACTACCGATTGTACAAAAGCACCACCAAAAGCAAGAGCGAAGAGGACTGGAAGAGCACGAGAAAGAGCCCAAGGAACTGCACCAAGTAGATAGTTACGTTCAATTGCTTTGTAGTCAAAGCGCTCAATCGCAGCATCCACACGATGTGCAAAGAAAGTAGTTGTCATACGTCCAAGAACGTCGAAGTAAGTCAAGAGTGCTGCTACTGGTACAGCGATTGTTGTAACAGCAAGTTCAGCGTCAATCCCTTGAGCTACTGAGAAGGCAGTTGCAAGAACTGCACCAGATGTAGCATCAATACGAGAAGCACCACCAAAGGTACCAACTCCGAGAACCAAGAGTTGCAAGCTACCACCGACATACAAACCAGTTGTCAAATCTCCCATGACCAAACCAGTAATAAAACCAGCAAATACAGGGGAACCTGCAGATGAAACAATTGTCAACTCATCACAGATTTGATAAGCTGAGTACAAAGTGAGAAGTAAAATTTGCCACCATTGTATCATAACAATGACCTCCTAAAAAATTTTTCCTATTTTAATAAACTCAAAAAGTCTGATATTGGATCGTTTGGAACCATTTGAGCTGTGAGTTTAACACCTTTTTCTGCCAGTTTGTGGAAGTCTTCCACATCCTTATCTACCACGTTGATAGAACGTGTGATAGCACGAGTTTCTGGTGTTTGAGACATATTGCCGACATTGAGTGTTTCAAGCGGAACGCCTGCTTCAACCAAACCAAGGAAACGGTCTGGTTTACGTGCAACGATAAAGAGACGTTGGCTATCGTATTTACCAGCAAGGATATTCGCTGCCGCTTTCTCAATTGGCAAGATACTAAGTTTCACACCTGGTGGTGTAGCAAGTTTCAAGCCACTCTTTTCAATATCGTTGTTAACGACTTCATCGTCTACAACCATAATGCGCGAAACGTTTAGTTTCCCTGCCCAAAGATTGGCTACTTGACCGTGGATCAAACGTCCATCGATACGGCATCCTACAATTGTCATAAGTTTTCCCCCTTTATGTGTTTTAGTGTAGGTTTACGAGTTAAATGAATCTCTTCTTTATATTCACCTTCAGTTTCAAAGATGATGATGCGGTTATCACCTTGCTTGAGATAGCTATGAGGGATATAAAGTGAGAGGGTCGGGCCGACATTCCAGAAACGTCCTAGGTGACGCCCGTTGACAAAGGCAACTCCCTTACCAAACTCAGATAAATCTAAGTAGGTATCCTTAGGCTCTTCAACGGTGAAGTCGAAAGCGTAAAAGGCCGGTTGTCCTTCTGTCCATCCTTTTGAAAAATCAATTTTCTCAGGATTATCCAATGGAAGTGGATATTGTTTCCAATTTAACATGAAGTGTAGATCCTTGCAGACACCTGTACGAATTCCTTTACGTTGCGTATCCGCCAAGAACTTATGCCCATAGTTGACACGCCCCATATTTTCGACCAAGATGTCAATCTCTGAAAAACCTTCTCGATTTCCCTGACAGTAGATATCTTCACCAATTTCTGTCTGGTATTGAGTGGCAATCCATTGACCATCTACATAGAGTTGAGCTCGGTCACGTCCATCGATGATACGGAGACGTTCCTCTTCTGCATCCCAACTTGCTTCGGTACGATAAAGAAGGTAGCCATAACTTTGACCAAGTTCTTCCATCGCTTTTGGATAGAGGCTTTCAGTTGGACTTGCCAAGCTATCCAGGGTTTCAAACAAGGAAACTTTTTCGACTAGTGGAATGGATTCCATTTCCATGCTTTCCTTGTAAAGTGGTTCCAACTGTGGATACTCTGGGAAGTGTGTTGCCATCATCTTCTTGACTGCTAGGTATTTAGCAGTTGGATTTCCTTCTTCATCGAGAAGGGCATCATAATCGTAAGATGTAACTTGTGGCAAATCTAGAGTTCCTCGAGCCGAGCAACCATTCATGAAACCAAAGTTTGTGCCTCCATGGAACATGTAGAGGTTGATGGAGCCTTGCTCTAACACCTCTCGAACAGCTTCTGCCAATTCTTTAGGATCCCGTGTGATGATGGGTTCTTTCCAACGGTTGAACCAGCCATCCCAGAATTCCATACACATGAGAGGCCATTTTTTGCCATGCTCATCAAAGAATTCCTGCATTTGTGAAAAGTTGTACGGAGCTTTAGAGCCGAAGTTTCCTGTCACAAAGAGATCATCTTCAATCAAGGTTCCAGCTTTCAGAGTAGCCCTCCAAGGACCGTCTGAAGTAAAGAGTGGGCAATCAATCCCTCGTTCTTCCATCAATTTTCGAATCGCTCTCAGATAAGACTTATCTTCTCCATAAGATCCATATTCATTTTCGACTTGCATCATGAGAATGTTGCCGCCATTTTCCAACAAGCGAGGCACAAGCCTTGGTAATAATTGGTCATAATAGCGAGCAACTGCCTCAACATAAGCCGGATCGGATGAACGGATTCGCATGTTCTTAGTTAAGAGCCAAGCTGGTAAACCGCCGAACTCCCACTCAGCACAGATAAATGGAGACGGACGCACAATGGCGTATAGACCCAAATCCTGTGCGATTTGGAGGAATCTCTCCAAATCCATAGCACCTTCAAAATTAAACTCACCTTCAATAGGTTCATGTAAATTCCATGCTACATAAGTCTCGACTGTATTAAAGCCAAGCGCTTTTAAGTTGTAGAGCGAATGATACCAATCCTCCGCTGGAATTCTAAAATAATGAATGGCGCCGGACAAAATCTTGAACGGTTTTCCATCTAAATAGAAATCGTCCTCAATTTTAAATCTTGTCATGTTACTACCTCTGACTAATTAAGTTTGCGCTTTCATTTATTATAATATTAAATATAATCAAATCTTTTGCATTTGTCAATAGGTTTTAGAAAATTCTTTAAAATTTTTCTATTTTTTTACTTACCGTTTACCGAAATTATCAAAAAATCGCATGAAAGTCGTTTTTTTATGTATGATAATTCACAAGGCTAGAAAATGAAATTTTTTACATGTAACATAACATCTTTAGTCGATTATTTTAATTTTTTTACCTAAATACTACTATTTTCTCAGTATTTATGGTAAAATCAAGGTTGGAGAAAGAGAATCGAGGTGAAATTATGGCTATTCCAAAATACCAATATATTAAAGATGAATTAAAAAACAAAATCATCTCAGGTCAATTTGCGAGTGGAGATAAATTTTATACAGAAGCAGAATTGATTGCGATGTACGATGTTAGTTCGATCACCGTTGTTCGTGCTTTGAATGATCTTGCAAAAGACGGCTATATTGTCCGTCAACAAGGTAAAGGAACTTTCGTTTCACGTGCACGTAAGCACAAACTCGTTGAGTTTTCAGATGTTGAAATCTTTGAAACAAAAGACGATAAAGTTACTGTCCTTTCTATCGAGCGCGGAAACAAGCTTGAATATTTAGAGAAACTCGGCCTACGTGGAGATCAATTCTACTATAAGATTGAACGTATTCGTCAAACAAATGACGTTACATACATCTACCACACATCTTATGTTCCTGAACAATATATCAATGCCAACTATCCAAATCTTGATTATTATAGTTCTATCTATAAACGTTTCAAATTGGATTACCGCATTCACATGAGTGATGAGCATTTTGAGGAAATCAATGAGATTGCCTTTCCAACACCAGAGCATGCTGCTTCTGTACTTGGAATCGATACACAATTCCCAACTGTCTTCCAAACCAAGACTACAAAACTTGAGGCCACTGGCCAAGTCCTTGCCTATAGTGAAACTTATAAGCGAGCAGACTACTACAAAATCAAATTCATCTCATGTAACCGAGGTCATTAAGAAAAAGCCTGAGCCCAGCTCAGGCTTTTTCTGTATTTAATTATAGCACGAGAAAGAAGCTGTGAAAATGCTATGAAAGGTTCTTATTTAATTAGTAGCGTTTTTACTAAAAACAAGTTAAATACTTGCTTCGTTTTTCCTTCTATCTTTATCTTTTATTGGCAATTTTCTCCTAAATCTTATGTTTTCCTCCATTTATTATAGTTCTTATATAAACCCTCTTGACATTTTACCCCTTAGATAATAAAATAAAATTGGTTTTATGTAAACGCTATCATATGCGATAACAACAAGGAGGTTTTGTCATGAAACTAGAAAAGAAACAGCGCTTCTCCATTCGTAAATACGCGGTTGGAGCAGCTTCTGTACTTATAGGATTTGCTTTTAGTGCACAAGTCGTAGCTGCCGACGGGATTACTCCGGCTCCAACAGCTGAAGAAACCGTTCAAACTGTCCAGGAGAGTCCTCAAACTCCCGATGAGGTTGGAGAGTCCAAGGCCCCAGAAAAACTGGAAGAAAAGGCTCAAGAACCTGTAAAAGAGGAGGTCAAAGAAGACACGGAGGCTCCTCATACAGTTACTCCAAAAACGGAAGAAACAACTGCACCAGCTGTGACAGAAAATGCTAGTCCTACTCCGACTACTGAGAAAGAAAGTCCTGCTCCAACTGAAGTTCCTGCAGAAAACTCTCCTTCAGAAAAGAAAAATGAAGCAACCACACCTGCGGTAACCACTCCTAGTACGGAACGAGCAGCTCAAGTAAATGAGAAACTGGCTAAAAGAAAAATGATCTCAATCGATGCTGGACGCAAGTACTTTTCTCCAGATCAACTCAAAGAAATCATCGACAAAGCCAAACACTACGGCTACACGGATCTTCATTTACTAGTTGGAAACGATGGCATGCGTTTCATGTTGGACGACATGACCATCAAAGCCAATGGCAAAACCTATGCAAGTGATGATGTCAAACGTGCGCTCGAAAATGGAACTGATGCCTATTACAAGGATCCAAACGGCAACCATTTAACAGAGAGTCAGATGACAGACTTGATTAACTATGCTAAAAACAAAGGCATTGGTCTCATCCCAACTGTAAATAGCCCTGGCCACATGGATGCGATTTTACATGCCATGAAAGAACTAGGCATCCAAAAACCGAACTTCAACTACTTTGGTAAGGAATCTGCTCGTACCGTTGACCTTGATAACAAAGAAGCTATTGCATTTACCAAAGCTCTGATCGACAAGTATGCTGCTTACTTCGCTGGCAAATCTGATATCTTTAATATCGGACTGGATGAGTATGCCAATGATGCTACAGATGCCAAAGGCTGGAGCGTTCTTCAGGCCTATAAATGGTATCCAGAAGATGGATTCCCAGACAAGGGTTATGATAAATTCATCGCCTATGCTAATGACCTTGCTCGCATCGTCAAATCTCACGGCCTCAAACCAATGGCCTTTAACGACGGTATCTACTACAATAGCGACACTAGCTTTGGAACCTTTGACAAAGACATCATCGTTTCTATGTGGACTGGTGGATGGGGCGGATACGACGTCGCTTCTTCTAAACTTCTAGTTGAAAAAGGCCACCAAATCCTTAATACCAACGATGCTTGGTACTACGTTCTCGGGCGAAATGCCGATGGTCAAGGCTGGTACAACCTCGATCAAGGACTCAATGGTATCAAGAATACTCCAATCACTTCTGTACCAAAATCTGAAGGAGCAGACGTTCCATTCATCGGTGGTATGGTAGCTGCTTGGGCGGATGAACCTTCTGCACGTTATTCACCATCACGCCTCTTCAAACTCATGCGTAGCTTCGCAAATGCCAATGCTGAATACTTCGCAGCTGACTATGAGTCTGCTGAGCAAGCTCTGAAAGAAGTACCAACAGACCTTAACCGCTATACTGCGGAAAGTGTCGCAGCTGTCAAAGAAGCTGAAAAAGCCATTCGTTCACTTGATAGTAACCTCAGCCGTGCCCAACAAGACACCATTGATCAAGCAATCGCAAAACTCCAAGAAGCTGTTAGCAATTTGACCTTCACACCAGAAGCTCAAAAAGAAGAAGACGCGAAACGCGAAGTTGAAAAACTTGCCAAGAACAAGGTAATCTCTATAGATGCTGGACGTAAGTACTTCACGCTCGACCAACTCAAACGTATCGTAGACAAGGCGAGCGAACTCGGCTACTCTGATGTGCATCTTCTCCTAGGAAATGATGGACTTCGCTTCCTACTTGATGACATGACTATCACTGCTAACGGAAAAACTTATGCAAGTGACGATGTCAAAAATGCCATCATTGAAGGAACAAAAGCTTACTACGATGATCCAAACGGAACTACTCTTAGTCAAGCTGAAATCACTGAATTGATCGAGTACGCAAAATCAAAAGGCCTCGGACTCATCCCAGCAATCAACAGCCCAGGTCACATGGACGCCATGCTCGTCGCTATGGAAAAACTTGGAATCAAGAATCCTCAAGCCAACTTTGACAAGGTCTCCAAAACAACCATGGACCTTGAAAACGAAGAAGCGATGAACTTTGTCAAGGCCCTCATCGGCAAGTACATGGACTTCTTTGCAGGCAAGACAAAGATCTTCAACTATGGTACTGACGAATATGCCAATGATGCTACCAACGCGCAAGGCTGGTACTACCTCAAATGGTATGGACTCTATGGCAAGTTTGCTGAGTACTCTAACACTCTTGCTGCTATGGCCAAAGAAAGAGGCCTTCAACCAATGGCCTTCAACGATGGTTTCTACTATGAAGACAAGGATGATGTTGAGTTTGACAAAGATGTCATCATCTCTTACTGGTCTAAGGGATGGTGGGGTTACAACCTTGCATCTCCTCAGTACCTGGCAAGCAAAGGCTACAAATTCCTTAACACCAATGGAGACTGGTACTACATTCTCGGCCAAAAACCTGAAGATGGTGGTGGTTTCCTCAAAAAAGCAATTGAAAACACTAAAAAACACCATTTAACCAGCTTGCATCTACCAAATATCCTGAGGTAGACCTTCCAACCGTCGGAAGCATGCTCGCTATCTGGGCAGACAAGCCAAGTGCTGAGTACAAGGAAGAAGAAATCTTTGAACTCATGACTGCCTTTGCAGACAATAACAAAGATTACTTCCGCGCTAACTACAACGTGCTCCGTGAGGAACTTGCTCAAATCCCTGCAAACTTGGATGGATACAGCAAGGAAAGCTTGGAGGCCCTAAATGCAGCTAAAGAAGCTCTCAACTACAACCTCAATCGGAACAAACAAGCCGAGTTAGACGCTCTCGTAGCCAAGCTCAAAGCAGCCCGCCTAAGCCTCAAACCAGCTGCAACCCACTCAGGAAGCCTCGATGAAAACGAACTAGCTGCCAATGTTGAAACCAAACCAGAACTCATCACAAGAGCAGAAAAGATTCCATTTGAGGTCATCAAGAAGGAAAATCCGAATCTCCCAGCTGGTCAGGAAAAGATCATCACACCAGGTGTAGAGGGCGAACGCACTTATTACATATCTGTCCTTACTGAAAATGGGAAACAAACAGAAACGGTTCTAGATAGCCAAGTAACCAAGGAACCTGTGACCCAAGTGGTTGAAATCGGCGCCCCTATTACTCACAAAGGGGATGAACACGGTCTTGCCCCAGCCGCAGAAGCAAAACCTAGACTGGACATCCAAGAGGAAGAGATTCCGTTCACTACCGTGACACGTGAAAATCCACTCTTGCTCAAAGGGAAGACTCAAGTCCTTACCAAAGGTGTTAACGGTCGTCGCAGTCATTACTACTCTGTAAGCACTACTGCTGATGGCAAAGAAGTGAAGACTCTTGTTGATAGCCTTGTAACGCAAGAAGCAGTGACACAAGTCATTGAAGTCGGAACCCTTGTTACCCATGTAGGGGATGAACACGGTCTTGCCCCAGCTGCAGAAGCAAAACCTAGACTAGACATCCAAGAAGAAGAGATTCCGTTCACTACCGTGACACGTGAAAATCCGCAATTGCCAAAAGGACAAAGTCAAGTCGTCGTTTCCGGAGTAAATGGCCGCCGTACGATTTTCTACTCTGTCAGCACTACTGCTGATGGCAAGGAAGAAAGAACCCTTGTCAATAGTGCGGTATCGCAGGAAGCGATCGATCAGGTTGTCGAAGTCGGAACTGCCGTTGAGAAAGCTGAGCAAGCTAAACCAACTACAGCCAAAGCAGAAGAAAAACAACTCCCTGCAACAGGAAGTCAAGACTCTGCAGGCTTGATCGCAGCAGGACTCATGGCCACGCTAGCAGCCTACGGACTCACTAAGAGAAAAGAAGATTAACCCCCTTCGACAAGAATACAAAAAAGCGAGATTGAATCTCGCTTTTTATTGTTAGGATTAATCACCCAGTCCGATACGTTCAAAGATATCATCCACTCGTTTGGTGTAGTATGCAGGGTTGAAGATTTCATCAATTTCATCTTGAGTGAGGCGTGATGTCACTTCTTGATCTGCTTCGAGAAGGGGTTTAAAGTCCACTTGGTTGTCCCAAGAGTAGGCTGTTTTTGGTTGCACCAAGTCATAGGCTTGCTCACGGGTCATACCTTTTTCAATCAAGGTCAACATAGCCCGCTGGCTAAAGATAAGACCAAAAGTTGAGTTCATGTTGCGGATCATGTTCTCTGGGAAAACCGTCAAGTTCTTGACGATGTTTCCAAAACGGTTGAGCATGTAGTCGATCAAAATAGTTGTATCTGGTGTGATGATACGCTCAGCTGATGAGTGAGAGATATCACGTTCGTGCCAGAGAGCCACGTTTTCATAAGCTGTCACCATGTGACCACGGATAACACGCGCAAGACCTGTCATGTTCTCAGAACCGATAGGGTTGCGTTTGTGAGGCATTGCTGAAGACCCTTTTTGACCTTTGGCAAAGAACTCTTCCACTTCACGTTGTTCTGATTTTTGAAGACCACGAATTTCAGTCGCCATACGCTCGATAGAAGTTGCGATGCTGGCAAGAACCGCAAAGTACTCAGCGTGAAGGTCACGAGGAAGCACCTGTGTAGAGATTTCTTGAGCACGGATACCCAATTTATCGCAGACGTATTTTTCAACGAATGGTGGGATATTGGCAAAGTTACCAACCGCACCAGAAATCTTACCAGCTTCCACACCAGCAGCCGCATGCTCGAAACGCTCGATGTTGCGCTTCATTTCGCTGTACCAAGTGGCCAATTTAAGACCAAATGTTGTCGGCTCAGCGTGCACACCATGAGTACGACCCATCATGATAGTGAACTTGTGCTCCTTAGCCTTGTCAGCGATGATATTGAGGAAGTTTTCAAGATCCTTGCGGATGATGTCATTGGCCTGCTTGTAAAGGAAACCGTAGGCCGTATCCACCACATCAGTAGAAGTCAAACCATAGTGAACCCACTTGCGCTCTTCTCCAAGAGTCTCAGAAACCGCACGTGTGAAGGCCACCACATCGTGGCGAGTCTCCTGCTCAATCTCCAAAATACGGTCGATGTCAAAGTCCGCTTTTTCGCGAATCAAAGCCACATCTTCCTTAGGGATTTCCCCCAACTCAGCCCATGCCTCGTCAGCCAAGATTTCCACCTCAAGCCAAGCACGGTATTTATTTTCTTCACTCCAAATGTTCGCCATCTCAGGGCGAGAGTAACGGTTGATCATTTTCTTCTCCTTAGTCTTTTGGTGTATATAAGTCTTTATAGAACTTATCGTTAAATGATTCAAATTTTTTAGTTTTGCTGTTTAGCTTTCCTCTAAAATAAATATACTCAGGTTCTTTATCTATTAAATCAGCAATATTTTTCGTGTTAGAGCGTTCTTTAATTCTCTCTATATTTGAGAATACCTTCGGATAATCGGAGCCTATAAATTCTATTTGAAGCATATCAGGATTGAAATCTGCAATAGAAACCCATGCTAGACCATAAAATATTCTCTGTCTATCTTCTACAATGTGTCCTGTAGTATCCACAAAATACTCATTAAGGGAAATCAACTCGCCTTCTATTCTAATATTTCTTACATTATTATCAATTTGTGGATTTTCATAAAGTTCCACAAACGTAGCTACTGAATAAAATTGTCTATCCTGTAGTTGATTACTAGAAATATTTGTTCTAGATGAATTTCTTGACTGCTCAGCAATATCAAGTGAACCAACAACTGTATCTCCAGTTACTCTCGCTTTACTCAATGACTTCTTAACAGATATTATTCCACCATCTGAAACCGTTCCTTTAGCTCCTATAAACTCCTTGCTCACCTGGTCCTTAACTTCTTGTGGCGATATGCAAGTACAACCTTCAACATGTAGTTCGTCGTTGTGAGATGGTTTAAAATAAAACCTTTTCCCATCTTTCTTTTTCCAGTTTGTACATGTTAAAGGAATTTGGCAATCTTGATCAATGCACCTAAAATTTTTTTCAGAATTTAATCTTCCTTCAAGGGAATACTTTTGCGCCTCAAAGGCACTAATAGTTTTTTTCACTTCTAAACTATACGCTCGCTCAACCATAACTTACACTCCGTTTCGTATCTAGTAAGAGTTGTTTTCTTTTCGGCCTAAATATACAAAATCCATGATTTCGTGTAAATCATTTAATTCCTTATTTGAATTCTTACTTCTATTTTTAATATAATGCTTCTTGGCCTCTTCAAATTGTGAATACATTTTCCCTGATTCATTCATTGAAGTTCTATCATCCTCAATTTTATCAATTAATAAATCATAAACATTATTATAATTTCCTAACTGTAGATTAACTAAAATTTTGTTTGTCGAAACCTTTAATCCTGTCTCTATATAATATTCCCTAATTTCTTCATTTGTAGGGTACGGAATGGATAATAATTTAGACTTCTCTAACTTCAACCACTCAAGAGCTTGTTTTTTCCCATATGTCTTTATAATGGAAAGACAATACCGATTAGCAATTTGTAAATTCGCATCTTTATCATAAAAATATTTAAGCGTTTTAAAACGTATAATTGGTGGCAATAATGAAAAATCATATAAAACTCCTTGAGGTGATAACAATTCAATAGGATACTTCAAAAAGTAATCAATAAAGAGATAAGCATATAAATCAAATAAGCCATCTTTTACTTGATTCAGCTCAGCGTCAGAAAACTCCTCTGTATGTTGAGTATGTGTTCCATCATTTCCCAATGGACGTATCTTCTCAATTGAAGCTTTCAAATACACTTTCCTATCTTCGGAAAGTTTCTTAAATTGTTCCATATGCTCAGCTTTTCCTAATGTAAAATGAGTATCACTCCCAATATTTAATATTTTTCTAACTATAACTTCTGAGAACTGCCTAATCCCTTTTATTTTACCTCTTTTTGTTAGTCCTACATAAAAAGTATCATGAATTAAATCACCAATCATTTGTTCATATTCAAAGATATTAAAATTTTCCATATCAACCCCTATTCAAACTCCTCTTTCCCAATCCACACAGATGGGTAATGATTTAGTGTATTCAAATCCGTATCTAACGGAACATCATAGATGGCTAGATAGTTTTCAGGGTATTGCCCAACTAGCTCTTCATACTTAGCTTTCACCTTTTCGTGATCACTACTAGCATACAAAACTTCGACGACTGCTCCGGTCTTATCCTTTTCAACAAATGCATTGACGATGATTTGAATCATAGATTTTTTCAATTAAATTCTAAAAATTTTCTTCTTCCTCAGGATCTTCGTAAGCAAAAAATTCAATCGAAAGTTTTATAGGACGGCTCGTTAATCCAAAACTCTTTATATAATCATAGACCTCATCATCATCGCGCGTATGCTCTATTATTAGTTGATTATTTGTTCTCTCTACAATATGAATCCCTTCTGCATCTGGAATTTCTGGAATGACTACATCATCCGCATAAGTAAATGTTAGAGTAGTAATATCATCTTCAAATACATCATCAAATTCTTCTATCATCCTAAAAATCAATCCCTTCCCCTAATTTAACCACACTATTTAGCACATCACTAAACAAAGTTATATGCCCTACCCTACGGTTATGCTTGTCTTCTATGGTCACTTATTTACCGCCCACTCCGCCGCTTTCTCTGCATGAATCACTGTTGTGTCATAGAGTGGCAGGTCAGTGTCGGATTGCTTGACGAGGAGACCAATCTCGGTACACCCCAAGATAACAGCTTCAGCGCCTGCTTTTTTCAAATCATCTATAACGGCAAGATAAGTCTGCTTTGAGTTTTCTTTGATGTTCCCTAGGCAAAGTTCGTCATAAATAATTCGATTGACCTCTGTAATTCCAGCTTGGTCTGGAATCAGCACTTCTAACCCAGACTCTATTAATTTCTCCTTGTAAAAATCTTGGGTCATGGTGTACTTGGTCCCTAGGAGGCCGACTTTTTGAATACCGTCAGCCAACAAGGCCTGCGCAGTTGCCTGCGCAATATGCAAGATTGGAATCGTAATCTTTTCTTGTATCTGCGGAGCAACCTTGTGCATGGTGTTGGTACAAATAACGATGAAATCCGCACCAGCTTGCTCCAGGCGCTGAGCAATATCTGCCAACAGTTGACCGCTTTTCTCCCAGTCTCCGACTGCTTGATAATGCTCAATCTCTGCAAAATCAACACTATAAAGTAGAATCTTAGCAGAATGCAGGCCACCCAGCTCTTTTTTGATGGTTTCGTTGATGATTTGGTAGTAAGATGTGGTGCTTTCCCAACTCATACCACCAATCAGACCAATAGTTTTCATAGGCTAATTAAACTCCTCCTTGCTTATCACAACCGACGGATAGTGCGGCAAGCTACTTAGATCCGTATCCAATGGCGAATTAAATCTAAATAACTTAAAAATTATTGATATAAGTGTTATACAGCTTAATTATTTAAATATTTAATAATCATTTCTGTTACAATCCTCACAGGATTTTGCTCAATATTATAAAATGCGTATCCCAGTAAGATGAATAATGATATACAGTAAAAAGCTACAAAACTTTTAGATGATATTTTTAGATTTTCCTTTTTCTGCAATACAGATGTTCCTTCATAAAGTAGAACAAATAAAGTCATTATCAAAATTGAAAAAATTGAAATATTTCTGATTCTATCAATTTTAAAATTTGTAAACAACTTTAAAAACTCTGGCATAGGAGCCGAAATTGATTCAATGGTTGATTGTAAACCAGAAAACTTACTAAAATCAATTTTTGTATTTGTTTCCCAAAATTCTTTTACATTAGTTGGTAAAAAATTTAAAAGATAAAAGACTACAATACTTACTACTGGAGGAATCAGTTCAAATTTATAGTCAATTCCTAACCTCCAATATCTTAAAATTTTTATCAATGAAATTACCATAATTATAAAAATCATTAACTTTCCTGCCAATGAATAAAAAAGGTAGATCCCAAAAAATATCAAAAAACATAAAACCATAGGACCATAATCGCTATGATTTGTTGAATTAGAATTATTACTTTCTTTGTTGATATTCTGAGTAAAATAATACTTGTCACCAATATCAATATTTACCGATGGAGTAGATGGTTTGAAAAGAAAAACAACACCAATAAATGACATGATTAATTCTAGAATTGGCACAACATATTGAACAAAAGTTTCCAAAACCACCTCCTAAAAATCAATCCCTTCCCCTAATTCAACCACACTATTCGGCATATCACTAAACAAAGTCACATGTCCCATCTTACGGTTGTGCTTCGCTTCTATTTTACCATACATATGGATGTGGGCGCTTGGATTTTCTGCGACATATTTTTCAGCGGCCTCGACATGCTGGCCGAGGACATTGAGCATGACGGCTGGGGCATGCAGGTGGATAGCTGGCAATGGTGCTCCCAGAACACCGAGAATATGGGTATCAAACTGCGAGAAGTCGCAGGCTTCGATAGAATAATGCCCAGAGTTGTGTGGTCGCGGAGCAATCTCATTGACGATAATGTCGTCAGCTGTCGCAAACATTTCCACACAAAGTGTTCCAGACAAATTGAGCTGGTCTGCGATTCGTACCGCCATAGCTTTAGCCTTGTCAGCCAGAATTGCTGAAATGCGAGCTGGGACGATAGTCTTAGATAGGATATTGTTGCGGTGGATATTTTCCTGAACTGGGAAAACTGTCACGTCCTTGCCATTTCCTGATACGATGACAGAAATTTCAAGGTCAAAATTGACAAATTCTTCCAAAACGCAGTCTGCTGAATCCGCTAGTGCATAGGCTTCTTCCAAATCTGCTTCTGAGCGAATGACCTTTTGTCCATGCCCATCATAGCCACCAGTCGCAGTCTTGAGGACATAGTTTTTCGACAGGTCAATATCTGCCAAGTCTTGTCTAGAAGTCACGACCTTGTAGGGCGCCACGGTGACTTGAGCTTTGTTGGAAAGGAAGTCCTTTTCAAAGATACGATTTTGAGAAATGCGGAGTAGGTCCGTCCCTTGAGGGAGCTGACCATTCTTGATAACAGCATCCAAACCGTCAGCATCGACATTTTCAAACTCATAGGTGAGGACATCGCAACGCTCAGCCAGCTGACGAAGGGCATCCACATCGTTATAAGGCGCCACGATGATTTCCGCCACACGAGAAGCTGGGCAATCCGCCGCAGGATCCAGCGCTATAACCTTGTGCCCCATGTAGATAGCAGAAATGGCCATCATCTGACCCAGCTGACCGCCACCGATAATTCCGATTGTTTTAGATAAGCTCATTTGTCGACTCCTCTGCGATTTTTCCTTGTTCTTCTGCAAAATCTGCCAAAGCTGTCGCGATAGCCGAATTCTCTACTGACAGGAGACGGAGGGCAAAGAGAGCAGCGTTGATCGCACCCGCTTCACCGATAGCCATGGTTGCGACTGGTACACCACCTGGCATCTGTACAATCGAGTAAAGCGAGTCCACGCCACTAAGAGCACGTGATTTGACTGGTACACCAATGACAGGAAGGGTTGTTTTGGCAGCTACCATACCTGGCAAATGAGCTGCGCCTCCAGCACCTGCGATGATAACCTTGATGCCACGGCTACGAGCTTCTTCGGCATGTTTGAACATGAGGTCTGGTGTGCGGTGAGCAGAAACAACTTTCTTTTCGTAGGCTACACCGAAGCGGTCTAGGACTTCGGCTGTTTTTTGCATGGTTGCCCAATCGGATTTGGAGCCCATGATGATGGAAATTACTGGTTTCATTTTTAATCCTTTTTCTTCCTTTTTTGACAATCACCTTAGGTTGTGAGGGACGGTAGCAGCCACCAAAGGTGTCTCATACCTAAATCGTAAGCCCAAGGTCTTCCAATTTCCCTGAACGATTGGATGATAATCCAATCGTTCTTTCACAAAGGCGGTGATTGTTCTATATTGGCTCGCTAACGCTCGCAAACCATACGATCATTAACGTATTCTGTGAATTTTTATTTTTCTTTTTGATAATGGTCTTAGGTGGTGGGGACGGAAGCAAACCTTCGGTTTCATTCCTAAACTTTGAGCCTAAGTCTCAAATCTCCCCCCGACCAGAACAGTAATAGTTCTGGTCTTTTCACCACGGCGATCATTATCGTATTTGGCGACTTCGTCGCGTTATTTTTATACTTTTACTTTATAGCCTTGCTTCCGATATCTGTTCGGTAAAAGAGGCCTTCTGTTTTTTGTTGGGAGAGTTCTTGGTAGATGGTTTCTTGGGCTTCTTTGACGGTGTCTGCTGTGGTAACGAGCATATAGACACGTCCACCGTTTGATAGAAGTGCTCTGCTATTTTCCGCAAACTTAGCCCCTGCATAGTAGGTGGTGATATCGCCGTCGGTTTTTGCTGGCAATTCAACACCCTTTTCATAATCTAGTGGGTAGCCCTTGGATGCGACAACTACACCAAGTGTCACACCATTGTCCGTCCATGTGATGTTTGGCTCCTTACCATCAAGGATATCCGTAATATTTTGTGCAAAGTCAGATGTCAGACGAGGCAAGATAATCTGAGTTTCGGGATCTCCGAAGCGAGCGTTAAACTCTATAACCTTCGGACCGTCAGCAGTCAAAATAAGCCCTGCGTAAAGGACACCAAGATACTGACGACCTTCTTTGATCATCCCTTCAAGGACTGGCTTGACAATGGTGTCAACCGCCGTATCAACCACGCTCTGTGGCAAGTGTGGAACTGGCGCATATGCACCCATCCCACCAGTATTAGGGCCCTTATCACCATCGTAAGCACGTTTGTGATCCTGAGCCGTTGGCATGATGTAGAATTTGTCCTCATTGACAAAGGCAAAGAGAGAGAACTCCTCACCGTCGAGGAATTCCTCGATAACCACACGCGCACCTGAGTCACCGAATTTATTGTCCAAAAGCATCTCGTGAGCGGCTTCGACCGCTTGCTCAACCGTTTCAGCTACGACAACACCTTTACCGAGTGCCAAACCATCTGCCTTGACAACGATAGGAGCGCCTTTCTCCTCGATATAGGCCTTGGCCTCCTCGAAATCTGAAAATGTGCCATAGGCTGCTGTCGGAACACCGTATTTAACCATGATTTCCTTAGCAAAATCCTTGGACCACTCCAGCTCCGCTGCCAATCTTGTCGGACCAAAGGCCTTGAGACCAGCTGCATTGAAATCATCCACAATCCCAGCTGCAAGCGCATCATCTGGCCCGATAAAGGTCCAAGCAATATCATTAGCCTTTGCGAACTCTATTAACTTAGAATGTTCGGAAATAGAGATATTTACCAATTCCAGACCATCCAGAGTCATCCCGTTATTCCCAGGAGCTACAAAGACTTTTTCAACGTCTTTTGACTCAAGCAATTTCTTAGCAATGGCATGTTCACGACCACCCGAGCCGACAACTAACAGCTTCATCTCTCAACCTCTTTTGCGAATTATTTACTAACATTATATCACAAACGTTCGTTTTAATCTAATTATATTTGCGAGTAAAAAATACAACATCGAGTAAACTTACTGAACCTATTTCATTTTTAGCCTTTAAACATTCAATACCGCCTCATTATAAAACAAGGCGGTATTGAGTGCGGAATATCTCTAAAAGTATGTAGAAAAGCTTCATTAGGCATTAAGCTTACCAGCTATAAGAAATATGATTTATTTGTTTCATCCTTATATCGGTTACCTCAAAACAATCCGGCGTAAATATAGCCAAATTGAATCCTTCGGGATTCATAACACTGCGGAATTCAATTCCTTGATAAATTAATTCTCCAGAAATTGGTTTGGTTAGAGATTTCACAAAATCAGCTATATATTGAGTAGGGATATAATCTAGAATATCATCAGAATTTCTCATTACTCGCCCCATCTCAGAATCAATCTTTTTTAGATTTTTTTTATTAATCGCTAATTCAGCAAGATCATCAATAATACCATCTTGAAAAGGGCTAATTTCAATTATTTTTTAAAATCAATGACTGTTATTGCAGACTTCAACTTAAAAGTGCCAATACATACATGATCATATAAACCTGTTCTTGTTTCATGTATTGTTGTCGTCTCTGAATCACCTAAATAAAGCATTACAACCCCTTTTGGATTAGCTCTTCCATCGGCCGATTTACCTTTAGGAGGTGCCCCTATCCCTTCTGATTCAAATAGTTTCCCGTCTTTTGAAATCCTGCACCTATAGAACTGTTCTCCTTCTGAATAAGTCTTTTGAATAGCTTCACAATACTTTCTTAGAATGCATTTATTAATTTGATTTGAATGAAAACGATTGTTATATTTAATGTCGTCAACAAAATCTTCCCAACTCTTACTGAACAATGAATGATCTTTTAAATAAATTGGGTCATACATCTGCTTTACTCCAACAGGGTGCGTTAACAATTCAGGACTTTCTTCGAATAGATTTTTACAAATCTCAGAAAGCATTTGGTGAATCTTGAACTCCTCTTTAGTAGTAAATATATTCCAATTTGTAGCTATTTCTGTTTTTAGAAGCGTTTCTTGCCCAACTGGGAAATTTTCTATTTTATCTACTGGAGAAAAAATAGAAACGAGAGAGCTCAAAAATGGAATTAAATAGTCGTCACACTGTGTATCATAAACACAAACATTATTATTTGAACAAATGTCACAGCTAGCCTGCCTTTCAGCTATATTAACTTCGTTTTTTAGAATCTCATCTGCAAAACAATCTTTACAAATTTTCATTCACTGTCTCCACTGATTCGGTCAAGATACTTACTAACCAATTCAATATGATGCATAATGGACAATTTCTTTACTGTGCCAAGACCTGGATAAGAACCCGTTTTATACAATTTTTCAAATTCATTTATCGCCAGTGTTCTTTCCACTAGGCCCTCGTTGACAAATGTAATTAATTTTTCAAGTGCTTCCTTAAACTTACCAGCTGGGTTTGTTGGATCTTGGTTTGTTTCTGATACAAAATGGTGAATTCTTAGATTTTCATCAGAATCAAAATAAACGATGTGGATAGCAACAGCATAAGGAGCAAAACCTGATTCACTATACTCCTCTCCTACAATGGAATAGTCAGAAAATCCCTTATATTCATCTTCTATAAAATATTTATGATCATCTGAGAAGAATTCATCATCTTTGTCTGAATAATCTGTATTTCTTGCTAATTTAACAAAATTGTCACTAATCTTGACTTTATTTCCCTGAACTTCTCTTTTTAGTCTTCCTATTTCTGAAATAAAATTATACGCCGTCTCTTGTTCCCTATAATTTTTATTATATCCTTGTAAATCATCGGGCTTCTTACACACTGTTATTTGTTTGCCAATATCTGCAATAGACTTAAAATTTTCTTCTAAACTATAATCCTTACTTATCAACGAAACATAATAAAAATTCTCACTTTCATCAATCAAACGATCCAATCGAGTAGCAAGATTACTTTTAGAAAAATCGCTATATTCCTCCAAAAAAGATCCTACACCTGGATTCATTACAATAGAACATTTCTGCCTCTTATCTTTAAAACCCTCCAAAGTACTTACCAGTGTAGGAGATAATCTTACCGGTTCAATAATTGGAATTACAGCGCTTCCTAATTTATTATTTTCTAACAATTCTCTAAGAGCAATCAACTCATACTGTCTTCCTCTCAAATACGGAAAATACATATAAATACTCCTTTATTCATTTAAAAACTGCTTTAATGCCTTAAAATCCTTAGGTTTAAAATTCATGAAATACACCAAAAATTTAAGCTCATAAGGAACATCTGCAAATAAATCTTTATCTATTGAATTCCTCTTCTTCAATTCCATAAGAAAATCCGAATAAAACTGTTCCAATGGAATCTTTTTGGTTAATAATTTACAAACGTCATAATACTCAAATTGAGACACATCTGGTAACGAATTAAAATGTTTCTCAATAATGTTTTCATATTCCCCCTTACGAAGTATTTTAAAAATTATTTCCCTATCTAAATCAGTACTGTACTTCTCTGGTTTAATTATTGTTTTAATTTTGCTGTTTCTTTGGAGCACATAAAGACCAACAGGTTTTTTTAACAACTTAATCTTCTCCAAAGCTAAATTTACATTTTTTTCATGAGTAACAATTGCAACATGATTAAATGCTCTATAGTATTCTGTGATTTGATTTTCTAACCTATCAAAATTATCAAATTCAGTTTTGATTTCATATACCACAGCTTTTCCATTTATTAAAATAAAATCTGGTTTTGCATTTCCAACAGGTATTTCAGTCAAAGCAGTAGTAGTATTTATACTATGTACCCCTAATAGTAATTTATTTAACAACGTATTTTTATAAAAATATTCATTTCTATACGATTGAGAGAGTTTCATATAAGTATTTTGAATTATAGACAAATTATTACCTAATTTATGATGTTGCGATACACACTCAAAAATTGGATCTTTTTTATTTTGTACGAGGTTTTTTATAGTATTTCTGGAAAAAAATCTATTTATTAAATAATTTTTTTTAATTTCCAAATTAATCCCCTCCTTAATTTCGTCCTTCTAACATTCATTATATCAAAAATATCTACTTCTAACACGATTTATCATAACTTTATTTATCACCTTTATTCTAAAATTATGATGTTTTTCTAACTTACCAACAAGTTTCGTTTCTCATAATTTTTTATTAATCTATTACTTAATTTCAAAAAAAGGAAAGAAACTGTTTTCTTCCCTTTTATTTTCTTAATGTCTAAAATGTCTCACGCCTGTGAAGACCATAGTCAAGCCGTATTTATCCGCAGCTTCGATAGACTCTTGGTCTCGTACTGACCCACCTGGTTGAATGATGGCCTTGATACCAGCTTTGGCGATTTCTTCCACGTTATCCGCAAATGGGAAGAAGGCATCGGAAGCAAGCACAGCGCCGTCAAGACGGTCTTTAGCTTGGTCAATAGCAATACGAACTGAAGCCACACGGTTGGTTTGACCTGGGCCAACACCAAGTGTCATGTGATCATTAGTCACGATGATTCCATTTGATTTGACATACTTGATAGCTTTCCAAGCAAACTCAAGGGCAGTCGCTTCTGTCTCAGTTGGCTGGCGTTTGGTCATCACTTGCCAGTCAGCTGGGCTTTCTTTGACCACGTCTTGGTTTTGCACCAGGAGTCCACCGACAACACCTGTGTATTCTGCTTCCACTTCACTAGCGTCTTGGGCATCAAATGGCAAGGCAAGAATGCGCAAGTTTTTCTTTTTGTTGGTCAAAATGGCTAGCGCTTCATCCGTATAGCTTGGTGCAATGATGATTTCAAGGAAAACGTCGTGCATCTTCTCAGCTGTCGCAGCATCTACCTCACGGTTGAGAACGACAATTCCACCAAAAATAGACACTGGGTCAGACTCATAAGCGTAGTCCCAAGCAGTCTCGATGTCATCAGCTTGACCAATCCCACATGGGTTCATGTGTTTCAACGCCACAACGGTTGGACGGTCTTTAAAATCACGGATAATACGGATAGCTGCATCCGCATCACGGATATTGTTAAAGGACAATTCCTTCCCGTTGAGCTGTTTCGCTGATGCAATAGAATAATCTGTCGGCAAAGCTTTTTGGTAAAAATCTGCATCCTGTTGAGGATTTTCACCGTAACGCATGGCTTGTTTGAGGTCATAAGTCAAGGTCAGTTTTTCAGGCTTGCTTTCGCCGACCTGAGCTGTAAAATACTCTGCAATCAAGGCATCATAAGCTGCAGTGTGACGGAAAACCTTGGCTGCCAAACCTTGACGAGTTTCGTAAGTCGTTTCACCATTTGCTGCCAATTCGTCCAAAACCACTGCATAGTCCGCAGGATCTACCACAACTGTCACGCTGGCGTGGTTCTTCGCTGCTGAGCGAAGCATAGACGGACCACCGATATCGATGTTTTCGACTGCATCAGCGTAGGTCACATCTGGTTTGAGAATGGTTTCCTTGAATGGGTAAAGGTTTACCACTACAAGGTCGATGAGCTCGATTTGATTGTCCTTAGCCGCTTCCAAGTGGCTATCCAAGTCACGACGAGCCAAGAGCCCACCATGGATATTTGGATGAAGGGTCTTGACACGACCGTCCATCATCTCTGGGAAACCAGTCACATCATCGATGGCAATGGTCTCCACCCCGGCATTGTCAAGGGCAACCTTGGTTCCACCTGTCGAGATAATCTCCCAACCAAGTTTTTTGAGTTCTTGGGCAAATTCAACAATGCCCGCTTTGTCTGAGACGCTGATTAAGGCGCGTTTAGTCATATATTCTCCTTATGTTATATTTTATCTTCTGCTGGATCAACTTCAAACCAGTGTTTACTATTTCTTTTACACTCCAACGCTGGAACCCTCTCGGTCACAATACGCTTCTCTTTCCCATTTGGGTCTATTACTCTATCCCATGCTGTAGGTTTATTGTAATATTTCATCTTTCCATTACAGATCGGACAGGCAGCAACTTCAACTTTCTCTATACTCAACCTATTTCCAATTCCACTAAGTGCATAATTAAACATCAAAGGTTGTCTAGTCTCTTTACTTGTAATAGATCGTAAATAAAAAATAATAATCGTTAACAAGAAAATTCCTAAAAAGATAAACAAAAAATTTTCATTAATTCCCTTAAATTGTCCCGTATTTGAATTTCTAAACCAATTTATTAATGGTTCAATGCCCTTGAAAATTGTGAAAGCACTAGCTACTGAACTGAGTATTCCACTGAAACTTAGAACAGACTTAGTTAAAGGAGTCTTCCAAATTACCTTTGCTTCATACTCAGCAACTGGTTTATCATCTTTTTTTTGAATATAAACATCTCTACCTGCAGCATATATATCTCCGCCAGCAGTATTTCCTACACCAATATTAGTACCACCATTAAAACTATCTTTATTTGTCATTTTTATTCCTCTTCTATCTATCTTTTATCTTCTCTCCACTCCCAAGCTATCCAGTACCTCTGGATACAATTTGTACTCTGCCTCATGAATCCGAGCTTCAAAGCTTTCGATGGTATCATCAGCTAGTCGTGGTACGCGTACTTGTTTGATGACCTTGCCTGTATCCACACCCGAGTCCACCCAGTGAATGGTCACGCCAGACAGGTCTACGCCAGCATTCCAAGCGTCCTCAATCCCATGAGCTCCTGGAAATTCCGGCAGGTAGGCTGGATGGATATTGATGATTCTACCTTCATAAGCCGCCAATAAGGTTGGCCCAACAATTTTCATGTAGCCTGCGAGACAAACCAAGTCAATTTGGTGTTCTTCCAAAATTTCGACAAGAGCTGCTTCGTAGTCCGCCTTGTTCTCAAATTCCTTGAGTTCAAAAACATAGGACAGGACGCCGAGCTTTCCTGCACGCTCGAGCACATAGGTATCACGATGGTCTGAAAAGACAAACTCCACTGGAAACTCTTCAGCAATCACCTGAAAGTTTGAGCCATTACCAGAGGCAAAAACCGCTATTTTTTTCATTTGATGATGACACTTTCGTTTTCTTTCGTGACGATGCGACCAATTTCATAGACTGGTTCATCCAACAATTCCTTGGTTCGCTCGATATTTTCAGGCTTGACTGCCAGCATGAGTCCCACACCCATATTGAAGATTTCAAACATTTCTTCGTGCTTGATATGACCGTATTTCTCAAGAGCTTTGAAAATCGGAAGGACTGGAACTTTGTCTTCTTCGATTTCTGCCGCTAGATCATCTGCAAACATACGAGGGACATTCTCGATAAATCCACCACCTGTGATGTGGGCAATGCCGTTGACCAAGCCTTCCTTGATGAGTGGTAGAACAGCTTTAACGTAGATACGAGTTGGTTCCAAAAGGACATCTTTCAGCTTTTTGCCTTCCAACTCAGGCAAGACTTCTTCGCCTGTGTAGTCAGCAAAGACACGACGGACGAGTGAGTAACCATTTGAGTGAATCCCACTTGAAGCAAGTCCGAGAAGAACATCACCTTCTGCCACCTTTGAACCGTCAATGATTTGAGATTTTTCTGCCACGCCAACCGCAAAACCAGCCAAGTCATAGTCATCTGCGCCATACATACCAGGCATTTCAGCCGTTTCACCACCGATGAGGGCAGCACCAGCCTGCACACAACCTTCTGCCACACCAGCGACGACTTGTTCTAGTTTAGCTGGTTCATTCTTCCCTGTCGCCACATAGTCGAGGAAATAGAGGGGCTCCGCACCTGCAGCGATGATATCATTGACACACATGGCTACACAGTCCTGCCCAATCGTGTCATGCTTGTCGTACTTGATAGCCAGCATGAGCTTGGTTCCGACACCGTCAGTCCCTGAGATCAAGACAGGCTCTTTTACCCCTGTCTTTGAAAGGTCAAACATGCCACCAAAGCCACCAAGAGCTCCCATGACACCTGCACGCTCCGTACGAGCCACGTGCTTTTTGATCCGCTCAACAACTTCATAACCTGCTTCAACATCTACACCTGACTGGGCATAAGCATTTTTATTTGTCATCTTCTCTTCCTTTCCTTTCATGGAGAGTCTTTATCCGTCTATTTGTAAAAACTGGTCTTATCCCCCAAGCTCCTACGATATTCTTCTTCATAGTCGTAGAGAGGAGTTGGGTAGTCTCCATCAAAATAAGCGACACAGAGACCGCCATTTGGCGCATCTGTTTCAATCCCAATCGAATCAATCAAGCCATCAATCGAAAGATAGGTCAGGCTATCCGCACCAATGATTTGGCAGGTTTCTTCAACCGTATGATTGGCCGCAATCAACTCCTGACGCGTCTGGATATCAATCCCGTAAAAACATGGATAAGCCAGCGCTGGACTACCAATGGCAACGTGAACCTCAGACGCACCTGCTTCTTTCAAAAGCTGAACGATACGGCGAGAAGTTGTCCCACGAACAATGGAATCATCAATCATCACCACACGTTTGCCTTTGACAACGCCTGAAACAGCAGACAGTTTCATCCGCACACCTTGCTCTCGCAATTCTTGAGTCGGTTGGATAAAGGTCCGTTGGGTATATTGGTTCTTGATGAGGCCCATTTCATTTGGCAGACCGGATTCTTCCGCAAAGCCCATGGCTGCGCTGAGTGAAGAATTGGGCACACCGACTACGATATCCGCTTCGTGCTTAAATTCACGCGCTAATTGGGCCCCCATACGTTTGCGAGCTGTATGGACATTGATCCCATGGATATTA
Organism: Streptococcus oralis; assembly: GCF_001579175.1. GTDB lineage: Bacteria > Bacillota > Bacilli > Lactobacillales > Streptococcaceae > Streptococcus > Streptococcus oralis_O. Next base: position 99,343 of record NZ_KQ970762.1, read on the forward strand.
GAGTCAGGGCGGGCAAAGTAGATATACTCCATAGAGCAAATCGCCAATTGGGTATCATTCGTATAACTATCGTACTGGATACCATTGTCATCCACAATCACAATTTCCCCTGGTTTTACATCACGAATCCACTCAGCACCGATGACTTCAAAGGCACAGGTTTCAGACGAAACCACCACCGCTCCGTTTGCCATTTTTCCGATAGAAAGCGGACGGAAGCCATTAGGATCAAGCGCAGCAATCAACTTATCCTCAAACAGCAGGATATAAGCAAATCCACCTTTGACAAGGCTGAGCGCCTCCTTGATTTTGCCCATCAAGTTCGGATTGTGACTCCGACGAATGAGGTGGGCCAAGATTTCCGAGTCCGAAGTTGAACTGAAAATAGCTCCTCTTTGTTCCAATTCTTGCTTGAGCGATTCTGCATTGGTCAGATTCCCATTATGAGCCAAACCAAACTGCATATCATGAAAGCGGAAGAGAAAGGGCTGGATATTATCTACAGAAGCTTCGCCAGCAGTCGCATAACGAACATGCCCAATCGCGCTCGCTCCGGTCAGTTTATCCAAATTAGCTGGATTTCTGAACACTTCTGATAAAAGCCCCATATCACGATGACGCTTCAAGTTCCCCTGGTCATTGGAGAGGATTCCTGCCCCCTCCTGACCACGGTGCTGAAGACTGTGGAGACCAAAATAGGTCAATTTAGCAGCATCTGGATGCCCCCAGATACCGAAAACACCACATTCTTCATTAAGAGATTTTACTTCGTATGTCATTTTTTATACCTTTTATTTCCCTGTGAAATAACGCACAGCCGACGCGAACAGGTGCTGGTCTTTATTTCCTGGGATGTTTTGGAAGAGACCATCTTCATAACGTTCTGAGTGTCCCATTTTACCGATGATTTGGCCGTTCTTGCTAGTAATTCCTTCGATGGCGTTGACTGAACCATTTGGATTGTACTTAGAATCCATACTTGGTTTTCCGTCAAAGTCAACGTATTGGCTGAAAATTTGTCCATTGTCACGGAGCTCCGCAAATTCCTCAGCCGTCACGACAAACTTCCCTTCACCGTGCGAAACAGGAATAGCGTGGATATCGCCCACTTGCACACCAGCCAACCATGGCGAGTTGGTATTGGCAATACGGGTCTCCACCATCTTAGCCACGTGCTGGTTGGCATCATTGTAGAAAAGGGTTGGGCTAGTACTGCTGGCATCCTCGAAGTTACCGTATGGAAGAAGACCTGATTTGACAAGAGCTTGGAATCCATTACAGATACCAATAATCAAACCACCTCGAGCGATAAAGTTATCAATAGCTACACGCACTTTTTCATTAAGCAAGATGTTGACGATAAACTTGGCTGAACCATCTGGCTCGTCCGCAGCTGAGAATCCACCCGCGAAGAAAAGGATGTTAGCCTTGCCAATATTGTCAACCATGGTTTCGACTGACTTGACAATAGCTTCTTCATTCAAGGTCACAAATGGCACCAAGTTAACCTCTGCACCTTCTTTTTCGAAGGCTTTAGCTGAGTCATATTCTGAGTTAGTTCCTGGGAATACTGGGATGTAAACGACAGGTTTTTCAATAGTTTCTTTGGCTTTGATGACTGCGCCAGAAGCGACAGCTGGCACTTCTGCCAGTTCTTTAGCTTGAGCAAATTCAGTAGGGTAAACTTCTTCCAATTTTCCTTGAAAGGCACTGTCAAGTTTCTGTCCATCTAGCTTCACACCGTTGACAAGGAGTGTAAAGTCTGCTTTCGTTTGTCCAATCTTCTCTACTCCAGCGATTTCTTGAGGAGATGTGAAGACAAATCCGCCTAATTGAGCTGTCAAAGCTGTTTCAAGTTCAGGCAAGGTCACCTCTGCACCGATATGGTTCCCAAAGGTAGCAAGAGCCAAGCTTTCAACGACACCACCATATTTAACAGCTGATGCAGATGTTACTTTGTGTTCAGCTTGGATAGCTTCAAATTGAGCAAAGTTAGACTTAATCAAGTCAAAATCAATCTCTGCAGAGAGGGCTTGACCTGGGATGTGGTAGATGTTTTCACCAACATTCTTGAACTCTGGAGAGAGCACCTTACGGCTATCTGCCGTTGTCACCCCAAAGGCAACCAAGGTTGGTGGTACTGTCAATTCTTCAAAAGTACCAGACATAGAGTCCTTACCACCAATCGATGGCAAGCCAAGCTGGATTTGTGCTTCGATAGAGCCTAGGAGAGCTGCTACTGGCTGACCAAAACGCTCAGCCTGTTTGTCCATCCGCTCAAAATACTCTTGATAAGAGAAGCGGGCCTTAGACCAGTTGGCACCAGCAGCCACCAAACGAGCGGTTGCTTCGATAACCGCATAAGCAGCGCCATGATATGAAGACCATTCTGCCACATAAGGGTTAAATCCTTGCGCCATGACTGACGCAGTGTTCGTCACTCCGTGCTGAACTGGCAATTTCTGCACAGACGCCTCAGTTGGTGTGAGTTGGTAGCGACCACCAAGTGGGTGATTGACAGTTGAACGACCAACCGAACAGTCAAAGATGGTTTGCAAGCCTTTTTGACTCGCATGGTTGAGGTCAGATAGAACCGCAAGGGTATCTGCTTCAAGTGTTTCAGCAGATGTTTGACGTTCTTCTGGGAGTTTGGCATCCTTGTCCACAACCTTGGCATCAACGACCACGCGCACACCGTTTGTATCAAGGAAACGACGTTCCAAGTCAACAATGGTTTCACCATTCCAATGCATGACAAGATTTGGTTTTTCAGTCACTGTTGCCACAACAACAGCGTCAATATTTTCTTTATTACATTCGGCAACGAAGGCATCTACGTCTTCAGGACGCACCACAACCGCCATCCGTTCTTGAGATTCAGAGATAGCAATTTCTGTACCATTCAAGCCTTGGTATTTCAGAGGAACCTTGTTAAGGTCGATTTCAAGACCATCTGCCAATTCACCGATGGCCACACAGACACCACCTGCTCCAAAGTCGTTGGATTTCTTAATGAGACGAGTGACATCGCCATTACGGAAAAGGCGCTGAATCTTGCGTTCTTCGATGGCATTCCCTTTTTGAACCTCAGCACCGGCAGTCTCTACAGACTCAACTGTTTGAACCTTAGAAGATCCCGTTGCACCACCGACACCATCACGTCCAGTCTTACCACCGAGCAAGATAATCACATCGCCGGCTTCCGGTTTTTCACGGACTACATTTTCCTTAGGAGCAGCACCAACAACGGCACCTAGCTCCATGCGTTTAGCTACAAAGCCTGGGTGGAAGTACTCACGAACGTAAGTCGTCGCCAGACCAATTTGGTTACCATACGAAGAATAACCATGAGCCGCTGTCTTCGAAATGACTTGTTGTGGCAATTTACCAGCGCGCGTTTCTGAAATCGGAGCTGTAATATCACCAGCACCTGAGATACGCATAGCTTGGTAAACGTAGGAACGGCCTGACAATGGGTCACGAATAGCCCCACCGATACAAGTAGCCGCGCCACCAAATGGTTCAATTTCCGTTGGGTGGTTGTGGGTTTCGTTTTTGAACATAAGGAGCCAAGGTTCCTTGACACCATCAACGTCCACTTCGATTTCAACCGAGCAGGCATTGATTTCGTCTGACACTTCCATGTCGTCCAAACGCCCATTAGCACGCTCATAACGACCAAAAATAGTCGCCATATCCATCAAGGTTTGTGGCTTTTCAGACCGACCTAGTTCATCACGCATGGCAATATACTTGTCATAAGTCGCCTGCAATTGCTTTTGGAATTTAGAAGCTGAGAAATCAATCTGTTTCAACTCTGTCTCAAAAGTCGTGTGACGGCAGTGGTCAGACCAGTAAGTGTCCAAAACCTTGAGCTCTGTTTCCGTCGGCACTCGTCCGATTGACTTGAAGTAGTCTTGGATAAAGAGCAGATCATCCACTTCCATGGCCATCCCTTGCTCTGCCTTGTAGCGAGCAAAGTCTTCTGCCGTATAACTTTCAAAGAAAGTCAATTTAGGAATGGTCTTGTCCGACTCTGAAAATTCCTGCTTGGCAATCCCTGTCGTGATGTCCTTGAAACGAGAATCAACTGGGTTGAGCAAGTAGTTCTTGACCGCTTCCAACTCAGTCGCATCAATATCCTTATTGACCAAGTAAAGCTGGGCTGTGTTGACTGTTACATCACTTGAACTTCCCAGTAAAAGCAAGGCTTCCTGTGAAGAAGCTGCACGCTGGTCAAATTGACCAGGCAGGCTTTCAATGGCAAAGAAAGCATAGTTGGCAAGATCCGCTTGCACGGCCGCTTCGTCCAAGACATGATCCGTCACCTGCTCAGAGAAGATGTGCTTCTCTGCAGGTGCAAACAAGTCCTCTGCCAAATCAAAGACATCATAAACCTGCACAATGCGAATACTTTTCAAAGTTGACAATCCCAAGTTGTGCTGGAGCTCTCTCACCAAACTCTCTGACTTGACCTGAAAAGCAGCCTTTTTTTCAACAAAAATACGTTTATCCATCAATTCTTATTCCTTTATTTCAGCTCTTGCAAACAGATTATTTCAAATCCTGCAATTTCTCCCAGACAATCTCGTAAACATCAGTTAGTTCTCCCAATCCCCTGCGGAAAACATCCTTGTCCATGTGGTTGCCATCTACATCCCACAAACGACAGTTATCTGGTGAAAACTCGTCTGCTAAGATAATCTTACCATCCTTGTCAAAACCGAACTCTAGCTTAAAGTCAATCAATTTAAGACCAATCTCAGCAAACCAAGCTTTCAAGAGCTCATTGATACGACGCGTTTCTTCCTTCAAGTAGGCAATCTGCTGGTCATCCGCAATTTTAAGGAATTTCACATGCTCGTCATTGATAAAGGGATCATCCAAATCATCATTTTTATAGTAAAATTCGACAATTGGAGTCTCAAATGCGATACCTTCTTCCACCCCAAAACGTTTTGAAAAAGAACCAGCCGTGTAGTTGCGGAGCACAACTTCCAAAGGAATAATCTCCACTTTTTTATTGAGTTGCTCTGTATCTGAAAGCTTCTCCACAAAGTGAGTCGCTACACCAGCAGCATTTAACTTCTCAAAAATAAAAGATGAAATCTGATTATTCAAGACTCCTTTACCCGCAATCTGCTCCTTCTTGACACCATTGAAAGCAGTCGCCTGGTCCTTGTAAGTTGAAATAATGAGATTTTCATCCTCAGTTGTATAGATATCCTTGGCTTTTCCCGAATAGATCAGTTTTTTTGACATTTTAAAGTTCGCCTTTCGTATTACTTGAGCACATTCTACCACAAAACAAACAAAAATTCAAGATTTTTACGAACTATTAACAAAATAGTACTTGTTGCGTAAAGAAAAAACTGCAAAACACCTTTGTCTTACAGTTTTTCAATCAGTTATCTCGAAAAAAGACGAACATTATTCTCTGTTCAAAAATTGATCCCAATAATAGCGCAAATAGCTTTTCTTCCCTGTGATTAGCGTCAAACGTCCTTCTGAACCGTAGCGAAGACTTTCTGCCTGCTCAGGAGTCAGACTGGTCTCCGCCTCTATTTTAAAGAAACTGCCCTTTTCAGTCTTGGTAGCTGTCGCGTCAATATTCGTAATGGCAGAAACAAGTACGAGCTCTTTATTACCATCCTTGCTTGTAGTGAAACGGACAGAATCACCGACCTTGAGCCTTGCAACATCTTTTGAAGTAAGATAAGCCGTGAGTTTGGTTTTCCCTTCTTTTTCCAAGGATGGATAGAGCTGGGCTAGCAATGTCCCCTCTGCAACCATTGTAGATTCACTGGTCTCAGGATTAAGGTGAAGCACCCCATCCTCACTTGCTGTAATTTTCCCCTTGTCCAGCAGACCTCCTTGGACTTTCTTACCCGACTCTGCCTCCAAAATTTTCTGATCCAAAAGTGTTAATTCCTGACCGACTTTGACTAGGTGCTGAGACTTGAGGGATTCCAGTTGACTATCCAGTCCCGTTGCGTAGGCTTGTTGAGCTCCAGAACCCGCATACTGCACACGATAAGTAGCTAAACTAGACTCTAGCTGGGTAATTTGTGCATCCATCTGTGCAATAACTTGCGATTTAGCTTGCGGATCTTCTTCAGCTTGGTTTTTATAGGTCTGATAAAATGAGTAGGCTGCATTTTGACTATCTAGTTGAGCTCCTGTTTCAATCGCCGACTTAGCTGTTTTGTAATCTCGAATTTTATCCTCTGTTTGGCTGATAAGATTGCCAATCTCGGCCTGGCTCTGACTTGCTGCCGCATTCTGCGAAGAGATGCTGGCATTTTGCTGCGAAACATTGCTCCTAAGACTACTAGCTTGGCTGAGATAGTCTCTAAACATCTCCTGATATCCAAACTTATCCGCCTCTGGAAATTGATCACTCCCCTCTTTCAAACTGGATTGCAAATAACCCAACTGCTTTTTTGATCCTTTAACATCTCCAACTGATTGGCGTATGCTTCAGCTTGAACAGCTTCCGCCCCTTGCTGGTACTCAACGAGTAGTTCCCCCTGCTTGACCAACTTGTTCTCTTCCAGATAATTTGCCACAATCCGTTGATTGCTAGTTGACTGGATGTTGGCAATGATCCGACTAGGTTCGACAGTGGCCCTAGTAGACAAACTAATCTCCTTCTCTGCAAAAACTGCAAATCCAAACAGAAACACGAGCAGAAGCGACATGGGTACAATCACCCGACTGGAAAAATTATGGTAACGACGATTATAAAACTCCGCACTTTCTAAAAATTCTGGTTTCATCCTCTCCTCTTTCTAGCTATTGACCAAATGAGCGTAAAAGCCATTCTGTGCAAGCAAGTCTGCATGGTTGCCTTCTTCGACAATCTTGCCTTGATCCAAGACAACAACCTTCTCTGTTCGCTCAGCAATGGTCAAGCGGTGGGCAATGAAAATCAAGGTCTTGTCTAAAGCCATGAGATTATCGACAATCCGCTTTTCTGTCAAGATATCCAGACTACTAGTCGCCTCGTCCAATATCAGAACAGGCGCATCCGTTAAAAGAGCACGCGCCAAAGCAATTCTCTGCCGTTGCCCCCCAGAAATACCTGCCCCATCCGAAGTCAATTCTGTCTGATAATTCAGTGGCATGCGCTCGATATCCTCCCGAATCTCAGCCAATTCAACTGCTCGTAAGATATCTTCCTGCGTCGTCCCTTCCTTGGCTCCAAGGAGCAGATTCTCCAAAATCGTTCCGTTAAAGACATAGGGCTGTTGAGGTAGATAGTTGATATACTGGCGCAAGGCTTTTTTATCAATCTGATTGAGATTGACACCACCCAGACTAATCTCTCCCTGACTAGGGGCATAGAAATTAACCATCATCTTTGCCAAAGTGGTCTTACCCGAACCTGAAATCCCCACGAAAGCCATCTTAGACCCTTGCGGAATGGTCAAATTGATATCTGACAAGACGTCACGACCATAGCCATACTTATAGTGAACCTGCTTAAAAGTCATATCTCCCTTCATCATACTCAGATCTTCTACCGTTTTCTTCTCCTCAAACTCCGAAGCTACCAGATAAACCTCATTTAAGCGATTATTGGCAACCTGCGCTGTCTGAAGTTTGGTTTGCAGGTTGATGATATTTTCCAAAGGATTGGTAAAGTAAATAAGCAAAGTATTATAGGTAATCAACTGGCCCAAACTCATCTTGCCATCCATGACCAGAACAGCTCCCATCCAGAGAACACCAACATTAAGCAAAAGCTGGGCAACTTTTTTTAGAGCCTTTTGCTGACTTTCTGCCCGACTGTAGGTAAAGGATTTTTTCAGATAAGTCACAAATTCCTTGTCAATCTTTTGATAGCGTGAACTTTCACTGGTCAAAGACTTAATGGTCTCAATACCGTTGATGTCCTCGATGATGGAAGAAGATAGAACCGCATTGGCTTCCATAGTGTCCCGATTCATCCTTTCAAAAGGCTTCATAAAGGCAAAGATAATCACTGTATAGATGGGAAGTGCAAGCAGACTAATGAAAAAGAGTGTCATATTTTGTGAAAACAAGACAAGCGAGATAATCAAGATCGTCGACACATCTAAAAAGATAGACAAGATGGTCGAAGCTAGCGCATCGATGATACTATTGGCATCTGTAAAACGAGACACGATTTCCCCTGTTCTGCGTGTCGCAAAAAAGGACATTGGCAGGTGAAAAACATGCTTGATGTAGGACAAAATCACATCAATCGACAAGCGTTGCCCAAGGATCAGTAGGAGATACTCCTGGGCATAAGACAAAATCTGCTGGAGAATATAGACGATGACTAGTCCTATTGAGATAATGCCCAAGGTCGAACGCATCTGGTCTGGTACGTAACTGTCAATGATAGACTGGAGATAATAGGAGCCCACGATATTGATCAGGGTTACCAGGAGTGTTGCCAAAACGATATTAGCAATCAAGCCACGCTGTTTGAGCAAGATTGGCAAGAAGGATAAGAGCCCCTGTTTTTTCTCCTTATGGGGTTTATAGTCTGGAGACGGAGCCATAAAGAGACTGACTCCTGTCCATTCTTGCGCAAAGCGCTCACGGGAAATCTTGGTCAGCTTAACACTGGGATCTGGATCAGCGATATGGATTGTCTTCTTATCCTGACCTGTCACCACATAATAGTGGAGCAATTTCCCTTCCTTGAGCACATGGGCTACAAACGGAAAGGTCAAATCCGGCAGATCAAAGAGCGTCATATCCGCCTTGATAGCCCGCGTTTCAAAACCAATTTCCTCTGCCACCTTTACAAGACCCAAAGCAGTCGTCCCATCCATGGTCGTCTTGGCTAATTCTCGTAGATGAGCCAAGGAGTAATAACTACCATAGTAGCCAAAGACCATGGCCAAGGAAGCCACGCCACAATCCATCTGGTCCACCTGGGGACGATAGTGCCTTTTCCCAAATTTCATATCCATCTCCTTTTTTCTAATAATCTCTTAAAAACTTTGTAAGATTATTTTAACCAAACAAGGAAGAAATAAGGGAATTATTTCTGAAAAAACAATATCCTCACCTGAACAGCACTTTTACCAAAGAAAATAGGCAGAACAAGAGTCCTGCCTAGAATATTCAATTACACAGATTTCTTGCCTTTCCCACTTCTTTTGTGAATGGCGTATAAAACGATAAACGCAAACACAGGGGGTACCATATAACTACTTTCACTCATTGTTAGCTGAAACCCAAGAGTTGCTAGAATCGTAAAGTTGAAAATATTCATTAAAAATAGGAAAATAATATAGTAGAAAATATTTTACAATCCTATTCATTCTATTCTCCTTTTCTTTCTCCTTGGCCCCGACACAGTAAAATAAAAACCACTAAAAACAAGGAAATCGTAGGTAGATTTATTTTATTTACATCAGCCACGATTCTAATAATTAGATAAGCCATCGAGCTAAATAATACAGTGGTCTCTGGCCAAGTTTTTCCTAGTAATTGAACAACTTTCATCTCAAACTCCAATCTGATGGTCCATCAATTCCCATTCGTACTTTCTTTTGTTTTGTACTTGTATCCTACATAAAACAGACCAAGCAGAATTGGATAGGTTTCTGGATAAAACAGGGTATTGATCGGATTTTTCATAATCATATACGTTGCGATATAAAGAATGATCGATACGACAAAATACCCCTCAGCAAATCCTAATAAGATTTTTTTCATAGCAGACTCCTATTTACCTGATAAGAAATGCGGAGAAACTCCGCCATTTACATGCACAAAATCCTTTTCATTCAGATTGATCTTTTATAGTTTTGATTATCTTTTGCCAAATCTTTGCAAAAAATACCAAAATAACCCGAAGCAAGCAAACCAACTACAGTCCATTGCCAATCAAAGGATACTAATGAACCTGTACGAATCAGATGAAGCGCGAGATGCAGGCCGATTGCCAACAAAGGAATTATAGTGGCTAGCTTAGGTAAGAGTGTATTGAGATTAAGGTTCCGATTGTTCATAATCTAACGCCCTCTATAGCCATTATAGACTCCCAATCCAAGTGTACCTCCTGCTACAGTAGCCGCTGCTCCATAAGCTGCTACTGCTTTCCAGCCTACAAGCACTACCGTACCTATCGTTAATGTAATAACACCGCCTTGAACCTCTTCAAGTTCTTGAAAAGATAATTCTTGAAATTGTTTCATTGCTAAGCCTCCTTTCTAGTCATATTAAGGTCGCAATGCTTTTCCAATAGCATATCCTGCTCCATAAAGAGCTCCTCCAATTGTAACCACAGCACCTGCTACTTTTCCTGCTAAAATAATTCCAGCTGCTGTAATAATCAATCCCCCATCCACATCCATCAACTCTTCTTCTGTAAGAGCTACAAAGTTCTGTTCCATTTTGTCAAAATTTGTCATCTTTTTTTCTCCTTTATTTTTTAGTTTATGGTCTCTAAGCTTTAAACCATTTTAAAAACCAGATTGGGTAAATTACTGAAATCTTTTTCCTTCCTGTTCTTCTCACTTATCTATTCGAGAAGTGATTTAAAATGAACAGGTAAATTTCATTTATTTTAAATACCATTTGATAAACCATGGCAATAAGATTGGTAAATACATCGCGTAGTCTCCTTTCTTTTCTTCTTACCTATCTATTCGAAAAACAATTCGAAAATGAGCAACTTATTCATTTTTATTTTAAAAACCACTTAATGAACCAGGGATAAAAACCGGTAACATACATAAACGTTCCTCCTTTTTCTTTCTCGTCTCTTTATTCGCAATTTCTACTAAAAATTTTAACGTTTTTCTTTTTTCTGCAAATAAAAAAACAACATGACTTGCATGTTGCTTTTGGCTATATTTTACCTTTAATGGTTTCGATTACATCTGTTACACTTTGAAGATGGTCAATTTCCTCATCGCTGATTTCGATTCCAAATTCATCTTCTAGCGTCAAGACGAACTCCATCAAATCCACTGAGTCTGCATCAAGATCGTCCTTCAAACTCAAGGCCTCTGTTACGACAAAGTCTGCTCCCTGTCGCTCTTGGATAATGGTTACAATACGGTCAAAAATTTCTTTTTCTGTCATCTTTTTTTATTCTCCTGAAAATTCACGTGCAGTTTGGGCAACTACGTCTGTTTCTAGCATGGTACGAATCTGGCGAATCGTACTGTACACAGCCTTGGCATCACTTGAGCCATGGGTCTTAACAACAGGTGCTTTGACACCAAACAAGACTGCTCCTCCAACATCTGAATAGTTGAGCTGTTTTTTCAAACCTCTGAGACTATCTTTAAGGAGAAGAGCACCTAGTTTAGCTCGAAGACCGCCACCTGTAATAGCTGTCTTGAGCAAGCCCATGATTCCCATAGCTGTCCCTTCGATAGATTTGAGCACAGCGTTTCCCGTGAAACCATCTGTCACGACAACATCCACAACGCCATTCATCAGATCACGCGCTTCCACGTTTCCGATAAAGTTCAAACTTTCATCAGCTACTAGCAATTCGTAAGTTTCCTTACGAAGCGGGTCTCCCTTGCTGCTTTCTGTTCCGTTGTTGAGCAAACCAACACGTGGTTTTGCAATCCCACGAACATTCTTGGCATAGAAGGAGCCGAGAATAGAGTATTGATGGAGGTGCTGAGCAGTGTTTTCCGCATTAGCGCCGAGGTCAAGCATATCAAAGCCTTTTCCATCTATAGTTGGCAATGTTGACATAAGTCCAGGTCGGTCGATATTCTTGATACGACCCACGATGAAGAATCCTGCTGCCAACAAGGCACCTGTATTTCCTGCGGAAAGAACAGCATCTGCCTCTCCCTCTTTGACTGCCTTAGCCGCCAATATCATGCTGGCATTTTTCTTCTTACGGATAGCTTTTGTCGGCTCATCGTCTGAATCAATTTTCTCATCTGTATGGATGATGCTGACACGCTCTGCGGCTGTTAGATATTGCTTGATTTTGCTTTCATCTCCGTAGAGTTGAATCTCAATATCTGAAAAGTCAGCTAGGGCTTGATTGACACCCTCAACGATGGCTTGGGGTGCATAATCGCCACCCATAGCATCTACTGCGATTTTTTTCATTTGTCTTCCTCTTTTAGTAATTGTCCCCAGTCGGCTAGGGAATCAATGAATTTTTTTGATTTTAGATGAATCCCGACGTACTCTTCATAGAGTTGATCCATAAACTTGCGCAAGTCTTGCTTGATTTCAGACTTGAGCGAAATGGTCTCCAAGGTCTCAAAATCAATAGCCTGAAATTGATTGAGCAGATAAGGGATGTTGGGATTCAGATGGCAACGTTTCTCGTCCTCATGGTAATGGTCTGGACAGAGGCAAGCTCCATATTTGAAAGAAAAGTCAAAGGCCTGACCAACCCGATGGCAAAAGACACACTCATTAAAATTGAGCCCAATTCCAAATCGGGTCAAGATTTGAATTTCAAAAATATTGGTCAAAACCTGATAATCCAAACCCTCTTCCATCAACTCTAGAGTCTTTCTCAAGAAGGCAAACAAGGGAGCATCCTGCTGATTATCCTGCAAACTAGCATCTGCAAGAGCCGCAACATAAGTCGCATAAGCCATGACAAAGAGGTCGCTATTGATTTTGGGAAAGGTCATCACCTCATGATAGTCCTCAATGTAACTGAGTCCATCATCATTGATTCGCAAGAGAAACCGTGCCAACACCAAGGGCTGGATAACAGGAGCTAATTTAGACTGACCTGCGTGTTTGACGAAAAACATGCGCTTCCCAGCCTGCTCGGTGAAGATCTTGACTAACTTATCATCCTCCCGAAAGTTACGATTGTAGAGTACGAGACCTTGACTCGTGATAGACTGGATCATGCTTCTCTCATGTACTCCTCAAGTCGTTTCATAGCCTCTCTGATTGTTTCCATGCTGGCCGCATAAGAGAGGCGAACATAGCCTTCTCCGTAACGCCCAAAGGCAGCACCCGGGATAAAAGCAACAGCCTTTTTCTGAGCAAAATCCTTTAGAAAAGCAAAGGAATCTTGATTATAGCCTGCTGGAATCTTGGCAAAGATATAGAAGGCACCGTCTGGTTTGATAATCTCAAAACCAAGAGCAGTCATCTTTTCGATTATATAATC
>NZ_KQ970762.1:112470-162228 GCF_001579175.1 Streptococcus oralis
ATCTCGACGCTGGATGTATTCCTTCATCATAGGCTCTGCGTCGTTTTTACCAGCGGTCAAGGCTTCTACTGCAGCATGTTGGGCCATGGTGTTTGCCGCAGTAACCAAATATTGGTGACTCTTGATTAACTGAGCTGTGAAAGCTGCAGGAGCAAAGATAAAGCCTAAACGCCAACCTGTCATGGCATGAGACTTAGATAAGCCATTGATAATAATAGCCTGATCTCTCAGCATAGTTCCCAATGATACATGATTTTCCCCTGTATAGGTCAATTCTGAATAGACCTCATCACAGACCACAAAAATATCGTATTTACGCAAAACAGCAGCTAAATCTTCCAACTGCTCCCGATTATAGGTAATCCCTGTCGGATTAGCTGGATAATTAAGAATAACCGCTTTGAGCTTGTCACCTTGCTCCAAAATTGCCTTTTCCAACATTTCAGGAGTCAAGACAAAACCATTTTCAGTTGTATCAATCTCGACAATCTCTGCCCCAACTAGGTTGACAATCGGCTCATATCCTGGATAAGCAGGAGCTGGCAAAAGAACCCTGTCTCCTTCTTCTAAGATAGCTGTCAAAGTAGCAGATAAGGCCTCTGTCGCTCCGATAGTAACCAAGATTTCATTTTCAGGATTGTAGTCCAACTGGTATTTTTCTTTTACAAAATCACTAGCTGCCTGGCGCAAGGTCAGTAAACCGCTCATCCCTGTATAGTAGGACTGGTTCTGGTCAATCGCTCGCTTGGCCGCCTCCTTGACATGATCTGGCGTTGTAAAGTCAGGCTCTCCCAAGGTCAAACGCAGAACTCCAGGGATCTCTGAAATGGCCTGATCAAACTGACGAATCAAGGACATTTGAATCTTATCTAACTGTTTATTAAAGCGCTTGGTTAAGTCCATAGATATCCCCCTTGCTTACAGAACATAGTACTATTATACTACAAAAGCTCCCTGACCGCAAAATTCCATTTTGAGTTAATCCTTTCTGTTTTCTATTTTACTTTTCTGATGGATAAGCTTATAATAAAAAGTGCTTATTTTCGGAGGTTTATATGTCATTTTTATCAAAAAATGCGGCAGGAATCTTGGCCTGCCTTCTCATTTCTATCATATCCTGGTACTTAGGAGGTTTCTTTCCTGTCGTCGGAGCACCTGTCTTTGCGATTTTTGCGGGGATGCTCCTTCACCCTTTTCTATCAGCCTATAAACAACTGGATGCCGGCTTGACCTTTAGTTCAAAAAAATTGCTTCAATATGCCGTTATTTTGCTCGGTTTTGGTCTTAATATCTCGCAAGTCTTCGCAGTTGGGCAATCTTCGCTACCTGTTATCCTCTCCACCATTTCGATTTCCTTGATTGTTGCCTACCTCTTCCAGCGCTTTTTTGCTTTGGATACTAAACTGGCTACCTTGATTGGAGTGGGGTCTTCGATCTGTGGTGGTTCTGCCATTGCTGCGACAGCACCCGTTATCCATGCCAAGGAAAAAGAAGTGGCCCAAGCCATTTCCGTTATCTTTTTCTTCAATGTCTTAGCGGCGCTTATCTTTCCAACTCTAGGAACTTGGCTTCGCCTATCCAACGAAGGCTTTGCCCTCTTTGCAGGAACAGCAGTCAATGATACTTCTTCTGTAACGGCCACAGCCAGCGCATGGGACAGTCTTTATCAGACCAATACCCTTGAGTCTGCAACCATTGTTAAACTCACACGCACCCTTGCCATTATTCCTATCACGCTCTTTCTCTCCTACTGGCAAAGTCGAGAGCAAAAAAAAAGTCACGGTTTCCAACTAAAAAAAGTCTTCCCACTTTTTATCCTTTACTTTATCTTGGCTTCTCTCTTAACAACTCTACTTACCTCTCTCGGTGTGTCCGGTAGTATCTTTACCCCTCTTAAGCAACTCTCCAAATTCCTTATCGTCATGGCCATGAGCGCCATCGGTCTCAAAACCAATCTCATTGGATTGATCAAATCCAGCGGCAAGTCCATTCTTCTTGGAGCCCTTTGCTGGATTGCTATCATCATTACCAGCCTAGGCATGCAGGCATTGATTGGTATTTTCTAAGACAAAAGGTAGCCCACTGGCTACCTTTTATTGTTCAAGAATTAAGCGTGTGTGTTCTCTCTTGATACAGCGATTCATCACGATGTCGTCGCATCCTCCAGCACGCAAGATTTCTTCCGCTTCTAGACTTTCTAGACCTAGTTGTGCCCAAAAAACCTTGGCATCAGCCTTGAGAAAATCACGCGCCACATCTGGTAAAAACTCGCTCCGTCGGTAAACATTGACAATATCGACAGGAAAAGGAATCTCAGCTAGGCTTGCATAGGCCTTTTCTCCCAAGATTTCGCCACCTGCAGCCTTGGGATTGACTGGAATGATTTTATAGCCCCGAGCCTGCATTTCCTTAGTCACTCGGTTGCTAGTTGTTTCTTCACGATCGGACAAGCCTACTACTGCTAACGTTTTACTGGTTGCAAGATACTGACGTACCACACCATCACTTGGATTGATAAATTCTTGGTTCATAGAAATCCTCCTTTTTCATCAGTATAGCATATTTTGAAAAGGCTTGCAGATTTTGACTACAAAAAAATTCCTAGCAAGAAAAGAAACCTGCTAGGAGAACGATCTATTTCAAGTGAAAGTTTAGATTTTTTTCTCGATACTAAATAATGGAGAAAGAGGACGTTTTTCGTGGATACGTACAATGGCATCTCCTAAGAGATGAGCGATAGAGATTTGCTCAATCTTATCAATCAAACGTTCTTCTGGCAAGTAGATGGTATCCAAAACAACCAATTTTTCAATAGCTGATTTTTGAATATTATCCATAGCTGGCCCCGAAAGAACTGGGTGTGTACAGCTTGCATAGACCGCAACTGCGCCTGCTTCAGCAAGAGCATCTGCCGCATGACAAATAGTTCCAGCTGTATCAATCATATCGTCAATCAAGATACAAGTCTTACCTTCTACCTTACCAATGATATTCATCACTTCACTGGTATTCATCTTGTCTACACTACGGCGTTTGTCAATAATTGCAATCGGAGTTTTCAAAAACTCTGCCAATTTACGAGCACGAGTTACCCCACCATGGTCTGGACTGACAACAACATAGTCTTGTCCAACCATTCCACGACGTTCGAAGTAGTCCGCAATCAATGGAGCGCCCATCAAGTGATCCACAGGAATATCAAAGAATCCCTGAATCTGTGCAGCGTGCAAATCAATCGTCAACAAACGATCTACCCCAGCAACTTCTAGCATGTTTGCAACGAGTTTTGCTGTGATTGGCTCACGCGCGCGCGCTTTTCTATCCTGACGTGCGTAACCATAGTAAGGCATAACAACGTTGACAGATTCTGCACTAGCCCGCTTCAAGGCATCTACCATGATCAAAATTTCGAGCAGATTGTCATTTACAGGTGAGCTCGTTGATTGTAGGATAAAGACATGTTTTCCACGGATTGATTCTTCGATATTGACCTGAATCTCCCCATCTGAAAATTGACGAACAGTCGATTTCCCCAACTCTATCCCAATCTCTTGCGCCACACGCTCTGCCAATTCTCTATTTGAAGAAAGGGCAAACAGCTTTAAATCAGAAAAAGACATGATTTCCTCCGGTATCTATGTATCACTTGTTTTTTACACAACATTTTCCATCTACCATTGTAGCGCTTTTTCCTTTATTTTTCAATCAAAAATAAAACAATAGTAAACATTTATACCCTTGTTTTTTACTATTTTATATTAGCTATATTAAAATTAAAATCGCTACATTTGAAGTAGCGATCTTATGCTAGGATTAGAATTCTGCAAGATGAAGTTAGTATACTTCTCTCATACTCCCTGTATCCACATCGTAAACCGCACCTGAAATAGCCACATCATCAGGAATCAGTGGAGATTCTCGAAGCAACTGCATATCCTCTTTCACACTCTCTTCAACATCCTGGAATGGTAAAAAATCTTGACCAGAAACATCAACCCCGAGCTCGTGCTTCAAATGCTCTTGAAAAGACTCGTTTTGAAAGGTTTGAGCTCCACAGTCTGTATGGTGAAGCACCACAATTTCACGTGTACCCATTTGTTGCTGGGAGATCACCAGCGAACGAATCATGTCCTCTGTTACTCTACCGCCAGCATTCCGCAAGATATGGGCATCCCCAAGTGCTAAACCTAAAGCTTGCGCGACGTGTAGCCGTGAGTCCATGCAGGTCACAATTGCTACTCTTGTTTTCGGCTTAAGTGGCAGATTTAATTTCCCATGAAGGGCAACGTAAGCCTGGTTGGCTTGCATAAACTGTTCAAAATACGACACGATTTCCCCCTTAAAAATTTGATAATCAAATATTTCTCCTATCTTATCATTTTTGAGAGGATTTGTCACAGATTAAGCAAAGACCATTTTCAAAACTTCCTGGATAGTCGTCACTCCTATCGCCTGAATTTCTTGAGGTGGTTTAATGCCTATCAAGGAATTTTTGGGTACATAAATTTTTGTAAACCCAAGCTTCGCAGCTTCATTGATGCGTTGCTCGATACGATTCACACGCCGAATCTCTCCAGTCAAACCTAACTCTCCCACAAAACATTCTTGGGGATTGGTTGGTTTGTCCTTGTAGCTCGAAGCAATGGCGACTGCAACAGCTAAGTCTATCGCAGGCTCGTCTAGTTTGACACCACCAGCAGATTTGAGATAGGCATCTTGATTTTGCAAGAGAAGCCCTGCACGTTTTTCCAAAACAGCCATAATCAAACTCGCACGATTGAAATCAAGCCCTGTCGTCGTACGCTTGGCATTTCCAAACATGGTCGGTGTCACCAAGGCTTGAACCTCCGCCAAAATTGGACGCGTCCCTTCCATAGTTACCACGATGGATGAACCAGTGGCCCCATCCAAACGCTCTTCTAGGAAAACTTGACTCGGATTGAGCACCTCAACCAATCCACCTGACTGCATCTCAAAGATGCCAATCTCATTAGTGGACCCAAAACGATTTTTGACTGCTCTCAAGATACGGAAGGTATGGTGGCGTTCCCCTTCAAAGTAAAGTACTGTATCTACCATATGCTCCAACATACGCGGACCAGCCAGAGTACCTTCCTTGGTCACATGCCCTACGATAAAGATGGCAATGTTATTAGTCTTGGCCAGCTGCATGAGCTCAGCTGTCACCTCTCGCACCTGAGACACAGACCCTTGCACACCTGAAATCTCAGGAGACATAATAGTTTGTATAGAGTCAATGATGAGAAAATCTGGTTGGATGCGCTCTACCTCAGCTCGAACACTCTGCATATTGGTCTCGGCGTAGAGATAAAACTCACTATCAATATCCCCCAATCGCTCTGCTCGTAGCTTGATTTGCTGGGCAGACTCCTCACCACTGACGTAGAGAACCGTACCCACTTGAGACAACTGGGTTGAAACTTGTAAAAGAAGCGTTGATTTCCCGATTCCAGGATCCCCACCGATAAGGACGAGACTCCCTGGTACCACTCCGCCTCCAAGTACACGGTTAAATTCCTCCATCTCGGTCTTGGTTCGATTGACATTGATAGACGTTACTTCAGCCAGTTTCATAGGCTTGGTTTTTTCACCTGTCAGGGACACACGTGCATTCTTGACCTCGGCAACCTCAACCTCTTCTACAAAAGAAGACCAAGACCCACAGTTTGGACAGCGTCCTAGATACTTAGGTGAATTATAGTCACAATTTTGACACACAAATGTCGCTTTTTTCTTTGCGATGATAAACCTCTTTCTAAATTTCTACCTCACACTCAATTACTTGGCAAAAATCAATCTTCTCGTCTGGTACAAATTGGCGCATGAGCATTCGATGAGCGACAACTAGCACTGTCTGGTAGTCTCGGTACTTTATCATAGTTTCCAAAAAACGCGCCTTCATCTCTTCAGCTGTCTCATACTGAATAGGACTATTAGGAAGCAACTCCCCCTTGTTTTCTAAAAACAGAGTACGTGCTTTTTCAAAATTCTCTATGCCACTTTCGTAAACCTGCCATTCATGCAATAAGGGTTCTACTCTCAAAGGAAGGCCAGTAGCACAAGTAAGATAAGAAGCCGTTTCTAATGCTCGCGTCACTGCAGAAGACACCAGTATATCAGCTGAGCCAAGCAAAGGATTTTGGCAAAGTTTCTGAACTTGTTGCCGTCCTTCCTTAGATAAAGGTGCTAAATCCATCCCAAAACCTGTATAAGAACGTTCCTCTAGCTCACGGTAGTCTGGCTCTCCATGACGTACAAATATAATTTTCATCTTAGTGCCCTGTTGATCCAAATCCACCTGTCCGAACACCGTCTGCCTCGTCTCCGTCTGCAATTAAGAAAGGCGCAAAGACAGCCTGAACCACACGTTCCCCAACTTCGAGAACCACTTCCTGGTCAGTAATATTTTTCATCTGAGCAAAGATATGTCCCTCATTCCCGGGATTGCCATAATAATCCCCATCAATAACGCCAACAGAGTTAATCAAGACTAGACCCTTCTTACGAGGGTTTGAAGAACGGTCATAAAGATAGAGGACCTCAGTTGGTTGCATATAAGCCTTGACCCCTGTTGGGACGAGAACAATCTCTCCTGGCGCGATCACCGTACGTTCTGCAACCTTTAAGTCGTAACCAGCCGCATGCGCTGTCTCACGCTTAGGTAGCAAATTTTTATCTGTAAAACTCGAAACCAATTCAAAACCACGAATTTTCATATTTTTCTCTTTTCTATTATCATTTATTCTAGGCTATTTTATCTTATTTATTCGAAAAAAGCACGAAAAAAGAGCACACAACAACTTATGAAGATACGCTACGATACAATCATTTACAATATGCACTAAAATCAAGTAAAAATAATAATCATATACAAGATTCTTCCGTGGACTAACGACATTTTACAGCATTTTTGCCCCTTTTTTGCCCCTTTTTGCAAACAAAAAAACCGCAAGCTAAACAGCCTGCGGTTAAAACAATTCGAACAATATTTTAGAAATTTTCCTTTCTATTTTTTAAAAAAATTATTTAGTAGTGATGAGCCCATCTGGCTCAACAGTAAATGCAGCCTTGTCAGCCAAGCGACCGTCTGGAAGAAGCATGTAGTAGCCATCTTTGTAAGGTACAAATCGGCTAGATAACATATTTCCATCTTTTTCGTCAAGGTAATACCAGTCTGAATAATACTTCACCCAGCCTTTACGCATAGATCCATCACGATTGAAGTAATACCAGTATCCATCAATACGACGCCAGCTGGTTACCATGTAACCATGCTCATCAAAGTAATACCATTGACCATCCGTATACAATACCCAATCAGATTTCACGCAATATCCTTCGGCATCGAAGTAGAACCATGATTTGTTTTCCTCGATATACTCGAAGTCACTTTTCGGATATGTCCCATTTGCTCGAGCGTACCAATCGCCTTTATCATCCGACTGCCAGCCTTTTTTAGGTTTTTTAGGCTGTGCATTTGGGTTTGTCAAACGATACACATAATAGTAAGGCCGTCCTGCGTATAGCCAAATATCATCATGATCGTTTACTGTAATTCCATCATAACGATAGTTACAGTGGATAATGTTATCACTATCCACGAAAATACCAGTATGGCCACCTGCTCCGCTAGAGTAGCCACGGCGCCCCCAGATAAAAATATCTCCACGCTGAGCATCCCACGGAGCATTCTCAGAGATGAGCTCATACCCGTTTTTAATCAACCAATCATGTTCATACTCAGTATTGACTGCCCATCCAGCTGATACGGCTCCAGCGCTCAATAAAGCATAGTAGATTGAACTTGAACAATCATAGGAATCAGGGCCATTGCGGTCATCCATACTATAAGATACTTGCCCTTTTCGAGCTTGCATCCAGGCAATAGCCGTTTCAAGACTTAAACCCATGCTTATTCCCCTTTCCACGCATCATTCATCTGTTTGACTGCTGACTCAACGAATGTATCCAAGTCCTTATCAGTCATGCTGATATTGTACTTATTGAGTTCAGCACGGATTTTCGTACGGGCTTGTTCCAGCTTTTCCTCGCCCTTGAAGCCTGTCTCTTGAGCTACTTGCTCCACAGCGTTGACCGCGTTCTTAGCAATGATTTCGACAATCTTGATGGTCTTTTCACCGCCTTTTTTAATCAAAAAATCCTTAATCGATTTGACCGCGATACCAGCCAAAATGACAAGGATGCTGATTGCTCCGTTTGTGATGATTTCAGTAATCTGTTGCATTTGTGTTTTCCTCCGCAATTTCTAAATTTAAGTATTTATTGAACAGGGCATCAATACGCCCATTGCCTCCGAGTTTCTTGTAGCTCGAGTGCATTTTATGGATAATGTCCGACTCGTGAACGCTTGTATATCCACGCTTGAGTGCGACTGTAATATCACGCTCAAGCCGTAGATACATAGTAGCTAGATGCGCTTCATCATGTACTGCTAGCTTGTTGTTGATTTCGGTTATATTTTGCTTATTCTCCTCACCGATAGCGTGAATAGTATTCAATTCGCCTTTCAGCTCCTTGAACTGTTCTTGGTTGAGGTGACCTGCTTTACTAGCTCGCATGCCGAACCATCCAGTTGCAACAACTCCGATTGTGGGAGCAAGTTGAGTGATGGCATGTATCATTTTCTCAATTATTTCAGACCATGACATAAAATCCCCCTTAATCAATCCGTGGCATGACAATGGTCAGAATGCCTTTTTGCAACATTTCAGCAAGAGGTTGCTCTTTCCAAGTGTATCCCTCGTTTGCTCTCATTTGAAACATAAAGATGGTCAGCGTGCCCTTTGGCCATTTTGGATTCGTATCGTATGGATAAGGCATAGCCACGATGTCACCATTTGCATAGCGAGTGCTCTTGACAAGTGGCTTGATGAACTGAGCAACCTTGCTATAAGTGTTCGTGGGCATGCCACCGTTTTGGCCAATCGCTAGTGCAATAAGAACCTCAGTAATAGCCGATACGCTATCGATGTTCTCTTTGTTAGCTGAGAGGTCCGTCTTAGCTTTGGCCAAGGATTGAACAGCTTGCTCAATCTCAGCTTGCGCCTTCACGATGGCAGAGCCTGGGTCTAGCTCTGCTTTGATGATATCGAGCACTGCTTGAATCAAAACGTCCTCTTGCTCAGTTGTACGGTCACCTGCCAGTTCACGCATGTTCGTACTGTAACGAGTCCCATCTGACAGACGGATTTCAACTACAGTCTTGAGATTGTCACCAAGGCCACGAGTGTAGGGCTTTCCTGCCAATTCATAATTGTTAATTGCCATTTGTCATTTTTCCTTTCACTTCTTCAAATTTCGTTTTGAGTTTTTCATCTAATTCGATGATTCGTTTCATCTGCTCAAGCTCCATAGCGGTTACTGTGTAGAGGGCTTCGAGCGTTGCTGATTGAGTAGCCTCATTACCGACTTTTTCACCAAGCGACTTAATCGCTAGATTGCTGATTTGTTTGTCTTGTTCGTTCATGCTGTTTTCTCCAATTTTTCTATTTTTTGATTGAGTTCTTGAATGGCCTTGATTAAATAAGGCACAAGTTCAAATGTGCGATATGAGTATGCACCGTCTGGGTTTTCGTAGAAAGCTTCAGGAGCGTACTTCTGGACGTCTTGAGCCATGATACCACAAGAGATATCTTTGACTTTGCCATCGTATTCCTTGCGATAACTGTACGTCTTGAGTTGCTCGATAACATCGAGACCTGAGACTGTACTAGCTTCAATGTTCGATTTGTAGCGACGGTCTGAGATTTCTTTGTTTATCGGTATCCAGTCGTAACTAGTTGATCCGCTTTTATACAAATACAAATAATCGTTTGACTTACTTATTCTTTTGTATGTGTCAGAATATATCCAATGACTGAACTGATTTTTGCTATTTACATAATAAATATCGCCAGAAACTTTTAAATTTCCGTGTATTTCCGGAGTCTCCCAAAAATGAGCAGAATTATAGCAGTACATTTGTCCGGCGTTGTTCACGAACCATGCGTTGTTTCCCGGCGTGTTCCAATCGTTACCCCAATTGACCCAAAGAGCAGTTTGTCTCCATTTTCCTGGGCCATTTATTGAGGTACCCATACCTACTGAAAAATGGTCGACACTTGTCAGCCAATAAACTGAAGGGTCCTTATCATGCGTACCAATTTGGAATCCGCCGATTTTCCCTTTGTACCCTTCGAGCAATGTTGCAGATACTACGACCGAGCGAAGCTTGTTGATAAAAGCCTCTTTAGCAGCAAGCGTGTCCGTGAAGATATCGCTTGAAACGAACATCCGAGCCATGGCTGAGTCCATAATCAACTTATCTGCTGTGATAGTTTTAGAACCAATAATTTCAGCGTTCAGCTTGGCAAAATTACCCTCACCAACGAACAAGCGTTTGAAATATCCATCAATCGCTGTTAATTCGTCAAGCAAGGTCTTGCCTTTCAAACGGATTTTCTCTGCTTCAATCAAAATTTGATTGTTAGTCGCATTGATTTGAGAAACGATTGAGCCTGCGCTTGTCAGGTTTTGAATTGCCCATGAGCCAGCAAGTTGACTCTGAACCGTGCGAATCGCTTCGTCCGTATCTTCAGGAGCTAGCGTGAAGGGGGTTACATTGTTTCCAGTTTCAAGTTTGATCTCTGAGATGTAAAGGTTTATTGATTTTCCAGGATTTCCATAAAACATTAAATTGATTTCATCGATATCAACTGGTAACTCATAATTAAAATTAAGTTTTTTATAAGTCGATGCAGTTATGTCGCTATTTGGAATCTCCTTCCACGCCTGTGATTTTATTGCACCGTCTTTCCTATAATGTAACCCGACGTCAAGCCCAGAAAAAGTGCTAAGTCCATCTTTTGAAATCAAAAAAGAAAGAGTGATTTTGTCGGATTTTTTTAGTTCAATTTTAAATGTCTGTTGCAAGCCAAAATAACGAGTATTTATAGATGTGCCATAAATATGCACGCCCGATTTATTTCGATTTCGCGATGAATGTTCATAGTTGAAATTTAATCCAGATATATTCGATTCTTTCCAATTTTTAGAACCGTCCCTAAAATCGGCATTCTTCACATAATTTCGGCTATCTCCGACACTTTTAGCTACCTCAACTTGAAATAGCTGATTTGTCAAAGCCATGCGAGCAACCTTATTCGAAATGTCATTCTCGTTGCTACCGATAATCCTCTCATAGAGTTTGCTTGTTTCTTGTACACGTTGAAAATCTACAAGATTCGCTTTGCCATCGAGTCGAGAAGATAAACTTGTGAATCGACCATCTACTGATTGCTTGTACTCAGCGAATTTTGAATCCATCTGCTGTCTTGCCTGCTCACTGATTTGTTTCGCCTCTTGAGCTAGCAAACTACCTGCACCAGCATTTCGCAAGGCATCGTCTGCCTTTTGCTTGATTTCATTCAAATCTATACTATCAAAATCACGAAAACGTTGGTCAATTGTCTCTGTCAGACTTTTCTTGACCTCTTCTACTTTAGCTTTAGCCAGTTCGACTTGGTCGTTAAAGTCGTTCTTGATTTTCTCGACTTTCTTGTCAAAACCTTTGCCAGCTTCTTCAATTTGGTTTTGAATTTGCTTCTCAAATTCGCTGAATTGCTCAATCTTCTTCGTGAACGTTCCTGCGTATGAATACTGAGCATCATTGCCAGATTTACTGTCTGCACCGATACGACCACGCAGACCGCCCTTAAATGTGAATGATTGACTCAAGATTGGCGATTTGAACGTTTCACCCTTGTTCGTCTTGATGGTTACCCACTGACCAACATCTAGCAGTAAATGGCCTTGGTAATTCAAATTGAACGGATAGTATCGAATATCCTTGATTTTGTGATAGAGATTATCCAAAATCGTTTGAGACATAAATAGATTATCCAATTCCAATGATAGACCAGTACGCATACCAACCGTGAGAGTCTCTTTCTCTTTTTTGCAAGTTATCCCAGCTATCTGATACTGAACTTCACTCTTGGTCAATCCGTGCATAAAGTAGCTATCTGCTGTAATCGTGATGCCTGACTCGGTTAATTCTTTGATTTCAAGTTTTCCTTCTCGATTAAAGAAACAAGACATCCCGAGCATCTGAGTAGCTGAGCTCAAGACGTCTCTGAATGTCATTTTCTTTTCTTTGGGAATTTTATCAATAACATAATTCATGGATGTAATATCCATGTATTCATTTGCTAACTCTATACCGGTCTTCAGACAAATTTCTTTAATCACTTGTCTAATTTCCGCTGGATAAGTCAAATCTGTGATATGTCCACGATTGAGTTTGAACATCCCATCCATCAAATCAAGCGTAGTCGTGTTACGGTTTCGGTCAATCTCAATGTCGTTGATGAAATACTCGCCCATTTTGACCCATTCGTAGGTTCCGTCTACTAAGAGGCCAATTTCAGGATAAACCTTATCCAGCTTATTGAATGTAGTGATAATGCTTGTGAACGTGATTTTACCACTGCCAGCACACGTTCCACCGGGCTTATAGGCATCACCTTTGATATAGCCATAATCAAAATGCGCTTCTTTGATATCGCTTGACTGATACTGCCCTACTCTGATAGCGAGAGTACGGTTCTTAGCAAACATAGCTTCATCAAATTTCCTACGTCTGAATATATCCATATTCTAACCTACCTTTCTACCAGATTAAATTTTGCGCCCGACCACGGCTTGAACTTCTCAGTAAATGAATAACTTGGAGCCGTCCTGTCTCCAACGTAAAACGTTTTAGTGATTTGTCCTAGCATCGGGTCAGGATAAGATACTATGAAAAATTCAGGCGATACAGCATTTAAAAGCTGACTCATTTCTCCTTGAGTCAGCATGCCCCATTCGCAATCTAATTTTCGTTTGGTCGTGATACGGTCACGAACCATGTCTCCGTTAGCATTACGACCTGTTTCTCCGTCAATATCTTGGATACCGACTTGAAAAGATTTGGGAGGCTTAACAGCCACCCCGTTGATAATTAAGCGTGCCATTTTACCTCCTTCTAAATGTTAAGCAAGACTTGTCCTGCACGTTCCTGTTCTCGATTGATTTCTTGGATAGCTACACGACCGAACTCGTGACCGCCAATCATGATGACGATGTCACCGCTACCGTTGAAGCCTCCTGATTGTGGTAATCCACCGCCCAAGGCATTTACTACAGCACCACCTACGATGCGCCCCATAGTCTGCAAGAATCCAGTGTTTTCAAGAGGCATAACGACTTCTTTACCAGCTTCACCAATCATGGCCACGGTCGGACTATCAACGATACCACCACGAGCTAATCGAGGTAGACTCACATAGCCAACGCTTCCAAGAGAGACGCCCGGAATCTTGTTAATCAAACCGATAACACCGTTAATCATGCCGATAAAGCCGTTCACCACATTTTCAATCGTACCGAGAACTGCATTAACCGCGCTCTTGAATGCGCCACCAACTGCGCTACCGACCATTTGGCCAGCGTTGACGAAGATGTTCTTGACTGTGGTCCAAACACCAGAGAAAAAGCTTCCAATCGTGCTAAAAGCGTTCTTGACCGCTTCAAATGCAGTCTTGAAGATATTACCGAACCACGTAGCAACGTTAGCAAGCGCAGTCGTTACATCGTTCCAACGCTCACCGAACCAGGTGCCGATTGACGAGAATACATTCGTTAGCGCGTTCCAAGCTTTTTGGAACATATCACCAAACCATTTAGCTACGTCTGCTAAAACTGTTGTGATGTCGTTCCAGCGTTCTGAGAACCATTCGCCGAGAGGTGTGAAGATAGCCACGATCCCATCCCAGATTCCTTGGAAGATCGCCACAATCGTGTCCCAAATGAATTTCAAGACTGCTACTGTTAAATCTAACAATCCAGTTAAGATTGTAGACAAGATGTTCATGATAGCATCACCCGTTTCGGTGAAACCGTCGAAAATCTTACTCATATCACTGGTAAGAATACCAGCGATGATATCAAACACGCCTTTGAGGAAGTCGGCAATGCCACCCAAGATATCAGCAACCATGTTGAATAATACACGGAAGACTTCTCCGATATACTCAAGAGTTGGAGCTAATACTCTTGTCAATTGCTCAACGATAAAGCCGATAGTAGGACCTACATAAGCGTTAATGACTTGTGACATTTCTTGGAAACTTTCGGCCATCTCCAAAATCTTTTTGATCATTGGCGAGATGTGTTTGCCAATTGTGTCCGAGAAACCCTGACCGAGTTTTTCGATAATTGGTTGGATGTAATTATTCCAACCTCTTACAAACAAACTGATAATACTTGATATAGCTTTCGTTGACGACTCAATCGTCGGACGAATGTATTGATCATACACTCGACTGATTGAGTCGGCCATATCATTGATTGCTTGTTCTGCACTTTCAAAGACAGGAGCAATGGCAGACAGGGAATTGGAAAGCGAGCTGGCGATACCAGGCATGTTATCTGTAACAATTCGCTCGATACCTTGTATAAGGTCACCACCAAGTTTGTAACTAACCTCAGTAACGCTAGCTTGAATAGCTAAAAGAGCAGATGTAATCGCACTTCCAATACGAATAGCACCAGTCGATGTTATGACATCATAGAAGCCATCTGCGAATGCCTGAGCGATATTTCCAGCCGATGCAAAGATATTGCCCGTATTTTCAAATTGTGCCACAAGCGAGCGAATAATACGCTCTTTTTGGCGTCCTAGACCGTTTGCTATGCTTTCGGAAAGGAAAACACCGATACCGACTCCAACCGTTGCCAGAGAGCCTGTAATCTGCCCTAAAGAGTATGCTATCTTCTCAATCATGAGATTAAAAGCATTAACTACTCGTGGGTCAGTAGCGATTTCTTCAAGTGTCGTCTTGATTTGACCAAGACCAATCTTGATACGTTCTAAACCTTCAGCTCTGAATGCAGCAGTAAACCCTTTGCTAAATAAGTCAGATAGTCCTTTCAGCTTATCTCCAAGACCATCGAAAATGCTCTTGAATTGGTTATCCATGTCGGTTAAGGCCACTTCTGGCAAGATGTCTTTGAAAGGTCCGCTTCCACCTTTACCTTTCTTACCTTTGCCTTTACCACCACCAGAACCGCCAGAGCCAGCCCCGTCTGAGTCATCTTTCTTGTTTAAAATCGTGATTTCATCAAATCCGGCTAAACCAAGCAACTCTTTGACTGCTTTTTTGGCATTTTTGGCAGAGTCTCCTAGATTGTCAGCAAGTCCTCCTGCTGAATCCCCTGCGTCTCCTACTGCGTCTGCGAGGTCGCCTGCGCCACCTGCAGCATCTTGCATGGCTCCACTCATGTTACCGACTGCGCCAGCTACGCCGTCTTTAACAGTCGCTTTCTTGTTGAACATCAACGCGATAAACTCAGCGAGTTTAGCAGTCACGTTCTTCAAGACCATAGCGAATGAGTTCAAGACTGGCATGATAGCGTTGATAATCGGCAAGAAGGCGTTACCGATGTTCAAAGCAGAGTCTTTCAATAACGACTTGAACAAGCTGATACTACCATTGACCGATTGTGACAAGGTCGTACCATACTTAGCAGTTGCCTGCTCCAGAATAGCCATGAGGCGGATTTGTTGCTGGGTTTGATAATCGAGTTGATCCCAACTTTGGCCATTTGCAAAACGCTTGAATGCTTCAGTTGATTGAATCATGGCCACATTTACGTTGATTCCTAGGTCTTCTCAATAATGTTATCGCATGGCTTTTTATCCATACTTCTTACAATTTCTTGTAAGTTCGGCATATATTTTCACCTACAACCGAATTGTTTAGGTGCTTACCACTCGTGGGGATATTTTATTCTATACTTTTTGACAAAACAAAAAGCACAGGTTCAATCCCTATGCTCTACGGTGACTAAGCCTTTTTAATTGCTTAGTTTACCTCGGTATCGTCATGTTTTAATTCTTTAAAAGTGTACCCTTTATAATGCTTCTTTTCACCATTCAAAACTTTGTCAATAAAAGACCTAGCTGGAAAAATATCTTTTGAAGCATCACTCTTTGATGCGTACTCCCTTGTTTCTCCAGTTTCAAGATGAATAGCTACGATAGGAATCTTAGGCTTGCCACCATCATACTTCCCTTTATTAGCTTCACTGATTTTTCGTTTTGTTTCTTCAGAGTGTTTTTTACCAAAAAATGAGTTTTTAGAACCAGTTCTTTTTTTAGCGATGTCACTCATTTTCTTTCTAAAATCATCATCTCGTTTTTTACCTGTATTTGATATTGACCGTTTTTTAATGGCTGTTGGGTTATTAAAATATTTTGCGTGAGTTTTATACCTCGCTTTTGCTTTAACACTCAATTTCTCTTTAGTGCTTTCAGCAATGCGCTTTGTTTTAACTCCTCCACCCTCAATATTATATACATTGTCAGATGATGATATCCAATAACTTTCTCTCTCATCTAAGATGTTATCAGATACTTCTTCTAAAATAGAAAATTGAAACTCTGATTCTCCAAACAAGTTAAAATCATCTTGCATTTCTTTTGAATAATGCTGGTTATGACGAAGTTTGTATTTGTGGTCATCGAATCGTCTTTTTATATTATTGGATTGACCAAAATAGCTTCTTCCTGTTTTGGTACATTTAATTTCGTATATAATGCCCATAATATCACCTCTTTTTAACTAAGTATATTATATCACATTTATACCGAAGTTACAAATTAAAGTTTAGAGTTTTACCGATTTTGGTAAGTTCTTAATCCGCCTATTTCTAAGCGGTGCGACAAAAGTCTATCGCTTCCGTGTTCCCCAGCAGACCAGAGCGAATACGCTCCATGACGTCTGTAATGCTACGACCTGAACCCTCTGCTACAACTGCCGATGTTTGCAACATCTTAGCAGTATATGCGCTCAACTTGTTCGAGTCCTTGATAAAGCCAGAAAATAAGTTTGAATACACCGCCCCATATTTCGTCGCTTCACCAACACCCATATTCATAGCGTTCGCGTTATCGTTGACCCATTTTAAGAATGTCTGTGAGCTCTCGCCCATTTGACGCTTGATTTGGTTAACCGATGCCGTGACTTCAAGAGCCATCTGCGTAGAGTACATACCGACATCTAACATTTTTTTACCAAGGTAAGCAAAGCCAGCAAATTTGGCTAGTTTACCAAACACACCTAGCATCGAGCCAGACTGCGCCTTGATTTTGTCGGTTGATGACTGTACTTTGTTAGAGGCATCTTTGACCTTATTCTCGACTTCTTTCATCTTGTTTTTGAAAGGTGCTATTTCAGCGTCAATCATAACCTTGAGCTCATCAAGAGTAACTCCCATCTATTCTCCTTTCATTTTCATTTTTCGATTATGACTTTCAGCAAACATGCGCATGCGTTCCTGGTGCAATTTCAGCTCTTGTGCCAATCTCGCTTGTTCGACCTGCTCTCGCTCTTTTTCAAAAAGTTCAGGAGCATAATCCCATACTTCAAGTGGTTTGGCATCTTTTGAAAGCAACAAGGATACATTATTTGCTATCATCTGCGAAAGTCTGTAAGATTCAATAATCTTTTCTTTTTGCTTTTGGATTGTGACACGATTATAGCTCTCAATCATCTCTCTGATTTCAAGTACCGTCAAATCCCAAAAATCGAGAGGCTTGCCCCCAATGTCCAAAAACATCGGATAAAGCCCCTCAACCATTTCTTTTACTGACAATATAGCAGTCGATTCTACTCGACTACTTCCATTTTCGCTTTGGATTTCTTGGGAGTTTTCTTCTTGCTTTCTTTCTCCCGTGGCATAAAACCCGATACTTGAAGCATCGGCAAGATGACGTCTGCCATGAATGCAGCCTGGTCTCCACCGTTATCGACATAATCGTCATATAGGTCAGATACATCTTCAAATGAGATTCCATGCTCGAACTTTTGAAGCGCTCCATGAGTCAATAACAACATGACTTTCAGTGGTGGCAAAGCAAAAGCCTCTCCCCCAGCAGGCATGAATACCTTGAGCAAGTTTGCTCCGATTTTTTCTTCAACATTCATCCCTTGCGAGGATGTGAGGCGGAGCTTTAACTCCTTATCCTCACTCACTTTCCAAATTGTGTATGGTAGAGCCATCTATTAACCTCCAATTCCATCAACGAACGTCAATTCAGACTGCAAGGCAATCTTGAGCGTGAATTCGATAACAGAGTTCACACCACCGCCGCCAAGCTTGACAGATACTTGACCTTCAAATGTGACCTTGGTACCATCTGGGTAGGTTTGTTCAAAGTAGAGTTTCTCCTTGTTGTCTGCAGCATTACGCAAGACACGATAAGGTGAAGTGGCAGTTGTGTTGTCATAAGCGAATTTGTACTCAAGTTCCCCAGCATCACCAATGCCAAATTCGTATTTCTTAACCTTGTCTGCAAGAGTCGTATTCTCGACTTTTTCAGGTTCAATACCAAACTCTGGTACCTCTTTCAAACCTACAAGATTTTGATAATCGCCTTTAGTTTTACTAAAAGCAAGCTTAATTCCGTTTGCTAACATATTTTAGTTCTCCATTCTGTATTGATAAACCAATTGTGAATTAAGGTCCACAATTCCCTCGAAGCGCATCAACTTGTGACGCAAATGCGACGGATCAGGTACATCCTGACAATCTGTTCTTCGCAATCCTAAAGATGCAAAGATTTCATTGATTTTGACTGCTAAATCACTTGTGCTGTCTTTGTCGAAGATATCTACCTTGTAGCGGATATGCGACTTCTTCTCTTGGTCATCGTACCATTCACCCGGTTTATTTTGTTCTTCCAAAAAAATGACGACTGGGACATTCTCCCAATCGTCTGGATAAGTATCGGTCACATTATCTGCGACCTTTTGCAATTCTTTGTAAATTAAAGGCTTGATGTTAATCATTTTATCTGTTCTTTTATCTTTCTACTAACGAATTTTGAAACGCTTCTCGACACACGGTCATGGTTATCTTTCAAAGCAGGATACAAGTAAGGTTGAGCAGGTTGACCATACATCTTATAGAACTCACCTCTTTTTGCAAAGTGGTAAGGTCCTACGTTGATTTGGTCTTCATGCACGTACCACGGACTAGACCGATAAGACACGCTTACTTCTGGCGATATACCAGAATGATTCTCTTGCCCTTTCGGACCCGTTCCGAGCTCGACATAGGCGCTATGGTCTGAGTTTGTGAAGACTTCTCCAATGGCTTTGTCGCCCTCGATTTTAACTCTTACTTTAATGCTATTTCTCAACTCGCCTTCATTCGCTGGCGCTCTGAGTTTGGCTTCGGGTTGTACGACTGTTTTAGCAGCATGCAAGACCGCTTGCCCTACTATCTCGTTGCTCTTTGCGCCGTAGAGCTTACGGCATTTAGCGATTAAGCTATCTGCTCCGATTAAACCTGACACGTTCTAACTCCAAAACTTGATGATGACTGTATACTTTTTTTGAGATAACCCGATGCGTGACCTCTGTCTTGCTATCAATACAGACACCGTCTTTCACGTTGATATCCGCATCCTTGCTCGCATTCGCGTTCAGAATATCGTTGACTCGGTCACCGTAGATTTCAGATTGTAGCTTGCTAGTCGCTGGCCACAACTCAAGTCTTACTTCTTCAACTTCGTCCGCATATCCTTCTTTAGCGACTCCCTCATTCGTCACGTTTTTTTTGAACCGCTTGAGGTTATAAGGTTTCAGTCTATTCTTTTTCAAAAACATGACCTGCCACCCTCGCTAACCGATGCATCCGAATACGCTGTAAAAGGCCCGTAGACAAGCCTGACTCACTGTAGGTTACAGATATACCACCTTCGCTCCTAGACTGCTCTCCTTCGCTTCCTGAGCGGTTGTAGAGCTCGATTACAAGTTCAGGTAGTAACCTGTCGAGCGCTGGAGTCAGCTTCTCTCGGTTTGTTTCAGATAAAATGATATTTTCAGACCTTAAAAGTAAAGACGAGAGGACTGTTTCGTCACCCTCACCCGTCAATTGTTTTAGTTTTTCAAGTTCCATAAGACCTCCTAGTCAAAAGGAGTCGTCTCGTCTCCTTGGGTTTCAGTTTCGTCAATGATCTCGACAACATCTGCGATATCGACTGAGAACTCGCTCTTAAGATTGTGTGACAATTCGTTGAAACGCTCGTCTGTCATCTCAAAAACATCGTTCTCATATCGTCTCACTTTCGCTTGCCAGTCATTGAACGCTTGTTTTACTCTGACTTTCATAGTTCAGACCTTATTTCTTGATTTTCCAGTTAGCAGAGTCAGAGTCTGGTGCGTCGGTCGAGCTAGTGATGTCTTTGATAGCAACGTAGACCTTGTCCTCATGCGTTACTGTATCGCCTTCTTTGTATGTTGTTCCAGTCTTCCACGCTTTAGCACGGTTCACTGTCTTGCCTTGTGCTGATTTTTTAGCGGCAGGCTTAGTATCTGCAATTGTGATGATGTACTTTTGGAAATGTTCAAGTACATACGCTCCAGTGTAGAGCAATTGTTCTACCAATTCACCAAAACGGCCAGGTACATTGTCGTTGTACTTAGTGTTATCAATTTGAATTGGTGATGTCACTACACCAGGTGTAGCTGCAAGAGCGTTTACGTTTGGCAAGAATTTTGAAGGTACTTTGTAGACTGTGTAGTCATCCAATTCACCGACATATCCTTTACCAAGAACTTTTTTATCAGCATCACCTTGTGGCAAGCGCACGATTTCAGATTTGATAGCCTTGTAGAAACTTGGAGTCACGAAGAGCAAGCGTTCTTTTGTGATTCCAAGTTCATCCAATTTCTCAGACACATCAAGAACTGCATTGTAAGCGTTGTTTGCTCCTGCAGTTTTACCCATGACCACATTGTCGCTTACGTTGCCAAGTGCTGCATCAAAACGAAGTTTGTCAAGATACGGAGCGACTACTTTAGCAGCTTGACGAGCAATCACATACTCAATATTCACTTGACCGTTTGAGTCACGTTCGTCCAACTGGTCGACGAAACGGCCCCAATATTTTTCTTCTTCAAGGGTGTAGACCTTTTCTTCTACTTCAACATTGTCAAATTCATTCTTTTGGTTACGCTTGTAGTCTTTCAACTCAGTTGTGTCACCAGTTGCAACTGTGAAAGAGCGCCCTTGTAGCGTTACTGCCTCACTTGGAGTCAAGAGCGGTGTTGCGTATGAATTAACTGCCACTACATCTTCGATAATACCAAGATGACGCTTGCGTGATTCTGCTGTGTTTAATGCTTCAAATGCCATTTATTTTTACCTCATTTTTTATTTTCTAGCGCAAAAAGTCCTGTTTCCATTTTTCAATAACTTCTTGCTGATTTGTTGGCGCAGTCTTAATAGGTGCGCTACCTTTCATTCGGTCAGATACACCTTTCTGGACTGCATCCTCCCACGTTTTCTGAATACTTGCGACTGATTCAGTCACGGCTTCAGCGTTTGATAAATCAACCACAGATACTAATTCAACTGGTAAGCCACGTTCGCTTAGCATCGTCTTAGCCTCTGCGGTCAATTCCTTGCGAGCAATAGCCTTTTCACGGTCAGCTAGTTCTTGCTCACGCTGATCCAACTGATATTTCTGTTTCTCGTCAGCGTTCATTTTGGCAAGCTTCTTAGCTTCGTTTTCCTTAGCTTCTTGCTCTGATTTCCACTTAGCAAATTTCTTATCGATGATAGCATCGACTTCTGCATCTGTGTATTTTTTCTCGTCTTGCGGTTGGGTTTCGATAGTAGGTTCTGCAGGTACCTTTTGTTCTTCAACCGTTTCGACTGTTTGTGTTTCTTCGTTCATTACGAACCTCCTATTTTTAAAGTCGTCCCCGACTGTATAATTCCATGGCTTTTAGTGTCGTCAATGCTTGGACAATAAGCGCACCAGCGGACTCGAACCGCTCGCCAGATTTTAAGAATCGAACTTAATTAACCCGTAAGATAGAATCGAACTATCTTCCCTTCGTGCGCATATAAAAACCGCATCGAATTCGACACGGTTTATAGCAATTTACAGTAATTTATAGCAGTCTATTCCTGCTAGTCAAGATGTTGGATCACCTCCTAATCTTTAATGGCACAATTTGAAACCTTGGCGTAAACATCCACATAAGTCTCTTTCTTGTCTCCGTTATGCGTGATTTCTGCATAATCTCCACAAGGTTCGCTTGATGTAATTGCGTTCGTACTAACAAGAGCCTTCCAATTTTGCAAAGTCTTGCTAAACCAAACCACAAAGCAGTCTTCTGCTTTGATTTCACGATCTGATAAGCGCGAAAATTCTTGTGATGCCAATTGTTTTGCTTTTTCTAACATTTCATTCCTCCGTTTTTTCGTATGTCTCCGCAAAAATATCTGGTTTGCATGGATAAAACTCGCCTTGCACACCTTTGATGATATAATCCCCTTCAGTCGCAATCATCAACCCTTCAAGCGTTTCGATTTTTAAAAGAGGATTGCTTAAATCAGCGTAGTCAATCCGTACTGGGTCTAGTCCAAAATCGCATAGCTCATCTATAGCTTCTTCCGTATCTACGAACTGAACCGCCTCAATGACTACAGGCTTCTTTCTGTATTTCATTTCTTCAATCCTTTCTTTATGCCATCAATTATCCCGCCAATTAACGCTGAAATAATAAAGATTAAAAACAAAAATACCAACCACCCGAAGGCGATTGCTATCCATTCCCAAATGAACATGTTTTACTCCTTTCTTAGTTATAATCAATCAACTTCATACGATAATGAAGAAATGTCGGTTAATATTTTAGGTAGTAACTCAATCGCGCTGAACGTATCCGCCCCATAAATACTTAACTCTAATTTCAATGTCGCTGAGCTATTTCCGCCTGATCCTGAAAATTCTACGTCAGTTATCCCAATTCTTGTTGTATTCATTCTCAATCCTTTCTGAGCACGAAAAAAGCACTTAGATTTCTCTAGGTGCTTTGATAATCATTAGTTATTTTTTTACCCAAAACCATGTGAAAATTTATCTGGCAATTTTTTTCCAAGCTTGATACTTTTAGTTAAAGTATCTTTTAAAAACGAAGCAAACTCTTCCAAATCATCGCCTTTATAGCTATAATTTAAGGTGTTTTTGTCTACTGTAGCAACGCCTTGACATTCCCCACTTACCGCAGAGTATCGTCTTAAAACAGCGTTATCTTCAATCTTACGCATAGTAATAATTTGTTTATCAATCTTCGCCATTTTCACTTGCCTCCTGGTAATTAAATTTTATGTTAGCTTTTTTATGAGCTTCATCATAATCCATTTTTTTATGGTTCATGTAGTACGACTCAAGACTCTCGTGTTGTAGCATTATTATATCACTCTCTTTTGGGTCGCCCATGTATAATCTTTGAAAACTTTGAGCCATATCATAATGTGGATAAAAGTTCATCATTCTTTCTTCAAAGGCTTCATAATCCCACAATAAATACTTATTGTCTAGGATGTGTTCTAATGCTTTTGACACTGTAGAATATGGTAGTTTACTGCTTTTTGCCATTTTTTCCACAACGTCTGCTCTGTCCGAATTTCTCAGCTGATTGTAGTATCTTACTGCAAAGTCATTCTTTTGCTTCTCTACGTCTCCACGAGCAGCGCTTATTGAACCACTAGAAACCTTAGGAGTTGACTTATCCATACCTTCATTATAACTCTTTGTCCTGTCTTTTGCAACGTATTTGTCATACCACTCTTTATAACTCATATCAGCAGGTACATACTCAACCTTTCCTGTTTCAGGATTTCTCGCCCTGCGCTCTAACTTGCTGTAGTCGATATCATCATCGTGGGCGATAGTCGTAGACCTGCACCACGGATGGAGTGGTGGATAGTTCACGCCAGGAACAGCCTTGTCCGTATCATAAACCTTGTTGTCGTGCTCCTGGCAAATGTGAGACGTGCGCTTGTCCAACACTGCTACAAATTTGTACTTTGTAATCTCAGCATCTTCATAGCTGAGCAGTTCCATCTGGTTATGAAAAAAGGCCGACTCAGTACGAACCAAGCGCCTTGCGTTGTTTTGACCAACATCAAATCGTTCAGCGATTGCCCGAGCAGTATCTCGTGTACTTCGACCCGTCATGAGACTCACTAGGAGCTCGTCTTTCACGCTTGAAGCAAGCGCCCCTGTATTATCCCATATCCTATCCGAATAGCCCTCTCCTGTCCATTTTAAGCCCCTTAAACGCTTGATTTCTGTTTCAGGGAGACTTGAGAAGCTGTAAGCAAGTCCTGTCTGCTGTTGCAAGTCAAAGGTAGCCTTGTAGTAGCTATCTTTCATCAAGTCACTATAAAAAGCATCTGAGCCTTTCTTCTCTGAACGATAGATTGACTCACGCATGCGGTCTAGGTCGTCGTTTAGACGCTCTAAACGCTTCATACGATAAGAGTAAGCTGGACTGTCTAAATCAGCAAGCAACCTTTGAATGTTTGGGTCGCTCGGTCTCGCTTCAATAACCTTACGAAGTTCGTTTAGGTCCTTCTGGTCCTTCATATTTTTTAAGACCTGTCTAGCCTCACGCTCGCTCAATCCATAATCGCGTTGAAACTTGTCAAAGACTTTGTTGATTTGCTTATCTAAATAGGCTTTAGATTGCTTGTAAATCTCGTCGAACTTGTCTGCTTGCCTCTCAGCCTTATCCATCTGCTCATAGATGAGGTTAGCCTTCCTCTTCGTCCAGTATTCCTTGTTCTTCATCTGCTACCTCATCATCCGGCTTCGTGTTAGCCTGGTTAAAGAACGGCACACGGTCCTTATTCTTTTCTTTCTCTTCCTCGAGTTCTTCCAATTCAGAATCAGGATCTTCAACGAATGGCAAGAGCGAAATAAGCTGACGAAGGGAGACCTTGCCTTCAAGATTATTGATAATCTGTGATAATTCAAGCAAGTTCTTAGGAAGTCCACGGCTGAATTGTGGCACGATTGAATGTGCTTCAAGCGCAATCTGCTGCATACCCAAATAATGAGCGAAGATAGCAATCCGTTGTCTTAGACCTCGCTTGTAGTTTGCTTCTTTCGTCTTAGTAATCATTTCAAGGCCCAGTAGCTTGAATTCCATGGCTACGCCCGAGCTATTGCCAGCGAAGTTTTCATCTGTCAAATTCGGCACATGGCTAAATGTGTAGATGTCTTCTTTCAAAGCCTTGCGCAAGATTTCAGTTGCGTTCTCGTCCAGAGCATTCTTTAAGAAATCAGCCTTAGCATCTGCTGGCAATTCCAAAAGGCCTTCTTCAGCAAGGATACTCATTGCCTCTCTAGCATCCTCTAGATTGTCAGCCAACTGCGCACCGTACAGAACAAGAATAGACTCGACTGCCTGCTCTTTGTCGTTGACGCGATTGCCCATCAATGAATTGTAAGCATCAATCAAGCTGATTTGTTGCTCATAATCACCAATCGCAAAGTGATTATTGCGGTATTCAATGATTGGGATTTGACCAAGATTATGTTCTTCTACATTCTCATTCTGCGTCGTTCCTGTGCTCGAATCACGCAGCACGATGTGGTAATGCAGTTTTTGAGTAAAGACTTCAGCTTGATACTTAGTCGCATCTTTCGTGTCGTCTTTAATTTCGTAGTAGTATACCGCAAATAAAGCCTTGCGTTCGATGCTATCATCGTAAACGATGAATACATTCTCAGGATCTACGCTGGTCGAATCAAGCTCAGTCAATCCCTCTTTTGCATAGATGTACTCGTAAGCACGTCCATAGATAGCCATGTTCAAAGCATTCTGCGCATCCACTTGGTCAATTTCAGCGCCATCGAAAGCCTCAAGTAAAGGCTCAAGGTCGCTCTCAGCGGTGTTGTTATACTTGATAGGATTGCCCATAAAATAGCCAGTAGACGTGTCTGCAATGTCCTTAGCGTGGTTTGCTACTGTCTTGAAGTTCGGAGCATTCTGATTTCTTCTCGTGTGTTTCAAGATAGCATGATCACCCAAATAGTATTTCTTCAAATCCTGTAAGCGACTGCGCTCTAGTGTATGTTTGCGAATCAACTTGTAAATCAATTCCTTATTCAAAGCTGTTTCATCGTATCCGTCTCGTGGATAAGTTAAAATCTGATACATTTCATTCCTTTCTATAAACCGTACTGCGAACGTCTGCGGACGGTTGCTTTCCCACCTTCGATGCATTGAAGGCTATATCTCAGCGCATCCATCAAGTGGTTGTTCTTATCTTCTGGTTTGTTCAACCAATTGCCTTCTTTATCTCGTTGATAACAATAACTATAAAATTCATCCATGATGTGTTCACAATTCGGATGCACATAAATAGCGTATCCTTGTAATTTGGACACGCCTGCCATGATACTATCCTTTCCCTTTCTACTCTCTTTGATTCGAGATATCCCGTGCTCTGACCTGAGTTCTTCAATCAATCGTGACTCTGCGCTATCTGCGATGATTGTAGAGCGATGATATCCTTTATCTTTTATCATCTTAGCGACTTCCTTGGTTATCAAACCAACCTTGTACGCTTCGTCAAAGATGTGTATCTCTTTTGTAGTATCGTTTATCAGCGAGCAACACAAAGCAGTTGGATCATGAGTAAAACCAAAGTCAAGACCGATACATAATTTGTTAGCTGAATCT
The DNA here is from genome assembly GCF_001579175.1 of Streptococcus oralis. GTDB lineage: Bacteria > Bacillota > Bacilli > Lactobacillales > Streptococcaceae > Streptococcus > Streptococcus oralis_O. The sequence goes on from NZ_KQ970762.1 coordinate 139,092, forward strand.
CGTAGTAATTCATCCTTATCGAAATCCTTGACAGTCACGTTCTCGTAGATTAAACCTTCAGCAACTCCCCACTCGCCATCACAGACAATTCTAGCCCGTCTTGGATTCGTGTGATACAAGTCCTCATAACGCTTGATATCGACTTCGTCAAGCCATTCATTGCATCTAAAAGTTGTTGTAAGCGATAGCGTGTCTGCTCGCTGAGTCTCCTTATCAAAAAAGACACGTTTGAGCCAGTGCCTCTCATTCCATGGGTTGAATGTGACCGTGATTTGTTTAAAGAAATCAGGTACATCTAAGCTACCACGGATAGATTCAACAACTGTACTAAACTTATCTTCAGTCTCGATTTGATATGCTTCCTCGAACCAAGCCCAGCAAAGTATACCTACATCGACCGTGATAGATGTGATTTTAAGTTCATCATCCAAACCGCGGAAGAGGATCTTCTGGCCTGTTTCTTTGACAGTTATCTCAGGCAACGACTCGTTGAATTTAAACTTATGAGCGACTTTTAGTTGGTTAGCTGCCCACTTGAAATCCGTGTAGGTCGATTGTTTGTTTGTGTTAGAGTATCTACGAATAACAAGTAAGTTGGCCCAGGGATATTTTAAAATGCGAGTAACATAGTTTAAAGCAGTCGTCTTTGACTTCTTCGAACCACGAGACCCTTTTACGACTCTGTACAAGTTTCTCGAGCGCCAGAATTGACCATATCCACCACCTACTGTCTTAGGTAGGTCTACGATAATATCGTTCTGTTTAATCTGGTATGTCTGACTCATTCGCAAACACCACCGTTCCAGAAATATCGACTTCGGATTTATCCGTCCAAAGCCTGTGACGTTTACCCAAAAGCTCGGCTGCCTTAATTCGATCTTTCGCTCCAACATCTATATCCGTAATCGTCTGACCTAGCTCTCCAATGCTAATCAAGGTCTGTTCTTGCGTTTCTCCTCGCATGACCGAAGTTAGGTAAGTAAGCACCTCTTCCTGCGTTGCAATTTTTTCAGACGCAAGCCGAGCCAGTCTTTCATCGATATAAGATTTGATTGTAGTATTTTGTAGTAACTTAGACGCGTTAGTATTAGCATATTTAGAGCTATACCCTGCCTTAATAGCTGCATCTGTCGCATTTCCGCTGATGATGTACTCATCAGCGAATCTCTGTTGTTTTAAAGTTAATTTAGCGATTTTCCATCACCTCCATTTTTTACAACACAAAAAGCCACACAATGTGTGACTTTAAAATAAAACCTCTAAGGGAATCAAACCCTCTAGCTTATAACTTATCCGGAATATAATTAGCTATGCAATCATGCAAGGTCTAGTCGCTCCGCAACCATTTGTAAGTTCAAAAAAATAACGACATCAAGGATTGGACCCAAAAAGACTAAGAAGAAATCACTGGCTCGTCCCTGATACCGTTACAAAAAAATTATTAAAGGAGTCATCAGTCCGCTTTACCGTACTTGCTGACAATATCATAATAGCACATTAAAAGTTCACTTTAGTTCACTTCGTTCACAATTTTTAGATAAATTTTCAAAGGCAGACTTTCTGATTTTTTGAATAGCGCCTCTACTATATTTTAGCCTAGCTTCGACTTCATTCCATGTCATACCATCGATGTAAAACAACCGCATTACGATATTTTCTACCGGATCGTCTAGCGATTCGATCGCTTGAACTAACTCATCCCGCTCTTTATATAAAACTTGAATTTCTTGATAGAGCTGTTCCGTTTTATCAATAATCAGAATATTCAATTCTTCTGATTGATTTTTATCATTCTTCGATTTTGGCATATTGTCAAACTGCTGTCCTCGTAAAATGCCTGACTTCAAACTGATAATTTCCTGATGTTTTGACTTCGCTTTGATATCAATGTACTGCAATGCTTTTAATCTTTGCTTGATATTTATCGTCATTCATCCTCCTCGATGCCAATTAAAATCAGCTCTTTCTAAATCCAATAGCAAATCAACTACCTCTTGACCGCGCTGGCTTTCTAGCAATTCGTTGCCGACTGGCTTAGTTGCCATGACCTCAGCAATCCATTCTAACCAAACCTCATCTTCCATCACTCCAACTCCTTTGTTTTGAGCGTAAGATTATTTAATAGATATGGTTCTCTTTGACGGGTTCCGTGGTTGAATCTATAAAGAACGCTCCATTGACTCTTAGAATACGGATATCTGTTTGGTCGTTTCATTCTTCCACCTCCTCAATCTCAATACCCGGACAATCAAATACCCAGCCGAAGTTAGCTTCTTCTAGTTCTTTGAGGGTGTGATGTGTTTGATATAAAGTATTTTTGTCTTTGCTTGAAAATATCCAGTAGTTTTCGTTTCTGTTACGATTTAAAAAATTAAAATTAGTATCAATACCTTTCATCTTCACCAAATACCGCTTCTCTTCCTCGACCTCGTAGCCGAATTGGTGCATATTTATAAGGATTTGGATTGCTTTAGTGTTTATGTCATCAAACCAATCCTTAAAATCATTTTCTGCCTGTTGCTCAAACCTATATACATAATCAAAAATATTAAATTCTAGAGCATATTTGTGTTTTTCGTACCAATCAGCAACAAATTGCGGAATCACTGGCCTATTCAATTCTTTCCGAATCTTATCAGCATCTTTCAATTGTTCGCCAACCCATGCTCCCTCAAGTTTGCCTTGCTCGTAACCTTCACGCCATTTTGCATGACTGAAATCTTGTCCAAATTCACTCATGATAGCTTTCAACCAGACCTCTCTATTATGCAATGGCAATTCTCGTAATCGTGCTAGTACGTTCTTGAGATAGCGCGGAGCTTCGTCTGCGTGACCTGTTTCGGGTTCGCCCTTGACATAAATCGCATCGTTTGGTGCAATAATTTGTTCGCCGTAATCAAGTTTAACAACGTTCTCAACAAACCTGTCATCAAGCACCTTTAAGCTAACTATCTTCCCTTTTATTAAAACATCTGTTCCGATAGGGAACAAAATCCGTGGGACATTAATCAATTCCTGCTTATTCATCTTCCAACTCCTTTAACTGTCCTTTCATTTTCTTCACTCGCTTTTTCAACAAGTCACGTTCTTCCGACCTGCTAAAAGCAAGTGATTTTACGCAAGGCTTAGACAATTCTACTATCCTTGCCTCTGTCTGCTCGATTGACCGCTTCAATCCGTCAATCATTATTTGTTTGTTGTTTTTCATGGTTTAACCTGCCTGTTTCTCAAGCCAGCTGAAGAGCAGGCCGAACTGCTCCGTCACCAGCTCATCATCGTTGTATTGTTTACAAATTTCTCCGATGGACGACACAGCCCACAGCCAATAGACATCTGAACCAAAACCGACCTCTTGACTTTTCTGGTTACTGCGCGTCATCCATTCCGGAATAACTCTGCTAAAGAAATCAATATAATTGATTTTCATGGCAATTCCTCAATCTTGATATAGATCCCGACTGTATCCGCCCAGAACTTTTCGACAATCTCGCTGGCCACTTGTGCATCATCTTGCCAGTAGCCAAGTTTTGTCATGCAGTCCTTGAGTAGCTTCTGCAGATTATCCGTATCTGGCTTTGTGGTCTTGTACTGGCCGTCGTAGCTTTTTTTGATACGAGGGAAGCACCACTTGACCGTCAGACGAATCGCTCCTTTAATTTTATTCGGAGGTACATGCTGCGCAAGCAAGCTATCAAATTTTGCTCTGGCATTTTTCAAATCCTCTGGCTCATAAAAGATTGGCTTACCAAATTGGACATTTACCTTTTTTTGTTGGTGAGTCGTTGTTGGAATTTTTTGCATAGGTAAAAAGAATTCAATATACATTTTTATAAATGTACTCCTTTCTTTTTTTAAATTTCGCTTTTAGTCCACGTCAGGGGACAGGGTTACAGGGTTACAGGGGGCGTAGCTCAATCGCCCCTGTTCCTGTACCTGTACCCATGGACCATCAGGGACATTTCCTAAATATTCTTCTTTCGGAGAAAGAGAATATTCTGTCCCTTATTTTGTCCCTAGGGACATTTTCGATAAATAATCGACTTTGTCCCTCATTTTGTCCCTCAAATTGAACTTGTAGAGACAAGGACATTTTCGATATTTTGTCCCTCGTCCCTAAGGACATTTTTGATAGACATAATCGAATTTGTCCATCGACTTTGTCCTTGTCCCTCATTTTGTCCCTAGGGACAAACTCGATTGTTTTTTTTGTCTCTATCTTTGTCCCTAGGTGTCTGATTTTGCTATAATTTCTTTGTTTTTTACTTCAAAATTACCATTATTTTTTATCCATCTACGGACTGTTTTTTCACTTACTGGCTTTTCCTCGGTTGAAAAATATCCAATTAAATCATCAATAGTAACTGGACTAATCCCGTCTGCAAGAGTTGAAATTGCAGTTTCTATTTTTTCAGAGCGTTTCTCAGAGCGTTCTTTTTTTGAACTTTTTTTATCGAAATTCTTCTTCCAAGGCGAATTGTTCCCATTCACATCTTCACCCAATTGTATATCCGCCAACACACCCGATTCATCAAGTGTATGCACTGGATAGCTGAACCACATGTTGACTGGCTTGAACTTGGCAAACTCTCGAAGCGTGCCTTCGACGCGCCATGCGGTCGCTATCTGGACCTTGTTACGGACTTCTTCGAGTTTGTCTGTGTAAGGCGCCCGAGCCATGACATCAGGAATACCTTTCTCGAAGTGCGTCCGCATTTGCGCAGGGCTCAATAGATCATCTAGTCCGACATTTTGCTGGTAATAGGCATTATTTAGCTCTTGCAAGGCCTGTTTGTATACTTCGCACGCTGCTTGATTCAGTCTTTGAGTAAGCAATTCCTCTGACACTTCCAGCTCGACCAAATCAATAAGCGCGTCAGGATCCCTAGCGAATACACCCGAACCACTGGCACGGTCCATGGACTTCTTGCCACCTTGCGAACCTTTTGAGTGGTGATGGCAGTAGATAACACTAGAGCCGAGCTCTGTGGCCACTTTATCGAATTGATTGGTAAAGTGTGCCATCTGGTCTGCGCTGTTCTCGTCTCCAGTCAGGACCTTGTAAATCGGGTCGATAATAACTGCGATATAATTCTTCTTCAAAGCCCTGCGGATAAGCTTAGGCGCTAGCTTGTCCATCGGTACGGTCTTTCCACGCAAATTCCAGATATCAATGTTACTGATGTTCTGTGGTGGTAATCCCATGGCTTGGTAAACATCGCGGAATCGATGCAAGGCGGACGGACGGTCTAGTTCCAGATTGACATAGAGGACACGCCCTTGGGTACAATCCCAACCAAGCCATTTCTTGCCCTCGGCAATAGCGATTGACATCTCAATCAAAGCGAATGACTTACCAGCTTTTGAAGGCCCGGCAATCAGCATCTTATGACCTTGACGAAGCACGCCTTTAATCAGCTCAGGCGCCAATTCTGGCAAATTATCCCAACTGTCGGCCAATCCTTCAGGATCAGGTAAATCATCGTTCAAGTCTTCGATGTATTGGTACCACTCGTCCCAATCAGCTTTACCAATGTTGGTATCTACTAGAAATTGCTTCTGGCCATTTCGGACGAAACCTGGCATGCGCGAAAGTCTACTTGGATTTTTATTTTGAGTATCAACTATAATTCCGTTCTTCTGACAGATTTTATAAAGATAATCAACCCGGTTCCGATACTCTTCATAATTCTTAGCATCTACTTTGACGATGGCATGCAATGACTTGTTCCCACTGTGTACTAAGGCTGCAATTGGCAATTCAAGTTCTTTGTAGATGGCATTCTGCTTGTCAATCGGCATGCTATCGGATTCGACCAGAGCATAGCGAAAATCTGTCACATTTTCGTTTTTAGCGCCCTTGCCATCCATGGGATTGAATCGCACCCATGCGCCAGCTTCTTCGTGATAGTCACCAAGGACAGCTCCAATATCTCCATTACATTCTTGTAAGAGCTGAATCAACTCACCAGCTGTACGATCATATGCTCCCTTAGTTGGCAGCCATTTAACAATCTCGCCAGTTTCGTCGTCAATCTTGGGGTAGCACTTGGTCACATAACCGACATTTTCACCGGCTTCAAAAAGTGTTTCAAGGTATTTGATGATTTCTTGTACTGGATTCCAAACTGTCGGCTCGTGGATTTCCTTGCCCTCGATCCAATCTTTATCAATGACACGATAATCACGATCTATTGTATCGGTCCAGCCTAACTCATGCGCATTCTCACTATCATAGCCAGATTGCGACACCCAGCCGTTTTCTTTTGCAAGTTGGGTAATAGTCGCACCCGTCACGATAGTTCCTGCTTCCTCGTTGAAGGTATCCCATTTCTTGAAACACTCGAATTTCTTGTATCGACTATCATTTTGCGACCAGTTATCCCAGTCAGATGCCGTATATCCTTCATGCTTGAGGGCCATGCCGACATTGACCCACGTTTGATAATCTACCGTGGCAGGATTGATATAATCCAGCAACGGCAACAAATTAAAATCATTCTCTGCCACTGTTTTCTCCTTTTTATTTAAATTCCTTTGCTATTGCCGCAATGACATTGACTGTCACGCTGTTTCCGGCTTGTTTGTATAATTGACTATTGCTACTAACTTCTTGCGCTTTATCAAACGCCCAATCAGGAAAACCTTGTAACCTCCAGCACTCACGAGGTGTTAGTTTGCGAATACGATAGCCATCGGTGATTCCAAAACTTCCAGCTCGAACAGTACTACCTCCCCCACTTGATGTTAATGTCCCAACCTCATCTTTTGTGATTTTGTTGTAAAAGTCTACAACTTTGACCAGGTTATTCTCTTGATAGCTATTGCTAGTTAGAGTAGGAGCGATGTCATGTTCTCCGCCTCGATTATAACCGTGTGCTCTTTGAATAATTTTTACACCCTCCCCTTTATTTGTTGTGAGTGTAGGAGCCAATCCAGTTGAATCATAAACCTCTCCATTCATCCCATTTCCTGAAGGATGGATGTTTCCGATGGACCTCACTTTCTGCGATTTACTTTCAACAATGTACGCCCCTGCGCCTTGTGAGTTTCCGTATCTGGTTGTAATGGTATTGCTGTACTGTTCGTTGATTGAAGTAGCTTGCTGGCCACTTTTTGAGAGAGGAAAAACTCTTCTGGTACATTCTCCTCTAAGATGGCCGATAATGAGCACGCGCTCCCTGTTTTGGGGGACTCCAAAATTCTTGCTGTTAATATTTTCCCATTCCACATTGTACCCCAATTCATCCAAGGCTCCGAGGATGGTCTCAAATGTAGCTCCTCCGTCATGGTTGAGGAGTCCTTTGACGTTCTCAAGGAATAGATATTTAGGTCTGAGAATAGATGCGAACCTTGCAATTTCAAAGAAGAGACTTCCTCGTGTATCTTCAAAACCTCGTCTGTTTCCTGCAATGCTGAAAGCTTGGCACGGAAATCCTCCACAGATAATGTCCACACGTCCGATTCCTCGAATAAACTCGTCTGATACTGCTGTGATGTCATGTAATTCTATTTCTCCCTTCGTATTGTGTATAGCTTTATAACTAGCTCTTGCGAATTTGTCAATTTCGCAAAAACCAACACATTCATGACCCGCGGATTCCATTCCAAGACGGAACCCACCGATGCCAGCAAATAAATCAAGAAACTTCATACATCACCCCGGTATATATTCAGCTGGTCGCACGCCTGCTGGCAATCGCCAGCCGTTTGCAGCAATGCGATCAATCATATTCCTAGCGTGGTCAAATTGCCACATCCCGACATCTTTAAAGCCTCGACCTTCCAGAAAACGAATCTGTTTTGGTGTGGTCAAACCTTCTGCTTGTCTCTTGTGCAATCTGTCTAAATATAAAGCAGCCTTTCCAGCATTCCCGATTTCATCAGGAAGTATGCCGTACTTCTCAAGCGCTTTGATTTGTTTATCGCTAGCAGGAGCCATTTCCCATCCAAAGTTAGGAACGTAGTTCGATAAATCTTCAGCATGGATAGACATTTCGAATTGCAATGGATCCACAAGTTTACGCTTACGCTTGCGCATTTCTTCCAGCTGTTTTGCCAAAGCCTCTTCACGCTGTGCGACAACGTCCTCGGTTGCCTTGACTTCCATATCCTCAAGGTCAAGCATGACACCTGTTTGCTCTTCCATATTCTCAACCATTTTCTGAGCGACTTCTGGCGTTTCACAGATAAGGTGAGCTGGCCGACAGAGTTCGTGGCGTTCAGTGTGCCAGAGGAAGTCTAGCAAAAGCAGTTCTTCTTTACCTGGATGCAAGCGAGTCCCACGCCCTACCATCTGGCTATACAAGGCACGTACCTTAGTAGGTCTTAACACTACCACGCAATCTACTGATGGGCAATCCCAGCCTTCAGTCAAGAGCATAGAGTTACAAAGAACGTTGTAGCGGTCATTCTCGAAGTCTTCTAAGACTTCGGCACGGTCCTTGGACTCTCCATTTACTTCAGCAGCGCGAAAACCTTTTGCGTTTAGAATATCTCGAAACTTCTGTGAGGTCTTCACCAAAGGCAAGAATACGACTGTCTTGCGGTCTGCACATTGCTTGGCCATTTCATCTGCTATCTGTTCCAGATATGGATCCAGTGCCGTTCCGACATCGCTCGCTTTGAAATCACCAGCTGACATACTGACGTTTGTTAAATCCAAGCTGAGCGGTATTGTCAAGGCCTTAATTTTAGATAGATACCCTTCTTGGATAGCTTGAACTAGCGAATACTCATAAGCTAAGCTGTCGAAGTAAGAACCAAGGTTCTTCATATCTCCGCGGTCAGGCGTTGCAGTTACTCCCAATACATTCGATTGTGCAAAATAACCAAGGACACGTTGATAACCGTCTGAAATAGCGTGATGAGCTTCGTCAACCACAATCGTATCGAACCAGTCAGGAGGAAATTGACTAAGTCGCTTCTCTCTCTGCATCGTCTGAACAGAACCAACTACAACACGATACCATGAACCGATAGAGGTATTCTCAGCTTTTTCTAAGGCCGTGCCGAGACCTGTCGCAGTCTTGAGCTTGTCGCTAGCCTGCTCTAAAAGCTCTGACCTATGAGCAAGGACAAGCACACGCTTGCCCTCTTTCACTTGATCTTCAATGATTTTGGAGAAGACGATTGTCTTTCCACATCCTGTAGGCAATACTAAGAGCGTGCGCTTGCGACCTTTAGCCCATTCAGCTTGAACAGCTTCCCGTGCTTCCTGTTGATAAGGTCTTAATTGCATCCCTTACCTCCTAGAATTGCCCAGCTTGGTATCCAGCTTGTCCTTGTGGTTGTTGTCCAAAGTTCTGCGGTTGTGGTTGTTGGTAGCTTGCTTGTGTAACTTGTCCTGGTTGTTGGTTCAACACTTTTGTATAATCCACGTCTTCAGGGTAGAGCATGGATTTGACTTCGTTGTAATTGTTGTTATTGTATTGTCGGGTTCCGACTTTACATACTCCAGTTGCACCGATGATGGTATTCCAGTTCATGCGAAGCGGTTCGCCCTTTTTCTTTTGGCCGATTGCAGCAAAGAAAGCAGATAACATTCCTTCAGTTGAGCTGTGTAAGAATAGGTTGTGGCGCAGTTCGGTCTCGCCTTCGTTAGCTACAATCTTGATGCTGACGATAGCCTTATTACATGCTGGTAGTTTACCTGGATTTTGCGGATTTGGCGTGTGTCGTGTACGTTCCATGCCAACGACTGTAAAATAGTACAACCCATCAGGCAAAAGGACGAAATCCGAGTCTTTTTCAATCGTATCTTCCCAGCCAATTTCGTGATCAAAGTTATTGTATTGTTGTTGTGTCATGTTGATTTCTCCTTTAAGCTAAAATAGTAATTTTTTTGTTGCTAGCAAGTTCATTTTTTAAATAATTTGCGATGCTTTCGACGGCTTCTAATTTCCATTTACCACCATCTGCTTCAAAGAGCGCAAGATTTGCCAATTTGTTGATGCGGAAGACGAATTGACTTGCTGGTTGCTCTACTTCGTTGAAAGTACGATATGGTCGCAAGGTTACTGGATTTGGAGTTTTAGCTTGTGCTAGGCTTGCTACCCCATCACGAACCGTAGCCATTTGACTGATGCCATTGTCCTGTACTTCTGCACCTTTTTCGATTTTCAAATGGCTAGCAAAATCCAAAACCAAATTACGGTCTGCATCATTGATAAACATAGACTGCAGCATAATATTGAATTCTTCCTGGTCGCGCCAATTGCTAAAAGGAATAACTGGAACGGTTGCTTTTACAGATACGAGCTGAGGACGTTTACCATTTTCAAAATCAACTTGATCATATACAGATACTTTTTGGAAACTGTCCACGACAACTACAAGTTTACGATCACTGATGAAATCGTTATCTGATTTGAGATAGTCAACTAGACTTTTGAGTGTCTGAAGCTCAAGGATAGGTGCGTACTTACGAGGCGTCAGTTCCTGTAAGTCATATTCATTGCTGTCAAAATATTCCTTCCCAGTTTCTGAACGAATGATTTTCTTTTCTTTACCCGCTAGTTCGACTGCGTATGATAATGCATCTTTAATATTTTCTGTCATGGTTAGTTACCTGCTTTCTTTTTGTTGTAATCAATAATATTTGTGCTTTGTTGTTCTACTTTTTCAATGAGATCGCCAGTGTCGGTTCTCATGTCCCCATTATCGTCAAAATATGTCTGACCAGGGATGCCGCTTTTGAGCTCATTCGCGTGAATTTTACCAGTGTCATCACGGCCGACAATGACAGTTGTTGCGACACCTTTTTGTGGTGCTAAAGTAGATTTGACTTCCATGCCTGTCTTAACGACCGTACGTTCATCGTCTGTTGACATCGTTAGTGTGATAGTAACCTTGCGGGTTGCTTTAGCTTCTGTATTGAGATCCAGAATATTCTCAAGGACTTTTTCAAGTTCTTTGTCAACCTTTTCTTGTAAGGCTGTATTTGCGATTTTTGACAAATCAATTTGAATAGTTTTATCTTTCATAGATACTCCTTATTGTATTTTGCTATGATTTCTAATTCCCAAAATCTACACGGTGAAGGGCAGTTCAGGATCCGCTCGTACTTGATTTTGAATAACTTCCATAGTCGCCTGCCAATGTGCCACAATCATATCCCAGTAATCAGGAGGGAAGTTTTCAATCGGAGTTCCTAGTGGGAAGTGTCCACGGATGTAAGCGACTTTTTGAAGTTCTTCTTCTGTCACGTTTCCTTGCGTCATGAGGTCCGTCAAACTCTTAGGAAAGCTTGCATGATATTGCGCTGGTGGTGTCTGAGTCTTGCTAGGGGCTTCATTTTGAGGTTTTTCAGCGACCTGTGACATATCGAGAGGCAATTCCTCTTGGATTTGCTCAGGGGCTTGCTGTACGGTCTGCTGAGGTGCTGGAGCAACTGCTTGAGGTTGTGGCGCAGGCGCTTGTACTTGTTGATTCGCAAAGATATGGGCAATTCCTGCATAATGGAACGGTAATTCATCTGGCAAACCGTGACGATTTTTGGCATCCCAAGCTGGCCGATGATTGGTATACATCACACGTTCACCGCCCTGCGCCTTCTTCTTGCCGTTCTCGGTCGTCATGACCAAGGTCTTGTAATTGGCAAATAAAACCATGTCTGCCCATTCTTTTACGAGTGGCGCTGTCTGGGAACTCGTCTTCTTGCCAAGTTTGAGCTCATATCTGTCGTAAGAACCCATCTCATCAGGTTGTTCAAATTTCTTAATCTGAGCGTGTGCAGTTAATACTACATTGATACCCATATCAACCAAGTCAGACAGGCTATTTAAGAAACGTCCCATTTCTTCTTGTACAAAGGTGTACCCCTTGCCCCATCCAAAATCTTCAATCCCTTGCTTACCATGTTGCGAACAGATGTAATTAACTGCCATGGATTCCGCCCAGTCGATTGTGTCGATGACGAGCGTTTCACATTCTGTCGGATTCGCCTTGATAAAAGCAATCTCATTGATAAGCATGGTCCAGCTGGTCGGCTTGTCGAGTCGTGCCACATCCATGTTATCTGTCGAACCTTCTGTATCGATGAAGACAGCATTTGGAAATTCAGCAGCAAACGTGGACTTGCCAATTCCTTCAGGACCGTAGATAACTACTTTTTGAGCTCGCGCTCGTTTTCCTCTTGTGATTTGCATTATTCACCTCCAAAAATTCCTTCTACCAGCGAGCGTAAAAATTTTTCTTTATTGATATCATCAACATTCTGAAGCGGTTCGTTAGGTTCTTTTTCGTCTAATGTTTCAATTAAGAATTCAGCTTTTACACGAATTAACTCGGCTTCAAAAATACGAGCCATTCCTTTGTAAATGTTTTCTTCTTTAATCAAGCGATCTTCTGGAATAATCAAAGCATCGTTTACACATTCTACCCAGCTCGCCTCATAAGCTAGACGACCCGTCCGATTTTTATAAGCTGATAAAAAATATCCAGTTTTTTTGTCACGTAATACGATAAAAGTTTTTTGTTGTTTCATGGTTGTTCTCCTTTAATTTTTAAAATCCACCTTGCCATGTTTTTGGTGCTTGTGTCACCTCTGGCTTCACGCTATACCCGTCTTCAATCAGGATGCTACATTCATCTCCTGTTGAGACTCTAGTTGCAATTGCTTGCAAGCCTTCTTGTTCAAGCCATGAACCAAATTCTTGTAGAGTCAACTGGTCCATTTGCTCCAGCTTGTCAATCAACACAAAGCCACATTCTGGTTTTAATTTACGCACGATTGCAGTCGCTACTTGCAGCTGCTGACTACCGGACATGTTATCCCAGCGCTGGCCAAGATAGAGTAATTCGCCATCATCTACGGACAAGCCCGGCAACGGTAAATCTGCGTTTGTAAGCAAATCTGTCTTCTGCTTGCGGATGTCAGCAATCACATTATCAAGTTCCTTGTATTGCTCGCGGTAACCCTTAGCATCTTCTTCTGCTTTATCCTTGTCCAAATTAGCACGTACTTTACGATTGATTTCGTCAATCTCTGCGATGTTGTTTTCAATCTCCTCAGTCGATTCATCGAGAAGGTCCATGGCATCGGTATTCGCGATAGCCAAGTCTTGAGCTAACTGACTTTCTTTTTCTTTGGCATCGGCCAGCAATTGCTCCAATCGTTCAACCTCTGCAGCTGCCGAATCGTGTTGATTTTGGATAACTACCAAGTTCTGGCGCTTACGAGCATTCTCGCCATTCTTGGCAAGGATAGCTTGTTGTTGCTGGATAAGTTCAGCGATAGAGACCAGCTCTTTCGGTGCATCAGGATAGTACGGCTGCTCTTTAGCAAATTTTTCTTTTTGATCAGCAATCACTCCGATTGCATGGCGCTCGTCATATTTGGTTTTCTCCTGCATTTCCAGTTCAGCCAATTGCGGACCAACTCCGATGATTTGTAGTAAAGTTTTTGCTTTCTCTTTGCTGGTCTGCTCCATGAATTTTGGTAAGTTGATAGCTAGCTCTTCCACAAAGCTATCCAGCAAGTTTTGACCAGCCTTGTTACCACTAGGGTCAATGACCTTGAGAGTGCTGTTCTTACCACTGCGCTCCACAATCAAGCCGTTTGATAGCGTGATTTTAAGACTAGGCGGGATTGTACTGCCTTCTCTCTGAGCTTGGCTAGGTTTGTACTTATTGCCTCCCAGCGCCCAAGCAATCGCATCCAGTACGCTTGTTTTACCTTGGTTGTTATTTCCACCCACGATTGTCAAGCCAGTCGCTGACGGCTCTAATTTGACCGCTTTAACGCGCTTGACATTTTCGATTTCTAGTTTGTTAATTGTTACCATTTGTTACTCCTTTTCTATTTCGGCGCTGGCAAGCCAACCAATTCAGGCTTCAAGCCTTCCGGTCGCTCGTTATCAAATGTAAACCCTGCGAATGGTCTGCGGATATTCTCACGGATTGTTCTGCGTTCGGCTTCACGACCTTTTGCAAAGGCTTCTTGACTTGCTCGGATGATGTCTGCATCACGTAGCAACTGTGCTTTCTTTTCTTTCCACAATCGTTCTTCTCGATTGTGAACGTGGATTCCTGCTCCGAGAAATCCGATAAACAATGCGCCAACTCCCAATAATTGGCTTGTTAAAGACGGTTCAATCATTTTGTTTCTCCTCATAAATTTTAATAATTTTGTCTTGATCAGCAATTCGCTGATTTGCTTCTTGTAGTTTTTCTTGTGTTTCAATCAGTGATTGATTGAGATCCAGAGCGACCACTCTCCAGTCCAGATTGGTTTCTTCGACCTCTTCCGAAAAGTAGTTTTTAATTCTTGTTAGTAGGTTCATCCGACTGACCTCATTTTCTTGCTTTTTACCATTTCTTTCTTCCAAGTTTGAGTTCCACGATATTGCAGATATTCGTCAAAGCCTTTGATTGTGACGAGCTGACCATCATTCCTAAGATGTTTCTGTTGGCTAGGTAGCTTCTTCATCTCGCGTCTCATGTCTCCAGCTTGTCGCTTTGAGCATCCAAAGATGTGTTCTAATTCTTCATCGTTTGCAGAAATCTTCTCGATGATCACATCTTTAATTCTCACAATTTCAACTGTTTCCATTTTTGCTCCTTTCGTGGTATAATTTTCTTGAATAATTTTGTCATGCGCCTGATTGCCGTCAGGTGCTTTTTTGTTTATACAATATTACTTTCCAGCGCCCTGAGTTCAATCTCATGGCTAACTTGTTTTAACAGCTTCTCACACGCTATCTTTGCTTCTCTGTACGTTGTAGATTTGCTGATGAAGTAATCAGCTAGTTCAATAATTTTATCTTCCATTTAAGCCTCTATATCAGTCTCAAGACTGATGAAATGTTTTCCTAATTTGCTATAATAACCTTGACTAGGACCTCTCACCGTTTTAGTCAAAATTTCAATAGAAAGGAGGGAAGGCTATGAGTAACAACTTAGAAAAATATGACATTCTACTAACACATGCTGTTATCGCTAAAAATACAGGACACAAGTTGATAGTCCATACAGCTGCAGGACAATACATTGGCGAACCTTATAATCCTGATAGCGCTGATTATCCTGACGTATCTGCAATTACTCAAGCGATAAAAGATCTTCGAGTTTCTGAATACGATGAAAAAAATCCAACAGCAATCTTTTTAGTAGATGTTGAAGTTCGCACCAATTCAATCGGCGGACCATTCAAAATGCCATACGTTTGTCTATTTTTAGATCAGATATTGGGTGTTTCGATTGGGAAATTTGAAAAGCCAACTGAAAAATAGCATCTTTGTCTATCGTAAAGTCTATCGGTTGACAGATAGGCTTTTTTCTTTTCCCTCTATACGGATATCGGTTCGGTTTCATGTTTGCTCCTTTCTATTTCTAATCTCCACTTCTGCTATAATATAGTCAGAAAGGAGGTAATGTTATGACTGAAATTCACGCATGTCTTTGCGGGAATTGGGTGAACCTATCAGCCGACGACGATTGTGTATAGGAATTCGTTTAGTTTTTCTTCCATTCCGTCTTCCTTTCTAACTTCATTCTCTTTTGTTATGAATTAAGCTACATCTTGTTGCTCAATCAATGGCAAAATTCCTTTTTTATTTTTGAGTAAATCGTAAAGGAACAAGCGTCCTTTTTGAGTCCAGTAAGTATGCATCTTGCTATAATCTGCATCAATTGTGTGAGTTTTTGATTGAGTATAACCTTTGCTAGCGTACTTCTGATATAAAAGCCAAGTGCTACCTTGCTTGTACTGTACTTTAAGTTCGTGCAAGATTTTATTCAACTTTGTAGCGCTCATCCCGTAATCTTTAGCAATTACTGAAATCGGTACAAGTGTTTTATTTTGCAATACCAAATCGTAGTATGTTGCTTTTGGTTGTAGTTCTTGGATAATTTGGTTCTTTTGAGCGACTTCCTCCTGCGCCTGCAAGCGTAATTGACGTTCTTCTTTCAGCTTCTGAAGTGCTGCGATTGCCATATCTGGATTTTCCAGAAGGTCATCAATAGCATACAGACCATGCTTACGAATTGATTTCAAGATTTCTTTTACTTTTTTCTTGAAATCTTTTGCCAGTGGCTTACGTGATTGCATAAGAACTTCGTAGAGACCGTTCTCTGTTAAGAACCATACCTCTCTATTTTGACCTGAGGTAAAGATTGTTTCCCTCAGCTTTTCGTCTTCATCGACTGTGTCAATCATGATTGATGGCTTACTATGTTCAATCCACTCTGCCACATCTTTTGCGAGAAAAAGTGGTTCATTTGCTGTACCGTATACTGTGAAGTGTTTACCAAGAACTTCCTGCTCAGTGATTATTTGTAATTCCATGTTATTCCTCCAACAATTGTTCAAGACGAACATTTAAATAATTTGCAATCGAGTTTAGAGTAATAGCAGATGGTGAACTGATATTCCATTTGCTGATTGCTCCATTGCCTAAATCAAGATCCTTCTCGATTTTATAAATCGAAATCCCCTTCTCTGAAGCAATTTCTTTTATTTTGTCATAAATCACTTCTGATACCTCCTTTCAATAGAAAATTTTATAAGAAAATAAGCGTTATTTGTTGACAAATAATAGAAAATAGTCTATTATGAGGGTATAAGAAATACAGCTATATCATAAAAACAGATACTACAAAAATCTTGGCGGATTATTCTATTTGTATTTTATGTTAGCCGGTCAACTAGCTTACAAAATAAGTATAAAGGAAAATTTTCTATTTGTCAACAGTTTTGATAGAAAATTTTACATTATTTTGTAAAGCCTTATTTTTGGAGGTTTTTACACATGACTATTTTAGATAGAATACGTTCGTTAGCTAACGATAGAAAGGTTACTCTCGCAGAATTGGAAAGAAATTTAGATTTTAGCAATGGTAGTCTTAGAAAATGGGGAACTTCAACCCCTAGTGGTGATAAAATTGAAAAGGTTGCTGATTACTTTAATGTATCAGTAGATTATTTACTAGGCAGAACACAAAATCCTTACACATCGAACGACAATTTAATGAACACTCAAGAACTTGAAACTCTAATAATGTTTCGAAAAGAAACTGAGGATATGTCAGATGATGAAAAAGAGCGCTTTAATAAAGCTCTCATTAACATGATGAAAAATGCTCGTGATCTTGTCAAAGATGATTCTTTCTGGAAGTAGGTACCTGTTTGAAACGATATAAAAGACCCTCAAAAGAAACTTACTTACAATATCACGAAAATGCAAATAGACTACTTATGGATATATCTGACCATTTCGATATTCATATTTCTCAAATTACTTTCGACCTAATCATTGATTTTTTCGAAACTAAGTTTAATATTCTATTTGTCTATTTCGAAGCGAATTTAATGTACAATTGGTTTCCGAGTAAGAAACAAGAACTTAAATATCATTTGACTTCAAATAATTCTCTATTATTGGTTGATTTCAGTTTTTGCAATGTTTGTTCTGGAATGACAATTCCGGATTTCGAAAAGAATCGCTTTGTTATTTACATCAATCAAGACGTAATTAAAGGAAGAGTTATGTTTACAATTCTTCATGAATTAGCCCATATATACTGTCATCTTATGAGTTCTGTTTATGATAAAGTTCTAGTTTCTAAGACCTCGTCAAACTATAGCGATTCCTATCCAACTGAGATCGTCCCATTAGAGGACGAAGCAAATACCATTGCATCAATTTTGTTTCTCAATGATTATAAGTTACTTGAGTACATAAAATCTGGCTTGACATTCAAACAACTTATTGAACGTAGTCAAATGTCAAAGCCTGCATTGCATAATCGTTTGATGAACTTTCTAATGTATAATTGTAATTGTCAAGAATATTATGCTCTCAATATCGTTCAAGGATACAAAAAAGACGAGGGCTGGACCATTATGGCTTTACAACAATTTCAAAGAGAATTGCAAAAAATCGCTTAAAATACAAGAGGTAAAAAGAACATGACGACACAATCGGAGAGGTCGTCGACATTTATAAGGTTTAAAAAATTTAGCAGAATTAGGAAAGGAATATCAAATAATGGCTAAAATCGTTAAAGTAACTGGTACAGAAGTTACTATCGCACATAATGAAGAATACATCAAAGTAAATCCATCTGAATTAAACTTTGTTCCGCAAATAGGAGATGAGGTCGAAATCCACAAAGTTGACGATGAAATAATCGTTATTAAAACAGAACAGAAGAAAGATGATAAAATCAACATCAGTATCGTCAACGAAAACAACGCTGTCCAAAATCAATCTCAAGTGGTAAATACGCAATCGACTGCAGTAGGTCTGCATTATGTAAATAAATGGGTGTATGTATTATTGGCTATATTCTTTGGCGGATTAGGTGCTCACCATTTTTACGCTGGATATAATGGCAAAGGGTTCTTTCACCTAATATTGCTTTTAACTGGTATTTCTGTTATCCTTGGTTTTTTCCAAGGAGTCCTAGCTTTGTTCAAGACGCCTGATGCTAATGGGAAAATTGCTGTCTAGTCAAGCCTGAGTTAATAAAAAAATCCCCACACTCTCGGTCGGCAAACTTCTGAGTGTGAGGAAATCCTGTATAAGAAACAACCATTCAAAAGGTCGTTTTCTTGTACCCATTTTATCAAAAAAGTGAGGTAAAATCAATGTGGATGGAAGAATTGCCAAACGGCAAATATAAATTTTTTGAGCGATATAAAGATCCATATACTGAGAAATTAAAAAAAGTCTCAGTTACGATGGAAAAGAAAACACCTCAAGCAAGAAATCAAGCTATTTTACTCTTGCAGGAAAAGATAAATAAGAAACTAGAAGATAAAAATAAAAACGTATCTGATATAACATTCAAAGAGCTTTATGATGAGTTTGAGGAAAATTGGAAAAATGGAGTTAGAGAATCAACGATCTATGCAGCAAACCATGTAAAAAATGAAATATTTAATCAGATAGAGGGTGATTATCTAGTTAGAAACATTGACCGTAGATTGTTGCAGAAAGTCATAGATCAACTGATTAAAGATGGGCGTTCCAGAAATTATACCTCAAAAATAAAATTTAAACTCAATCAGATTATGAAGTACGCTCTTAGAATGAATTATATCAATAGCAACGAAATGCTTTTTGTCGAGCTCCCCCGTAAAATTACAACCTCCGACGACTTAAAAAAGAAAAGGACAAAATATCTGGATCAAAAAGAGTTCAACCTCTTTATTAAAACTTTACAAAAAGAGGCTTTGCGTGATTATCGTTTAAACAAGTATATCCGTATAGCCAAAGTCCTTTTTCTAACTGGTATGAGATATGGAGAGCTTGCTGCCTTGAGTTACAAACACGATATAGACTTTTCGAAAAAGACAATCCACATAAGGCATACATACGATTTTAGACTTAAAAAGAGAACTGCACCAAAGACTGCAAAATCAGATAGAATTATAACTGCCCCTCAAAAAGTGTTAGATATTATCAAAGAGCAAATTATAGAGAATACAAAAAACGGATTTGATACTGATTCTATTTTCATCAACACTCTAGGAGAGCCAATAACAAGTGCCAGAGTTATTATACCTTTAAAAAATCATGGTAAAAAGCTAGGTATTGACAAAAATATCACTACTCACATGTTCAGACATTCTCATATCTCTTTGCTTGCTGAATTAGGAATCCCGCTAACTGCTATCATGGATAGAGTAGGGCATAGTGATTCAAAGACAACACTAGAGATTTATTCTCATGTCACTCAAAAAATGGTATCAGATATATCTAGCAAGTTAGAAAAGATAAAACTATAAATTCTGCCCCTTTACTGCCCCTTTTCCCTCGATAAAATAAATAAAAACCCTTTAAAGTGTTGATATTAAAGGGTTTTTAAATTGCACGAAAAAAGAGCACACAATTCACATCGCTTAGGGCTGCTGGATTCCTCCCCTGACCCGCTTCACGCAGAACTGTTGCTCCACTATTTATTATACCACATTCCCCTCGGTTTTTAAAGAGAAATTATTTTTTCCGTCGATTTCGGAAAAAATCCTGCATAATCGCTGCACACTCACTCTCCAAAACTCCCGTTTCTACCTCTACACGATGGTTGAGCCGCTCATCTGTCAAGATATCGTACAAGCTCCCAGCTGCACCAAATTTCTGGTTTTTAGCCCCATAGACCACGTTTGGAATGCGGGCAAGCCCAATCGCCCCACTACACATGACACAAGGCTCAATGGTCACAAAAAGAGTGCAATCCAGCAAGCGCCAGCTCTCCTCACTCAAGTTCGCATTCTCTATTGCCATAATTTCCGCATGCATAACTGCTCTCTGTAATTCCTCACGCGCATTATGCCCCCTACCAATGATTTCTCCATCCTTGACAATCACACAACCAATTGGAATTTCATCGTGTTCTAAGGCAATCTCAGCCTCTCTCAAAGCCTCTCTCATAAAGGCTTCTTTTTCTTCAACTGTATAATTCATCGTTCTTCTCTTTTCCTACTTGTCGATTCTATTATTATATCATGATTCCCAAGACAAAAAAAGCCACCCAACGGGGTGACTTAATAGGGAGATTATTATGAAAAAGAAAAGTTTAGGATTTTGCTACAACAAGTTAGGAGGTCTTCTTGTAACTGTCTATAGTATACCCGACTTCTCTTAAACTAATCTTAAAAATCTCCTATGACCAAACACTTTCTAAAATATTGGTTTGTTCACGACCAGGACCTACTGAGAATGTTGAGATGCGAACACCAACCAACTCACTTACACGACGAACATAGTTACGCGCATTCTCAGGAAGATCTTCCAAATTACGAACTCCAGTAATGTCTTCTGACCAACCAGGCAATTCCTCATAGATAGGCTTGCAACGTTTCAACTGTTCAAGACTAGCTGGATAGTAGTCGATACGTTGTCCATCAAGATCATAGGCCACACAGATTTTCACTGTATCCAAACCACTCAAAACATCAATAGAGTTCAATGAAAGATTGGTAATACCAGATACGCGACGGCTATGGCGCATCACAACTGAGTCAAACCAACCCACACGACGTGGACGGCCAGTTGTTGTACCGTATTCATGACCTACTTCACGAATGCGATCTCCCACTTCATCAAACAATTCAGTTGGGAAAGGACCATCTCCAACACGACTTGTATAAGCCTTACATACACCGACAACCTTGTCAATCTTACTTGGACCAACACCAGAACCGATTGTCACACCACCAGCGACAGGGTTTGACGAAGTAACAAATGGATAAGTCCCTTGGTCAATGTCCAACATGACACCTTGCGCACCTTCAAACAGTACACGTTTGCCATTGTCAAGCGCGTCGTTCAAGATAACAGATGTATCTGTCACATACTGCTTAATTTGTTGGCCATACTCATAGTACTCTTCAAAAATATCATCAATTGAAATAGGAGTACTGTCATATAATTTTTCAAACAGACGATTCTTTTCCGCAAGATTGCGTTCCAAGCGTTCACGGAAAATATCCTTATCCAAAAGATCTGCAATACGAATTCCAACACGAGCAGCTTTATCCATATAGGCTGGACCAATACCCTTGATAGTAGTCCCGATTTTATTGTCGCCCTTAGCTTCTTCTTGTAGACGGTCTAATTCAATATGATATGGCAAAATGACATGCGCACGGTCCGAAATGCGCAAATTATCTGTTGTCACACCTTCTTCATGAAGATAAGTCAACTCTTTTATTAGAGATTTAGGATTTACAACCATCCCATTCCCGATGACAGAGATCTTTTCAGGGAAGAAAATACCTGACGGAATCAAGTGCAACTTAAATTTCTTGCCATCAATCACAATTGTGTGACCAGCATTGTCACCACCTTGATAACGAGCAATCACTTCTGCATTAGCTGAAAGAAAATCTGTAATTTTCCCTTTACCTTCATCACCCCACTGGGTACCTACAACAACAACTGAAGTCATAATAAAATTCGTCTGAGCTACTAGCAGCTCGTCCTTTCTCATATACATGGCAGGAATTTCACCCGCAATTATATCTTACAATTTATTATAAGAAAAAAACACTATTTTATCAAGAAGAAACACTAGAAAAGATTTGGAATTTCTGTAAATTATAAAAATCAAATCCTTAAATTTTAAATAAAATCCTTAAATTTACAAATTAAATGCTCATTATTGTTCGTGATAAATGAAATATATGACCCTTACTAGTTTAGGACGGCACCTTCTTGAAGGAATTTATCAAGATACAAGCGATATGCCGTCTGAAAATGATATAAATTAAAGTCTTTAACGCTTGTAATTCTAAATCTTATCAAGTAATAAAGTAAAAAACGAAGATGAAGTGATTCCCACTCAGCACGACTCTGACCTAATGAAGCATATTCTTGTTCAACTAATTTCAAAAAAACAAATGCTCGATCATAAAAATTTTGAAGCATATAAAAAATCCCTTTCTTATTATTAACACTAGTCTAACAAAAATAATGGCTAAAAAAGCTTCAAATCCTATAAAAGTAGAATTTAAAGCCAAACGAACTAAAAATAAAATATAAAGACATTTATAGATGCAAAAATTAAGTTTTGAATTTTGAGAAGTTTACTTCATTTATAAAATCATAACCCCTCCTCTAAGGAGTAGTTTGCGCTAGGGAATATAAGGTCAAATTATCAGCAAGTACCTACAGACGATGACTTTCACGTTGTTTTAGCCTCATTGCTCTTTACTTATCGCTATCCTTGAAGGAATAATCTCTACATAATCAAGGATCAGGTGACCCTAAATAATCTCAATATTCTTATAATTTCACAAACCATGAAATACTACTCCTAGACTACTTCGATATGGATTATAGATAACTTTTTGTAAATACTTAGAGCTAAACACAATGTGATACTTACAGTGCCACTTTGTTTTTGATAATTATGAGCCTTTTGTACCATGGTTTCTCCTTTTACTATACAATTAGCTTGAAGACCTTTATTGTATAGCATTTGGATTTTTCTTGGCATAACAAACAACACACTCTCTCATAGCAGGTAGTTTATTTATCTCACTCCGTTAGGTGAGACGGACTAATAGTAACATAAGAAAAAAGAACACCACCAGGTGTTCTTTTTATCTGACTCCGCCAGTAGGACTCGAACCTACGACATCATGATTAACAGTCATGCGCTACTACCAACTGAGCTATGGCGGATAGAA
>NZ_KQ970763.1 GCF_001579175.1 Streptococcus oralis
CTTTGTCACTCATTCTCTCAAGCGACAACTATATTAGTATATCACAGCCATCTGTCTCTGTCAACAGATTTTTAAAACTTTTTTCAAGTTTTTTTAACCGCAATACACCATAGTCCGTACGGGATTCGAACCCGTGTTACCGCCGTGAAAAGGCGGTGTCTTAACCCCTTGACCAACGGACCTTGAGTTTTTCAACTCTTTCTATTATACCGACTTTTTTACCTTTGTCAAGGACTTTTTTCATCTTTACCGAAATTCTGAAAAGATAGGGGAAAGTTCTCTTAGTAGAGCTTTACGTCCTCTAAAGACTTCTCCTCCCATGAGACGGTCTATTAACTCTTGTTTTTCCATACTCTGCTTTGATTTGTAATTCTTTAGAAGTTCGTGAAAGAGATAATAATCGTCCAGCCTGAGTCCTTTTTCTCCTAGACGATGGCTAATCTCACTCACCTCTTCATAGGGTTCTTTGTCGAAACGGCGCTTGTGACTTTCCTGTTTACGGATGTAATCTAGGATACGATTTCTAAACTTTGTTTTAAAACAGACATATAGTTGATGACGCTCGCCCTCTAGTAACTCTGGGTTGAGATTCACCAGCTCATACAGACATAACATGCCTTCTTGGTCCCAGTCCTCTTTCTCCCACAGATGCAAATGATAATCTTTGCGACACTTATGGACGATTCCCTTGCTTTCTTCATATAAGTCTTTTAGATTCATAGACCTCTCCTTTCTGCATTTAGTTTAGCAAAATGCGCGAGCTCCTGGGTCTACTTCCTCTATTTTATACTTCTTCCTCCCTCAACAGCACATAAAAAGAGAGGCAAAGCCTCTCTGGGGTTATAATTCTGCAATTTGGTTGAGATTCACTTCTGCAATCGTATCATTACCAAACATAGAGATAATCATCTTCACTTTGTTGTTATCAATTTCAGTAATTTTACCTGTGTAGTCTGCAAAAGCACCATCAATGATGCGGACTGTCTGGCCAACTTCAACGTCAATATCAAACTCTTGAACAGTTTGTCCCATTGAAACCAGAATATCACGGATTTCTTGTTCCAATAGTGGAGTTGGTTTTGATCTGTTACCGTGTGAGCCGACGAATCCTGTTACGTTAGGTGTGTTTCGAACGACGAACCATGCTTCATCGGTCATGACCATTTCTACAAGGACATAACCTGGAAAGCGATTCTCTTCAACTTCCTTTTTCTTTCCATTTTTCTCAACTTGCACGGTTTGTGTTGGAATCTCAACGCGAAGAATATTATCCAACATGTTATATGTTTGCGCACGTTGCAATAGATTTTCTTTTACCTTATTTTCATAGCCAGAATAAGTTTGTAGGACAAACCATCCCTTGTCAAAACTATCCATGATATTTCCTTTCATACATATATAGAAGAAATCTAGCAGAAGTTTTCCACTTTTCTTCTAAAAAATGTTAATAAATCGAATCAAACCTGAAACAATCAACTGGTCAAAAATGTAAATGATGACCACAAAGAAGGCTGTATATTCCATAATAGAGCGAAAATCTCTCCAGCTTTCTTTGCGAGTTGGCCAAGTTGTTTCTTTAAGAAGTTTAAAAATATCCTTAATAAAACCCATCGTTCTCTCCTATCTCGTTTCTCTATGTGTCGTATATTTTCCACAATGTTTACAAAATTTATTTACTTCTAGTCGTGTTGGCTTGGGGTTCCCACTAATTTTGATTGAGTAATTTCTTGAACCGCAAACTGCACATGCTAGGCTTGCTTTTTTTAGTGCCATAACGCCTCCATCTTATCTATTATAACAAGAAACCTAGGCTTTGACAAGCCTATTAGCGAAATAGATTGAGGATTGAGTCCCATATTGTCTGGGCTTTTTCTTTTATCTTGGCTTCTGAAATTGCCCGGCCTGCTTCATCTACAAGATTTTGGGCACGACTACGAATATCTCCTAGCGGATCTTCCGTCTGATTTGTTTCATTTTCAACGACTCGCTGCTTAGTATTTTCTGGTTCAATACCATTTTGCTTATAGGCATTCTCAACCGTAAAGGTGCTGCCAGGAGTGTAAGGCAAGATGGTGTTGGCCATGCTTCTAAAGACATGGGCAGCGCCATTAGAGGTCGAACCTGCTAGATAATGGTTCTCATCTGTTGTTGGGAAGCCGAGCCAGTGGCTAATTACCACATCTGGAGTATAACCAATCACCCACTGGTCACTGGTATATTCCGGATTGAAAACAGCCTCAGTAGTACCTGTCTTCCCTGCCATGACATAATCTGCTGGCGATGAACTAATCCCTGTCCCATTAGTAAATGTTCCTAGCATCATACTAGTCATTTTATCGGCTACCGACTTATCAATCACTCGTTTTTGAGAGTTCTTATGACTCTTAATGACTTGTCCACTGGCATTTTCGATACGAGTGATAAAATGCGCCTCGGGCATCAGACCTTCGTTAGCAAAGGCTGCATAGGCTTGTGCCATTTGGAGAGGATTTGTCTCTACTCCTCCACCTAGGGCAACTCCGAGAACGCGGTCAACTTTCTCCATATTCAGACCAAATCTCGTTCCAGCTTCAAAAGCCTTATTGATCCCCAAATCATTTACAGTCGCAACCGCTGGTAGGTTGAGTGATTCTGCCAAGGCTTGATACATAGGTACTTCAGGAGAAGTCTTAATGCCCGCATAGTTGTCTACTTGATAACTGTCATACTGCATGGTGTGGTTGTCCAGTTGCTTGTTCAGAGCCCATCCAGCTTCCACGGCTGGAGTGTAAACGACCAAAGGCTTAATCGTCGAGCCTGGGCTGCGTTTAGACTGAGTTGCATAGTTAAAATTACGGAAGCCTGATTTGTCATCACCAGCTACGCGACCAACAACTCCACGCACTCCACCCGTTTTAGGCTCTAGAGCAACACTACCTGATTCAGCATGCGTTCCGTCTTCTGCCGTTGGAAATAGCGCAGTGTTTTCGTAAATAACCTGCATGTTTGCTTGATAGTTTTGGTCAAGTTCTGTATAGATTCGATAACCGTTGTTGACAATCTCTTCTTCTGTTAGATTGTACTTAGAGACTGCCTCGTTGACAACCGCGTCAAAATAGGATGGATAACGATAATCAGAAATCTTACCTTCATACTTATCTTGGAGTTGAGAAGCCATATCTACTCCAGCTGCTTCCGTTTCTTGATTTTTATCAATATAGCCTGCCGCAACCATATTTTGTAATACAGTATCCCTGCGGTTAGTTGAATCTTCAATGGAATTCAAAGGATTATACAACTCTGGCCCCTTGAGCATCCCAGCTAGAGTTGCCGCTTGATCAAGGCTTAATTCTACAGCCGATACACCGAAATATTTCTTACTCGCATCCTCTACACCCCAGACGCCATTCCCAAAGTAAGCGTTATTGAGGTACATAGTAAGGATTTGCTCCTTACTGTATTTTTTTGTCAATTCTAAAGCTAGGAAAAACTCCTTGGCCTTCCGTTCAACGGTTTGGTCCTGAGACAGATAGGCGTTTTTCGCCAACTGTTGGGTGATGGTAGAACCGCCTCCAGAACGACCTGCTGTGACAATAGCTAGGAAGAAGCGACCATAGTTAATCCCGTCATTTTTATAGAAGGAACGGTCCTCTGTCGCGACGACGGCATTCTGCAAGTCTTTACTAATATCTGTCAGCTCAACATAAGTTCCCTTTTGACCGGATAGGGCGCCTGCCTCTTTTTCTTCGCGGTCAAAAATCAGAGTTCTTGTTTTCAAGGCATTCTGCAAGTCATTGACATTAGTGGACTTGGCTATGGCAAACAGATAGGTGCCCACCAACAATCCTGTACTCAATCCGATGATAAGAACAATTTTTGTTAAATGATAGCGACGCCAAAATTTCCGAATCGGACCTACATGGCCTAATTTTTTTCTATCGCTCCGTGAACGACGCATACTAGTAGAATCAGACTCTGCTGATTCACTCGTTTCTTTTTTAAAAAGAGAAAGGAACTTCTCAAATAATTTATCTAATTTCATGCGTTTATTTTATCATCTTCACCATAGGAACTCAAGAATTTAGCTATTCCCTATCCAAATAGACCTTTTTTTGTTACAATATCTGTATGCAATTCACATTTACATTACCATCATCCCTGCCTCAAATGACGGTCAAGCAATTCCTAGAGGAACAACTCCTCATTCCTAGAAAGATCCGCCATTTTCTAAGAATCAAGAAGAGCATCTTGATCAATCAAAAACAAGTTCACTGGAACGAGATGGTCAAGCCAGGGGATATTTGCCAATTGACTTTTGACGAGGAGGACTATCCCACAAAGGAAATTCTTTGGGGCAAGCCAGACCTCGTTCAAGAGATTTACCAAGACCAACATCTCATTGTTGTCAACAAACCCGAAGGCATGAAAACTCACGGCAATCAACCAGATGAAATCGCCCTTCTCAACCACGTCTCTGCCTACGTTGGTCAAACTTGCTATGTTGTTCATCGTCTGGATATGGAAACAAGCGGTTTAGTGCTTTTCGCTAAAAATCCTTTTATCCTTCCCATTCTCAATCGTTTGTTGGAGAAAAAGGAAATCGCTCGTGAGTACTGGGCACTCGTAGAGGGGCAAGTAGGGAGTAAAGAACTTATCTTCCGAGATAAAATTGGTCGTGATCGACACGATCGCAGAAAACGAGTGGTAGATTCCAAAAATGGGCAATATGCTGAAACACAGTTAAGTCGATTAAAACAATTTCCTAATAAGACTTCTCTTGTTCGTTGCAAGCTAAAGACAGGTCGAACCCATCAAATCCGTGTTCACCTCTCTCACCATAAACACCCTATCCTAGGCGACCCTCTCTATAATAGTCAATCAAAGACAAGCCGGCTCATGCTCCATGCCTTCCGACTATCCCTTACCCATCCACTCACCTTAGAAAAGTTGAGCTTCACTTCCCTTTCTGATACATTTGAGAGAGAATTAAAAAAGAATGGATGACCGCTAAATCATCCATTTTGTTTTATCTAAAAATAGAAAAAGCAAGACCTATTAGTCTTGCTTTTATCGACTCATGAATTATTTAGCGATTTTTGCAAAGTATTCAAGAGTACGTACAAGTTGTGCAGTGTATGACATTTCGTTGTCGTACCATGATACAACTTTAACCAATTGTTTGCCGTCAACATCAAGAACTTTAGTTTGAGTTGCGTCGAACAATGAACCGTAAGCCATACCTACGATATCTGAAGATACGATTGGATCTTCAGTGTATCCGTATGATTCGTTAGCTGCTGCTTTCATAGCTGCGTTTACTTCATCAACAGTAACGTTCTTTTCAAGAACTGCTACCAATTCAGTAACTGATCCAGTTGGAGTTGGAACGCGTTGTGCAGATCCGTCCAATTTACCGTTCAATTCTGGGATTACAAGACCGATAGCTTTAGCAGCACCAGTTGAGTTAGGAACGATGTTTGCAGCACCAGCACGAGCACGGCGAAGGTCACCACCACGGTGTGGTCCGTCAAGGATCATTTGGTCACCAGTGTAAGCGTGGATAGTAGTCATCAATCCTTCAACAACACCGAAGTTGTCTTGAAGAGCTTTAGCCATTGGAGCCAAGCAGTTTGTAGTACATGAAGCACCTGAGATAACTGTTTCAGTACCGTCAAGAACGTCGTGGTTAGTGTTAAATACAACTGTTTTAACGTCGTTTCCACCAGGAGCAGTGATAACAACTTTCTTAGCTCCACCTTTAAGGTGTTTTTCAGCTGCATCTTTCTTAGCAAAGAAACCAGTTGCTTCAAGAACGATTTCTACACCGTCAGTAGCCCAGTCGATTTGTTCTGGATCACGTTCAGCAGAAACTTTAACGAATTTACCGTTAACTTCGAATCCACCTTCTTTAACTTCTACAGTACCGTCGAAACGACCTTGAGTTGTGTCGTATTTCAACAAGTGAGCAAGCATAACTGGATCTGTAAGGTCGTTGATGCGAGTAACTTCAACACCTTCTACGTTTTGGATACGGCGGAAAGCAAGACGACCGATACGGCCGAAACCGTTAATACCAACTTTAACTACCATTAGTGATTTCCTCCTTATGAAAATCATGAAATTTTTATTGTGAAAAGAGTAACTTGAATCACTACAAATCACCTTTCAACGAACCTATTATATAACTATTTGAGCTTAATTGCAAGTGCTGACCTTGATTTTCTATGTCAGTTTCTTTTTAATAGGATGCCTCTGTAATTTCTTTCTCTACTCATAGCGTAAGGATTCCACTGGATCCATTTTGCTAATCTTACGTGCTGGGAAGAAGGCAGAAATATAGCCAAGAAACAAAGCAAAAATGAAGGTCCCTAAAATAGAGAGAAGATTTAATTCAAAAACTTTAGAGATTGATGGATAGAAATGGTGAACAATAACATTCGCTAGACTGCCTATCCCTTGAGCAATGATGAAAGCTATAAACAAGGCAATTCCTACAATCCAAAGAGCTTCGTAGATAAAGATTCCTTTCACATCTCTATTTTGATAGCCAACAGCCTTCATGACACCGATTTCCTTAGAACGTTGCATAATATTGATATAAATGATGATGCCTATCATAACTGCTGCCACCACAATCGCTTGTGAAGAAAGCACAATCAGTAGTCCTTGGATGACACGAATAAAGGTAATCACAATATCAAGAACAGCCTGTTGAGAGAGAACTGTATACTTCTTATTTTTCTGCAATTCTTCTGTTACTGTTTTCGTACGAGATGGGTCTTTAAGCTCCAAAATAAAATAGGATACGGCCTTTGTGAATTCAGCTTCTTTTAAAATCGTTTCCATCTGCTTGGGAGCCATAAAACTATTACTATCTTCTGTATCATCTTCGTCATTGATGACACGCACAATATGAGTCTGAAAACCTGCCAACTTGCTACCTTCAGCAGCATTTTCTACAATGCTTGCCGAGACTGGTTTGCCAATCACATCACTAGCTGTCAGATTGTTCCCGGTTTGTTCATTCCAATTTTTGAGCAAACTCATCGGAATCGTCAATCCCTCCTCGTTAACATCCGTATAAAGAGAGCCTGCTAGCACTTTTTCTTTTTCATTGCTACTAACAGAAATACTTGTATCTTCATATAAACTCACAACCTGAGCATAAGAAGGCAGGGCTTGGCTAAAATCCACTTCGTGTCCGTCTATGCTGATCTTTGACATGGTCATACCAAAAGGACTCTCTAGATATTTAATATTTTCTTTCCCAATCGTATCTGTGATGTAGTTCTTATCATCTTGGTTTAGAAAACCTCTGCCAGCAACACTGGAATTCAGTGCAATCTGAACTTGGGAAGGAAGCTTGCCACCGTTGGTATTTTCATCAATCATTGAAATCAAGGCATTTCCTAGACCAAAAGAAATCAACACGCCTACAAAACCAATCGAGGTTGCTACTGCAATCAACAAGTTACGCCACTTTCTTTCTAAAAAGTTACTTAAAGAAAGTTTGAATTTGTTTTTAAAGGACAATCCTTTATTTTTTGACTTCTTCAACGACTTCACCATCCTTCATTTTGATAATCACATCTGCGTATTCAGTAACCTCTGGGTTATGAGTAACAATCAGTACTGTTTTCCCAGCTTGGGCCAAACTTTTGAACACTTCCAAAACCATCTCCTGAGATTGAGAATCGAGTGATCCAGTCGGCTCATCAGCTACAATCATATCTGGTTGGTTTACCAGAGCACGTGCAATGGCTACACGTTGCTTTTGCCCACCAGAAAGCTGTTTTACATTCTTAGCCATAAAAGGCTCCATCCCTAGACTATGAAGTTGCTCCTGAGCGATCCTTGTCATTTCTTTATCCGATAAATCTTTGACATAGAGAGGCAACTTGACATTATCCAGAACCGATTGATGGGGGATGAGATTGAAGTTTTGAAAGACAAACCCAATGTTGTCTTTGCGAAATTGAGTCAATTCAATCTCCGATAGTTCTCTGAGAGACTCCCCTTTAAAATCTAAAACTCCCTCGTACTCCCTATCAAGACCACTGATGATATTCAGTAGACTGGTTTTGCCACAGCCTGACGGACCATAAATCGCTGTAATTTTTCCTTCAGAAATCTGCAGGTTAATATTTCTTAGAGCCTGTTCTTTATGTTTGCCGTCCAAAGCGTAAAATTTTGAAATATTTTTCATGGATAAAATGGACATTATAATCTCCTTTAATCACTTGTGTTATCGTGTACCGATACAAACTAAAATAAACAATACCAATATAAATTATATTTAAGAAAATCTGAGTCAAAAAACCGAATATTCTTATTTGGTTAACCAAAAGACAGACTAGGATTGGTAGAAAACGAATAATATACATTGTCACCCTCATCTTTAAAGGGAGCGAAAAAGCTTCTAGCTCTTTCGCATCTCGAAAATGATATTCTCGAAATAGTAATACCTCTATCATTTGTATTCCTTGGCATAAAAAGTATGCTAGAAAGACTCCGAAAAGAAATAGGAAAATATCTATAAAACCGTACCCCAGATAATTTAAAAAGAAATATAGTGAGGTCGCAGGAACTAAGATACTAATAACATTTAAAGACCAAATTCTTTTTTTATAAATTTATTAAGATTGATTCCCACAGCCTTCAGATAAGGGAAATCCTTATTTAAAGTAAGAAAATAAAAATTTATCCCTTTATTGCTAAAAAATACTGTCCCTGAGAATAAAGCTGTATTCAATATCATCACTTTATTCGTGGTATCAATTCCTAAAAAATCTGGTAAAACCAACCACATGAACATAAACATAAAAGTTGAAAACACAGGTATAGTAATCGCTTTAAACATTGTCAAGCCATCAACAACAGATAATAAATAGGACATACTGAACGATTTTTTAAATCTTGGTCTAACATACCTGATTTTCGGTATAAAAAATATATTATTAAGTAAAAAAACAAGTAGGCACGCAAATATTCCTAAAGAAATATTATAGAAAAAAATAATTACTAAGATGGGCAAAACTAGAATTAAATTCTTAAAGAATACTATTTTCCAAAATTCTCTCCCTGTTATATTGAAAAATATCCTCATTGTACTTTCTGTTTTAGTTTTTAAAACATAAATATTTTCATAAAGTATTCCTAATAACAGAATTGCAGGAACCAATATTGTTGCTAATTCAAAGTATGATAAGATTCCCCAAATTTGATTTTCTTTTAATATATTATAAATTTCTGATTTAGCAATCAAAAAAATAAAAACCAAGGCAATAGAAGATAAAAAATATTTGTAAGTCAATTGAATTAGCGATAATTCCTTGACATTATTCGAATCGTTCCAGTATCCTTGCCGTGATAGGAACAACAGAGTAATAGAATAATAAAACTTTTCCATACAATTTCCCTCTACAAAGAAATAATCTGATCAACTGTCGGTAAAATTTCCTGTCTCTCGTGGCTTACAATAATAAAGTGTTTACCTAGATTTATCTTTTGCTCAATCAAATGAATAAGATTTTCAACCGAAATTTGATCTAATCCCGATAAAGGCTCGTCCATAACATACAAATCAGAATCCAATAAAAATGCTGCTATAAGCATTACTTTTTTCTTTTCTCCTAATGACAATGATTGAATTGTTTGCGTCATCAATTTCTCATTCAAATAAAATTGTTCTCGTAATTCTCTTAACCGTTTTTCAAACAAATTTGTTTCAATAAAAAATTGTTTCTGTAAAAATTCGAATAATAAATTAGGAGATAAACCGATGAAATAGTTGTCCGAAGAATCTGGAACATAGCTAACCTTTTCGTCAGAAATCACTGAGCCAGAATATGGTTGAACAATTCCTAGTAATACTTTTAATAATGTTGACTTCCCCGCACCATTTTTCCCAGTAATCAGTGTGAGACCTGAATTTGAAGTATCAAAAGAAATATTATCAAAAAGTATACGACTGTTTACCCGATACGAAATGTTTTCTACTTTCATTTTTTCTCCTTTTATATTATAATTAAAATAGTTGATAGTTATGTCTATAATCTTTTTGAGAATGCCCATTTTCAAACCGAGACATAACTATCAATTATTTTTTTATTCAATTATAATCATTCTAGTAATTTCTAATAGAAATTATTTATCATCTGTTATTAACTAAACCATTGTTTTACCCAGCCCCAAATTGCTCTTAAAATCCAGTCAATAATAATCCATTTAATAATTCTCCATACGAAACGCCACATAACAATTCCTCCTATTTACTAAACCACTGTGCAACCCAAGCCCACATAGCTGTCCACATTAAATTAATTAAAATCCATTTTACAATTTTCCATACCCAACGCCACATAACAATTCCTCCTATTTACTAAACCATTGTTTTACCCAGCCCCAGAGAGCTTCCCATAGTAAATTAATTAAAATCCATCTTACAATTCTCCATACCCAACGCCACATATATTTTTCTCCTTTTCTTTGATTCTTATTTTAATCTTCTAAAAAAATTAAAATTCCTAAATGTCCTGTTATTCTCTAACGTCATATCCAGTCCTACACTTACTTCTTGAACGAGAATAAGTGCATTTTTTTTAATGCCTACTAAAGGATAAATTTTTAACTTTTGGGGTTTTATTGTAATCAGATCCATTAAATAGCCATTAACTCTTATTTCTACTTGAATAAGATTTGATAATGTTTGTCGAATGAGCAGTACATCTCCTACTTCTGACATGCCAGTCAATAAAACATTGTTTATTCTTTCAAATTCTAGCATATCATTCCTCTAAACTCAAGTCCACCACCCACCCGTGATAAATAGAAAAATCAGTATTTTAATCATAGTAAATTCCTTTCTCTTTATTATGAATCCATTTTAACAAAAAAGCGACATTCCTCCAATGACAGAAATGTCACTCCTATAAAGCATTTAAAGATATCTTTCTAGGTCCTCAGCCCATTCATTGTCTAAACTAATGAGTAACTGCTCATTGCCAAACATTCTCGCCATCATTTTTGCTTCTTCATACTTTTGTTTGGCTGTTTCATAATCCATCTGAATATAATATTTCCACTCAAGCATCAAGACAATTGGTTGTTTTTGAAAATCTCGTGTTTTCTGTCCTATTTTATTTAAGGTCTCAACTGCTCTCTTAAAATAATGAAACAGCCCCATAATTTCTATACAAGCTAAAGAAGCTAACAAGGAATCTCTAAGCAAGTCCAAACAATCGAACTCTATCTTATCAACCTGAGAAATTAGTTTGTCATGAAAACAAAGAATGGTTTCATGCTCAGATTCTTTTATCTCGCCCACATTTAAACCATCCATTAACTGACAGTTGAAATACAGTCTCAATTTCAAAAAGTCCTCGGCTTTATATACATCTCTGGACAGTAAGTCTTGAAGACCGCCCTCAATCACACTACTTCCGTATAAGGAATTACTAGTCGCCCTCACCTCATCTATAGCTTGAAGACAATCCACTATCACTTTCTCATCACGTGGCAAATCATCATAAAAACATTCAAAAATCTCATCAAAATATTCTTCCTTTCGTTCCTGCAACTCTTTGTCTCCATAGTCAGGATGATGAAGAAGAAAGTATTTTAATTCTTGGTAACGCTTGGGTAATTCCTTATAGTCTGGCATCAAGACATAGGATGGAATGCCTAGCCTATCTGCAATGTATTCTAGTGTTTTTATCGTAGGACGAAATTCTCCTTTCTCGATGCGGACCAACTGACGAACGGACAACTCTGACTCATCCCCACAAAAAACTGGACGACTAAGACCTTTCTCCTCTCTAAGGATTCGTACCTTCTCTCCTAATTCATTCACTTGTCCCATGTCTTCCTCACAATGCCATAAAAATGTTTGATGTTCAAATAAATATATACGCTTATTATACCATTTTTCAAAAAAATGTACAAAAAAGAGACAGGATTTCTCCTGTCTCTAGGCTGATAAACGATTATTTACGACGTCCTGGACGTTCTGCATAACCATAGTAAGCATCTGCCATGATTTCTTCCATGTCAGCTACCATTGGCAAGCGAGGGTTAGCAGGTGAACATTGGTCTTCATAAGCAAGCAAGGCAATTTCATGCAAGCTGTCTTTCCAAGCTTTTTCATCAATTCCTTGATCCTTGAAGTTCATCTTGATACCTACTGCAACACCAAGTTCGTAAACAGCTTTAGCGTATGCTTCAACTGCTTCTTCTGGAGTTGAGTGAGGCAAGCCAAGCATTTTCGCGATGTCTTGGAATTTCTCATCAGCTTTCCAGTAGTTGTATTTAGGCCATGTAGTCGTCTTAGATGGACGAGTTCCGTTGTAACGGATAACATATGGAAGTAAGATTGCGTTTGTACGTCCGTGAACAGTATGGTGAACACCACCAATCTTGTGGGCCATTGAGTGGCTCATACCAAGAAAGGCATTGGCGAAGGCCATACCAGCCATTGTAGAAGCATTATGCATTTTCTCACGTGCTTCTGGGTCAGCTGTCTTAACAGATTTTTCCAACCATTCAAAGACAAGTTTGATTGTTTGAAGCGCAATACCGTCTGTGTAGTCGTTGGCAAAGTTTGAAGTGTAGGCTTCAGTAGCGTGAGTCAAGACGTCCATACCAGTGTCAGCTGCGATGAAGTCTGGAACTGATTCAACCAAAGCAGGGTCAACAATCGCAATCGTTGGTGTCAATGAGTAGTCAGCCAATGGGTATTTGCGGTTGTTTTTCTTATCAGAGATAACGGCAAATGGTGTTACTTCTGAACCTGTACCTGAAGTTGTTGGGATACCGATGTACTTCGCTTTCTTACCAAGTGATGGGAAGCGGAAGGCACGTTTACGGATATCCATGAATTTTTGAACCAAGTCACGGAAGTCGATTTCTGGTTGTTCGTAGAAGAGCCACATCACTTTCGCTGCGTCCATTGGAGAACCACCACCAAGAGCGATAATTGTATCTGGTTCAAATGCTTTCATCACTTCAGCACCACGTTCTACAGTTGTGATGTCTGGATCTGGTTCAACATCTGAGAAGACTTGAATAGTTACACGGTTGCTACGTGCGTTCAATTGATCAATAACACGTTGAACAAAGCCAAGTTTTTCGATAGATTTGTCTGTAACAATCAGAACGCGCTCAATATCTTCACATGTTTGAAGGTATTGGATAGAATTGCGTTCGAAGTAAATTTTTGAAGGAACTTTAAACCATTGCATATTATTTCTACGTTTCCCTACTTTCTTGATGTTTAGAAGGTTAATAGCGCTCACGTTATCACCAACTGAGTTGCGTCCGTATGAACCACATCCAAGTGTCAATGATGGGATAAAGGCATTGTAAACGTCACCGATACCACCGAAAGTAGATGGAGAGTTCCAGATAATACGCATAGCTTTGATTTCTGTACCAAAGCGTTTAGCAAGCTCTTCGTCTTTTGTATGGATAGCTGCTGAGTGACCAAGTCCGTTAAACTCAACCATTTGACGAGCTTTTGTAAGACCATCTTCTGTGTCTTCAGCTTTTAGGACAGCAATAACTGGTGACAATTTCTCACGAGTCAATGGTTCTTTTGGTCCTACTTCTGCACATTCTGCAGCCAAGATATTTGTTCCTTCTGGAACGCTGAATCCTGCTTGTTCTGCAATCCATGTAGCTGGTTTACCAACGATGTTGGCATTTAGTTTAGCACCAGCACAGTTTTTGCTGTTTGCTTTAACGCCGAAACAGAATTCTTCAAGAAGGGCTTTTTCTTTTTTGTTTACAAAATAAGTGTGGTATGATTTGAATTCTGCTACAAATTCGTCATATACTTCTTTATCAATGATAACCGCTTGCTCTGATGCACAGACCATACCATTATCAAAGGATTTAGACATCACAATGTCATGGGCAGCTTGACGAAGGTCAGCTGATTTCTCGATATAGGCAGGAACGTTTCCGGCACCTACCCCAAGAGCTGGTTTCCCACATGAGTAAGCAGCCTTAACCATGGCATTCCCACCAGTTGCAAGAATAGTCGCAATACCTTCGTGGTTCATAAGCGCTCCAGTTGCTTCCATAGATGGCTCTGTAATCCATTGAACACAGTTTTCAGGAGCTCCAGCTGCGATTGCCGCATCACGAACGATTTGTGCTGCGTGAGCAGAAGATTCTTGAGCTGATGGGTGGAAGGCAAACACGATTGGATTACGTGTTTTCAAAGCAATCAATGATTTGAAAATAGCTGTTGATGTTGGGTTCGTTGTTGGAGTGACACCACACACAACACCGACAGGTTCTGCAATCTTAGTCAATCCTGTAACGGGATCTTCTTCAATAACTCCGACAGTTTTAACTCCGCGCATGTTATTCACAACATGTTCACAGGCAAAAAGGTTTTTTGTAGCCTTATCTTCAAATACACCACGACCAGTTTCTTCAACTGCATGTTGTGCAAGGATACCATGTGCATCAAGAGCTGCAACTGAAGCTTTCGCTACGATATAGTCAACTTGTTCTTGGTTCAACTTGCGCATTTCATCAAGCGCAACCAAAGCTTTTTGTACTAGTCCGTCTACATGCTTTTCAGCAGCGAGTTGTTTTTGCTCAGGTGTTACAGTTTTTTTATCAGCCATATTTTCCTCCATAGCCTTAAAGGATTTAAATCCTTTGTTAATTTTTTCACAAGTTTATTATAACTCTTTTTTCAGACTTTGTAAACAGTTTCATGTAGATTTCACAAAGAAATTTTATTCATTTGTGAATTTATTATCAATATCGCGGTGCTACGGGATTTTACTCTAATGATTGTGAAATTAGAATAAAAATATTTTTATTTCACAAACTTTTTCTACATTGAGGATTCTTCTCTAACAAGTGTTCTGGTAAGCGCTTTCTTTTTCGTCTGTAAGAATACCTCCTAATCAGGAGGTTATTGTTTTTGTTGGAAAACGCCTTGTTTAAAGCTTCCTTCATAGACAACTTCTTGCTCGGTTGTCAATTTCCCTTGACCTTCGGCCTGGCCGTTTACAAAATCGCCTTCGTATTTCCAGCCAGATTTGGACTGGAAGGTTCCTTTACCATTGAAAGCCCCATTATTGAACTCTCCTGTGTATTGGTCCCCGTTTTCAAAAGTCATAGTCCCCTGACCATTCATCTTTCCTCTTACCAAGGTTCCATCATAAACAAGCGCACCATTGTCAAGTGTCAGTACTCCTTTTTTTGGTATGTTTAGTAGAAAAACTGACACGGCACAGATAGCGATTAGCAGAACGGTTGCAATCTCTATACGCGGGCGAGTTAGATATACTCGATATTTTTCGAAGATTTCTTTAAACTTTTCCATTGTCACTCTCATTTTCTAAACGGTCTAACCAGCTTTGGCATCCACTTGTGATGCGCGCATAGGTTTCCTCAAAATCTCCTGTGTACCATGGATCTGGAACACTTTCAGATGCAAAAGCATAAATCTTGTGCTCTTGTCCCTGAGGACACATTTGACGCAAATCTGAAACGTTTGAAGCATCCATACCGATAATATAATCAAACGACTCAAAGTCTTCTCTGCCAATCTGAAGCGATGTTTTGTCTTTGTCATAAGGAATCTGATACTGCTGGAAAATCCCTTGCGTTCCCTTATGAATCGGATTGCCATGTTCCCAAGACGAAGTTGCACGACTCTCAACTTGATAATCACTCGTCATGGACTTCATCACAAACTCTGCCATAGGACTGCGACAGATATTTCCTAAGCACACAAATACTATTTTTTTCATCCCTTTTCCTCTCATATCATAGAAAAACGGGAGTGATAGAATCCCGTTTTATTCTTCGATTGCTCCACTTTCGTCGATAACTGCTCCTTCTGGTGTCACAGCTTCTTTGAGTGGCAACACTGTCTTGATAGCAGCTAATTCAAAAGTCAAATAAACACCATCTACGTCCAGTACGATTGTTCGTTTCTCAGTATCTACTTCATCCACTGTTCCGTAGAGTCCACCGATTGTGATCACTTCATAGCCTTTTTGAAGCTTGTTCAAGCTTTCCATACGCTTTTGAGCTTGTTTCTTTTGAGAACGTTGCATAAAGAACATCAAGGCAAACATACCTACAAGCATGATCACAAATGTTAAATTTGGACTAATATTTTCCATAGTATTTTCTCCTTTGTATTTTACATAGGACTACTATATCAAATTTCAGCTACTTTTACAAGGTTGTACCTTGTTTTTATGGTTATAAAAAATCAGAGTTTTCACTCTGATTTTTGTGATTATTTCAAGTTTTGAACAACTTTGACTAGATTTTCAACAGTAAATCCATACTCTGCCAATACTTTTGGTGCTGGGGCAGATGCTCCAAAGGTATCAATACCGAGAACTGCACCATCAAGACCAACATATTTGTACCAGTTTTGGGTTGCTCCCATTTCGACTGCAACACGACGACGAACTGCATTTGGAAGGATTTCTTCTTTATAAGCTGCGTCTTGTGCGTCAAAGACATCTGTAGATGGCATGCTGACTACACGGACTTTTGCACCTTGACTAGCCAATTCTTTGGCAGCTGCGACAGCGAGATTCACCTCTGAACCTGTTGCAATCAAGATGGTATCAAAGTCTGCTGCACTTTCATAGACAACATAGGCACCTTTAGCAACCTTGCCAAAGTCTGTCCCTTCTTCAACAGTCAAGTTTTGACGTGTCAAGACAAGGGCAGTTGGTGTTTTTTCGCTTGTCACGGCAAGATACCAAGCTGCTTGAGTTTCACGCGCATCTGCTGGACGGAAAACATTGAGATTTGGCATAGCACGAAGACCTGCTAGGTGTTCAACTGGTTCGTGAGTTGGACCATCTTCACCAACCGCAATAGAGTCATGGGTGAAGACATAAGTCACAGGAAGTCCTTGTAAGGCTGACAAACGGACAGCTGCTTTCACATAGTCAGAGAAGACAAAGAAAGTACCACCGTATACACGAAGTCCACCATGAAGGGCCATCCCGTTCAAAATCGTTCCCATTGCAAATTCACGAACACCAAACTGAATGTTGCGGTTCAAGCGATTGGCATCATCTTGAAGTCCATCCGTTTTGATGTAAGTCATGTTTGAGTGAGCGAGGTCAGCTGATCCACCTAGGAAAGTTGGTAACTTGGCAGCTACAACATTCAAAGCATCTTGACTTGAATTACGAGTTGCTTGAGAGAAACCATTTTCTAAGGCTGGGAAGTCTGCTGGAGTTACCTCAACTGGGTCGCGTCCGTCGATAATGGCTTCTACTTCTGCAGCCAGTTCTGGATGAGCTTCTTTATAATCAGCAACTAGTTTTGTCCAAGCTTGATAAGCTGATGCGCCACGATCTGCAACATTTTCTTTGAAATCAGCATAAACTTGTTCTGGAATTTCAAATGGTTCATAGTCCCAACCGAGAGCTTGGCGAGTAGCCGCAGTTTCATCTGCTCCAAGAGGAGCACCGTGTACCGCATTAGTTCCTTGTTTATTTGGAGAACCGTATCCAATAACAGTCTTCACTTCAATCAAAGATGGTTTTCCTGAAGCTTTAGCTGTTTCGATAGCAGCATGGATTGCTTCCAAGTCTGTCCCATCTTCAACCAAGGCTGTATGCCAACCGTAGGCATTGTAACGGTCACGAACACTTTCAGTAAAGGAATCCTTTGTTTCACCATCCAAGTTGATGTCATTTGAATCATAAAGGACAACCAACTTGTCGAGTTTTTGCAAACCTGCGTATGAAGCCGCCTCACTTGAGACACCTTCCATCAAGTCTCCATCTCCACAAATTACATAAGTGTAGTGATCAAAGAGATTGTAGCCTTCGCGATTGTATTTTGCTGCTAGGAAACGTTCTGCTTGGGCAAAACCTGTGGCAGTCGAAATCCCTTGACCTAAAGGACCAGTAGTAGCATCAATTCCTGCTGTATGACCAAATTCTGGGTGACCTGGCGTTTTGGAACCCCATTGACGGAAGTTCTTGACCTCATCCATGCTAACATCTTCAAAACCAGAAAGGTGAAGAAGGGCATAAAGCAACATAGAGCCATGACCTGCTGAGAGGATAAAGCGATCACGGTTGATCCAGTTTGGTTGTGCTGGATTAATGCGAAGTTGTTTTGTAAAGAGGCTATAAGCCATCGGAGCTGCTCCCATAACCACCCCTGGGTGACCTGAGTTGGCTTTGTTGATAGCGTCAATTCCTAGGAAACGAATTGCATTAACAGATAGATTTGACATAGAATTTCCTTTCTCTTTGAGGTGATTAATGAATCACACATCCTATTTTACTATTATATGAAAAAATGCATAGAATAGCAATAAAACAACTTAATATAAAACAACTCACCTAATCCTTCTAGATCCTTGTCGCTTCATAGTAAGGCAGCAAGCAATCATAGACTTCTTCTAATTTTTCTAAGATCACTTCTAATGTTTGATTTTCAATAAAAGAAACATCTGCCTTAACCAAAACTTTACGGACTTCCTGACTTATCACCTTCTCGCGTAAAGTACGACGATTTTCTTCATTAGCCTCCATCTTATAATTTTCCCCATTTGAGTAGACTAAGTAATAAACACCTTCTACTGGTGGAATATCTAAAATCTTGGCTTGTTTGCTCAGCGTCTGCTCATCCTTCTTACGCTCGATGAAACTGACTTCCAAAGAAATTCCAAAGTCAGCAGGTGTTCCATACAAACGCAGCGCCATCATAGGCTCTGTCACCTGCCCCTCTCTCTGTATATAGGCCCAAAAATGTGGTCGCAAGCGCTGCGCTTGATTCATCCACTGACTAGTCTGTTGTAGTTGTCATTCTGGATGACTTGCTTGGAAGGTCTTGGCTAGATTTGTAAAAGCCTTACGAGCCTCCTGGCCCTTGTGGCGCAATTCCAGCATCTTCTCTCGTTCATCTCCAGCCTTATCTGGATTACGGTACTGGATCCCCGCGTAAGATAGATAATTTCTGATGGTTTCCATCATCTGTCTCTTCTCCTTTTTTCTAACAAAAAATCAGGTCAAGCCTGATTTTGTTTATTCTGTATCCACGACAACATAGCGATTTGGCTCATCACCCTCAGAATAGCTAGTCACCCCATCCATGCGTGAAATAATGCGATGGATGATCTTGCGTTCGCTATTTGACATTGGGTCTGTTTGCTGGCTACGACCTTCCTCTAAAACGCGAGTCGCTAATTTTTGAGCGTAGGTTTGTAACACTTCTGCACGGTGTTCAACATAATCATTGACATTAATCGTAATGTAGAAAGTTCTTGAATAGCGATTATAAAGATAATTTTGTGCCAAGAGTTGAAGGGCCTTCAAGACTTTTCCATGATAGCCGATAATACGACCTGGTTCGTTGGTGTCAATTTGAAGATTGATGGTACGACGATTGTAGTCGCTCGAAATCGTACCTTCAACATCCATATCATCCACAATGGTTTGAACGTAGCTAGCTACTTCTGTTGCCACTTGTTCGGTATCATAACTTGGCTCTACTTTTAAGCCCAAATCTTCCAACGATTGGCTCGCTACTTCTTGCGTTTCAGCTTCTTTTTCTGGAGCAGGCTTAACTTCCTCAGTAGCATCTTCTACTTGCAGTTCATTTAAAATTGAAATATGACCTGTTTCTTCCAAAATCGTGCTGGCATGTTTTTCATTTTTCAAGATTTCAGCCTTGACCTCTTCAGAGACACCTTGACCTTCTTCTTCAATTTTCTTGATGGCTTCAACCACATATCCCAAATCAACAGTCGCTTCGCTGACGGTTTTCACTGGCTCATTCTTTTCATTGACTTCTTTTGGAACACCTTTGACAGCCTGTTGATTGGCTTTAATCACTGTTGTTTCACTGATTGCTTCGATATCAACTTGAGCTGGCTTCTTACCAAACAAGCCCAAGAAACCTTTTTTCTCTTTTGAAACGACCTTGATGTGGGCCTTCATTCTTGAAATATTTAATTCTTTCAACCCTTTTTGGATTGCTTCTTCAACCGTTGAACCTGTAAATAATACCATTACCAGATTCCTCCTTATTTTTTCTTTTTCTGTGCTTTCTTCAAGGCTCTTCTCTTCTTGCCTTCTAAATCTCTTTCTGCTTGGACTACTGCTTCTCTTTCAGCAATAATCTTGAAAGGATTGTTCAAGAAATAGGTTTGCAAAACTTGATAAGCATTGGATACTGTCCAGTACAAGGCAACTCCACTAGGCGCAGAGATGGCAAAGATAAAGATCAGTACCGGCATCCCGTACATCATCCCTGTCATAGCTCCACTTCTTTCAGGCAAGGCCTTATTTGATAACCAACTGCTCAAGAAGGTAAAGACTGCCGCCAAAATCGGAAGGATAAAGCTTGTGTCTACTCCCCCTAGGTTCACCCATAAGAAGTGCCCTGTTTTTAAAAAATCCACTCGACTCAAGGCTTGGAACAAAGCCAAGAGGACCGGCATTTGTATTAGAATCGGCCAAATAGAGGACGAATGTTTGACCCCCAATTCCTTATAGACCTTCC
Organism: Streptococcus oralis; assembly: GCF_001579175.1. Classification (GTDB taxonomy): domain Bacteria; phylum Bacillota; class Bacilli; order Lactobacillales; family Streptococcaceae; genus Streptococcus; species Streptococcus oralis_O. Next base: position 20,503 of record NZ_KQ970763.1, read on the forward strand.
GCATCTCCTGGTCTAGCTTGGTTCTACTTTCCATATCGCGACCCGGATATTGTTCTTGTAGAGCCTTGATGCGCGGTTGAGCCTCTTGCATTTTTCTAGAGGCAACCATCTGAGTCTGAAAGACTGGTAATAGAATCGTACGAATCAGGATTGTAAAGAGGATAATCCCCACTCCGATACTAATGTCAAAGGACAAAAAGCGGATAATTTCAGCAAAAAAATAGACAAATTTGCTCCAAAGATCTGTCGAATCTGCCGTTATATCGCTAGCTGTACTATTTGTTGCACAGGCCGTCATGATAAACAAGGACAAGCCCAACAAACTAGTCAACTGTAGTTTCTTTTTCACTCCCATTTCCTTCCTGATAAATCTTTGATAACTTTAATACGTGGAGTAGATTTTTCTCCATCTCTGCATATTCCAAGGTTTCCACCCCTTTTCGGGCAATCACGACAAAATCGACATGCTCTACCAAACTCTCTTTTACACTTTGTAGAATGTGTCGGATTCGTCTCTTAATTTGATTTCTGGTAACTGCATTCCCCAGCTTTTTGCTGACGGACAGTCCTACTCGAAAATGGTTTTGCTGGTTTTCCAATTGATAGACAACAAATTTTCGATTGGCAAAACTTGTTCCTTCCTTGAAAATTGCCTTAAAATCTTTCTCTCTTTTTACACGAAAGTTTTTCTTCAAAACTCAACTCCATCTATTAAATTACTACTATTATACCATATTTTTCCAAAAAGCCAATAACAGCAAGGTTTTAGAGATTTTCTCCATAAAAAAAGGTGGGAAACTACGTTTTCCAACCTTCTTTTCTTCTATTATTTGCTCAATAAAATGTTAAAACAGCTTATTTTTTCAAACGTTCCACATCACGCGCAATCACTAATTCTTCATCAGTTGGGATAACCAAGACACGAACAGATGCTGCATCTGTTGAGATATCTCCAGTTACGCCAAAGACGTTCTTCTCTGAATCTACATCACATCCAAACCAAGAGATGCCTGAAATAACATCACGACGGAAATTTACTGCATTTTCACCAACACCTGCTGTAAAGATGATTGCGTCTGCTCCGTTTAGGACAGCAAGGTATTGACCGATGTGTTTTTGGATACGGTCAACATAGATTTCATAAGCCAATTTCGCATCGTGGTTACCTTCTGCTACAGCTGCTTCGATATCACGCATATCACTTGACTTGCCTGAAACACCCATGAGTCCTGATTCACGATTGAGAATGCGACTGATATCTTCTGGCGTGTTGAAGTCCTCAGTATACTGCATCAAATAAGGGATGATAGCTGGGTCAATATCTCCTGTACGAGTTCCCATCATCACTCCACCAAGCGGTGTGAAGCCCATAGAAGTGTCAACCGAACGACCGCCCTTAACTGCCGTAATCGAAACACCATTACCGATGTGACAGGTAATCAATTTCAAATCTTCTAGAGGGCGTCCCAAAAGTTTTGCTGCTTCTCCAGCTACAAACTGATGACTTGTCCCGTGGGCTCCGTATTTACGAACCTTGTTCTCTGTGTAGTATTTAGTTGGTAGAGGATAGCGATAAGCCTTCTCTGGCATGGTTGTGTGGAATGAGGTATCAAACACAACAACGCTAGTAATATCCGGAAGCAATTCCTTGAATGCACGAATTCCTGCTGCGTTGGCTGGATTGTGGAGAGGAGCCAAAAGTCCCAACTCTTCGACTTTCTCTAAAACATCGCCCTCAACGACCGTTGATTCCTTGAAGTATTCACCACCAGCTACAACGCGGTGTCCAACACCTGTAATCTCATCATAAGATTTGATGATATCGAAACGAATCAAATCATCCAATAAAATTTTAACGGCTTGTGTGTGATCGTCAATATCAAGAATTTGTTTTTCAGAACGGTCGTCGAATTTTACAGTTGAGATCGAATCCTTCAAGCCGATACGTTCAATCAAGCCTTTCGCCAATACTGTTTCTTCTGGCATTTGGTATAGTTGCCATTTCAAACTCGAACTTCCAGCATTGATTGCAATTGTTTTTGTCATAACATGATACCCCTTTTTAAGCGTTTTCATCTATTATAACAAAATCTACCTTATATTTCAGTACCTTTGCTCCAATTTTGAAAATTTTCTTTAAAGGTCAACAATACTGACGGATCTTGCAGACTTGTTAGAGGATAGACAAAGGGTTCTGTTTCCTTGTCTCTTTTCTTTTGTAAGACAAAAATACTCTTGGCCTGACTGGCCGTTGAAAAAATATCCTCTGGTAAGGCGATGATAGCAGTCAGACTGACTTCGTCTTTGAGCCAAGCTTTTAACAAATCACTTTGGGGGCTGGTCAACAAATCACTCGGAGCCAGAAAAATAGCATAGCCATCTGACTTGAGGTACTTGAGACCTTGTTCCATCAGCAAATGGTGGGCATAGGTATGCTCTTGACTAGAAGCCACTTGATAGCGTGAAGCGATGGCATCATCTGGGTAATAGCCAACAGGCAAGTCGCTGATGACCACGTCGCTTTCTTTAAGCATTTGCGGACGAACGGCGTCTCCTTGGACAAAACCAGCTTGCAAACCAATCACATCTGCCATACTGGCTGCCAAATCAATCAGCAAGTCATCCACTTCGACTCCCAAGTAATCCACCTTTTTAGCAAGAGAAGTCAAGAAAGTAGCGCCCAGAATCCCCATGCCAGAACCCATTTCGAGGATGCTAATTTCCTCTTGATCAAACAACTCTTCCACAATAAGTACCAAGAGGAGGGCAATGGCATCCGGCGTAAACTGGTGATTAGCCTGCAAAGGCTCCGTTTGCCCTGCCTTCATCAAGAGAAACTGGTAGGTCTTGAGCCACTCTTCCTTGCGAAGGGCTAAGCGCTTAAGGGCTTGATTGTTCTCCTTGACCTGCTCTAGCTCGGTCTCGCCATCTAGGTAGATACTATTTTGCTCTACCAAGGCATCATAAAAGTTGGTCGCCAAATCACTTTGGATGACTTGGACATTCTCTAGTAAATACGTATAAGCTTGTTCAATTTTTTCAAAATCCATATTCCTATCTTATCAAAATTCCCCTATTTTTTCCATCTGAAGAGAAATAATCACTGCTTTAGTCAGCGAGTGATTTTTGGGCTACAGTTAAAAAGAGCTCTGCGTAATTTCCTAGGAAAAGACCTTCAGCACTATGAAGAATCTGACTGTCAATGCTCGAAAAACCAAACTGGTCGAGTTTGGTTTCCAGTTCAGCCAATTCAAATCCGTGGTGGTTGGTATCTGTCTTGACAAAATCAGCAATGAGGACTTGTCCCTTCACCCTAAGGTGTTGGTGAAACATGGCAAGGGTCGCGTCTAGATCAGGCATATGATGAAGAACCCGACTGACAACAATCAGATCAAATTGCTGGTCCAAAGGATTCACCAGTAAATCCTGCTCCAAGAGTTGAAGATTCCTGATTTCTTGGTCCTCTGCTTTCAAACGGGCTTCCCCCAGCATTTTCTCTGAAATGTCTACTAGGGTAACCGACTTGGCCTGCTTGGCCAGGGGCAAGGCTAATAGACCCGTCCCACCACCGAAGTCCAATATTTCCTTGTCTGATAGAAGAGCAATCTGTTTTTCAACTGCTTGACAAACCAAATTTGCAAGAAAGATATTTTTGGGCGAATCAAAGGTTTCTGCTTTGTGATTAAAATCGTGTTTCATGCTTTTAGTGTAACACAAAGAAGTTGAATTGCCTAGGAATTGGCTTTCTTTTCAGGTTTTTCTTCTGTTTTTTGTTGATTTTGTTTTGGATTTGAATCAGTCGCTAGCTGTTGCTTTTTATCCGTTTTCTTTTCCTTGGCTTTCATCGAAGGAAAGAGAAATTCATAGTTGCCCTTATTCATACGAACACTTGTTGCAAAACCTGTTTTGGTATTTTGATAAGTGACTTTTCCTAGGTTAAAGACTCGTTCCCCACTTTCTTGCTCAGCCTTATCTTTACTTCGCTTGGCCATGGCAAAAGCTGCCAACTTTTCTTTGTTTAGGGTATAGTCTTTGTGATGGGCAACTTGCCGATTCAAATAAAACTGCAACAAAAGGCTAAAAATGGCTGCCATGGTGACTGCATATAAAAGAACGCCTGCCTTAACTTTTTGTTTTTTCCACACGATAGATGAACTCCCTTTCTAAGCCCTTTTGAAATTGGAAACGAAAGCGAACCAATTGATTTTCCTCTGTAATTTGAGCTGATTTGAGTCCATAAACCATTGGCTGGTAACCCCGTCCACTGCTATCCGTTTTTCGAAAATCATCCGATTTGAATGTGCCCATAGCGATAGCCTTGCCGTCTTGCTTCATATAGAGGCGATTGTCTTCCACCTTCTCAAACTGCGAACGCTCTAACTCAGCCTCTAGCTGGTCCACAAACAAGAGCCACTCCTTTTGCTCGCTTTGCTGCTGGTAACGAACTTCTGAAATGAGGAGCTGACTCATAGCCTGAAAGAGGAGCAAGCCTCCGCTAATGACGATAAGGGCAATCAGAGATTCTAAAAGAGTGAAAGCTCTTACCTTACTGCTCTTTAAGATCGAGCAACTTCTCTGAACCATGGTAGACCTCCAATCCTTTTTCGCTAGCAAACACCTGAATCTCCACTCCATTGACCTTCACTTGATTTTGCCCTGTTTGCAGGGCCATCTTAGCTACACGCAAGACTTCCTCTTTTTGCAAGATCTCTGCCTCTTCTTGTCTATTTTTCTGGATTTGTCCCAAAAGAAGGGTTGCAATACTGGCAAATACGGCCAGAGCCACTACTGCTTCTAGTAAAATCACTGCCCTAATTTTTTGTCTCTTTAATGCGTTTAATTTTTCCATTTCCTAGATATAATCGATAGCTGATTGCTCCTTTGCTGGTCTGAAATTCAACCTTAGCCAGAGATCTATTCCCACCAGCTCGGTCAAAGTGAATCGTCTGTCCTGATGGTGCTTGAATTCCTTTGGGAACTGTCAACTTTTGACTGCCATTGCTAATCGTCTGTCCGTCTATGCTCAAATTTGTCTTTTGTTGACTAGCTACACTACGCTTTTGCGTTTCACGGTAGAGTTCTTCAAACTCCATAAAGAAAATCTGCTCCTCCACCGCTGCAAAACTGGACTGAACAGAACCGGACAAGCCCAAGGCAAGGATACTCACAAGTCCCAAAACCAAGAGGCTTTCAAACATGGTAAAGGCCTTAATCTGCAACAGTTTGACTTGTTTTTTGTTTTGCATGGTAGTCTTTATAAGCTTTGGCTTGCTCAGCTGTGATACGACCGTCCGCTTGTAATTTGCTAAGACTAGCATCTTCATTCTTGTCCAGACGATAAAGCTCTGCCTGGCTTTCCACGACCTTGACAACAGCAGCTTTTCCTTTGTCATCTACGGCATCCTTTTGCTTGGTCAAATTGGGCACAAAGAGCAAGAGGAGTACGCTGATGATTAAAAGGACGACTAACATTTCTACCAGAGTGAAGGCTTGAACCTTGGCTTTTTTTAAATTTGTCTTGATTTTTTTCATTTTAGAAATTTACCTCCATATTTTGATACATGGGCATGAGCATTGCCGCATAAAGTAAAACGATAATCAGGGCCACAAAGATAAAAACCAGTGGCTGCACCAAATTCATGGTGCGGTTGACTCGAGTAAAAAAGGCTTCCCAAGTCTTTTCTGCATAGATTTCCAACTCACTCCCCAGCTTGGACTTGACTTCCCCATACTCGATGATGAGACTCAACTCCTTTTTAAAGAAAGGATAGGTTGCTATGGTTTGAGAAAATTCACGACCATTTTGCAGGGCTTGAGCCAGATCTTGACCGATTTCTTTAAAGAGCTGAGAGCCTTGTTCCTGCATGATTTGAAAAATCTGCGCCAGCTCCATCCCCTGCGAAATCATATTGCCCCATTCACGCGCGTAATAGGCCGTCAGATAGGTCTGAACAAAGATTCCCAGAAAGGGCAGGCGTGCTAAGATAGAAAAGACGCGCATCTTGGAACTTCTTTTATAGAAAGTGAGGGATAAAAGGGCGAGTATGGAAACAAACCCTACCATTCCCAGAAAAATTTGTGGCAGATTACCGATGATTTGGGTAGCAATATTGCTACTATCTAGTTGAGGGAGCAAATAGTTCCTCAACCCCAGCATGATTAGCAGGAGAAATCCCAGCAAAATCAAGGGATAAGTCGCCACTTCGATTAATTTTTTCTTGACCTTGGCCAGATTGTCCAGATATTCTTCTATCTTCCCCAGACTCAGGTGGAGATTTCCATGAACTTCAGCCAGGGATAGCTGGGTCACAATAGCACTTGAAAAACCCAAGCTGTTCATCATTTCTGAGAAAGATTTTCCCTTGGATAAGCCTTGGTGCATCTGGGCCACATAGTCCTTTTCCAGCAGGGCACTTCTGCCCAAAAAAGAAATAATTTCCACCAAATGAAAGCCACTGGAGAAGAGATTATGAAACAGGGTGATAATTTTCTTCTGCTTAGCGGTAGCTAATTTTTTCCGTTTCAGCCTGAAGACTTGTGATATGTCCATCTTTAAGAAGCTGGTCAATCTGTTCATTCCAGCTAGTTGGCTGGTGTTCTTGATAGTCTTTGTTTGCAAAGTCAACGATTCCTCCTCCCCCGATTAATCTCTGATAGCAGACGCCTTGCAGAACAACTGCTAGTTCCTCCTCCGTCACACCCAACTCCAGAAGGCGCTCATAAACACCTCGGATACTTTTGGCATGAATGGTTGAAAAGACCGTCGCCCCTGTCAGACTGGCTCTAACCACTGCACGCGCCGTCTCACTGTCCCGAATTTCACCGATAATCAAGAGGTCTGGGCGATGTCGGAGAGACAGTTTGATCAGATTTTCATAGGTCAGTCCAATCGCCTCATTCAACTGCAACTGGAGCATGTCGTCCTGCTTGATTTCGACAGGATCTTCGATAGACATAACTTGCTGTCCCTTAAAGAGGGACTTAGCTAATTCGTGCATCAAGGTCGTCTTGCCACTGCCGACTGGACCGGCAAAAAGGTAGAGCCCCCTTTGCCTGTACTGCTCTCCTAACTCCGCTAGATTCTGAAACCAAAAGCGCAACTCCCTTTCCTCGTCGTGCAACAAACGAATGACCAAACTCTCATGTCCCCGATAATCTCCTACGGTTGACAAGCGCAGAGAAGACACCTTCTCTCCATGCTGGTAGTCACAAGAGCCCAGCTGACTGCGGCGTTTTTCTCCTACATTCATACCCGCCACAAACTTGAAATGACTAATCACTGCAGCTAAAACCTCAAAATCATAGGAGTCAATTAGACACCTCTCATCACCAATTCGCATATGAAGTTCATAAGTAGCCTCCTTGGGAATGAAATAGATATCCTGAGCCTTCTTTTCTTTCGCAGTCGCAATAATTTTCTGTGCAATTTCTTGTACCATAGCTCCCTCCTTATCTAGACTATTCGCAAAAAAAATAAAAAAACAACTTTTAAAAGTTGCTTTTTTATCTCAATTTTATACGGCAAGAACGGTGCTTTTCTTGACCTGTTTGTTTTTCATAACCTGGGCGTAGTTTTTCATCGGGTATGATGCCTTCGTCTTCGAGAAGGAGGAGGGAGTGATATTGTTGCAAATACTCATCACACTCATCACACCAACGCTGGTCCGCAGGATCCCAAAAAATGGTCATAAGGTCACTCCGACTCTTATAGAAGGGAGTTTTGCTTTCTAACTCAAACCAGCAAGTTTTGTAATATTTTAGAGCATCATAGTACTTGTCAAACCGTTGACTCATGATGACATCTTCTTCCCAACCTTCCATGAACCACCAAGGCTCAAAGTCCCCATACATTTCTATAACACGATACATTTTCACTACTTCCTTTGTACCGTATATTATAACGAATTTTTCAAAACAAGGAAAGAATTTTGCTTAAGTGCCCTATCAGAGAAACTTATTAAAACCTATTTTGAGACTATCATAAAAATAGGAGTCCCTTGCCGACTCCTATTTTATCATCTTATGCTTGATAACGTTTCACACCATCTAGATAGGTAGCTACCAATTCCAAATCTTTATCTAGCACGATAAAGTCAGCATCGTAGCCTTCACGGATTTGGCCACAAACATCATCAATGTGAACAGATTTTGCTGGGTTGAAGCTGGCCATCATGACTGCTTCATGTGGAGAGGCAATGTTCCAGTCAACCACATTCTTCAAACCGTCTTTGAGCTTGAGAATAGAACCCGCCAAGTTTCCAGTAGATTTGAGACGAGCAGTTCCATTTGCAACGACAACTGGGAATTCTCCCAACATGTAGTCACCGTCTTCCAATCCACCAGCTGTCATACAGTCTGTGATAAGAGCAATATTTTCTGTTCCTTTTTGTTTGATAAGGATTTCGCAGGCTTTCGGATCCACGTGGTGACCGTCACAGATCAACTCTGCATAGGTATGAGGTAATTGATACATGGCTCCAACCATACCGAGTTCACGGTGAGTCAAACCACGCATCCCATTGTAGGCATGTACCCAAACACTAGCCCCAGCATCGACTGCCTTTTTAGCTTCGTCAAATGTTGCATCTGAGTGACCAAGAGCAACCGTCACACCTTCGCCCGTAACCGTACGAACAAAGTCTTCTACACCTTCACGTTCTGGCGCAAGGGCGATTTTATTGAGCAAGCCATTTGCTGCTTTTTGCCAAGCACGAAACTCATCCATACGAGGATCTTTCATGTAGGCAGGGTTTTGAGCTCCCTTGTATTTCTCTGTGAAATACGGACCTTCAAAATAGATACCACGAATCTTGGCTCCAGTTGCTTCCTGGTAACGGGCACCGATATTTTCTGTTACTGCGAGCAATTGCTCATAAGAAGAAGTCAAAGTAGTTGGCAAGAAGCTCGTTACTCCCATGCTGAGGAGCCCTTCACTCATGGTATGAAGCGTTCCTTCGATGTTATTATCCATGACATCCACACCGCCAAATCCATGAATGTGGGTATCCACAAGTCCTGGAGCAATGCTGTAGCCTGTATAGTCAATGACGTCAGCGCCTTCAGAAATCTCTTCTACATGCTTTCCAAACTTACCATCCACAAGTTCCAAGTAGCCGCCACGACGAACTCCGTGTGGATAGAAAAACTGATCCGCTTTAATATAATTAGGCATAATGATAACCTCCTTGATAGATTGTTTCTAGAATTTATTATGTCAATTACATTATAAACCTTTCTTTTTCATTTGTAAATGGTATAGACCTATTTTCTGGAGATATTTTAAAAGAGCTGGATTTCTCCAACTCTTTGATCTTATTTTGATTTCACAGGTAGTTCTTGAGCAGCCTTAACAGCAGCTGCAATCGTCTCTGCGTAAAGTTTAGCACCTTCTTCAATCATGTTGCTATCATTTCCAAAGTGAACTTGGTCGGTTCCAGCCCAGATTTCAGGGTGTTCCTTAGCAACTTTATTCCAGTCAGCGATGCTCACGTAAGGATTCTTTTCAGCTAATTCCCGCGCATAAGCCGCATACTGCTCCACTGATGTGTAAGTGTCCTTACTCTTATCTCCCTCATAAGGTGTCACCAGTATCAGATGGTGTCCTTTCGGTAGATTGTTCACGATGCTGTCCAAGTCATTCTTATAGCCTTCAGGATTATTGACTCCCGTTGCAATGACAACTGTTTTTAGCAACGCCTTGTTCTGACTGTTATTGAGCATAATATCGTTGGCTTGCTTGGTCGTTCGACTAACCTGGGCATTGATATTTGCTTCAGGAAGTGCCTCTTGTAAGGCTGTATTGGCACGCAAGGCTACCGAATCTCCTATTAGGCTTGTTCCATCAGAAATTCCTAGACGACTCAGTTCAGCTTGTTCAGCAAGAGTCTTTGTTTGTCCTATATTGGTCTGGGCTTGTTTGAAACCATTGACCATCAAGTCTGTCTCAAAGGCTCCAACTTGGGGAGATACAATAGTAATCACCAAAGCAATCGCTCCAAGGATTCCCACACTAGAAGCACTGATAGATTTGATATGAGGCAATTTGCTGATTTTCCTAATGAAGGGATTGGTCCTACCGGCAATCAATGGCTCAATAATATAGAAGGATAGGATAGCAAAGAAATAAGAAAAGATGATCGTCAGAATAACAGCAGGCAGATTACTCATCAACTGAGAAAAGATAATATAGAAAGGCCAGTGGAAAAGATAAACCGCATAGCTGGTATCCGCTAGAAAGATGATTATCCTAGGTTCTTGTATCTCTGGAGTCTTCTCATGCAAGACACGCGCAGCGAAAATCATGACCACGGCTGCTAAGCTGGCAAGTAAGAAACCAAACAAGTAAGCGAACAGGTAGGTAAACTTAACAAAGAAGGTCAAGAGTACTAATACCAAAAGCCCCGCGGCAAACACCAGTAGATTCTGACGAAGATTCCACATTCGATCAAATTGTTTGACCAAATCAGTCGTCTGACGAACTCCCACAACTGTCGCAAGGATACTTCCTAAAAAGAAAGGGTAGACATGGGTTAGACTTGAAAAGTAGACAGACGAATAAGAACTAGCCATGAGACTACCAATAAACATAGAGAAGAAGCTAAGGATGAATGCTCCCGCAGACAGGAGAAAGACGGTTCCTCTCAACTGACTACTAGATTTTGATCGTTTAGACAAGAACCAGACAGCCAAACCCCAAAGGATGTAGTAGTGAACCTCAACAGCCAAACTCCAGTTATGAACAAAAAGGTGGGGAATGAACTGAGATTCATAGCTGCCCCCCGTAAGCATTTCATAGAAGTTGGTCACAAAGCCGAAAACTCCAGCAATCTGACCGCCAATACCTGCAACATAGTCTTGACGAACTAAGAGAGTAAAGGGCATGGTCACCAAAACCATCAAAACCACAGGTGGTACGATACGGTAAAACCGTCTCTTAAAAAAGCCCAGCAAATCAATCTGGCTTTTCTTACCAAACTCTTCCAAGAGGAGAGAGGTAATCAAGAATCCTGAAAATGTGAAAAAGACATCTACCCCGAAAAAGCCTCCAGGAAAGATGGTCTGAAAGAAGTGGTACAAGAGTACCAGTAGTAAACCTGTAATCCTAATCAAGGAAAACCATTTAATGCGCATACGAGTTAATTCTCCCTTTCGTTATACACTTTATTCTATCAAAAAAAGAAGAAAAATCCTACGAGAAAACGCAGGATTTTTTAGCTTCTATAAATTCCATTTTAGAAATTGCGGCCCGACTTATTGTAGCCATATTTTTCTACAAAATACTCGCGGAATTCCAAGAGATTGTCGTCCATGATGGCTTGTCGAACCTGCTTCATGAGGTTGAGCAAGAAGTAGAGATTATGGTAGCTAGTCAAGCGGATGCCAAAGGTTTCGTCAGCCTTGAGCAAGTGACGAAGGTAGGCTCGTGTGTAGTTCTTGCATGTGTAGCAATCACACTCAGGATCCAGTGGCGTAAAGTCTTCAGCGAATTGGGCATTCTTGACAACCAAACGACCTTGGCTAGTCATACAAGTTCCGTTACGAGCGATACGAGTCGGCAAGACACAGTCAAACATATCCACACCACGAATAACCCCATCAATCAAGCTATCTGGCGCTCCCACACCCATCAAATAGCGAGGTTTATTTTCTGGGAGAAGTTGGGTTGTGAAATCCAAGACCGCATTCATCTCTTCGTGAGTCTCCCCAACTGCTAAACCACCGATAGAGTAGCCCGGGAAATCCATACTCACAAGGTCGTGAGCAGATTGGCGACGAAGGTCTTCAAATCCCGCTCCCTGCACGATTCCAAATAGCCCCTGATCCTGTGGACGACGGTGGGCTTTTAGACCACGCTCTGCCCAACGGCTGGTTCGTTCGATGGATTTCTTCACATAGTCATACGGCTGGTAAAACTGAGGACACTCGTCAAAGGACATCATGATGTCTGAGCCCAGATTGTTCTGAATTGAGATAGCTTTTTCTGGCGACAGGAACATCTTAGACCCATTGAGGTGGTTCTTAAAGGTCACGCCTTCTTCGGTGATGTTACGGCTATCAGCGAGTGAATAGACCTGGAAACCACCGCTATCTGTCAAGATAGGCTGATCCCAGTTCATGAACTTGTGGAGACCACCGGCGCGTGCAATGAGTTCATCACCCGGACGAAGCCAAAGGTGATAAGTATTAGACAAAATAATCCCTGAGCCCATCTCTTTGAGCTCCTCAGGCGACTGAGTCTTAACGGTCGCTTGGGTACCAACTGGCATAAACATAGGTGTTGGGAAGGTTCCGTGTGGGGTGATAATCTCCCCCAAACGAGCTCCCGTGTGCTTTTCTTTCTTAATCAAACGGTATTTGATTGGTGAATCTGACATTTCTTACCTCCGAAGCTGGGAAAAACAGTCCCAGTTCATACTTTGCGCCCAAAGGCATACTGTATGATTTTATCAAAAAAAGCTGGAACTGTCACGAACTATGGTATAATGAGAGAATGAAATACCCAAAAATTGATTTAAAAACTATTCGTCTGCAGGCTAGGCAATTTCAGGCTGAAAATCCCCGCCTCCTTCTGGTCTATCTCCTTCCTAGTATGCTGGTCATCTTGTCAGGCTTTCTCAACCCCTTGGCTCGTCTCCAAGAAAGTGTTTTAGAGCAATCCTTTTTCAGCATGCTGACACAAGTTCTCCAAGCCTATCTCTTCCCGCTAGTGGTTTCTTTTATGAGCGCTATTTTTCTAGCAGGTGCTGCTTTTGCGACACTCCGACTCCTCAAGGATCCTGATACGGAACTCTCAGCAAAATCAAGCCTGGCCCTTTTTACTGAAGAGCGCTTCTCGCAAACTTTCCTGACCCTCCTCCTCAAACGCTTCTACCTCTTTTTATGGAGTATCCCAAACCTAGTAAGCGTTTATTTTCTTTTTTATAGCAATCTCTTGGCTCGGAGATTTGTCGCCCTACATCCTGAATTTCCAAAACTAGACCTCTCATCCGTTGAAACGGAGCAATTCCTTATGACCTTTGGTCTCTACTTTTTCGCGAGCCTCATCTTGATGATTGTAGGAAATGCCCTCTATATCCCGCAACATTACGCCTACTCGCAGGTAGAATTCCTCCTCTGCGACACTCTAGATTTAGGGCAGGCTAAACCCAGTCAAATCCTGAAAACAAGCCGTTTCTTGATGAATGGTTACAAATTCCAGCGCTTTGTCCTCGACCTACAACTACTCCCTTGGTACTTCCTCAATTGGATCACTTTTGGAATTGCTAGTTTTTCAATCCTTCCCTATATCCAAAACAATCACATCTTCTTTTACAGAGCCCTACTAGCCCGTAAACGTCGAAATGGATAAGAATCTACAAAACCCAGTGTCCTGAAAGACGCTGGGTTTCTTATTTAAAAAGCAACATACTCAGCAGAGTCAAAATAGCGGGTCCACCTTGCTTCAGAATAATCTTCTTATTATCCTGAAGGAAGACACACAAAAAAGAAGCGGGAACTCAATCAGTTCCCAACTTCCATTTTAATGATTAGTTCATTGAAACGTGAACGTGATCATAGTGGTTTTCGGTTACGCTACCACGGTCTGGCATTGGATTCCAAGTGTAGGCTGGTCCATATTTACTATCGTATGGAGCGTAGAAACGTTGTTTCCAGATGATATAGTTAATGCCACGGCTAGCCATATTTTTGACTGCATATTCTACAATTTGATCCCCGAGTGCTGAACTCACTGGAACCATAAAGTCGATGGCCAAACCTTTTCCATGGTCCCCACTGTCACCAGGACGGTAACCACTAAAGGATGTGATGCCAAACAAGTTGGCTACTTCTTCTTTAAAGGCTGCCGTTTGTGGTTGAAGACCAGCATTCTCAGACTTAGCTACAGCAAGTCCTGCATAGTCAGGAGCCGCTGGAGCCGAATACGTTCTTGAAGGAGTTTGGCTTTGCTCTGCTTGATAAGTTGAAGTTGCAGTGTCAGAAGTTGCTGTTGATGCTGCTGTTTCTTCTGCTGCACTTGTTCCTGTTGTATCAGCAGGCGTTTCAGTTGCCGGCGCAGCTGCTACTGGTGCTTCTGCTGGAGTTGTTGCTGCCGTTTCTTCGGTAGCTGGAGTCGCTGCTTGTGGAGCTTCTTCAACTGGACTAGTTGTTTCTGCTACTGGTGCTTCCGCTGGAGTCGTTTCAGCTGTTTCTTCAGCTACAGATGTTTCTGTAGATGGTGTCTCTTCAGCAACTGTCGCTGTCTCAGAAACTTCTGAACTTGGCGCTACTTCTGCTGGTTTTTCCGTCTCGGTTGCAGTTGGAGCTTCCTCAATTGGTTGAGAAAGGTCTTCTACTTGAACCGTTTGTTCATCGACGGTTACTTGGTTGGTCGTCAAATCAGCTGTCGCAGTCGTCACTTCTTCACTAGCATCTGCTTGAGGAGTCTGGATTTTAACTTCCGTCACCTCTTCTGCCTCATTGACAGTTGTAGTGAGGACAGTATCTGGGAAAATCAAGTCCATATTGGTGATCTTGTTCAAATTAGCAAGAACTGTCACATCTACTCCCAAAGCTTCTGCAATCGTGCTCAGGGTATCACCATACTGAACTGTATAGCTGTTTTTGTTCTCGTTTTTCGTCACGTCATTTTGGATTTGCTCAACGGTACGTGCTGTCCATGCAATTTCTTCCGCTTGAGTTGCCAATGCTGGCGCAAAAGACAAGGCTACTGTTGAGGCTAAAATAATTCTTTTCTTCATTCTTTCACATTCCTTTCAAATGAGTACCTGTCTATCATAACACAAAAAAAGCAGAAAAAAAGCCCTCTCGGGCCTATTTAACAGAACTGACCATTCCTTGTAACAAACTCGATCAGTTGAAATAGTTTGTTAGGTTTCTGTCACAGAACTGACACACTCTTCTCGTTACTTATCCTCAAAAATATAAGGAATATCTGCTAGTGCTTGAATCTTCTGATTCCCTTCATAAGATGACTCTAAAAAGTTAATGCTTTGAAGACCACTATTCTGGGCAAATTCCACATCCAAAGTCCGATCCCCTATATAATAGGTAGTCCTAGGATCCAACTCATATTTGTCTAACAGATATGTCGCCGCTTCTGGACTAGGCTTGCGTGCAAAACCACTCTGACTGGTTAGAATCTCTGTGAAATAGAACTCCAACCCCAAGTCTCTTAAAATAGTAAGAGCATTGTCTCCCTTATGAGTATAAACAAACTGCTGAATCCCTGCTTGTTCTGCCCAAGCCAACACTTCACGCGCACCTGGCATCAAAACTACCTGGGCATTCTTCTCAGCTAGACTCTGGGCACGCACCTGATTGAGCACTTTCGCATCCAGCTTTCGCTCTTCTGCCACCTGCTCCAGCAAATCCTGCACAGAGTACCTGAGGATAAACTCTCTCACGCTCTCCTTATCATAAGGAATAGAAAACTGACCAAAGGTTTCCTCAATCCCTGACAAAATCGCTTCGTAAGAGTCCAATAAGGTTCCGTCTAAATCCCAAATAAAGGCTATTTTTTGCATCTCCTATCCTTTCAAACTCATATAACGCTGGTAACGGTAGCGTAGAAATAACCATCGAAAACCATTATCCAAGAGAGTCCCTGCCCAAATACCAGGTAAGCCCCAACCAAGAACAATACCCATCAGATAAGCTGTCCCGATTCGGATACACCACATACCGATACTTGTCGCATAAAAGGGGAGACGAGCATTCCCCAAACCCTGCCAAACTGCCGTATATATAACTGTCCCTGTCGCCATGGGGGTTCCTAGTAGAGAGAACAGTGCCACCAAAACACTCGCCTCGACTGCTACAGGGTCCGTCGTATAGAGATGAGTCAGTGGTGTCCCCAAGGCATAGATACTGAAAGTTAAGGGCAACATGAGAAGCAGAGAAAGCCAAAAGGTTTGTTTGCTCAAACTAGCGACTCTTTCCCAATTATTCTCTCCAACTGCTCGAGCCACCTGCATGACTGTTGCCGTAGCGACGCCAAAGGCAGGCATATAGTTAAACTGGGTCAAGACTTCTCCGACTGCATTCCCCGCTACTGCCTCCGTCCCAAAAGAAACAACCAAGGCAATGATTACTACATCTCCAGCTCGCATCATGAGACGTTCTCCTGCCGCTGGCAAAGCCAAAGTCAATAGTTCCTTATCTAAACCAAAAGTCGGTTTCTCAAAAGGCAGCTTTAATTGCGACCACAGAATCACAAGACCGACTAATCGAGACAAGATAGTCCCCCAAGCAACACCCGCTATGCCCATATCAAGGACAAAAATAGCTAGACTTGAAAAAAGAATATTTAAGGCATTTGACAAGAGACTAACATAGAGGGGGAGACGCGGATTATGAGTTGCACGAATCAAGGCCCCAAAACTGGTCATCAAACCCAAAAGAACAATCGAACCACCCACTAAAGAAAGGTAGAGTCCTCCACTTTCAGCCACAGCCTCCTCAGTCCCCAAAAGTCCAATCATCTCTTGCCCAGCAAAGATAGACAAGGCCCCTAAAAGCAAACTCAGTAGCAAGGTAATCTTCAGCGCTTCAGTCACATGATAAGCTAGCTTGGACTGATCTTTCTGCCCCATGCTTTTTGAAATAACACTGGAAATAGCAGCCCCCAGAGCGATGAAAATCGCCTGGTAAATGGTGATAATATTGCCAGCCACTGAAACACCCGAAATAGCGATCAAGCCCAAGTGAGCGACCAAGTAACTATCCACCATGCCCATGAGCATCTGCAAAAAGTTTTCGCCCATAGCGGGTAAGGCAATGTTGAGAATGTCTTTATTTTTCCTAAACATTCTGTCCTCCTGATGAAAAGAAACTCAGTTGGTTTCCCAACCGAGTTTACTTCCTCTGTCTTAAAGTCCTAGATAAGCCTCAACCGCTGCTTGCATGTCAGCAGCTGCCACTGTTGTTTTATGACGAACTGGAGCCGTTTCTAGGCCATCAACTGCTGGTGGCACTGCCACTCCTGAGATTTCATGTAATTGAGCCAAGGCTTCAAAGTCTGTCAAGCCTGATTTTCCTGTTACAGCTTCTACGGCAACTACTGGGAATTTATAAGGACTAGCTGTTGAAGCAATCACGGTCTTAGTCACATCACCTGTCGCCGCTTGGTATTTTTTATATACGGCCGAAGCAACTGCTGTATGAGGGTCCTCAATATAAGCATCTGCCTCATAAACACGCTTGATTTCTGCTGCTGTTTCCGCTTCAGTCGCATACTCAGCTGCAAAGAGGTTCAAGATAGCAGAATCAAAATCAGTCAACTCATATTGTCCTTGTGTACTCAAGGCGTTCATGAGTTCAGCTGTCTTAACCGCATCATTCCCCAAAAGATGGAAAATCAAACGCTCCAAGTTTGAAGATACTAAGATATCCATAGATGGACTAGTTGTGACCTTAAACTCACGTTTCTTATCGTAAACACGTGTTTTAAAGAAGTCTGTCAAGACATTGTTGTCATTTGAAGCACAGATCAATTTGCCAACTGGCAGACCAATTTGTTTAGCATAAAAGGCAGCCAAGATATTTCCAAAGTTTCCTGTTGGTACTGTGAAGTTGACCTTATCACCAGCCACAATCTCACCAGTCTTGACCAACTGAGCATAGGCATAAACATAATAAACAATCTGTGGTACCAAACGACCAATGTTCATAGAGTTAGCTGATGAAAATTGCAGTTTATTGGCAGCCAATTTTTCACGAAGAGCCACATCATTAAACATATGCTTCACGTTTGTTTGCGCATCGTCAAAGTTTCCATCAATAGCGATAACATGAGTATTGCCGCCAGTCTGAGTAGTCATTTGCAACTCTTGTACCTTGCTGACACCATCCTTTGGATAAAAGACGATAATCTCAGTACCAGGTACATCCGCAAACCCTGCCATAGCCGCTTTTCCAGTATCACCAGATGTCGCTGTCAAAATGACAATCTTGTTCTCTAAACCATGCTTTTTAGCGGCCGTCGTCATAAAGTATGGCAAGATAGACAAGGCCATATCCTTAAAGGCAATCGTTGAACCATGGAACAATTCCAAGTTGTATTGCCCATCCAATTTCACCAATGGCGCAATAGCTGGAGTATCAAACTTGCTATCGTAGGCATTGTTGATACAGTAATCCAACTCCTCTGCTGTAAAGTCATCCAAAAATGCTGACAGGACAAGCTTAGCTACTTCTTGGTAAGAAGCATCTTTTAATTTGTCAAAGTCCAAATCGACCTTTGGATAAGTAACTGGGGTAAAGAGACCACCGTCCGTCGCCAAACCTTGCAAAATAGCTTGGCTGGCAGTTACTGTATTTTTCGCATCACGCGTTGATTGATAAACTAATGTCATGAATCTCTATCCTTTATCTATAGTCTCTTCCATTATATCATGATTTTTCAGAAAATTCTCCCTTTATCAGAGAAATTATAGGCCCAATTCTTCTTTCAAAGGCTGTAAGTAGGTCATTTCTTGCTTACCTCTCTTCTCCAGACCTTCCTCAGCTAGAAGGAGTAAGCCTTTTGAAAACTCGACAATTGCAGTTTCTTCCTCAACTGTGAGCATTTTCTTAGAAAATTGTCGCCTCAATGACTTATAATCACGACCAAATGTGGTTAAAAATGGTGCAGATTGCAAGTAAGCTTCTAACTTGTTTAAATTAACCAACAAACCCAAATGAAAAGCCGTCGCAGCAAAAGTACGATTCAAGGGTTGCGTACAGACACTACGAAACTCAATAGTACCTCGAGTTGTCAAATCTTGGTACTGGTAACTACGATGAGTTTGGAAATCCTCCTCCTGAGGATGAATCAACACCTCATCCCCATTAAGGGCGAAGGCGTGAATTTCCGGAGTCCCTAAGTAATCTTTTGCTCGAATTGGGTAAAAATAATAGGTTTCGCCATCACGTTCCGCAGTAAAGATTGCAGAATGATCTAGGTAATCAAAAAAATCATTCTCATCTTTGAAGAGTCTGGCATTGACGCCTACATTTTCAGGATAAATCCCGTGCATAGATTCTTCCCAAAAAATATCTCTCGAAATTTTGGTATCCCAATCTGCCCCTGAAAACTCAGAATTGGCAAACAAATAAGCTTTTGCAGCTTCGATCTGAGTAAATGCGTTGATAACACGCAAATAGTTAGACTTTGAAACATCCAATTGAACTTGGCTTCCACAGATAAAAGCACCATATTCCGGGTAATCGTGTAAATCCGCCCCTAGAAAAGTTCTACTCAACTTCAAATAGTTCATTAACATCTGATAGCGTGCATAAGCAACCGGTTGATTCTCATTCTTCTCCCAGTATGGATGGATTCCAGAACCAATAATGGCATGATTTGCCTCACCCAACTTTTTCTGAATCAGAATCATGTAATCTCGAAAACGCACTTCAACCTCTTGGATGGATTCCGCCCTACCAAAGGCAAACTCGATAGTTATATAGGAGACTTCGAATAAGATAGTATCTTGGCTAACTGGATCAAGTAACTGAATTGGATTTCCAAAATCATCTACTTTTTCGATCGTAAAACCCAGAACTGATGGTAAATACCGAAAGAGATCCTTAACAACTTCACCATCTGTAGCTTTACCCTCTAAATTTACAATAGGATATTCTAACTCAATACCAATAAATAAATCAGGATTCTCTTTTATATTCTTTAAGTAACGTTTCTTTAGTAATTCAACAGACCGAGACATTAATCACCAAACTCTTTCATAATCAAAATAAATTGTGAATAAGTAATATTATACCAAAAATACACTAAAAATGACTAGAATAAGAAAAAAATGATTCTTCAGTTATCTGTACTTAAAGAAAAATATCAAAATCTTCACTAAATCAAAAAACAAGGTCCGAAAACCTTGTCTTTCATACTATACCGGCGGCCGGGGTCGAACCGGCACGTCCTTGCGGACACTGGATTTTGAGTCCAGCGCGTCTGCCAATTCCGCCACGCCGGCAAATAGTAACTGGGGTAGCTGGATTCGAACCAACGCATGAGGGAGTCAAAGTCCCTTGCCTTACCGCTTGGC
>NZ_KQ970764.1 GCF_001579175.1 Streptococcus oralis
ACCTTTGAAAACTGAACAAGACGAACCAATGTGCAGGGCACTATAACTGAAGGTTATAGTACTGAACAATGAAAAAACAATAAATCTGTCAGTGACAGAAATGAGTGAGAACTCAAACTTTTAATGAGAGTTTGATCCTGGCTCAGGACGAACGCTGGCGGCGTGCCTAATACATGCAAGTAGAACGCTGAAGGAGGAGCTTGCTTCTCTGGATGAGTTGCGAACGGGTGAGTAACGCGTAGGTAACCTGCCTGGTAGCGGGGGATAACTATTGGAAACGATAGCTAATACCGCATAAAATTGATTATTGCATGATAGTCAATTAAAAGGTGCAATTGCATCACTACCAGATGGACCTGCGTTGTATTAGCTAGTTGGTGAGGTAACGGCTCACCAAGGCAACGATACATAGCCGACCTGAGAGGGTGATCGGCCACACTGGGACTGAGACACGGCCCAGACTCCTACGGGAGGCAGCAGTAGGGAATCTTCGGCAATGGACGGAAGTCTGACCGAGCAACGCCGCGTGAGTGAAGAAGGTTTTCGGATCGTAAAGCTCTGTTGTAAGAGAAGAACGAGTGTGAGAGTGGAAAGTTCACACTGTGACGGTATCTTACCAGAAAGGGACGGCTAACTACGTGCCAGCAGCCGCGGTAATACGTAGGTCCCGAGCGTTGTCCGGATTTATTGGGCGTAAAGCGAGCGCAGGCGGTTAGATAAGTCTGAAGTTAAAGGCTGTGGCTTAACCATAGTACGCTTTGGAAACTGTTTAACTTGAGTGCAAGAGGGGAGAGTGGAATTCCATGTGTAGCGGTGAAATGCGTAGATATATGGAGGAACACCGGTGGCGAAAGCGGCTCTCTGGCTTGTAACTGACGCTGAGGCTCGAAAGCGTGGGGAGCAAACAGGATTAGATACCCTGGTAGTCCACGCCGTAAACGATGAGTGCTAGGTGTTAGACCCTTTCCGGGGTTTAGTGCCGCAGCTAACGCATTAAGCACTCCGCCTGGGGAGTACGACCGCAAGGTTGAAACTCAAAGGAATTGACGGGGGCCCGCACAAGCGGTGGAGCATGTGGTTTAATTCGAAGCAACGCGAAGAACCTTACCAGGTCTTGACATCCCTCTGACCGCTCTAGAGATAGAGTTTTCCTTCGGGACAGAGGTGACAGGTGGTGCATGGTTGTCGTCAGCTCGTGTCGTGAGATGTTGGGTTAAGTCCCGCAACGAGCGCAACCCCTATTGTTAGTTGCCATCATTTAGTTGGGCACTCTAGCGAGACTGCCGGTAATAAACCGGAGGAAGGTGGGGATGACGTCAAATCATCATGCCCCTTATGACCTGGGCTACACACGTGCTACAATGGCTGGTACAACGAGTCGCAAGCCGGTGACGGCAAGCTAATCTCTTAAAGCCAGTCTCAGTTCGGATTGTAGGCTGCAACTCGCCTACATGAAGTCGGAATCGCTAGTAATCGCGGATCAGCACGCCGCGGTGAATACGTTCCCGGGCCTTGTACACACCGCCCGTCACACCACGAGAGTTTGTAACACCCGAAGTCGGTGAGGTAACCTTTTAGGAGCCAGCCGCCTAAGGTGGGATAGATGATTGGGGTGAAGTCGTAACAAGGTAGCCGTATCGGAAGGTGCGGCTGGATCACCTCCTTTCTAAGGATAAGGAACTGCGCATTGGTCTTGTTTAGTCTTGAGAGGTCTTGTGGGGCCTTAGCTCAGCTGGGAGAGCGCCTGCTTTGCACGCAGGAGGTCAGCGGTTCGATCCCGCTAGGCTCCATTGGTGAGAGATCACCAAGTAATGCACATTGAAAATTGAATATCTATATCAAATAGTAACAAGAAAATAAACCGAAAACGCTGTAGTATTAATAAGAGTTTATGACTGAAAGGTCAAAAAATAAGGTTAAGTTAATAAGGGCGCACGGTGGATGCCTTGGCACTAGGAGCCGAAGAAGGACGTGACAAACGACGATATGCCTTGGGTAGCTGTAAGTAAGCGATGATCCAGGGATTTCCGAATGGGGGAACCCAACAGGTACTACCTGTTACCCATATCTGTTAAGGATATGAGGAGGAAGACGCAGTGAACTGAAACATCTAAGTAGCTGCAGGAAGAGAAAGCAAAAGCGATTGCCTTAGTAGCGGCGAGCGAAACGGCAGGAGGGCAAACCGAAGAGTTTACTCTTCGGGGTTGTAGGACTGCAATGTGGACTCAAAGATTATAGAAGAATGATTTGGGAAGATCAGCCAAAGAGAGTAATAGCCTCGTATTTAAAATAGTCTTTGTACCTAGCAGTATCCTGAGTACGGCGGGACACGTGAAATCCCGTCGGAATCTGGGAGGACCATCTCCCAACCCTAAATACTCCCTAGTGACCGATAGTGAACCAGTACCGTGAGGGAAAGGTGAAAAGCACCCCGGGAGGGGAGTGAAATAGAACCTGAAACCGTGTGCCTACAACAAGTTCGAGCCCGTTAATGGGTGAGAGCGTGCCTTTTGTAGAATGAACCGGCGAGTTACGATATGATGCGAGGTTAAGTTGAAGAGACGGAGCCGCAGGGAAACCGAGTCTGAATAGGGCGCCTTAGTATCATGTCGTAGACCCGAAACCATGTGACCTACCCATGAGCAGGTTGAAGGTGCGGTAAGACGCACTGGAGGACCGAACCAGGGCACGTTGAAAAGTGCTTGGATGACTTGTGGGTAGCGGAGAAATTCCAAACGAACTTGGAGATAGCTGGTTCTCTCCGAAATAGCTTTAGGGCTAGCGTCGACATAAAGATTCTTGGAGGTAGAGCACTGTTTGGGTGAGGGGTCCATCCCGGATTACCAATCTCAGATAAACTCCGAATGCCAATGAATTATGGTCGGCAGTCAGACTGCGAGTGCTAAGATCCGTAGTCGAAAGGGAAACAGCCCAGACCACCAGCTAAGGTCCCAAAATAATTGTTAAGTGGAAAAGGATGTGGGGTTGCACAGACAACTAGGATGTTAGCTTAGAAGCAGCTATTCATTCAAAGAGTGCGTAATAGCTCACTAGTCGAGTGACCCTGCGCCGAAAATGTACCGGGGCTAAAACAATTTACCGAAGCTGTGGATACCTTTATAGGTATGGTAGGAGAGCGTTCTATGTGTGAAGAAGGTATACCGTGAGGAGTGCTGGAACGCATAGAAGTGAGAATGCCGGTATGAGTAGCGAAAGACAGGTGAGAATCCTGTCCACCGTAAGACTAAGGTTTCCAGGGGAAGGCTCGTCCACCCTGGGTTAGTCGGGACCTAAGGAGAGACCGAAAGGTGTATCCGATGGACAACAGGTTGATATTCCTGTACTAGAGTATGTAGTGATGGAGGGACGCAGTAGGCTAACTAAAGCAGACGAATGGAAGAGTCTGTCTAAGCAGTGAGGTGTGAATTGAGTCAAATGCTTAATTCTATAACATTGAGCTGTGATGGGGAGCGAAGTTTAGTAGCGAAGTTAGTGACGTCACACTGCCAAGAAAAGCTTCTAGCGTTTAAACATACTCTACCCGTACCGCAAACCGACACAGGTAGTCGAGGCGAGTAGCCTCAGGTGAGCGAGAGAACTCTCGTTAAGGAACTCGGCAAAATGACCCCGTAACTTCGGGAGAAGGGGTGCTGACTTTAGGTCAGCCGCAGTGAATAGGCCCAAGCAACTGTTTATCAAAAACACAGCTCTCTGCTAAATCGTAAGATGATGTATAGGGGGTGACGCCTGCCCGGTGCTGGAAGGTTAAGAGGAGTGCTTAGGAGTAATCCGAAGGTATGAATTGAAGCCCCAGTAAACGGCGGCCGTAACTATAACGGTCCTAAGGTAGCGAAATTCCTTGTCGGGTAAGTTCCGACCCGCACGAAAGGCGTAATGATTTGGGCACTGTCTCAACGAGAGACTCGGTGAAATTTTAGTACCTGTGAAGATGCAGGTTACCCGCGACAGGACGGAAAGACCCCATGGAGCTTTACTGCAGTTTGATATTGAGTGTCTGTACCACATGTACAGGATAGGTAGGAGTCTATGAGATCGGGACGCCAGTTTCGAAGGAGACGATGTTGGGATACTACCCTTGTGTTATGGCCACTCTAACCCGGATAGGTTATCCCTATCGGAGACAGTGTCTGACGGGCAGTTTGACTGGGGCGGTCGCCTCCTAAAAGGTAACGGAGGCGCCCAAAGGTTCCCTCAGAATGGTTGGAAATCATTCGCAGAGTGTAAAGGTATAAGGGAGCTTGACTGCGAGAGCTACAACTCGAGCAGGGACGAAAGTCGGGCTTAGTGATCCGGTGGTTCCGTATGGAAGGGCCATCGCTCAACGGATAAAAGCTACCCTGGGGATAACAGGCTTATCTCCCCCAAGAGTTCACATCGACGGGGAGGTTTGGCACCTCGATGTCGGCTCGTCGCATCCTGGGGCTGTAGTCGGTCCCAAGGGTTGGGCTGTTCGCCCATTAAAGCGGCACGCGAGCTGGGTTCAGAACGTCGTGAGACAGTTCGGTCCCTATCCGTCGCGGGCGTAGGAAATTTGAGAGGATCTGCTCCTAGTACGAGAGGACCAGAGTGGACTTACCGCTGGTGTACCAGTTGTCTTGCCAAAGGCATCGCTGGGTAGCTATGTAGGGAAGGGATAAACGCTGAAAGCATCTAAGTGTGAAACCCACCTCAAGATGAGATTTCCCATGATTTTATATCAGTAAGAGCCCTGAGAGATGATCAGGTAGATAGGTTAGAAGTGGAAGTGTGGCGACACATGTAGCGGACTAATACTAATAGCTCGAGGACTTATCCAAAGTAACTGAGGATACGAAGCGCGAGGTTTACTTGTGATTTGATAGATATTCAATTTTGAGTAGGTATTACTCAGAGTTAAGTGACGATAGCCTAGGAGATACACCTGTACCCATGCCGAACACAGTAGTTAAGCCCTAGAACGCCGGAAGTAGTTGGGGGTTGCCCCCTGTGAGATATGGAAGTCGCTTAGC
>NZ_KQ970765.1 GCF_001579175.1 Streptococcus oralis
AGAGGGATTGGACAATTCCCCAACCAACTTTGAAGACATCCAGCATATTTTGCCAAGAAAAATAGCGACGCAACTTCCCAGTCGCAATAGAATGGAAAGTAACATCCAAACCTGACTTGAGGATTTCTTGGTGTTCGATTCCGTGTTTATCACCGATATAATGAACTTCCCAGCCGTCTTCGATGAACTTAGGCATTAACAAAAGGTTGAGGGTGACATGTCCAACCGTCCCCCCACCTGTAAAGACAATTTTTTTCATATTATTCCTTTAACTCCGCTACTGTGTCGATAAAGAGGTCGCCACGTACTTCAAAGTTAGCATACATATCCCAGCTAGCATTGGCAGGACTGAGCAGAACCACATCTCCTTGAGTCGCAAGCTCATAAGCCTTGCGAGTTGCATCAGCAATATCGGTCGCATCCACATAAGCCACACCAGCCTTATCTGCTGCCCGTTTGACACGTTCTGCAGACTGACCGAGGATGACCATCTTCTTGAGCCCAGTAATATCTGGAACCAATTCGTCAAACTCATTTCCACGGTCCAAACCACCTGCAATTAAGATGACCTGGCTGTTGTCAAATCCTGACAAGGCTTTTTGAGTAGCTAGGATATTGGTTGACTTGCTATCGTTATAGAATTTGACACCCTTAATCTCATCCACGAATTGGAGACGGTGTTTGACGCCACCAAAGGCTGAGAGAGTTTCCTTAATGGTTTGATTGTCCACACCACGAAGTTTGGCTACTGCAATTGTTGCAAGGGCATTTTCTACATTGTGGCTACCTGGAACACCGATTTCATCCGCTGCCATGACCACCTCACCACGGAAGTAGAGCAGACCGTTTTCTAGATAAGCTCCATCAACCGTTTCTTTTGTTGAAAATGGTACAACAGTAGCCTGTGTTTTGCTAGCCAATTCTTTTGCCAAGTCTTGGTTAACGTTCAAGACAAGAAAATCAGCTGCTGTCATATTTTTTTGGATATTCCACTTGGCTGCCACATATTCTTCAAAAGAGCCATGATAATCAAGGTGACTAGGCATGAGATTGGTAATGACCGCAATCTCTGGATGGAACTCCTGGATTCCCATCAGTTGGAAAGAAGAAAGTTCCATGACGAGCGTGTCCTTGTCTGTCGCAGTTTGAGCAACCTGACTAGCTGGATAGCCGATATTCCCTGATAAGAGACCATGTTG
>NZ_KQ970766.1 GCF_001579175.1 Streptococcus oralis
GGATTCGAACCTGCGACACCTTGGTCCCAAACCAAGTACTCTACCAAGCTGAGCTACTTCCCGAGTTAAATAGAAAAAATGCACCCTAGAGGAGTCGAACCTCTAACCGCCTGATTCGTAGTCAGGTACTCTATCCAGTTGAGCTAAGGGTGCCCATCAATATATGCCGAGGACCGGAATCGAACCGGTACGATCGTTACCAATCGCAGGATTTTAAGTCCTGTGCGTCTGCCAGTTCCGCCACCCCGGCCTCTCTAAGCGAACGACGGGATTCGAACCCGCGACCCCCACCTTGGCAAGGTGGTGTTCTACCACTGAACTACGTTCGCATCGACCTCTTATATAAAAAAATGCCGGCTACATGACTTGAACACGCGACCCTCTGATTACAAATCAGATGCTCTACCAACTGAGCTAAGCCGGCTGATTTCTATTATGCGGGTTAAGGGACTTGAACCCCCACGCCGTTAAGCGCCAGATCCTAAATCTGGTGCGTCTGCCAATTCCGCCAAACCCGCAAAGATGACCCGTACTGGGCTCGAACCAGTGACCCATTGATTAAAAGTCAATTGCTCTACCAACTGAGCTAACGAGTCTAAAATAACTTCCGTTATCTTAAACGGTCCCGACGGGAATCGAACCCGCGATCTTCGCCGTGACAGGGCGACGTGATAACCGCTACACTACGGGACCTATGGGAGTTAACGGGATCGAACCGCTGACCCTCTGCTTGTAAGGCAGATGCTCTCCCAGCTGAGCTAAACTCCCAAAGGGCGGAGTCTAGCTCAGCCAACGGTAAGAAACTTCGTTTCTCTCATCCGCCGATTGTAATTTCGATTTCCTCTCAATTACAACTAAGCTAAACTCCCTCAA
>NZ_KQ970767.1 GCF_001579175.1 Streptococcus oralis
CTGAAGAAACTGTGGAGTCGCCAGTTGAAGATGTTGTTTCTACAGCACCACAATCATTTCTTCCATTATTGGTTACAGCTCCCATTATCCCAACTAACATGGTTATCCCAACATTGATAATTAATAGGAGAGCCACAAAAGGAATGAGGATCTTCAGTTTAAATATTTTTTTCATGGATACCTCGCTTATTTACCATAATCCTAATATTGTTCGCAAAATTCCATAAAAAACTAAAAATACAATAAATCCTATTCCAATCTTCTTGAGACCGTTCAAAAACTCCTTATCTCGTTCTTTTTGTGCTTCCAGGCGTTTTGGATCAGATTCTCCCTCTGAAGCGAAATAATCTCTTTCTTGTTGCATGCGATATTTACGAATCAATACGTATTGATCAAATCTCTGCTTAGTCCTGGCAATCATTCCTAGTTTATTTTTGGCCATTCTGGTTTACCTTCCTTTCTTACTCAATACCGCCATAGCGCTCAACTTCAGGGGCTAACAGCTGTTGGTTAAAGACCAGATTTCCTACCCCTGCAATATTCATGAATAACTGTCCTTTCGCCAGACGAGGCAAAGTCTCTAGTTCAGACTGGTTCATTGATCCAGATAAGGCGTTAGCTAGTAGAGGAACACTGGTTTCGTCCGTCTGAGCAAAAACTCTATATTGCATCAGACCAAAAATCCTCTGGACTGCCGTTACGTACGGATCCTTATGAGTGCCAATCC
>NZ_KQ970768.1 GCF_001579175.1 Streptococcus oralis
CCAAGAGAGTATTCAAGAAGGAGTACTCGACTATGAGTTTTCTCTCTCCCCTCGAGCCTTCTATCAGCTCAATCCTGAGCAGACCGAGATTCTCTATAGTCAAGCGGTTAAGGCCCTAGATGTTAGTGAAGAAGATCATTTGATTGATGCCTATTGCGGTGTTGGGACGATTGGATTTGCTTTCGCGAAGAAGGTCAAGAGCCTCAGAGGAATGGACATTATCCCGGAAGCCATTGAAGATGCCAAGCGAAATGCCCAGAGAATGGGATTTGATAACGCCTATTATGAAGCTGGGACTGCAGAAGAGATTATTCCACGTTGGTACAAAGAAGGATACCGAGCAGATGCCTTGATTGTAGATCCTCCGCGAACTGGTTTAGATGATGAGTTGTTAGAGACAATCCTAACCTATGTTCCAGAAAAGATGGTCTATGTATCTTGTAATGTTTCAACATTAGCACGAGATTTGGTTAAACTTGTGAAAGTATACGACCTCCACTACATCCAGTCAGTCGATATGTTTCCTCACACCGCACGGACAGAGGCGGTCGTGAAGTTGGTGAAACGAAAAAGCTTGTAAGTTCTTTCTAGGGGACTAAAATACTATAGAAGATAGTAATGTTTAGGATAACATCTTCAAAAAATTTATTATAAAAGTCGAAAATAAATCTAACAAACCTATTGACAAAGGGAGAAAAGAAGGTATAATAGAAAGAGTCAAAAA
>NZ_KQ970769.1 GCF_001579175.1 Streptococcus oralis
AGGCTGTCGACACATCGTCAAAGATGCTGTGCCAGATGCTTCCTATTGTTTGCGGTAATGTGGATAGAGCTTGGAGGACATTCTGGCTAAAGCCATACCAGAAGAGGGAGTGTTGGTCCCCACTTGGGGCTGTGTATGGTGACTTACGGCCTGACTTGGTATCCTTTGGCTTGCGTTGGAAGAGTTGATAAGTGTTCTTGCCTTCCTTGCGACTGGCAGTGAAGACACGGTTATCATCCCCGTCGTAAAGCGCAGCCATGAGAAGACCCTTCTTGTCCTTGATCGCAAGCAAGCGATTCTCTGTATCGTAGATGTAGTCTAGCTTTTCTGAGTTCTTCTCAGAAGCGATGCGATTGCCATTCTTATCGTAGGTATAGGTGATGGTACCATCTGGCCCTTCCAGTTTGGTCAAGCGGTTATGGTCATCATAGGTGAAGCGTGTCTGGCTCTCCTTGCCATCGACTGTCTCGGTGCTGGTCAGCTTATTGCCCGCTAGGTCATAGGTGTAAGAGAGCTTGGAGAATTCCTTACCAGATGCATCCGATACGGTCATATTTTCCACTTGACCGAGAGTATCGTAAGTATAGGTATGGACTAGGGTTTCCCCATCCTGCTGGATGGTTTCTTTAGCGATATAGCCACCATCATCATACTCATAGCCGTAGCTGGAGATGAGCTTGTCCTGCTTATCCATATGACGG
>NZ_KQ970770.1 GCF_001579175.1 Streptococcus oralis
CCGAACCAGTAAATAAGGTCAGGCTAGATAAGTTTGATAGAGACAAGTTTTGACTCTCTTCTATGGCTAGCATCTTCTCTCCTTTCTTCTTGTTTTTCTATTTCATTTAGTCAATATAGCGCAATTTCCCACGGAAATCTTCTAGGTTCTCGTACCCTTTTTCCGCCATAATTGCTTTCAGTTCATTGGTAATGCGCTCAAAAGCTCCAACGCCTTCCTTGTGGAGTGTCGTTCCTACTTGCACCATACTAGCACCGCAGAGGATGTGTTCAAAGGCATCACGACCCGTTAGAACACCACCCGTTCCGATGATTTGGATTTGAGGATTTAAACGTTGGTAGAAGGCGTGCACATTAGCAAGAGCGGTTGGTTTGATATATTCTCCACCAATTCCACCGAAACCATTTTTAGGACGAATAACAACCGACTCTTCTTCAATATAAAGGCCGTTTCCGATAGAGTTAACACAGTTAACAAACTTGAGCGGATATTTGTTGAAAATAGCAGCCGCTTGGTCAAAGTGGACAATATCAAAATAAGGTGGCAACTTAATTCCAAGAGGTTTGGTAAAGTAGGCAAATACCTCTGACAAGATACGGTCTGTTGTCTCGAAATCATAAGCAATCTGAGGCTTTCCTGGAACATTTGGAC
>NZ_KQ970771.1 GCF_001579175.1 Streptococcus oralis
AGCGGCTACGGGGACGATCTTAGGTGGCTTTGCTGCGACGCAAACGCGTGTTTATGCCAATGATGCAGTCGCTGTTGAGAAGACTGTTGAATCGAAAGATACCTTAGCGACGAGAGATTCAGTAGTACTGGGGACGACACAGGATCATCGAGATACAGCTAGCTTGTCTTTGTCTACCAGTCAAAGCCAGTCATTGTCAGAATTGAATTCACAAAGTGCTAGCCAATCTGCCTCTACGAGTCAGTCCATCAGTGCCTCAAGATCTTCTAGTATGAGTCAGTCGATGAGCCAATCTGCTTCTGCTCGTCAATCCTTGGCAAGCAGTCAAAGTATAACTGCTAGTTCAAGTGAATCCCTTGGAACACAAAATCAAGCGAATAGTGGTCTGTCAGAGAGAGCTTCAGTTGGTGTTCAAAGTCAGTACCAAGCAAGTGAGTCAGCTCGGGAGACAGTGAAAGAATCACAACCTTCAAA
>NZ_KQ970772.1 GCF_001579175.1 Streptococcus oralis
CCTTCCTAGGAACTATTGCCCAAGTTGGCTTATCAATCTATCTACCTATTCTGATTGGGCAGGTCATTGACCAGGTCCTAGTGGCTGGTTCTTCGCTAGTTTTTTGGCAGATTTTCATTCAGATGATATTGGTGGTCATAGGGAATACCCTCGTTCAATGGGCCAATCCTCTCCTCTATAATCGCCTAATCTTTTCTTATACCAAAGACTTGCGAGAGCGAATCATCCATAAACTCCATCGTTTACCGATTGCCTTTGTAGATAGACAAGGTAGTGGGGAGATGGTTAGTCGTGTAACCACGGATATCGAACAGTTGGCAGCTGGCTTGACCATGATTTTTAACCAATTTTTCATTGGTGTCTTGATGATTTTGGTTAGTATTCTAGCCATGCTCCAAATTCATCTCCTCATGACCCTCTTGGTCTTGCTGTTGACGCCC
>NZ_KQ970773.1 GCF_001579175.1 Streptococcus oralis
GACCCGTTCATACTGAACGGAGTTCAATCAATTGGAAAAAACAAGATTCTAGAAATCAAAAGAAGAACAATCTGAAAAGGAAAATTAAATGATTTCGTTATTGTTGGCAGTCATCTATCTGGCCTTTATTAGTTTAGGCTTACCTGATGCTATTTTAGGAAGCGCTTGGCCAAATATGTATCGTAGCTTAAATTCAACTATTACCGGAGCAGGCTCCATCTTTCTGATTATTTCTGTTTGTACAATAATTTCTTCTTTGAATGCAGACAAAATAATTCATAAATTTTCTACAGCTAGAGTGACTACAGTTTCGGTAGGGCTAACCGCTTTGTCCCTATTTGGTTTCTCTTTTTGTCAAGAATATTGGCAGCTGTGCCTATGGGCTATCCCCTATGGTCTAGGGGCAGGGGCAGTTGATAGTGCACTAAAT
>NZ_KQ970774.1 GCF_001579175.1 Streptococcus oralis
AATGGATGGATGTGCAACTTGAACTACAACCAACTATTTACAGGTTAAAAGAAGGAGACACTCTCCGTTTAGTCCTCTATACGACTGACTTTGAAATCACTATACGCGACAATACCGCTTACCAGCTTACTGTCGATCTTGAACAGTCTACTCTTAGTATACCTTGTCAAAAGGTATAATGTACCAGACTTTCAATATGGAAGTATTCCAAGAAAAAGGCAATCAAATTGTCTATTGAACTTCCTGTAACCAAAGATTTCCACTTGAACAGTCAAATTAAACGTAAACTTCGTATCAAATCCAGTTCAAATAAGAGATTTTAATAAGCCTCTAGATAAACCTTGGACAAAAGATACTC
>NZ_KQ970775.1 GCF_001579175.1 Streptococcus oralis
GGAGCAGTTGGGAATAGAGCAGGATCAAGTTGCTTTCTATGCTGGATTAGCCATCTCAGTTTCAGCTGTTTCAGCAGCTTTAGTTTCTCCCATCTGGGGCATTCTTGCTGACAAGTACGGTCGAAAACCCATGATGATTCGAGCAGGCCTTGCCATGACCATTACTATGGGAGGTTTGGCCTTTGTTCCGAATATCTATTGGTTAATCTTTCTTAGATTACTAAATGGTGTATTTACTGGTTTTGTCCCCAATGCAACAGCCTTGATTGCTAGTCAGGTACCTAAAGATAAGTCTGGCTATGCTTTGGGGACTTTATCAACGGGAGTAGTAGCTGGAACTCTAACGGGCCCCTT
>NZ_KQ970776.1 GCF_001579175.1 Streptococcus oralis
AATCTTGGGTGTTTTTTTCAAAAACAAAACCTGCACCTCATCAGTTGAAGAAATCTTAGATTCTTTATTTTTCTTATCTAATAAATCTTCCAGATTAGAACTCGTCTTAACTTCATCTAGTCCCGTCATATAAACAGGAGTGTAGTCAGAAACTGCCATCGAATGAATCAAGACCTGATAATCTTGAACACACTCTTTCATTTCTAAAAGAAGATCATTCGTATTTTTGATTTCTAGAATGGTTAGATGGGGATGAGGTTCTGCCTTAAGAGCACTAGGAGTAGTAATTAGACAAACCTCATGACCAGCAGCAAGTAGGGTTTCGGTGATGACTTTCCCC
>NZ_KQ970777.1 GCF_001579175.1 Streptococcus oralis
TCAAGAAGCTCTTGGTTCCATCTCCCCGAACAACCTCCGTCAGATCCCCTGCTTGGTTGTAGCTATAGGTGGTTTTTTGTCCCTTAACATCTGTCACGGAAGTGAGACGATCCAGTTCATCGTAAGTGTAGGAAACTGTACTGCCATCTGGGTAAATCATCTTCGAGATATTGCCATAGGCATCATACTCGTACTGGATCAGGCTACCATCTCCCTGACGAACGCCAGTGATCTCGCCTTCTTCATTGGTCGCGTACTGACTAGTTCCTGTCAGGTCACTCATAGACACCCGACGACCGTCCGCATCATAGGTGTAGAGGACTTGACCCTCTTGCTTTTC
>NZ_KQ970778.1 GCF_001579175.1 Streptococcus oralis
CCGATTCACTTGAGCTGACTGACGCGGATTGACTGGAGCTCACTGAAGCTGATTGACTTGTGCTTACAGAGGCTGACTGGCTTGAGCTGACTGAGGCTGATCGACTAGCACTCGCTGAAGCGGATTGACTCAAGCTTACAGATGCAGACTCACTTGAGCTTACCGATGCTGATTGACTAGCGCTCACTGAAGCCGATTCGCTGGAGCTTACCGATGCAGACTGGCTCGCACTGACTGATGCGGATCGACTTGCACTTACTGAAGCGGATTCGCTAGAGCTTACAGACGCTGACTGGCTTGAGCTGACTGAGGCTGATCGACTAGCACTCGCTGAA
>NZ_KQ970779.1 GCF_001579175.1 Streptococcus oralis
GGAGGAAAGGTACGCCACTTGCAACGGTACCAAATCCAAGTAAAGCAATTTTAACTGTCATGTTTGTCTCCTAGAAATTTTCTGATATAGCCATTATAACAGAATTTTGTGAAAATTCCTATCCAAGAAAACCACTATTTATAGATAGAAAAGAAAAAACGAATCATCTGATTCGCCTTTTCTGATAAGTAAAAATTGATTTCTAAAAACTATGAATTAATTTTTTGAAGACCGAACACCGCGTCGTGATTGATCAAGATGTGACCATACTCTTGTAAAACCGAACGACTGATATCACTGTCGTCTGCAAATTCACGCATACGAGCCAAGAG
>NZ_KQ970780.1 GCF_001579175.1 Streptococcus oralis
TTAAGGTATTTTCTTACTTCATTATACCATAATCAAAAAGCAGTTCTTCATTTTACGAAGAACTGCTTTTACGAACTATTTTTTATGCTTATAGTCACTAGTTTACATATAAATCTCTAAAGCGACCATCTACTTCTGCTATCTGATAGAGCAAGTGGGCTAGTTCTTGGTAATCTTCTTTTAAACATGAAAGATGGGCTTGGCCAAATAAAGAAGCCAATTCTTCTTTGAATCTTGCCCCTTTCGGATCATGGTCTTTTAAGAACTTACTGAGATAGAGATTTCGAACAGCAGCAAGTTTAAAGCT
>NZ_KQ970781.1 GCF_001579175.1 Streptococcus oralis
CCCAAGTTTCTCCACAACATCCACGATTGGCTTCAACTCAATACTCTGTGCGATTTCAATATCTGTTTTCATAGCAAACTCCTCTAACCTCTAATATGATAACTCATTATAACACAAAAAAAGTTTTTTCACATACAAAAAGCTTAGTAAAGTTTATAAACATCAAGTTTTAAGGCCAATTTTAGTCATCTTTTCTACTTTTTATAAGTTTTTATAGCCAAAAACTATAATCTTGCTGGAAAAGATAAAATAACAAACGCTTTCTTTTGATTCTATTTTATTTTTTGGT
>NZ_KQ970782.1 GCF_001579175.1 Streptococcus oralis
GAGTCAGGTCAACACGACCGTTTAGAAAGGCCCGCTTGGTAAATTCACCGGGTTCTGCCAATCGAGCTCCTTCACGGATAGCTAGCTGGAGAATCTCATTGGTCACCGCAATCCCACCGTGGGTGTTAATCTCGATAATATCTTCACGAGTGAAGGTCTTTGGAGACTTCATAGCACCAATCATAACCTCGTCCATAACCTTGCCAGTTTGAGGGTCAACGATATGCCCGTAATTAAGAGTGTGGCTAGCAACCTTACTCAGGTCTTTTCCTTTAAAAATCTTTTGGG
>NZ_KQ970783.1 GCF_001579175.1 Streptococcus oralis
TATACCCCAATAATATAAAATAGGCGAGTGATGGGGATCGAACCCACGCATGCCAGAGCCACAATCTGGTGTGTTAACCACTTCACCACACCCGCCATAATCATATTAACACGGGCAGTAGGAATTGAACCCACACTGAAGGTTTTGGAGACCTTAGTTCTACCTTTAAACTATGCCCGTAACTATGGAAGGGGAGGGATTCGAACCCCCGAACCCGAAGGAGCGGATTTACAGTCCGCCGCGTTTAGCCTCTTCGCTACCCTTCCAGAATATATA
>NZ_KQ970784.1 GCF_001579175.1 Streptococcus oralis
TTAATATGGCGCGAGACGGAATCGAACCGCCGACACATGGAGCTTCAATCCATTGCTCTACCAACTGAGCTACCGAGCCAAAATTGCGGGAGCAGGATTTGAACCTACGACCTTCGGGTTATGAGCCCGACGAGCTACCGAGCTGCTCCATCCCGCGTTAATATGAAAGGAGGATGTGGGATTCGAACCCACGCACGCTTTTACACGCCTGACGGTTTTCAAGACCGTTCCCTTCAGCCGGACTTGGGTAATCCTCCA
>NZ_KQ970785.1 GCF_001579175.1 Streptococcus oralis
GGCAATACGGCTACCACTCTGTTTTTTATGCGACGGCTGCTTGTGTTGCTTTCAGCTGTTTATGTAACTTAGTTCAATTTAGATCATTATTAAAAGTAAAGGAAATCTCGTGCGAGTAAAAATTAATCTCAAATGCTCCTCTTGTGGTAGCATGAATTATCTAACTAGTAAGAACTCAAAAACCCATCCAGACAAGATTGAAGTTCTAAAATATTGTCCAAAGGAAAGAAAAGTGACTTTA
>NZ_KQ970786.1 GCF_001579175.1 Streptococcus oralis
CTGAGAACTTAACGTTTCCATCTTTGTCATTCTTGACTGTTTCTTTCACGTTACCATCTTGGTCTGTCAAAGTAAATTCAAACTCATCAGCTTTTAACTCACGACCAGTAAGTGTTTTCTTAACGGCAAGAGTAGCTGGAGTTTTTGAAGCTCCGTAGCTGTTGTTGAATTCTTTGTCCGCTGGGTATGTTACGTTGGCAGTAAGATTTCCTTCACCATCGTCTGTAACTTCTAC
>NZ_KQ970787.1 GCF_001579175.1 Streptococcus oralis
TTTATGCATGTGTTTCTTCAACTAGATGGCCATCATTCATGACATAAATACGGTCAACCTTATCAAGAAGACGAGTGTCATGCGTAATCATAACAACTCCTCTACCTTGTTCATGGGCAATGGCAGCCAACATCTCCGTTACTTGGTAGGCACGCTGGGTATCCAGACTGGCCGTTGGCTCATCTGCAAGTACGATGCTTGGATT